>NZ_JBYSYG010000009.1:0-214911 GCF_058783045.1 Hydrocarboniphaga sp. FW305-C-57 | reverse complement strand
ATGGCCCGAGACGGCAAAGCTTTCGAACTCCAACCAGCCTCAGGCATCTTGACCTGAAACACAGTTGCTCTCCCGCAAGCGGGAGAGGGGACCGCCACAACTCATCACGGCGTAACGCCGCCTAAAGTTCCGCCACCATCCGCCGATACGGCTTGCAGACGGCCCCAACGCCTTTTCGAGATCCGGTCATGAGCAACACCATCGATTCCTCCTCCGGCATCAAGCCGATGCTGACCGGCGCCAGCGAGCGCCTGGGCCAGGCGCGTCCGGCGACCGCATCGGCGGCCCCGGCTTCGGCGAGCGGATCGCGCGGCGACGACACGGTGCGGATCACGGGGGACGCCATGCAATTGCAAAGCCTGGAGAAATCCATCGGCGGCGAACCCGCCTTCGACAGCCAGCGCGTCGAAGCGCTGCGCGCCGCGATCGCCGAGGGCCGCTACCAGCCCGACCCGGAGCGCATCGCCGGCAAGATGCTCGGCTCCAATCCGCCGCTGGCCTGAGACGGGCCATGACGACGTCCGCACCGATCGAAACGCTGTTCGACCGGGCCATGCAAAGCCTGCGCGGCATGCTCGACCTGCTCGACGCCGAGCAGCACGCCGTCGCCACGCGCGATGCGCAGGCCCTGCTCAAGCTCAGCCGCGAAAAGGCCTCGCGCCTGCAAGGCTTCGCCGAACTGCAGCACCTGCTGCGCCGGCAGTCGCTGCCCACGCATCTGCCGCTGCAGGATTTCGAGATGCTGCTGAGCCGCTGCGCGGCGCAGAACAAGGCCAACGGCATGCAGATGAACCTGCATCTGGCCCAGCAGCCCGCGACGCTGCCGGGCGTGCGCAGCGAAGGCTACGGAGCGCGTGGCGAAACACGCTACGGCGGGCTGTCCACCTCGCTGGTCTCGGTCTGAGCTCCGCGGCCCGGCCGTCGCCGCGCTACTGCGCGCTGATGCCCGGCCGGCTGCCGCGCAGCTGGAACTTCTGGATCTTGCCGGTGGCGGTCTTGGGCAGTTCGGTGATGATGTGGAACTTCGACGGCGCCTTGAAGCGCGCCATGTTGTCGCGCGCGTAGGCCATCAGTTCGTCCTCGGTGGCCTGCGCGCCCGCGCGCAGCACGACGAAGGCATTCGGCGATTCGCCCCACTTGGGATGCGGCATGCCGACCACCGCCACTTCGAGCACCGCCGGATGGCGCAGCAGCACGCTCTCGACTTCGATCGAGGAGATGTTCTCGCCGCCGCTGATGATCACGTCCTTGAAGCGATCGCGAATCTCGACGTAGCCGTCCGGGTGGATCACGGCGGCGTCGCCGGTGTGGAACCAGCCGCCCGCGAAGGCCTTCTCGGTGGCTTCCTCGTTCTGGTAGTAGCCCTTCATGACCACGTTGCCGCGCGCGACGATCTCGCCCATCGTCTGGCCGTCGTGCGGAACGTCGTTCATCGCCTCGTCGACCACGCGCAGCTCGGCCGCGCCGATCAGCTCCACGCCCTGGCGCGCCTTGATCACCGCGCGCTCGCGCACGCCGAGCCCCGCGTGCTCCGGAACCGCCTCGCAGATGGCGATGAACGGCGTGGTCTCGGTGAGGCCGTAGACCTGCGTAATGGTCCAGCCGAGTTCCTGCTCCATCGTCTCGATGGTCGCCGCGGCCGGCGGTGCGCCCGCGGTCAGCACGCGCACGCCCTTTTTCACGCGCGCACGCTCGTCGGCCGGGCCGTTGGCGATCGAGATCAGCACCGTCGGCGCCGCGCAGAGCATGCTGATGCGCTCCGCCTCGCAAAGACGATAGATCTGCGAGGCATCGACCTTGCGCAGGCACACGTGCGTACCGCCGGCTGCGGTGACCGTCCACGTGAAAGTCCAGCCGTTGGCGTGAAACATCGGCAGCGTCCACAGATAGCGCTCCGCCGGCGTCATCGGCACGTGCACCATGGTGGCGATCGAATTCATCCAGGCGTTGCGATGCGTGATCATCACGCCCTTGGGCCGGGCCGTCGTGCCGCTCGTGTAGTTGATCGAGAGCAGATCGGTTTCCTGGATCTCGACGCGCTTGAAATCGGCCGGGCTCGATTCGACCAGGCTGCCATAATCCAGCCAGCCGCTCTTGCTGCCTTCGAGCGCGACGAAATGTTGCACGCAGTCCATGCGGTCGCGCACGCGGTCGACCATGTCTAGATAATCGGAATGCACGCAGAGCACCTTGCTGCCGCTGTGCGTGACCATGTAGACGAAGTCTTCTTCGGTGAGCCGATAGTTCATCGGCACGATCACGGCGCCGATCTGCGGCACCGCGTAGAACTGTTCGAGATGCTGGTGCGTATTCGGCGCGATGGTGGCGACGCGGTCGCCCTGCCCGACGCCGAGGCGCTGCAGCGCCGCGCTCCAGCGATCGCAGCGGTCGCCGAACTGCGCATAGCTGAGCCGCAGGTTCCCGTCGACGACGGCCTCGCGCGCTCCGTGAACTTTCCGTGCACGACGAAGGAAATCAAGCGGGGTGAATGCGCATTCCATTAGGCTCTCCTAAGCTCGATGAATGTCTGCGGTCGTTATGGGGCGACGCAATTCAACCCGATGTTAGTCGAACATCCGAGCCCTTGTCTGTCCGTCTCCGCCCACGGTCGAGGCCCCAGCCGAGTCCTGGACCGTCATCATCGATCATCGCTCGCCCTTAGACCAAAGTCGTAGGAGCTGCAGAGAAGCCTCCGGCTGCCAGTGCCATCTGCAAGGCGCTGCAATCGGCTTTTTTCGCTGCGCCCGATCAGTCTGAATCGAGCGATTCTTGAGCCTGCACCAGCGCTCGAAGTGAAGCTCTGCCTTGGTTGAGCAGATAAACCCCTGCGCATCCTCCGATGAGGATCGTTACGATCAGCGAATAGCGGATTCCGGCCTCGAAAGCGAAGACAGTGTCTGAGAAAAAGCCGACGAGAAATGGGCCGAGCGAATTCGAGATGATGCCGTTCGCGAGCGTGTGCAGACCGGCGAGGCGGGCCCGTACGGAAGACGGCAAGCCCTCGCCCATCGCAGTAAAGCCCGCAATGGAAGGGATGTATCCGCAGAATGTCGCGATAGGCAGAATCGCCAGCGCCAGCGTCGTATTCGTCGCGAGCAGCGCCAGCACACTGAACACCATGAACACCGCACCGGCGCCCATGCCGATGATGAGAGCCGCGTCCTTCCTTCCCGCCTGACGCAGCCTCGAGATCATGCGGCCGCCCGCGATGCAGCCGACGAGGGTTGCGACTCCGCTCGTGCAAGCCAGCAGGATGGCGGCTTTGAAGCCTGGCAAGCCGTGCACGCGTTCGAAGAAGACGATGTACCACGTCGACAACGTGTAGGCTCCCATCTGCAAAGTGGAAACGCCGACGAAGATCGCGGTCGAGAATCTCCAGTTCCGTTTCAGAAAATCGATCGCTCCCTGATTCTTCGCGCTGGTAGTGCCGGAGGCGTCTGAGCGGCGGCGCGGCTCCTTCATCACAAGGATGATGACCGCTGCCAGGATGAAACCGGGAACCCCCGCGCCGAAAAACAAGGCCTGCCATGGAGCGATTGTGCCGATCAGGGGAAGCGATATTTCTCCAGCGCTATGCAGCTGCCTCAGCAACAGCCCGCCACCCAGCAAGGCGACCAAAGCGCCCGTCGCGCCTGCGCTCATGTAAATGCCAAAGGAGCGCGAGCGTTTGGGCGCATCCACGGCATCGGACAGCAACGACACCGCGAGCGGATGCAGCATCGATTCGCCAACACCGACCAGGGCGCGTGAGATACCCATGCTGATGAACGACGCGGCCAAGCCTGTCGCGACCGTGGCGGCGCTCCAGAACGCAACGGCGGCTGCCATCAAGGAACGCCGGGACATGCGATCCGCGAGGTAGCCGCCGATGGGACTGAACAAGGCGTAGCTCGCGGCGAAGATCAGACCGGACAGCAGTCCGATCTGACTATCGCTGAAGTGCAGGGACTCCTTGATCGGCTTGATGGCGAGACTGAATATCACGCGGTCCGCGAAGCTCAGAAGATAGCCAAAGAACAGCAAGGTCAAAATGACCGTCGCGTCTCGACTGCCGAGCCTGCTATTGGTGCTCGCGCTGGCGGTGCCGTCTGAATTTTTCATGGTGCCTTCTGGCTTGTGTCGGAAACCGCCGAGTTTCGAGTCAGAACTTCACGCCCACGGTCGCCCCGATCACTCTAGGGTCCAGCAGCGATCCTGTCAGTGCTCCGAGCGCCACCGTCTGGAACGAGCGTGTCTTTTCGTTCGTCAGGTTCTTGCCCCAGAAAGTGAGCGTCCAGGCTTCGCTTTCGGGTGAGATGACGATTCGGGCATCGACGAAGTTCGTGGCGGGGCGCACCTCGAGATCGTTGTTGCTGTTGTCGTCGAATATCTTGCTCTCGTAGCGATACTCCGCCGATGCATTGATATCAAACCCGCTCACGCTCGGAAACTGATAGGACGGCGAGGCGATGAACTTGTGCTTGGGCGTTCTCGAAATTCGATTGTCGCTGAAGTCTTCTTCTCCGTCGCGATACTGGTCGAACTTCGCATCGGTGTAGGCATACGACAGATCGAGCCTGAAGCCATGAAACAGTGAAATGATGGACTGGGTCTCGACGCCCTTGATCGTGGCTTTTCCGGCGTTGTCCACGGTGATCGAAAGATCGTCGTTGACGCGGCGCGTCTGCAGATCCTGATAGTCGATGTAGTAGACGGTGTTATTCCAGATCAGTCGCCGCCCGAAGAATTCACCCTTCTGTCCAAGCTCGTACTGAGTGGCGTACTCGGGCTTGAACGCAGTCGCGGCGGCCGCCGCATTGCCGGGGTTGTCCTGGAATCCGCCACTCTTGAAACCGCGGGCGATCTGGCCATAAAGCAGCTGACTTTCGACGGGGCGGAAGTCGAGGCCAGCGCGATAAGTCACCGCACTGAAGGAGGCCGAGTCGCTGACGTCGAAGCGTTCGCGCGCGCGTATCAATGCAGTGCTGTCTTCGTTCGAGACGCGATAGTCCTTCTTGTCGTCGGTATAGCGCAAACCGCCGTAGGCTCTGATGCGCTCACTCAAGGGAACCGTTGCGTCGCCGAAAGCGGCGAAGCTGTCGAGCTTCGCGTTCTGCGCGAAGATGTCCCTGCTGCTCGCGCCAGGAGCGGGAAACGGAGCCGGCAGCGGAATGGTCGTAGTCAGATCCAGAATGGTGTCGCGAACGACTTCCTGGTTGAATTTGTAGAGGCCGACCACCCAGCTCGTCTTGCTCTCGGGTAGCGACGAGAGCCGGAGTTCGGTGCTCCAGAAATCGGTGTCTTCGTCGAACCCGAGAAACGCGCCGATACGCTGAGTCGTCGGATTGCCGCCGTCGGAATCGTAGTAGGAGCGATATTTCAGATCGCGGTAGGAGCCGATGAAGCTGAGCGTACCGAAGCTCAGCTCGTAGTCCGTTCCATTTCGAATGCCCCAGGTATCGCGATTCTGATGCCCGTCGATTTCAGGCGCGCTGGAGTCGCGGTCGGGATTCGGTGTCCACAGCGGTCCGAGCGCGGAATCGGGATCTCGCTCGAACACGTAAGTCGCCGGTCCGTTGGCACGGTCGCGAGTTCCATCGAGCGTGAAGAGCGTGCTCAGCTGGTCCGACAGTTCACTGTAGAGCTGATAGCGGCCGCTCTTGGTGTTTTTGTCATCGAGCTTGCCGCCCGTGTAGTCGTTGCGGACGTACCCATCGTGAGTTCGCACGCTCGCACTCAGGCGCATCGCGGTTCGATCGGCGATCGGCGCGTTCACCACGGCAGCACCCTCGAGCGTGTCGTAGCTGCCAGTGGTCATCTCGCCGCGCGCGGAGAACTCGTCGAGCTCAGGACGCTTGGTGATGACACTGATCGCGCCGCCCACGACGTTACGCCCGTACAAGGTTCCTTGCGGCCCCTTCAGTACCTCGATGCGCTCGATGTCGAAAGCATCGAAGGCCACGGCGGCGGGACGGCCGAGATAGACCTCGTCGACGAAGACCGCCGAACTCGGATCACCCGCAGCGCCCGTATCGGAAGAGCCGATGCCGCGAATGAACGGTCTCGGCTGCGACGCCGGAAACGCGTCGAAGCTCAGACCGGGCGTACGAGACACGACGTCGCTCATCTTCTGGATGCGCGCTTTCTCGATCATCTCGTCGCTGAATGCGGTCACGCTGATCGGAACATCCTGCAAGGACTGGGCACGGCGCTGCGCCGTCACCACGATCTCGGCGATGGCGTCCGATTCGCTTTCTGCGGTGTTGCTCGCGCTTTGCGTTTCGGTCGTGCCTTCAAGCACCGGTTCGGTGAACGGCTCGGTGGCTACGGACGGGCGGTCTTCTGTCGCCTCACCGGTGCTCGTTTCTTGAGAGAAGGCCGGCTGACAAACCGCGGCCAGCAGCGTCGCCACCGAACACATCGCAAGCGTTCGCGGATGGCAGATTCTCTCGCCTCCCTGAGACTCCAAATGACATGACGTTCTTCTCTTCTTCACTGCTCTCTCCTCGCTGTTTTATGACTTTATGTGACGCAGCCGCTCTCACACACCGTGCGGTGGTTTTGTTGGATCGCGGTTCCCGACATCCGATGTCGGTATGCCAGCGCGTCGGCTGGCGACTAAAGCTCAGCTTCGCGTCATGACAGCGCGTTCCGCGCCGGAGCGCTCAGCGATTGCAGCAGCTCATGCGCATTCGCCAGGGATTCCAGTCCCAGCGTCAGGTTCAAGATTTTCTCGCGACGCGAGTCGTCGATCACGTTCGCCATCAGCGCATTGAACTTGTCGACGATTTGCGCATTCGACAGAGGCGGCAACACACCGCGGCCCGTGTTGTGCAGCGTCTCCAGAACCTGGCCATCGCGGAATCTCACGCGCATGCGCGTTTTTCCGCGGCTCATCTTTCCTTCCTGGTCGAAAGATTCGTCGTGATGCGTAAAGACTTTCGGAATGATTTCCCACACATCGTCCCGATCGATCCGATCCGGCGAGAACTGGGAAACCAGCGCGGCTTTATCGAGCATGGTCACCGCCACCGTGTATGCCATGTTCATCTGCGCGCCGATCGGCGTCAGCGGACGGGTCGCCTGCCAGCCTCCGTGGTGATAGACGGCATGCGCCAGATCGACATCGATTCTGTCGATTTCGTGTGCCAGCAGCTTGCGTTGCTCGTCGAGCTTGAGCACCGCATCGATGGCGGCATGGAGCCCGCCCATGGCCGCGTAGGGTTTGACGACGATTCGATCGACTTCCCAGCGCTCACCGATACCGTCGACGATTTGCGAGGCATCCGGTGAATGTCCTTCGCCGAAAGTGGAGAGGAAGCCACCATAGTCGCGATCGAAAACACGCTTGATCCCGGTGTATCCGCCCTTGGCGAGCACGGCCGCATACAAGCCATTGCGCGATGCCATGCCGTGATGCATGCGCTTGGACATGGCTTCGAACTGCGCCGCCATGAGACCTGCGGACTGCGTTGCGGCGAGGCCTAGCGCGTCTTCGAATTGAGCGGCGTCCAGCCCCAGCAGCTTGCCTGCTGCGGCAGCGCTCGCGTGCGTGCCGAACACCGAGCCCGAATGCCAGCCGCGCGACAGCATCTCCGTTCCGTGCAAAGCGAGGCCGACCCTCGGCCCGACTTCGAACCCTGCGATGGCTGCGAGCAGCACGTCGGCGCCACTGGCCGCCCCATCGTGATCGATACAGGAGAATAGCGAGGGCAACACGAGCGAAGCGCTATGCAGCGGAGCCAACGGGTGGAAATCATCCAGCTCGAAGCCCTGGATGAAAGTTCCGTTCAAGAGTGCGGCGGCAGGGCGGGAGGTGTTGATTCCACATCCGATCAACGGGCTGTTTCCCCCGGCCTCGAATTGGGTGACGATCTCGACGGCCTTCTGCGACCACGGCAACTGGGCACCGACGAGCGCACAGCCGATGCCGTCGAGAATGAGGTACTTGGCACGTTCGCGGACCGCAGCCGGAACGGCCTCCAGCGTGAGTTGATCAAGCCAGCGAGCGAGCTGGACCGTCGTCTCTGATGCGGGCTGTTCCCGCGTTGTCGGTGTGCTCACGTTATGACTCGGTAGATAGCGAATGAGAAGGCTCGACCCAAATCCATGGACGCTTCAGTCGATCGGCTGCCTGCCAGTGGTCGATTGCTGAAGTCATCTTCAGGGTCCGGCCGATTTCGTCCAGACCTTCGATAAGGCTTTCGCGCCGCTGCGGATCGACCTGGAACGCAATCTTGTGTCCCGACGGAGCGGTGATTTCCTGCTTGGGCAGATCGACGCTGAAGACGCCGCTCGGATCGGCAGCTTCATCCATGAGCGGCGCGATCGCGTCACTCGGCAACACGATCGGGAGCACGCCGTTCTGGAAGCAGTTGCTGTAGAAAATATCGCCGAAGCTCTCTGCGATGACGCATCGAAATCCGAGTGCCATGATCGCCCAGACCGCAGGCTCGCGAGACGATCCGCAACCGAAGTTCGGCCCTGCGATGAGGATCGACGAGTGGCTGCGTGCTGGCTGATTCAAAACGCACTGGGGGTTCTCGCTGCCATCCGGAAAGTACCGAAGAGCTTCGAACGCATACTTCTTCAGATCCTCCAGCCCAGCTTGAGAACTCAGGCGCTCCACGCGGATGATGACGTCGGTATCGATGTTCGGCGCAGGCAGTGGTGTGGCCCCACCGGTGACGACTGTGAAAGGCTTCATGCGGCGAGCTTCCTGACATCGACGATACAACCCGCCACCGCTGCTGCGGCGGCCATCGCGGGACCCGCCAAGTGGGTTCTCGCGTTGGGTCCTTGTCGGCCGACGAAGTTGCGATTGGACGTCGATACGGCTCTTGCGTTCGGCGGAATGCGATCGCCATTGGCGGCGACGCACAAGCTGCATCCCGGTTCGCGCCATTGAAAACCAGCGTCCCTGAAAATGCGGTCGAGGCCTTCGTGCTCCGCTTGGCGCTTGACTTGCTCCGAGCCCGGAACCACCCAAGCCGTGACGCCCTCGGCAACATGACGTCCCTGAACGATTCGGGCGGCGTCGCGCAGATCGGAGATTCTGGAGTTGGCGCAGGAGCCGATGAAAACCCAATCGATCTTCGTGCCCGCAATGGCCTGGCCCGGATTCAATCCCATGTATTCGAGCGCGCTCAAGGTGGCCGATTTCTCGGATGCGTTCATCTCCAGCAGATCGGGAACGGTGCCGTCGATCTCGACGCTTTGGTCTGGGCTCGTGCCCCAGGTGACCGTGGGGGCGATGGTCGAGGCGTCGATGACGATATCGACGTCGAAGCTGGCGTCGTTGTCGGTGAACAGGGTTTTCCAATGTGCGATGGCAGCGTCCCATTGCTCGCCTTCCGGAGCGAAGGGACGCCCCTGGATGTATTCGAGCGTGTGTTCATCCGGAGCGATCAGGCCATATTTGGCTCCGAGTTCGACCGAGAGATTGCAGATCGTCAGCCGACCCTCGATGTTCATGCTCCGAATCACCGAGCCGCAATATTCGATCGCATAACCGCTGCCGGCCGCGACACCCAGCTTGCCGATCACATGCAGGATGATGTCCTTCGGCGTCACCCCGGCACCGAGTTCACCCTCGATGCTGATTCGCATGTTGCGAGGCATCTGCTGACGCAGCGTTTGAGTCGCCAGCGCGTGGACGATCTCGGACGATCCGACACCAAACGCGAGCGCGCCGAGTCCGCCATTGGTGCAGGTGTGGCTGTCGCCGCAAATCATGGTCGCGCCCGGAAGCGTAATGCCCAGCTCGGGCGCCATGACGTGCACGATGCCTTGGCCCGGCTCCCCGAGTTCGAAGTAGCGGATGCCCCAATTCGACGTGTGCTTCTTCAACAGGTCCCAAAGCATGCCGCCGACCTCGTACGTCAGGCCGGTGCGTCCAGGAGCAGAAGCGACGACATGATCGGGTGTCGCGAAGGCCAGCTCCGGATTGCGCAAGGACAGCTTCCGCTTGGCCAGCTCATCCAGTGCCGGGGCACCGGAAAGGTCATGCAGCAGATGGCGATCGATATGCAGCAGCGCCCAGCCGTCGCCGAGCTCGCGAATAACGTGTGCGTTCCAGATTTTCTGAAAGAGCGTGAGTCCCATCGATCAGCGTCCTTCTGCTGGCGGGACTTGCGCTGCGGCGGTTTGGTAGCGGGTGCGAAGCGCATCCCACTCCGACGATCCCATGCGCTTGAATGCCGTGGCGAGCTCGACGTTGACGGGCAGCGTCGGAGCTTTGCCATCGCATTTGAGTGCACGCAGAAACTCGTCTCCGCGGGAGATGAAGGCTGTCAGCAGCAAGCCTGGGAAGATGGCCAGGCGGTAGCCCATCTCGGCTGCACGACTCATCTCGATGTCGGGGGTCTTCCCCATCGGCACGACATTCAACAGACACGGGCCTTTGACCAGCCGGGGGACGCTGGCCATTTCGTCGATCGTCTGCGTCGCTTCGACGAAGGCCATGTCGGCTCCAGCCTCGAGCGCCGCGTTCACTCGCGCAAGGGCTTCGTCGAGGCCGAGTACCGCTCGTGCATCGGAGCGCGCAATGATTAGGAAGTCCGGATCGGTTCGCGCATCGACTGCGGCGCGGATGTTCGCGAGATACGTTTCCCTCGACACGACTTCCTTGCCGTCGAGGTGACCGCAGCGCTTGGGCGAGACCTGATCCTCGATATGGATGCCGGCAACGCCGCGGACTTCGTATTCCCGCACGGCCCGAACGACGTTCAGCTCATTACCGTAGCCGGTATCGGCATCGGCGATCAGCGGAATCGACACGGATCGAGCCATCACGCCAGCGCGCTCGACCATCTCGGTCATCGTCACCAGGCCATAGTCCGGAAAGCCGTTCGAAGCCGATACGCCAGCGCCGGTCATGTACACCGCTTCAAAGCCAGCCTGCTCGACCAGCCGCGCACTCAGTCCATCGTATGCGCCAGGGGCGACGAGCAAGTTGCCGCGCGATAGTAGGTGTCTGAGCTTCGCAGTCGATTTCATTGCATTCAGTGAATTCTTGTTTTGCGTGGCAGGTGCTAGCCGACGGTCCCGTACGATCCGGACTACTCGGCCCGATATTCATACTGGATCTTCATAAGATATTTAACAAACATTATCCCTGGGAATACAGGCTGTCAACCGTCCCTGGATGGATCATCAAAAGAAATTTTCAGATAATTAGCCGAACAACGGGACAGAACAACCCATGGCTTACCGACGTGCAGAAGTGACCGGCGAATCACTCGTCGAAGTGGCGGTGTCGCGCATCAGACAGCAGATTCGTCGCGGCGATTTGGTGCCCGGCCAGCGATTGGTGGCATCGGAGTTGAGCGAGACGCTCAAGATCAGCGGCGGCCCCATTCGCGAGGCGCTGACACATCTCGCAGGCGAAGGTCTTGTCGAAGTGCAGCCCCATCGCGGCGCGGTTGTCAGGGCGCAATCGACGGCCGATGTGATCGAGATCTTCGAACTGCGCGAAGTCGTTGAAGGTCTGGCGGCGCGCATGGCGGCACGCGCGGTGGCGAGAGGGAAGGCGTCGCCCGCCAAGGTCGAGGAAGCCGCCGCAGCCTGCCGCGTCACGGCGAAGGCCGCGAACTTCCTGGGATATGCCAACGCAAACCAGGCGTTTCACGAGGCCATTTACGAACTCGCGAACAAGCCGCGAGTCGCCAGGTTGGCTTCACAGCTGAGCGATCAGATCGACCGTCTGAATAATCGTCGCCTCGGTCATGCATCGGTGCTGCATCGCTCGGCCGCGGAACACGATGAAATTGCGATCGCGATCGCATCAGGGAACGAAGCGCTGGCGGAAGAGCGCATGCGCCAGCATGTCTCCAGCAGCGGCTCAAAAGTGGTGGGCCAGGAGCTTTAGAGCTTCCTAGAGCCCATTCAAAGCTTAGAGCCGTGCACGGCGCAGCCCGCTTTGAGCATTTGAATTTCATCGCCAAAGGCCGGCCGACTACACGATAGCGCCTCTATTGAAACGGCCGACGGCGGTGTCGTCCGTCCAAAAGTTACTGACTTTCCTGAAACGATCACGATGCATCGAAGGGCTTGTCTTTATTTAAATGCCCCCGCTGTCTATACTTGGGAATCATTCTCAGTTACATCCGTTGGTCCCCTGCGTTGATCGCCCAGCCCGCCGCTCCCGTTTCGTATCGCCCGCTCAACAGCCTGTCGCTCGCCGCTGTCCTCGGCGCGCATGCCACTGCGCTGTTCGCGGCGCTGTACTGGGTGCACAGCGCCCCACCGGCCGAGGAACCGAAGGTGCTGACGGTGAGCATGCTGACCCAGCAGGCCGAGCCGGTGAAGCCGCCCGAGCCGCTGCCGCCATCGCCACCGCCGCCGAAGCCGGTGGAGAAACCCAAGCCCAAGCCGCTGCTCACCTCGCCCAAGCCCACGCCGGTGGCCGATCCGATCATCGCCCCGCCGCCGCCCGTGGACGAGCCGGCCGAGTCCGAGCCGATCGCCGCCTATTCGCCGCCCTCCGAGTCCGAGCCGCCCGCGGAAGCCGCGCCCGAACCTCCGCGCTTCGACATGGCCTATCTGCAGAACCCGGCGCCGGCCTATCCTGCGATGTCCAAGCGGCTGCACGAGGAAGGCACCGCGGTGCTGCGCGTGCTCGTCAGCGAGAGCGGCGAAGCGCTGAGCGTCGAAGTCGACAAGTCGAGCGGCTACTCGCGACTCGACGACGCAGCCCGACGCGCAGTACAACGCTGGAAGTTCTCGCCCTCCCGCCTGGGTGACAAGCCCGTTCGCGGCATCGCCATGGTGCCGATTGTTTTCTCGCTCTCCCGCAGCTAAAACCGCCCCTTCGCCAACCAGAACGACGTCATGGAACCGCAATCCCTCGGCATTCAGCACTTTCTCGGCCAATCCGACGCCGTCTCCAAATTCCTGCTCATCGTGCTCGTGCTGATGTCGGTGGCGAGCTGGTATCTAATCGTCAGCAAGAGCATTCGCCTGGCGCTCGAGCGCCGCCGCAGCGAGCGCTTCCTGAACTTCTTCTGGAACGCCAAGGATCTCGTCGAAGTGCAGGAGGCGGTCGTCAAGCATCACGCCGACGAGCCGTTCTCGCATCTGTCGCATCACGCGATCTTCGCGCGCGAGCACCACGCGCGCTTCGGCGCGAGCCGCCTCGAAGAAGCCGGCAGCGCGGCCGAGTTCCTGACGCGCACGATCCGCAAGGTGATCGACGAAGAGACCGCGAAGATGGAATCGGGCCTCACCGTGCTCGCCTCGGTCGGCTCGACGGCTCCGTTCGTGGGCCTGTTCGGCACGGTCTGGGGCATCTACCACGCGCTGCTCGCGATCGGCATGAGCGGCTCGGGCTCGCTCGACAAGGTCGCCGGCCCGGTCGGCGAAGCGCTGATCATGACCGCCATCGGCCTCGGCGTCGCCATTCCGGCGGTGCTCGGCTACAACTTCCTGGTGCGCTCGAATCGCATGGTGCTCGCGCGTCTCGACACCTTCGCGCACGACCTCTACGCGTTCCTGACCACCGGCGCGCAGTTCGTCGCCGCGCCGCCGGTGCGCGTGGTCAAGTCCACGGCCAGCAACTAAAGGAGCTGAGCATGGCGTTCGGAAGCTTCGGGCACACGCCCAACAAGACGCCGATGGCGGAGATCAACATGGTCCCGCTGATCGACGTGATGCTCGTGCTGCTCGTCATCTTCATCGTCACCGCGCCGCTGCTGACCAATGCGGTGAAGATCAACCTGCCGCAGGCGAGCTCCGAAGTGCTCAAGTCCGAGCCCGACAAGATCGACTTCGCGATCAACGAAACCGGCCAGATCTTCTGGGACGGCGAACCGGTATCGCTCGATCAGGCGATTTCGCGCCTGCAGCAGGCCGGCCAGAAGGAGCCTTCGCCCGAGCTGCACATTCGCGCCGACCGCAACACGCGCTACGAAATCCTCGCGCAAGTGATGGCGGAGGCTTCGAAGGCCGGCGTCAGCAAGATCGGTTTCATTTCCGATCCGAATGGAACCAGCAGCGCACCGGCGGGCAGCGAAGGCGCGCCAGTTAAGCCCTGATGCATTTGCCTTCTCCCTCCGGGAGAAGCTGCCCCGAAGGGGCGGCTGAGGGATTCGCCGTGATCGTGATAGCGAGGCTTCGCTATCCGTGAGAGTCCCTCACCCCAGCGCTCTCCCGGAGGGAGAGGGAGACAGGAACCGCGATCAGTAGACGTCGCGCCGATAGCGGCCGTCATCGCGCAGCTTCTCGACCAGCGTTTCACCGAGCACGTCGACGAGCGCGGCGTGCACGCCGCTCGCCATGCCTTGCGCGCTGCCGCAGACGTAGATCGCGGCGCCCTGTTCCACCCATTCGCTCAGCCGCTGCGCCTGTTCGCGCAGCACGTCCTGCACGTAACGGCGCTGCGCGCCGTCGCGCGAGAACGCGAGATCGAGTTCGGCCAGCGAGCCCTGCGATTTCCAGCTCAGCAGCTCGTCGCGATAGTGAAAATCGTGCGCCGCCTGGCGCTCGCCGAACAGCAGCCAGTTGGCCTTGTGCTGCGCGGCGATGCGCTCCTTGAGCAGGGCGCGCAAGCCGGCGATGCCGGTTCCGTTGCCGACCAGAATCATCGGCCTCGCATCGAGCGGCGCATGAAACGTGGCATTGCGCCGCACGCGGGCACGCACGCTGGATTGCAGCGGCGCCTGCTGCGTCAGGAATCCGGAGCCGATGCCGATGCTGCCGTCGGGCCTGCGCGTCTGCCGGATCAGCAGATGCGCGGCGCCGTCGGAGACGATCGAGGCGATCGAATAATCGCGTTGCGCGGGTGGATCGACCGGCAGCTCGACCGCGAGCACGTCGCCGGCCTGCCAGCGCGTGTTCGCGGGCGGCGCGAGCGCGACGTGAAAGCACGGCGCGCCGAGGCTGCCCGTGTTGAGCACGCGCCGCTCGATCAGCGTCCAGCTCTCGAACCCGGGCTCGCTCCAGACCAGCGGCTCGCCGCCGACGAGCGCGCCGATACGCTGCTGCCAGCCTTGAATCGCCGTCGCATCGGCGTTGTCGACTTCGATGCGCTCGAACAGCGGTGTCGCCCCACGCTCCTGCAGCCAGGCATCGAGCCTGCGTCCCCAGCCGCAATACTGGCTGTAGCTGCGATCACCGAGCGCGAGCACGGCGTAATCGAGCGACAGCGGCGCATCCTGCGTCATCACCTCGCGCACGAAGCGCAGCGCACCGTCGGGCGGATCGCCCTCGCCCGTCGTACTGGCGACGAACAAGGCGCGCTGCGCGGCATGCAGGGTCGGTGCGTCGAGATCGTGGATCGAGATCACGCGCGCGCTCGCACCACCGGCCTGCAGCGCCCTCGCGCTCTGCCAGGCGAGCTGCTCCGCATGTCCGGTCTGGCTCGCATGCACGACGAGCCAGCTCGCATCGGACGCGACTGCATGCGCCTTGCGACGGCGCAGCCACAACGGCAGGCACAGCAGCAGATACAGCGCGACGGCGCCGAGTGCGATGAGCCAGCGCTCGCGACCCGGATCGATCCACTGCGCAGCGCCGGGCTGCAAACCGAACAGGCCGATTGCGGCGATCAGGAGCAACAGCAGCAGAATCGTCGTGCCGACCTGCGTTCTATCGATTTTCACGCGTGCAGAACCTCAAGCTTCGAGCAGGCGGCTCCAGGCCGTGCTCGCATATTCATCGAAACGTCCGCTCGCGCCATTGCGCATGACGAACAGTGCGGCTACGTTTTCGCGCTCGGCAAAGGCCATGCCATCCTGCAAACCGAGCGCGGTCAGCACGGTGGCGAATCCGTCGGCAAGCATGCACTGCGGGTGCACCACGCTGACGGACGCGGGCGCCGGATTGAGCGGATAGCCGGTGCGCGGATCGAGCGTGTGCGCATAGCGGCGCTCGCCTTGTTCGAAGTAGCGACGGTAGTCGCCCGAGGTCGCGACGGCGATGCCGTCGAGCGCGAGCAGCCAGGGCGCGTCGAACGGAGCCTCCGGAACGGCTTCGAGCGTGACCCACCACGGCTGATCGTCGGGCTTGCAGCCTTGCCCGCGCACTTCGCCGCCGACTTCGCAGAGATGATGCGCGAGCCTCAGGCGCTGCAAGGCTTCGCAGAGCCGGTCGACGCCGTAGCCCTTGGCGATCGAGGACAGATCGAGCGCGAGGCCGCCGGGCTGCGTGATCGAGCGCGTCTGCTCGTCGAGCTGCAGGCGCCTCCAGCCGCAGCGGGAAAGCGCTTCGCGAATTTCCGACGCCGAAGGCGGCAGCGCATCGCGCGGTTTTGCGCCGAAGCCCCAAACGTCGACGAGCGCGCCGGCGGCCGGATCGTAGGCGCCGTTGCTGGCGCGTGCGAGTTCGCAGGCGCAATGCAGCACCTCGAAGAAGGGCTCGGGCAGCACCTGTGTGCTGCCGGCTGGCGCGCCGTTGAAACGCGACAACAACGAATCGGCCTTCCAGTGACTCATCTGCTCGACGACATCGTCGAGCTCGGCTTGCAGCAGCTGCTGCAGCGGCAAGGCATCGAGCCGGTCCGGCGGAGCGCATACCGACACGCTCCAGGTCGTGCCCATGCTCTCGCCGTGCAACTGGCGCACGACCGATCCCGGTTCGGGACCGGCCTGCGCGACGGCGGACAGCTGCGGCGGCAGCAGAATGCGGTTCACGAGGAACTCATGGCATCAGCTGCGCCGCATGCGACTCGAGCGAATCAGGGCGACAGCACGTCGAAGATGCCCGCGTAGCTCGTGCGGCGATCGGTGGCGGGCTTCTCGGCGTTCTTGTCGGACACCGAGGCCGACAGGTAATGCAGGCCGGGCTGCGTGAAGTTGAGCTTGAGCAGGCCCTGCGCGTCCGACTTCACGAGCACTTCGCCCATGCTGTCGCGATAGCGCACGCCATCGGCGATCACTTCCACTTCGACACCCGAAGCCGGCTTGCCATCGAGCAGCAGCTTGAACGTCGCTTCTTCGCCGACGTAGAGATCGGTGAACGCCGTCACCGGCACGAGTTCCAGGCCCTTGCCGGTGGGCTTGAGCGCGCCGTCGTTCGGTGCGCCGGCCGTCACGTAGGTGGCGAGCGTGCTGCTCATCTGCGTGACCTTGAGGTTCTTGGCTTTCTTCGGCACTTCCTTGGCGAAGCCTTCGGCGGTGAACTGCGTGCCGCGCGGTGGCCAGCGCTTGTTCTTGCCGTCTTCTTCCCAGCTCGCGCTGATGTTGCTGTTCACGAGCGCGATCTTGTACGTACCGGCCTGCTGCAGCTGCAGGTCGAAGGTGCTGCGCAGCTTGCCCTTGACCGGGTTCTCGGCCGGCACCGTGCTGCCGTCCGGCGCGGTGATGACGATGTTGTCGAGCGGCATGCCGACGTGGTCCTTGACGAAGGGCTGCGTCGAGGCGGCCGCATCGACCGTAACCCACTGGCCGACGCTCAGCGTGGTCTTCGACGGCGCGAGCCAGGGCTTGTGCGCCTGCGCGGCGATCGGCAGCAGCAGCGCGGCCGCGAACAGCGTGCGTCCGGCGGTGAGGTGCTTGAACAGATTTTTCATGTCGTGAATTCCTTGTGTCGAATACGGCCGCTTTACGGCTTGATCGCCAGCGTGATGGCACCGAGTTCGCTCTTGCCGGCAGCCTTGAGTTCCTGCTTGCCCGAAGCCGGCCATTCGAACGGAATGTCGACGAGTTCGCGGCCACCGTCTTCGCGAGCCGCTTCGACGACGAGCTTGTACTTGCCCGGCGCGAGTTCGGCGAGCGGCGCCTTGCCGGTGGAAAAGCTCAGCTTGTGCTCGCCGACCGGACGCGTCGCGCCGGTCACGCCGTCGATCGGCACCGTGAGCTCACGTCCCGTGCGACGCCACCACTGGCGCAGGTCGGGCAGCCACTTGGTGCCGCCTTCGCCGCCACCGGCCTGCGGAGCCGGGCCCTTGGGCGCATCGCCTGCAGCAGCCGCGGCCGGCCCACCCGGACCGCCGCCGCGCTTGAGCTGATACCAGACCGCCAGATTGCTCGCCACGCTGCGATCCTCGCGCTCGAGCCAGACGGCGACGTAGGGACGGTGGTATTCGGCCACGTCGAGCTGCGGAATCTGCACGCTGACATCGAGATCGGCGGCCATCGCGGGCGCAGCCGAAAGGCCGCAGACGGCGATGGAGAGGGGTGTGCGCATGGAAGGCAATTTCATGGTCGGGCTCGTGGCATCAATAAACGTCAATCAATGAATGAACAGCAAGGCCAGCAGCAATGGCAGCAACAGGCCCAGGCCGACGAAGGGCCAGGTACCGACGCGGCGTCTGGCGTGCAGCTGCAACAGGAACAGGCCACTGATCGAAAAGATCAGGCAGGCCACCGCGAACACATCGAGGAACCAGCTCCACACCAGGCCCGAATTGCGGCCTTTGTGCAGATCGTTGAAGTACGAGATCCAGCCGCGATCGGTGCGCTCGTATTCGATCTCGCCGCTGGCCAGATCGACGCTGAGCCAGGCGTCGCCGCCCGGTCGCGGCATCGAGACGTAGAGCTCGTCGGGCGACCATTCGGGGTTGCCCGCGAGGCCGCGCAGCGACCATTCCGCATCGAGCCAGTCGAGCAGCATCGGAGGCAGCGCGCCACCCGCGTCGGCCTGCGTTTCGAGCAGCGCGCGCAACTCCATCGGCAGTTCGCCGTGCAGCTTGGTGATCTGCGGCGAAGTCTTGATCTGCGAGGCGTGATTGAGCGTGATGCCGGTGGCCGCGAACAGGATCATGCCGATCAGGCTGATCGCCGCGCTGATCCAGTGCCACTGCGTAAGCTGGCGCAACCAGAACGAGCGGCGCGCCTGCTGTCTCGCGCTGCGGGCCAAGGCGTCGTGAGTCGACGCCGAAGCGCTCTCGCCGCTCACAGCTCCGCCCAGCGACGCAGCAGGTTGTGGTAGACGCCGGTCAGCTGGACGAGCGATGCGTTCTCCGAACCGACGGTTTGCCTGAGCGACTGAATCGAGTTGTCGAGGTCGAACAACAAGCGGCGCTGCCCATCGTCGCGCACCATGCTCTGGATCCAGAAGAATGCGCCAATCCGCGCGCCACGCGTCACCGGACGCACTTCATGCACACTCGTCGACGGGTACAGAATCAGATGCCCCGCGGGGAGCTTCACGCTCTGCGAGCCGTAATGATCTTCGATCACGAGTTCGCCGCCATCGTACTCGCCCGGATCGGCCAGAAACAGCGTGGCGGAAAGGTCGGTCCGCACACGATACGGCGCCTCGCGTGTCAGGCGCACGGCGGTGTCGATGTGCCCGCCAAAATGCCCACCGCCTTCGTAGCGGTTGAACAGCGGCGGAAACACCTTGAGCGGCAATGCGGCCGCCGTGAACAGCGAATTCTGGGCCAACTGGCGCAGCACGATTTCGCCGAGCTGCTTGGCCACCGGATGCGATTCGGTGATCTGCCGATTGCGCTTCACGGTGGCGGCCTGCGAGCCCGCCGTGACCCGGCCGTCCTCCCACTCGACGGCGCTCAGCACGGCGCGCATCTGCGAAACCTGATCGGCAGTCAGAACATCGGGAATTTGCACCAGCATGGACGTCTCACCATCAAAAACTAGAGTCCCCGCAAGCATGCGGGGACTCTATTCATACCACCAGCCTCGCCACGATGGACGAGAATTTACACAGCATTACATCAAGCTTAGAACGACAGGTTGAGCGTCAGCAGGTACGAACGCGGCGTGCCCGGGAAATAACGCTGGCCCGAGTTGTTCACGCTAGCGACGTAGTCCTCGTCCGCAATGTTGTAGACGTTGAGCTGCAGGCCGTAGTTCGGCGTGATGTCGTACTTGGCCATCGCGTCGAACACGACGTAGTCGTCAACTTTAACAATACCAGTGGTCACATTCGCCAGATTGTTATTAACCGTACGAGTCTGAGTATCGACATAGCGCAGGCCGCCACCGACGGTTAGCGGAATCGGCAGCTTGTACGTGGTCCACAGCGTAGCGTTCTGCTTCGGCGAGAAGTTGATCGCGGCGCCGGTCTGCGTCGACATGGGGTTTCCATCCGGCCCGATCACCGGCGTGCCATCTGCGTTGAACTGCCAAGCACCCTCTTTGACCTTGGCATCCTGGTATGTGTATCCGAAGCTCAACTGCCAGTTCGGCGTGATCTGACCGATGGCGCTGAGCTCCACACCCTCGACTTCGCGCTTGCCGTACTGCGTCACCGTCTGATCTGCTTCGTTGCGCGCAACATCGTTCTTGTTTTCGCTCTGGAACAGAGCCGCCGTCGTCAACAGCTTGCCGCCGAAGAACTCCCACTTAGTGCCGACTTCGAGATTTTTCGACGTCTGCGGCTTCAGACCAGGATTATTGATGTTGGTCGCGGACGTGGTGTTCAGCACGAAACCATCGGTGGCCGGCGGACGCTTGTTGTTAGCAGTAGAAATGTACACGCTGCCACTTGGTAGAGGCTTGAACACCAGGCCCGTCTTGTAGCTCAGCAGATTGTCGGCAAGGCGCCCATGCCCAGGAACCAGCGTTCCAACCGGCAGCGTCGGCTGGGCAGTCGCCGTGGATAGCGAAACGCTATTGGTCTCGGTTTCGAAACGCTCCCAGCGCAGCCCGCCGTTGAGCTGCCATTGCTCACCGAATTTGAGCGTGTCGAACAGATAGAGCGCACCAGTGGTGGTATTGCCATCCGTGTAAGCGCCGTTGGGAGTGATCGCGGTACCCGGCTGGCTGGAGTCCGGGTTATACAGATTGGCAGCGACCTGCCCCGACGCGGCGGTCAAGGTCGGCGTGTACTGCGATTCGTAAATAAATTCAAAACCAGTGCTGATGTCGTGCTGTATTACGCCGGTCTTTACCGTCGTTACGAAACTGCTCTGATTGGTCAGCACCTCGTTCTCGCGCGAGATGCCCTGGCGCGAGCGCCCCTGAGTCCAAGTGGCGGGATCCTGCACCACGGCGTTCGGGCCAGCAGTGTTCGGACTGGCAACCACCGGAGCCTGCAGCGGCGCGGTCATCTCGCGCTCCTGCGACACCTTGCCGTAGCGCGACAGGTTGCGGACCGTGGTGCCCGGCGCCAGATCGTGTTCGATCTTGACCGTGAACATGTTGGACTTGATGTCTTCGAAGTCGGTGTCCAGTCCATAGAAGTTCTTGGTATCGACCGGACGCGCATCGACCGGCGTGCCGGTGGAATTGGTCGGGTTGCCGTTGGCATCGCGGCCTTCGAGGATCAGGTTGCGATAGCCCGAAATGCCGATGGCCGAAACACCGCCGTCCGGCAGGTTGTTCTGGCGCATGTGCTGCGTGAAGATGTAGGTGCGCGTGTCGGTGCCCAGACCGAAAGCGATCGACGGCGCGATGCCCCAGAGCTCGCGCTCCACCTTGTCGCGGCCGGCGACGCCGCCGTCCTGACCGACGAGGTTAAGACGGATGGCGGTCTTCTCGCCGACAAGCTGGTTGAGGTCTGCCGTCGCGCGCGAGCGATCTTCGGTGCCATAGGCGACCGAGCCGCTATAGGCGTTCGACGCGAACGGCAGCTTGCTGGCCAGGTTCACGTAGCCCGAAGCCGAGCCACGGCCGTTGTCGGCGCCTGACGGGCCCTTGGCGATTTCGATCTGTTCGATGTTGAACACATCGCGCGAAGCCGGACCGAGGTCACGCACGTTGTCGATGAAGATGCTGCCCTGCGCATCGAAGCCACGCATGAAGATGGCATCGCCGCTGGTCGAGTTGCCGTTTTCACCGGCCTGGAAGGTGATGCCCGGCGTGTTGCGCAGCGCATCGGCGAGGCTCAGCGAGCCCTGGTCCGCGATGATTTCCTTCTTGATGACCGTGATGGTCTGCGGCGTATCGACGAGCGGCTGGGTGAATTTGGGAGACGAAGCCTTCTCGGGCTTGTAGGTCGTCTCCGCGCTGTCCTGCACCTTCACCGACGGCAACGCCACGGCGCGCTCGTTGGTGGCGGGAGTTTCGGAAGCTTCCTGGGCGAAAGTCGGAACCGCGTAGACCACCAGCGCCGCTGCTGCCAGCGGCGTCAAACGAAACTTCAACATGCGAAAAACCCCCGTGGAATCATTTTATTAGCCCGGGTGTGGCCCGGAGCGCTATGCACGTCTGCGCATTGCAGCGTCTGCCCTTCTCACAAACGAATACGATTCTACATGAGAATCATTATCGAGTAACAGTGGCGTAACTTTCGTTACAGAACTTTACAAACCTCGACTCGACTCCAAAGCGGATGTTCCGGGCATAAAAAACCCGGCGCGGGGCCGGGTTTGGGATGCAGCGAGCGAAGCCGCGGCGCGGTCAGTCCGAATCCTTCTCAGCGGCTGCGCTACCCTTCTTGCTCTCGGCCTTCTGGGCGGCTTCGACGACTTCGAACACGTCGCTGGCCCAGCCGCCCACTTCGCGCGTGACGTCGCGCACCGCGCCCGTGATGACGCCGGTGACGCGGCCGACGCGCTCGGCCCCGGATTCGACGGCCACCTGCAGTACGTCCTTGATGAGTTCCAAACGGCTCGGCATGAAGTCCTCTCGTCGGCGGCCCGGTCAGGCCTGGGCCGGCAGCATCGCAGACCGCGGCGGCAGCGCCAACGTCAGGATGCGCCGGACCACGCTGCCGAACTGCTCGCCGAGCGAGCCGCTGTTGTACGGCAGGCCGTAGCGCTCGCAGATCTCGCGCACTTCGGCCGCGATCTCGCCATAGCGGTGCGCCGGCAGATCGGGGAACAGGTGATGCTCGATCTGGTGGCTCAGGTTGCCGCTCATCAGGTGCAGCAGCTTGCCGCCTTCGATGTTGGCGCTGCCGAGCAGCTGGCGGCGATACCAGCCGCCGCGCGTCTCGTTGTCGAGCGTCGATTTTTCGAAAGTCTCGACGCCGTCCGGAAAGTGCCCGCAGAAGATGATCGTGAACGCCCAGACGTTGCGGATCAGGTTGGCGCTCGCATTGCCCGCGAACGTGAACAGCGCGAACGGGCCCGACAGCGCCGGAAACAGCAGGTAATCCTTGAGCCACTGGCGACGCGTCTTCTTCCAGATGCCGCGCAGCAGCGGCACCGCATCGCGCCAGCGCTTCTTGCCTTCGATAATCTGATCGACCTCGGCGTCGTGCACGGCCACACCGTACTGGAACAGCACCGCGAGCAGAAACGCATACAGCGGGTTGCCGAGATACTTCGGATGCCAGGCCTGCGCCGGGTCCATGCGCAATATGCCGTAGCCGACATCGCGATCGACGCCGAGCACGTTGGTGTACGTGTGATGCATGACGTTGTGCGAATGCTTCCACTGCTCGCCCGGGCAGGCGTTGTCCCAGTCGAAGCTCTTGGAGCTCAGCGCCGGATCGCGCGCGAAGTCGTACTGCCCGTGCATGATGTTATGGCCGATCTCCATGTTGTCGAGGATCTTGGCGACCGACAGCGCGGCGACGCCCGCAATCCAGGCCGGCGGCAGAAAGCCGAGCCACAGCAGACCACGGCCCGCGATCTCGAGATTGCGCTGGACGCGAATCACACCGCGGATGTAGTTGACGTCGCGAGCACCGAGATCGGCGATCACGCGGTTGCGGATCGCATCGAGCTCTTCGCCGAAAGACTGCAGCTGTTCCGCGGTCATCGTCTTCTGGGTCGTCATGGCAAGCGTCCTCGTCGAAATCAAAGATCGAGCGTGACGTCGCCGACGGCGGCGCTCACGCAGAGTTGAATGTCCTGTTCGCCCTCGTCGGAGAGCGTTCCATTGCGCAGATCGCGCACGCGGCCCGAGGTCTTGCGACACAGGCAGCTGTGGCAGATGCCCATGCGGCAGCCCGCGTCCGGACGCAGGCCGGCGGCTTCGGCCTGATCGAGCAGGCTGCGGCCGTCGTTGGCGACGTAGCGCTCGCTGCGCGAAAAAATCAGATCGCCGTTTGCGGAGCCCGGCGCGGCAGCCGGCTTGATCGCGGCGACGAAGCGCTCGTAGCGCAGCCGTTCGGCGCGGCCCTGCTCGCGCATCGCGAGTTCGACCGCATCGATCAGCGCGGCCGGGCCGCAGACATAGGTCGTCGCCTGCGCGAACTCGTCGCCGAGCGCCCGCAACTGCGCGGCCTCGAAGTGACGCGAAGCCGTGCCGGTGCGCGTCTCGACGATGCGGATCGTCCACTGCGGACGCAGCTCGGCGATGCGCTGCAACTCCTGCACGAACAGGCCCTGCTCGCGGCTGCGCACGTAATAGAGCAGCGCGACCGGCTCGCTGCAATGACGGCTCAGCAGGCTGCGCAGCAGCGACAGCACCGGCGTGATGCCGCTGCCACCCGCGATCAGCAGCAGCGGCGATTCGATTTCCGGCAGCACGAAATCGCCATCGGCCTGCGACAGCATCAACACCTGGCCGATCTGCGCGCGTTCGAACAACCAGTTCGACACCCGCCCCTGCCTGCGCACCGCGATTTCGAGGCAGCCATCGGCACTGGCGGGCGCTTCGGAAAGCGAATAGCAGCGCATCAGCCGCACGCCATCGACTTCGACGCCGACACGCACGTACTGGCCGGCACGAAAACCGGTCCAGTGGCGGTTCGGGCGCAGGCGCAGCACCACCGCGTCCTCGGTCGGACGCTGCACGCCGACGATGCGGGCCTTGACCTGATCGACCGACCACAACGGATTCCACTGTTCGATGAAGCGCTCGACGCCGTGCGGAGCCGTCAGCGTGGCGGCGACTTCCGACTTGAGCAGGCGATCAAGACCGCGCATCCAGATTCCGGAAGGCTGCGAGGCGAGCTTGGACAAAGCGGACATGGAGACTCCAGAGAAACTTTTAGTGAACGACTGTGCACAAACTAAAGCAGCCTGGATTAGAATGTCAACACTTGTTCACTTTCGATTCGTAAAGCATCCCTTTTCCCTTCCCAAACCGCCTATACTTCGATGATCAAATCCGCATGGGCTGCGCCCGCCAAGCTTGTAATGAGTGAACGATCGATCACAGAGAAGCTCAGCGAGCTCCAGAGCGCCCGCGAAGGGCGCGGCATGCGAACGCGCCAGGCCTTGCAGGAAGCGGCGCTGCGCATGGTCGAGGGCGATCGCAGCTTCAGCGGCCTGAGCCTGCGCGAAGTCACGCGTGAAGCCGGCGTGGTCCCGACCGCCTTCTACCGGCACTACGCGACGATGGAAGAGCTCGGTCTCGACCTCGTCGCCGAATCCTTCGAAACCCTGCGCCGCATGATCCGCTCGGTGCGCAGCGCGGGCCTGCCGACCGATCGCATCATCCCGAGCTCGGTCGAGCTGCTCGTGAAGCACGTGCATGCGCATCGCCAGCACTTCGGCTTCATCGCGCGTGAGCGCTACGGCGGCTACGCGAGCCTGCGCGAGGCCATTCGCCGCGAGATCCGGCTGTTCGCGGCCGAGCTGTCGACCGATCTCGCGCGCTTTCCGCTACTCGATCGCTGGGCCACCGAAGACCTGCAGATGCTCGCGAGCCTGATGGTCAACGCGATGGTTTCGATCGCCGAAGACATCCTCGATGCGCCGCAACGGCCCGATGCCGAAGCCGACATCATTCGCCGCGCCGAGAAGCAACTCGTGTTCATGACGCTCGGCATTCCGGCCTGGCGCTCGCAGCCGCCACGCTGAACCGAGTCTCAGTTTGCATGCGGGCCGGCGCGCCCGATTGCAGGCTGCAACTATGTTGCGATGCAGCGCGGGTTTTTCCTACATTTCCCTCGTTTTTGACCTAGGAAAAGCCTTCATTCCAGCCGTGAAACGGCGCGGTATAAGAGTGCCCTGCGCGTAGTTGGGACACGCGCTGAAAACCGCTCGCGCGGCAAATCAAGGTCAAGGGAGCCGTAATGAAAAAACTAGTTCTGTGCGCCGCCGTCGCGGCGCTGGCAGGCGCGACTGCTGCGTCTGCCACTCAGCCGGTCTATTCCAAACATGCGAACTTCGATGCGAGCCTGGCCCGCAAGGCCCCATCGACGAGCTCGAGTTCGCTGAGCCGGCCGCAGCGCATCAGCGCCGCCCAGGCTCCCAAAGCCAGGAAAGAGCTGCAGCCGCAGATCAAGATGGCCAGCCAGCCGACGCTGCGCAACGAATCCGACAGTCATCTCGGCGTCGATACCTTCGTCTGGTCCAACGCCCAGGCGGCGGCCACGCCGCTGACTCCGCTCAAGTCCGGTCAGCGTCTCGAGACCGGCGCCCGCAGCTTCCTGTCGCTCAACTCGGCCAAACTCGGCCTGAGCAAAGCCGCGCTTGAAAATGCTCGCCTGGTCGAGCAGCACGACACCCACGGCGGACCCAAGATCGCGCGCTTCCAGCAGACGCAGGATGGCATCGACGTGTTCGGCCGCCAGATCAGCGTGATGATGGATCGCAACATGAAGCCGGTCGCGGCTTCGGGTTACTTCGCGCCGCAGAAGGGCGATGGCGGCTCGCACGGTATCGCCAAGCGCCGAGCCGCTTCATTCGATCTGAGCGTCGCCCAGGCCGTGTCCAAAGCCTTCTCGAATCTCGGCGGCAGCGTCTCGGCGGGCTCGCTGCAGACACTCGGGCAGAAGGGCGCCTACACCCTGCTGCGCGCACCAACCACCAAGACGCCCGGCAAGCTCGCGCTGAACGGTTCGCCGCGCGGCAAGCAAGTGCTCTATCCGCTCGGCGATGAGCTCGTTCCGGCCTGGTACGTGGAACTCGCGACCGCATCGCCGAAGGAACGCGGCAGCTTTTCGTACGGCTACGTGGTGTCGGCCGCGACCGGCGAAGTGCTGTTCCGCAAGAACCTCACCGAGTACGAAGCCTTCACCTATCGCACCTGGGCCGACAGCACCGGCGAAAACCGCCCCTACGACAGCCCTCTCGGCAGCGACTTCCCGACGACCCCGCTGACCACGCTCGATCCGAACTTCGATCCGCCGCGCACGCCGGTGCCGAGCACTCTGGTGACGATCGATCACGGCCCGATTTCGACCGGCGATCCCTGGCTCACCGCTGGCGCCACCGAAACCGTCGGCAACAACGTCGACGCCTACATCGACCTGGTCGGCCAGCCAGGTGAAGACCCCAACTTCGACACCGGCGGTCTCGACGAGGACCTCGGCGATTACCGCGCCACCGTCACCGCGCCGGGCCTGTTCGATTACAGCTACCAGGCCGGCGACAGCCCGATCACCGATTCGGCCCGCCGCAATGCGATCGTCAATCTGTTCTACATGAACAACTGGCTGCACGATTACTGGTACGACGCCGGCTTCGATGAAGTGGCCGGCAATGCCCAGGCCAGCAACTATGGCCGCGGTGGTGTCGAGGGCGACCCGATCCTGGCGCAGGCGCAGGACTGGGGCGGACGCAACAATGCCAATATGAGCACGCCGGCCGATGGCGAATCGCCGACGATGCAGATGTACCTGTTCGACGGCGCGGTCACGCTGGGCCTCAACGTCACCTCGCCGGCACTCGGGGAATTTGACGTCGGCACCGCTTCGTTCGGCCCGACCAACTTCAGCTTCACGGGCAGTCTCACCACCACCACGCCGGCCAACGGCTGCACGACGCTCACCAACGGCGCGGCCGTCGCCGGCAAGATCGCGCTCATCGATCGCGGGGCCTGCAGCTTCCAGCTCAAGACGCTCAATGCGGAGGCCGCCGGCGCCATCGGCGTGATCATCGCCAACAACGCGGCCGGCGAAGCCCCCGGCCTCGGTAGCGACAACACGCTGGCGAACCCGACCATCGGCACGATCAGCGTCAGCCAGGCCGACGGCAGCACGCTCAAGACGGCGATTTCCGGCGGCACCGTGGTGGCCAGCGCGAGCATTCCGACCGAGTCCGATTACGACGGAACGGTCGACAACGGCATCGTCGCACACGAGTTCTTCCACTACGTGAGCAACCGCCTCGTCAACGACGGCTTCGGCCTCGTCAACCAGCAGGGCCGCGGCATGGGCGAAGGCTGGTCCGACGTCGCGGCGCTGCTGCTGACCGTGCACGAAGGTGACGACGCGATCGCGGGCAACGAGAACTTCGGCGGCGCCTATTCGACGGCCGCCTATTCGACCGGCAGTGCCTACTTCGGCATCCGCCGCGCACCGTATTCGGTGAACCCGGACGTGTTCCCGATGACCTTCCAGCACATCGAGAACGGCGTAGCGCTGCCGACCGGCGTTCCGCTCGCGTTCGGCGCGGATGGTGCCGACAACTCCGAGGTGCACAACGCCGGTGAAATCTGGGCCAACACGCTGTGGACGTTCTACGTGGCCCTGCTCAACGACTCGCGCTACACCTTCGCCGAGGCCCAGGATCGCTTCAAGAAGTACATCATCGCCGGCCTCAAGATGACGCCGTTCGCTCCGACCTTCCTCGAAGCGCGTGATGGCATTCTGGCTGCGGCATTGGCGACCGATCAGGCCGACTTCGAGCTGGCCGCGAACGCGTTCGCGAAGATGGGCATGGGCGTCGGCGCCGTCGCGCCGTATCGCCTCGACACCGACAACGCCGGCGTGGTCGAAAGCTACGTCGCGCTCGCAGCCTCGTTCGAAGTCACCGACTACTCGATCGACATCACCACCGACAACGACGAAGACGGCATTTTCGATGCGGGCGAAACCGCGCAGGTTACGGTCGCCATCCACAGCAACGGCACGCGCGACCTCAGCGACGTGGTGACGGCGAACCTGAGCGCCACCGGCAACCTGACGACGCCGGCGACGGTGACGTTCCCGGCGGTCGATGCGAACGGCAACAGCAGCGTGAGCTTCCCGGTCACGCTGACCAGCGCCACGCTCGCGCAGACCGTCAGCCTGACACTGAGCTTCCCGCAGGTCGGCACCTCGGACGATGCGGTGGTCGAGCCCGATGCGGTCACCGCCTCGCTGTCGGTGAACTACGACGTGCAGCCGCAGGCTTTCGATTCCGATGACGTGGAGAACCCGCTGGCCTCGGAATACGACTGGGGCGTGCAGCTGCTGAGCGGCCATCCGGACGTCGGCAACTGGGGCATCGCCGACGGCGATTCGTTCTTCGGCTCGGGGCTGGGCTGGTACATCCCGGACAACGAGCTCGCCTCCGACGCCGTGCTGGTCTCGCCGCCGATCAAGGTCGGAAGCGCCGCATTCACTTTCAGCTTCGATCAGTTCTTCCTGTTCGAGTACGCCGGCGCCCTCGGTGACGGCACGCCGGTCAGCTACGACGGCGGTGTACTCGAAGTCAGCCAGGACGGAGGCCAGACCTGGGCCGATGTGACTGCAGCCGGCGGCAGCTTCACCGAAGGCGGATACAACGGCCTGGTGCTCGCATTCGACGAGGAAAACGGACGCGAAGGTTTTGCCTACCTCAGTGATGAAAACTTCGGCCTCACGACCTCGACCGTGAGCTTCGGCACCAGCCTGGCCGGCAAGACCGTACGCTTCCGCTTCCGCGCAGCCTCGGACATCCTGATAGGCGACTTCGGCTGGTTCATCGACAACTTCCGCTTTACCGGCAACGCCAATCCGCCGTTCGGCGAAGTGGTGGAGAACGGCACCGCCAACTATCCGGTGGAAGTCGTGGTGCCGGCGAACTTCAGTGCGCCCGAACGCACCGCGGGCTCGCTGACGCAGGCCACCATCACGCTCGCGGGCGGCGCAGAGGATCGCAACGGCCTCGCCGGCGTGACCTACGCATGGACGCAGACGGCGGGCCCGGCCGTGACGCTCAGTGGAGCCAATACGGCCACTGCGCGCTTCACCGCGCCCAACATCGCCGTCGACACCAGCCTGACGTTCTCGCTGACGGTCAGCGACGGTCAGTTCAGCGATACCGGCTCGGTGACGGTGACGATCACCAACGTCAACTCGCCCGCGACGATCAGCATCTCCGGCCCACCACGTCTGAGCGTCGGCAACGAGATCGTGCTGAACGCCACCGCGAGCGACGTCGACGGCGCGCTGACTTACCGGTGGTCGCAGGTGTCCGGTCCGGAGCCGCTGTCGATCGGCGGCGCCACCGGCACGACCGCGAGCGCGACGACGAGCAGAGCCGGCATCTACGTGTTCCGCCTGACCGTCACCGACCCTGAGGGTGGCCAGACGTCGAGCGACTTCACGGTCGACGTGTTCCAGCCGATCAAGAAGGGCGGCAGCTTCGACTGGATGCTGATCCTGGCCGGTCTGGCGGCGTTCGGCGCCCGCCGTCGCATCACGCGGCATTGACGGCGAGGCGGTAACGAAAAGGGGAGCTTCGGCTCCCCTTTTCTTTATGCACTGGTCATCCCCGCGAACGCGTGCTGCAATGCCGACATGACGATCCAGACCACTTTCCGCTCGCTGAGCTTGGTATCGCTGCTGCTGTTCGTCTCGTCGTGCCAGAGCGAACCGGCGACGAAGAAACCGCTGCCCGCCCCACCCGATCGCCCGGCTTCACCCGCCAGCGCCCCGCCGATCGGCCGCGTGCCGCGCCTGGCCTCGCGGGATGTGCTGGCCGACGGCGAGGTGATCCGCCTGGATCGCTCGGGCTGCGGATTCGCCTGCCCTTCGTATTCGATCGTGATCCGCTCGGACGGACAGGTGATCTACACGGGCCGGGCACACACCGCCGTCGGTGGGCAGCGCGAGGCGCAGCTCGATCCGAAACAGCTCGGCCGCCTGCTGCAGACGCTCGCGAGCGAGCTGCCGCCGATCGCGGGCCGCTACACGCCGGGCAGCAAGCAATGCGGAACGATGCGCACCGATCAGCCGACGGTGACGCTGACCGCGCGGCTGGACGCCGGCGAGCCGACGCAGTCCGTGCGCTACGGCGGCTGCCCGGGGGCTCCACGCAAGCTCGCCGAGCTCGAGAACCTCGTCGACACGACGGTCGACAGCGGACCGTGGGTCAGCCAGCGGCCGATGTATTGAAAGCCAGCTATTCGCTGTACTCGTTGTACTGCTGGCCATCGACGAAGCCGGCGAACTCTGCGATCCAGCTCGCGATCTCGTGCGGATGGCTCAGCTGCACCCAATGCCCGGCATCGATCTCGCGTCGCCATAGTCGCGGCGCCCAGCGCTGCAGGTCTTCGGTCAGATCGGGCAGCACATAGGCGTCGCGCAGCGGCACGATCAGCTGCACCGGCAGATCGGTGGCGCGCGGCCGCGCCTTGCCGAGCCGGCCACGAATGTTCGCGCGATACAGCTTCACGCCGATCGCGCCGTCGCTCGCCTGCGTCGCACTCGGCGTCGCGCTGACGCCTTCGCGCCAGGCCAGCCACGAAGTCCAGTGCCTGGCCAGACCGCTGCGCCACAAGGTCGGCGCGATCAGCGGAAGCTGGAACAGCCCGATGTACCAGGAATGCGCGAGCTGCCTTGCGGCCTGGCGGATCTTCGTGGGTTCGCGACTGCCCAGGCGCTCGGCGAGCCAGTGCCCGGCGTGATCGAGGCTGGGGCCCGAAATCGTCGTGTACGAGGCGATGCGCGAGCGCAGCGTGTCGTCGACCACCGCTTCCCAGGCCTGGATCGAGCCCCAGTCGTGGCCGACCAGGTGCACGGGCTGCGCAGGACTCACCGCGTCGAGCACCGCCTTCAGGTCGGCGACCAGAAGCGGCAGTGCATAGGCCGACACCGGTTTGGGCTTGCCCGAACGTCCGGCTCCGCGCACGTCGTAGGCGACGACGTTGAAGCGATCGCCGAGCTCGTTCGCAAGGCCGTCCCAGACCGAAGCCGAATCCGGGTAGCCGTGCACGAGCACGAGCGTGGGTTTTTCGGCCGAATGCGGCCAGCGATAGACGGCCAGATCGATCTCGCCGGATCGCACGATCATCATCAACGGATTCATGACGCTTCCTCGTCGGTGAAACGCAGGCTCATTCTTCGGCGCGCAGCAGCCCGTACTTGCGCAGCTGCCCGCGATACTGGTGGTAGGTCAGGCCGAGCAGTTCGGCCGCCTTCTTCTGGTTGTAGCGCGCCGTATCGAGCGCGCCCTTGAGCAGACGCGTTTCGAACTCCGCGACTTCGCGTTCGAAGTCGAGCGGGAAACTCGGCGTCGATTCTCCTGCCGTCGGCTTCGCCGAAGCAGTGGCAGCAGCGACCAGTTGCGCTGCGACACCTGCCTGCGCGCTCGGCAGCACGCTCCTGGGCCGATACGGCGAGGCGAATGGATCGAACTCCATTTGCTCGATCACGCGCCGGGCGTTCTCGAGCCGATACACCGCGCGCTCGATGACGTTGCGCAACTCGCGCACGTTGCCGGGCCATTCATAGGCGAGCAGCTGGCGCTCGGCGGCCGGCGAAAAGCCTGCGAAATACTCACGATCGAGCTCCTTGGCCATGTTCTCGGCGAAGCGCTGGGCCAGCAGCAGGATGTCTTCGCGGCGCTCGCGCAACGGCGGCACGGTGACGACATCGAACGAAAGCCGATCGAGCAGATCCTCGCGAAAACGCCCGGCCTGCGCGAGCGCGGGCAGATCCTGGTTCGCGGCGCCGACCAGGCGCACGTCGACGCTGAGGGTCTCGGACGAACCCAGGCGCTCGAACTCGCCGTACTCGATCACGCGCAGCAGCTTCTCCTGCAGGCGCAGGCTCATGCTCGCGAGTTCGTCGAGAAACAGCGTGCCGCCGTTGGCGAGCTCGAAGCGCCCGACGCGCGGCCGCGTCGCGCCCGTGTAGGCGCCGGCGACGTGGCCGAACAGCTCGGATTCGAGCAGTTCCTCGTTGAGCGCCGCGCAATTGAACTTCACGTAAGGCCGCTGCCAGCGCTCGGACAGGAAGTGCAGCCGCGCGGCGATGAGCTCCTTGCCCGAACCGCGCTCGCCGATGATCAGCACGGGCTTCGACAGCGGCGCCACGCGCGACACTTTTTCGAGTACGGCCAGAAAGTTATCGGACTGCCCGATGATGGGGTCCGGAGCGTCGCGCAGCGCCATGGGCGATCCTGGAAGGTCTTTTTGACGATTATGCCCAACAGATGGCGCGTTCTACCACGACGTGGGAATTCTGGCGCATCCCAGAATCCGATCCCCTATCCCTCTTCGGGATAAACCTAATAAATTCAATTTCTTAATCCGGAGTTCGAAATTGGCACAGGCTTGGCAATACGGAAAGGGCCAAACGAATCCGTATCATCCTTGAAGCACCCCGGAGCTTAGAACCATGGGCATCTTTTCGCGCCTTTCCGACGTCATCAATTCCAACATCCACGCCATGCTCGACAAGGCGGAGGACCCTTCGAAGCTGGTCCGCCTGATCATCCAGGAAATGGAAGACACCCTCGTCGAAGTGCGTTCGACCTCGGTGCGCACGATCGCGCGCAAGAAGGAACTGCAGCGCCTGCTCACGCAATTGCAGATCGAGGCCGACGACTGGGCCGGCAAGGCCGAGCTCGCGCTGACCAAGGACCGCGAGGACCTCGCACGCGGAGCGCTCGCCGCCAAGAACCGCGCGATCGAACAGTTCGCGCTCTACGACAAGGAGCTCGCCCACGTCGAGGAAGAGATCGGCAAGCTCGACGAAGACACCGGCAAGCTCAAGGCCAAGCTCGCCGATGCGCGGGCACGCCAGAAGAGCATCGTGCTGCGGTCGCAGTCGATCAACTCGCGCTTGCGCGTGAAGTCGACGATCAACGACGGCAAGATGCAGGACGCGATGGCGAAGATGGACGCCTACGAAGGCAAGATCGATCGCATGGAAGCGGAGCTCGAAGCCTATGATCTCGGCACGCGCTCGCTGTCCGACGAGTTCGCGCAGCTCGCCGCCAGCGACAAGGTCGAGGACGAGCTGACCAAGCTGCGCGCCAAGCTCGGCAAGTCTTCCGCCGCGTCGGACGAACCCAAGCCGTAGCGCGCGCTCACGGTTTCGTCACATCAGGGAGTCAGGGGGAATCCTTACGTGGAAGATTTGCTTGCCATCATCTGTCTGTTCGTGATCCTGCCCGGCATGGTGCTGTGGTTCATCGACCGCAGATCGCGCCGCAAGAATCAGCAAAGTGAAACCGCGCAGGTCGCCAACGCCGACCTGCTGCGCATCGCCGAACGCATGGAGCAGCGCATCGAGGCACTCGAGAAAATCCTCGATGCGGAAGCTCCCAACTGGAGAAATCGTCATCATGGCTAAGTTTTCGTCACGCATGTCCAACTTCCGCCGCTATCCGGCCGATGGCTACATCGGCGGCGTATGCGCCGGCATCGCCTCGTATCTCGACTGGAACGTTCGGCTGATCCGCGCGCTCGCCGTGCTCACGCTGATCTTCGGCGGCGGCTTTCCGATCCTGCTCGTCTACGGCGTGCTCTGGTACGTGATGGAAGAGGACAAGGGGCCGGCGCCAAGCGGTGACGACAGCTCGCACGAGCCTTACGCGGGCTCCAGCAGCCGCTACGAATCGCGCAGCAGCCGTTATGCGTCGCCGAGTTCGGGCGACATCAAGGCGCGTTTCACCCGCCTCGAACAGCGCCTCAGCAACATGGAAGAGTGCGTGACCTCGAACGACTACGAACTGCGCCGCGAGCTGCGCAAGCTCGGCGGATAGCACACCGCAGTATCGGAGCACCCGCTGCCCGGGGCGACGCATCGCGTCACCCCGGGCAGTTTGCGATGTAGAACACCTCGCTCCCCTCAGCGCGATCCTTCACCACGATGTAAGCGCCCTGCCTCGGAAATACCCAGTATTCCAGTTCGCCGCCATCGGCTGGCGGTAGCGATGGCGGCGCTCCGCACGGCGGCGTGCCTTGCACTCTGGCCTCGCTGAGCTGCCAATGGTTGTTGGTGACGATCAGATCGCTGAGCTCGCGCGGTGGGTTCCAGCTGCGACGAATGCCGACGAGCTTCCAGTTCTCGTCGTAATAGAACTCGATGCTGTTCGGCGTTGGTGAGCCCTGGGACTGGTAGACGTCGAACGCCAATCCGTACCAGTAAGGTGTCGCAGCGTCGGAATCGGCCGGCTCTTCATGCAAGGGCGTTCCATAGATCGCATGCACTGCGCCACGTGAATCGCGCCCGACCTTGATGCCATTGAACAAGGGCTCGCCCCACGCATCGGCCTGCGACTGCTTGGAGGCTGCGGAGTTCGAGAAGCCCGGACTCCCGCTTGGCTCGGCCGCCTTCATACGCGCCGCCGGTCGTGGAGCCTCAGCCGAGGCGATCGAGGGCGGAGCCGATGCGAAAGCAGCCGCAGGTGGCGACGGCATGGACGCTGACGGCGGCGGCGGCGGCGGCGGCGGAGTAGCGTCCTGTATCGCGCTGCGCTTCGCTGCTTCACCTGCCATTCGCAAGCGCTGCTGATCACGCTCGATGGCCGCCTCCGCTCGCCGGGCCTCGCGCTGCGTTTGCTCCTGATACGCACGCTGCGCAGCGCGCTGATGCAGCTCTCGCTCAAGCTTCTCCCGCGCCTGCGTAGCCTGCGCAGCAGCGGATTCAGCGTCGACCGCGCGTTCGTCCACGGATTCGGGAACCCGCATCGCCGCAGGCCGGGCTGGCGCCGGCGCTCGCACCTCGGGCTCACGCCAGAGATCGAGCACGAGCCCCAAGCCGAGCACGAGCGCAGCGGCGAGCGCCATCGGCGCCTGCCAGCGACGTCGCAGGCTGCGACGCGGACGCACGGCCTGCTGCGCGAATGCGAGCACCGCCTCGTCGATTTCTTGCGAAGGCTGCTCGTGCCGCGCTGCACGGTAGGCCTTCGACAGCGCATCGTCGCCGCGCAGGTAGGCCTCGATCTCGTCGTCGCTCGGCAGTTGCGGATCAGAGGACATCGGTCAGCGCCTCGCGCAATCGTGCCAATGCATAACGCAATCGGCTCTTCACGGTTTCACGTCCCACTCCCGTCGCCTGGGCGATTTCTTCCAGGCTCAGTCCACCTTCCTCCTTCATCAGGAACGCCTGCCGCTGCTCGATCGGCAGGCGCGACAGCTCGTGCAGCAAACGCGCGCGCTGCGACGCGGCTTCGGCCTGCGCCTCGGGCTGCTGCTGCGATGGCGCAGCGATCGGCGTGTCGTCGTCGAGTGCTTCGGTCGCGGGCTTGCGTGCCCGCACATGATCGACGAGCCGATGATGCGCGAGTGTGTAGAGCCAGGTCGTGAAGCGCGCCCTGGCTTCGTAGCGCTCGCGCGAGCGCACGACATTGGCCCAGACATCCTGGAACAGTTCCGAAGCCTGGTCCTCGTGCCCGCAGCCGCGCAGCAGGTAGCGATAGACGCCGCCGCGATGCCGGCCGTAGAGCAGCCGAAACGCCGCCACGTCACCCTGGCGATAACGCAGCATCAGCGCTTCGTCCGTCGGACCGGAATCGATGGCACGCGAGCGCGCATCGGCTTCGGCTGATGCAGGCTCGTCGTCATCGTCGGCGGCAGCGATTTCAGGCAGCGCTCACTCTCCAGGCAGATCGGCGCGCGCGCTCTGGCGCGGCGTCAGGCTGTCGGCGAGCTGCACGAGCTGCATGAATTCGCCGACTTCGCCGTTCTCGTCCGCGCCGCGCGCATCAAGGGCCAGCTTCTCGACCGCAGTGTAGTCGAAGCCCTGCAGGTACTCGGAGCCACGCAGCAACTGGCCGAAGCCCGCGACCGCGGCCGACAGCCGGAACGCCGGGCTCGTCGACGCCAGCGAACTGGCGATGTCATGGCGCGTCAGCGCGCGCTCGATCAGACGACTCTGCGCCTGCTGGCCATCTTGCGGGCGCTTGTAGCGCAGGCGCAGATACGCGAGTTCGCCGCTCTTGCTTGGCGCGGCCCTGGAATCCGCGCCGTAACGCAAGGCCTCGATGCGCTCGCCGCCCTCGCCTGCGAGTGCGATCTCGTAGAGCGCGGTGACGCGATGACCCGCGCCGATGTCGCCCGCATCGATCTGGTCGTTGGAAAAATCCTCGCGCCGCAGCTGACGGTTCTCGTAGCCGATCAGGCGATATTCGGCGACCTGCGCCGGGTTGAACTCGAGCTGTATCTTCACGTCGCGCGCGATCGTCGTGAGCGTGGCGCCGGCTTCGCGCACGAGCACTTTCTGAGCCTCGGACAGCGAATCGATATAGGCGTAATTGCCGTCGCCCGCATCGGCGAGACGCTCCATCAATTGCTCGTTGTAGTTGCCGGTGCCGAAGCCGAGCGTGGTCAGTGCGACACCGCTCCTGCGCTGCTGCTCGACACGCTGCAGCAGCGCATCGAAGCTCGTCACGCCGAGGTTGAAATCACCGTCGGTGGCGACGAGCACGCGATTGACGCCGTTCTTGATGTAGCCCTGGCGCGCCATCGAATACGCGAGTTCCAGACCCGCACCGCCGTTGGTTCCGCCGCCGGGCTGCAGGCGTTCGAGCGCCGCGACGATGGTGTCGCGCCGATCGCCCGGCGTGGGTTCGAGCACCACCTGCGTCTGCCCCGAATACGTCACCAGGCTCACGCGATCCTGCGCGCGCAGCTTGCCGGTCAGCAGCTTGAGCGAGGCGATCACGAGCGGCAGCTTGTCGGCGCTCTGCATCGAGCCCGAGGTGTCGACGAGGAATACGAGGTTCGACGCCGGACGCTCGCCGGGCGGAACCCAGCCCTGGATGCCGACGTGCAGCAGGCGCGTCCTCGGGTTCCATGGCGTCGGGCCGATTTCGGTGATCAGTCCGAACGGCGTGTCGCGATCGTGCGGAGCCTCGTAGCCATAGTCGAGATAGTTGATGAGTTCCTCGGCGCGCACCGCGTCCTTCGGCGGCAGCTGGCCCTCGCGCAGAAAGCGGCGCACGTTGGCGTAGCTGCCGGTGTCGACGTCGACGCTGAGGGTCGAGACCGGGTTTTCGGCGACGCGCTGCACCGGGTTTGCGGCCAGCTTTTCGTAGCGCTCGCGTGCCTCGGGCGGCGGCATCGGCGCGGAATGGGACGGCGGCATCACCGCCATCATGCGCGCGCTTCTGGCCATCGACTCGGCGGCGAAGCGACGTTCGCTCATCGCCTGGGCGGCCGCCGCGTCGGCGGCAGGCGACGGCGCCGACATCGCGGCAGGCGGCGGTGGAGCCGGCGGCGGCTCGGCCGCTTCGGGCTTCTGCGAAGGGCTCGAGCAGGCGGCGAGCACCGCCAGGGCGGCGACGCCGGCCGACAACAGGGATCGTGGCAGCATGGAAAACTCCGGGGCATGGACTCGATGCTGTAAACGGAAGGCCGCGCGAAATGGGGTTAAGCGCACGCGAAAACCTTCGGCGTCGTCGGCCGTCGACGGCCAGCTGGCATAATCGCTGCCCTGCTCTTATCGCCCCTCCCCGTACTGACCGATGCCGCGCAAGCCCGCTCACGCGCAGTTCGACACGCTCAAGACCATCCAGGATCGTGCCTTCGAACTGTTCGGCCGTCACGGCTACGAAGGCGTGTCGATCGGCGATATCGCTGCGGCCTCCAAGCTCTCCAAGGGCGCGATGTACTGGCATTTCGAAGGCAAGGAAGATTTGTTCCTGGTCTGCCTGCACCGGCTGCATGCGATCTTCGAAGAGCACGTGATCAGCCCGATGCAGGCGCAGCAGGACGCCATGCTCGGCGTGATCACGCTGTTCCAGGGTTTCGAACGCATGCTGCGTGATCCGCGTGTCGAAAACGGAGTCGCCGGCTACTGGCTGGTGCCGTCCACCCCCGAAACCGCCCGCCTGACCGAAGCCCAGCGCGCGTTCGAGGCCCGCGCCCAGGCCTCGGTGCGCGAGGTGCTCGCCCTGGGGGCGAGCCAGGGCAGTTTCGATCTCGGCGACGCCCTGGAACCGATGTCGCGCGCGATGATCTCGCTGCTGGAAGCCGCCATCCTGGCGCTACGCAACCAAACGCCCGACGAAGTGCATCAAACCACCACGGTGCTCGCGCGTACGCTGTTCAGGGCCTACGCGCGGCCCGAAGCGCTGCAGAAGCTCGCCAGGCTGCTCTGAGCGCAAACCCAGTCAAGACGCGGTTCCAGAACGGAGAAACACCGATGGCGATGGACATCATCGACTACAAGATCTACGGCCACGACATGCAGTTCGTCGAAGTGGAGCTCGACCCGGGCGAAGCCGCGGTCGGCGAAGCCGGGGCGATGATGTTCATGGAAGACGGCATCGTCATGGACACGGTGTTCGGCGACGGCTCGGTGCAGGAGAAGAGCTTCTGGGGCAAGCTCGCCGGCGCCGGCAAGCGGCTCGTCACGGGCGAAAGCCTGTTCACGACCGTGTTCTCGAACCAGGGCCAGGGCAAGCGCAAGGTGTCGTTCGCCGCACCCTACCCGGGCACCATCGTCCCGGTGCTGCTGCCCGAGGTCGGCGGCACGCTGATCTGCCAGAAGGACGCCTTCCTGTGCGCCGCCAAGGGCGTGTCGCTCGGCATCGCCTTCCAGCGCAAGCTCGGCGTCGGCCTGTTCGGCGGCGAAGGCTTCATCATGCAGCGGCTCGACGGCGACGGCCTGGCCTTCGTGCACGCCGGCGGCACGCTCTACAAGCGCGACCTGCTTCCCGGCGAAACCCTGCGCGTGGACACCGGCTGCATCGTCGCGCTGACGCAGACGGTCAGCTACGACATCCAGTACGTCGGCAAGCTCAAGTCCGCCCTGTTCTCGGGCGAAGGCCTGTTCTACGCGGTGCTGCAGGGCCCCGGCACGGTCTGGCTGCAGTCGCTGCCGCTTTCGCGCATGGCCAATCGCATCGTCATGGCGGCCCCGGCGATGGGTGGGCGCAGCCGCGACGAGGGCTCCATGCTCGGCGCCGGCGTGGTCGGCGGCGGGCTGCTCGGTGGTCTGCTCGGCGACGACGAGTAGTTCATCCGGTGCTGCTTTCGATCCCGGGCCGGCTGTTCGGCCCCGAACAGCCGGCCGCGGGCAGCGCGGTCGTTGCGGCGATGGACGACATCGGCCTGCGCATCACCACCGAGGACGGCCGCCACCTCGCACCGACCAACAGCCAGCTGCAGCTGCGCTATGCCGGTTTCGATGGCAAGCACTGGCAGCTGAGCTGGAGCGAGGGCGAGCGGCACTGGGCGCTGCTGTTCGACGATGCAGCCGCGATCGCCGTGCTCGAACGCGAACCGCCGGCCGGGCTGCGCGAGGCCGTCGCAGCGCTGGTCGCGAGCCGGCGGCGCGGCTCGATGCGGCGCGGGCTCGGACTCTCTGCGATCGCGCTTTGGCTCGCGCTGCCGCTGCTGTTGCTGATTTCGCTGTTCCTGGCCGCGCGCCCGCTCAGCGGCTGGCTCGCGGGCTTCGTTCCGCTGGCGCAGGAAGTGAAGCTCGGCGACTGGTTCTTCGAGCGGCAGAAAGCGGACTTCAAAATCGTCACCGGCACGCCCGCGAATGCGGCGCTCGAAGCCATCGGCACGCGCCTGGCCGAAGGCTCGGCGTATCCGTACCGCTGGTATGTCGTCAACGATCCCACGCTCAACGCCTTCGCGATTCCGGGCGGCATCATCGTCGTGCACAGCGGCCTGATGCTCGCGGCCGACAGCGCGGACGAGCTCGCCGGCGTGATCGCGCACGAGATCGAGCACGTCGAGCAGCGTCACAGCCTGCGCGCGATGCTGCGCGAAGCCGGCCTGCGACTCGCCGTCGCAGCCGTGATCGGCGATTTGGGCATCGCCGGAAACGCGGCCGGCCAGCTCGGCAGCCTGAGCTTTTCGCGCGACAGCGAACGCGAAGCCGACGAACTCGGCCTGCAGCGCCTCGCCAAGGCCGGCATCGATCCGGACGGCATGCTGCGGCTGTTCGCCAAGCTCGACGCCGAAGCCAAGGGCAAGGCGCCGCCGGCCTGGCTGTCCAGCCATCCGACCACGCCGGAACGCATCGCCCGCCTGCGCGAGCGCATCGAAGGCTCGCCGAGCGCCCCTCGTCGCCCGCTGGCCATCGATTGGCCGGCCGTTCAGGCCAGCCTCGGGTCTTGAAGCGCAGCCTCGACGACAGTCCGCCCGAGAGCGGGGCCGAGGAGATGCGATGGACGTAATGACAGGCGCATGGCGGTTGCCGCTGCTGACGACGGTCGCGGGCGCCGCGCTCTGCTGCGGCGCTGCGGCCGCCAAGGTCTCGCCCGAAGAGGCCGCCCAGCTCGGCGGCACGCTCACGCCGATCGGCGCCGAAGCCGCGGGCAACGCGGCCGGCAGCATTCCGGCGTGGAAGCCGCTCGAACAGGCGCAGATGCATCGCGGCGACGACCCGTACGCGAACGAGAAGCCGCTCTACACGATCACGCGGGCGAATCTGTCGCAGTACGAAAGCCTGCTCAGCGAGGGTCACCGCCAGCTGTTCAAGACCTTCGACGACTACAAGATGCCGGTGTATCCAACGCATCGGAACGCCTCGTACCCGGCCTGGTTCTACGAGGCGACGAAGAAGAACGCGACGGCGGTCGAACTGAGCGACAGCGGCTATGGTTTCTGCTGCGCGGCGGCCGGCTACCCGTTCCCGATTCCGAAGAACGGCACCGAGGTGATGTGGAATCACATCATGCGCTACAACACGCGCGGCTTTCGCGGCTACGTCAATTCGGCCATCACCGCCCCGAGCGGCGACTACGTGATCGAGCGCAGCTATCTCGAACTCGCCTACGCCTACAACGATCCCAAGGGCACGCCCGAGAAGCTCGGCAACCAGAACCTCTACCTGTTCACCAAGACCGTCGCCCCGGCGAGCAAGGCCGGCGAGGCCACCTTGCTGCACGTGCCGCTCGATCGCATCAAGGAAATCACCGGCGTCTGGGTCTACAACCAGGGCCAGGGGCGTTCGCGGCGCATCGGTGAAGTGGGCTACGACAACCCGCTGCAGGACGGGCTGATGACGCACGATCAGGTCGACATGTTCAACGGTCCGCTCGATCGCTACACGATCAAGCTGATCGGCAAGCAGGAGATGCTCGTCCCGTACAACAGCTATCGCCTGTACAGCGACAAGATCAAATACAAGGACCTCATCAAGGCCGGCCACATCAACCAGGATCTCGCGCGCTACGAGCTGCATCGCGTCTGGGTGATCGAGGCCAACGTCAGGGCCGGCACCAGCCATCGCTACAAGCGGCGCGTGTTCTACCTCGATGAGGACAGCTGGATCGTGCTCGCGCAGGACATCTACGACGAGCGCAACCAGTTCTGGCGCACCGCCGAATCGCACGCGATCAACTTCGCCAACGTGCCGGTGGTGGTCAACGGCGTGCAGGTGCATTACGACCTGCAGTCACGGCGCTACGTGGTCATCAACCTGACCAACGAGGAAAAAAAGACCATCGAATACGACTGGTGGGCCAATGCCGGCTACTTCTCTCCGAACAACCTCAAGCGCTTCGCGACCTCGACAGCCAATGGGCGCTGACCGATCGTTTGAGTCGCCGCTAAGGTTTAGAAAACGCTACAAAAAAGTTAAGGCCTAATTAAGCTGAACGGCCTAGAGTCGCGGCAAGCTTGCCGTCTTTGCGGCAGCCGGATGCTCACAGGAGAGCAGACATGCGTGACCCGAGGCCTTCCCGTATCGTTTCGTCCCCCACCCCATTCCTGACGATCGCTGCGGCGCTCGCCGCTACCCTCGTCTCCCTGCCCGCCGCTGCGGGCAACCGCGACCGCTACGACGATCGCTATTACGGCTACGAGGACCGCGCCTACGGCGCCCAGTACGGCAACGAATACAGCGGCGCATATTCGAGCAGCACCGATTTCGCGCAGGTGATCAGCTCGCGTCCCATCATCCGCCAGGTCGCCGTGAACGAGCCGCGCCAGCAATGCTGGGACGAGCAGGTGACGTATCGCGAGCCGGCCCCGGTGGCCGGCAACAATGCGGCCGGTGCGATTCTCGGCGGCATCATCGGCGGCGTCGCCGGCCATCAGTTCGGTGGCGGCAGCGGCCGTGCCGTCGCCACTGGCATCGGCGCCGTGGTCGGCGCCGGCCTGGGCAGCCATGCGGGCGAATATCGCCGCCCGGCGGCCGTGCGTACCGGTTACGAAACCCGTTGCCAGACCGTCGACGATCGTCGCTTCGAGGATCGCGTCGAAGGCTACGACATCACCTATCGCTACAACGGCAACGTGTATCACACGACCATGCCCTACGACCCGGGCAACCGGATCGCGGTGAATGTGGACGTGCGGCCGGCGCGGTACTGAGATCGGAATCGACGGCTTTCGTAGCGATCTGCACATGACGTCGTCGAAACGCTCCATCGCCGTGCTGTGCCTCGCCCTGAGCGGAATCTGCACCGCCGCTGCGCAGCCGCTCGATGCTCTCGGCAACGGGCGCTTGGCTCCCGACGGATTGATCGGCGGCGGCGACGCCCAGCGCGAGCGACTCTCACCCTCCGACGCCGCCCGGCTCGCCCAGCAGCAGAACGGCGGTGGCCGGGTGCTGTCGGTGGACCGCGGAGCGGATGGATATCGGGTCAAACTATTGAAGAACGGCGACGTTCGAGTGGTCTTCGTCCCGGGCAGCTGACCCGGGTCATTTGATATTGCAAAGATAGAAAGGGAAATAAATGCGAGCTCTCGTCATTGAAGATGATCCGCACCTGCGCGGCCTGGTTTCCCAGTACTTCGCCGACGAGGGCTTTGCCGTCGATGTCGCTGGCGACGGTGAGAACGGCCTGTACATGGCCGAGGAATATCCGGTCGATATCGCGATCGTCGATCTCGGCCTGCCGGGCATCTCAGGCGTGGAGATCATCCGCCGCGCGCGCAAGGCCGGCCGCCAGTTCCCGATCCTGATCCTGACCGCCCGCGACGGCTGGCAGACCAAGGTCGAAGGCCTTGAAGCGGGTGCCGACGACTACCTGGTCAAGCCCTTCCATCGCGAGGAACTGCTGGCCCGTGTGCGTGCCCTGCTGCGCCGTTCGGGCGGCTGGGCCCAGCCAATGCTCGAATGCGGCCCGATCGCGGTCGACACCACTGCAAAGACGGTGTTCGTGCACGGCCAGAGCGTCGACCTGACCGCCTACGAGTACAAGGTGCTCGAATACCTGATCCTGCATGCCGGCCAGGTCGTTTCGAAGGCGACGCTCGCCGAGCATCTGTATGCCGAGGACGAGGAGCGCGACAGCAACGTGATCGAAGTCTTCATCCGTCGCCTGCGCAGCAAGCTCGATCCCGAAGCCACGCTCAATCCGATCACGACGCTGCGCGGCTCCGGCTACCGCTGGGATCTGCCGCGCGGAGCCACCGTAGAAGCCCAGACCTGAGCCCGAGGGCTGGGTGGGCGTAGCTCCTAACTTGGAATCCCGGCGAGCCTCGCCGGCGCACAAGTCCCGGCTTGGAGGCCGGGTCTTGTCGCCGCGCGAGGCTCGCGGCCTGCTGCGCCCGCGTTCGCTGCGAACCCGCCTGCTGCTCGCGGCCTCGCTGGTGCTGGCCGCGTTCTTCGTTCTGACCGGCGTGGCGCTCGAAAGCGCCTTCGGTGAGAGCGCCAGACAGGCGCAGGAAGACAAGCTCGAGAGCATCGTCTATTCGCTGATCGCCGCCACCGCGCCGAATCCGGCCGGCGAACTGAGCATTTCGACCGCCAAGGTGCCCGACCAGCGGCTCACGAGTTCGGCCTCGAGCCTTCAGGCCGTGCTCTACAACGAGAGCGGCATCCCGGTCTGGCGCTCGGTGGCCTTCGGCGACATTCCGGCCGCGCCGACCATGCCGGGCGTCAACGAGTGGCATTTCGAGCATCTGCAGAATCCCGATGCCTTCGCGATGAGCTTCGGCCTGCGCTGGATCGACCAGTCCGACGATCCGCGCCGCTACACCGTGATGGTGATCGAGGACGCCTCGAGCTTCCGCGCCCAGCTGCGCGCGTACCGGCGCGCGCTGTGGACCTGGCTCGCGGTCTGCAGCCTCGGCCTGCTCGGCGTGCAGGTGCTCACGCTGCAGTGGGGCCTGTCGCCGCTGCGCCGGCTCATCATCGAGCTGCGCCGCATCGAGATGGGCCATCAGCCCGAAATCCAGTCCGAATATCCGGACGAGTTGCGCCCGCTCACTCAGGGGCTCAACGCGATGATCCAGAACGAGCGCAACCAGCAGACGCGCTATCGCAACGCGCTCGGCGACCTCGCGCACAGTCTCAAGACCCCGCTCGCGGTCGTGCAGGGCATCGTCGACGAGCCGCAGATCACCGATCCGATGCGCCATACGCTGCGCGAGCAGGTGCAGTCGATGCAGCAGATCACCGGCTACCAGCTGCGCAAGGCCGCGGCGGCCGGGCGTCGCACGCTGGCCGAGCCCGTGCTGATCCGCCCGCTCGCCGAGAAGCTCGCGAGCGCGGTGTCCAAGGTCTATGCGAGCCGCAACGTGCAGATCGACATCGACGTTGATCCGAACACGCGTGTACGCGCCGAAAGCGGCGACCTGTTCGAGCTGATCGGCAACCTGCTCGACAACGCGGCCAAGTACGGCAACGGGCGCATCCGGCTCAGCGTGCAGGTGACCGGCCGTACCTCGTTCATCGAAGTCTGCGACGACGGCCCGGGCTTTCCCGAAGACGCCGAGGAACTGCTCGAACGCGGCGTGCGCGCCGACATGAAGGTTCCGGGCCAGGGCATCGGCCTGGCCGCGGTCTACGATCTCGTCGTCGCCTACGACGGCCAGATCGATCTCGGCCGCTCCGACTGGGGCGGCGGCAAGGTCACGCTGCGGCTTCCGGGCTGATGGAGATTCGCCGCCTGTCCCGGCTCGCGCTGTTCCTGGTCGGCGCCGCCTTGCTGAGCGGCTGCCTGGTCGCCCGCGTGCCGCGCATGATCGAGGCCCACGACGCGGCCGAACGCCTGCCGGCCAAGGGCGACTGGCAGACCGCGCAGGCGCGCAAGATCGTCTCGGGGGGCCTGCAGCGCGAATACTGGATCCAGAAACCGTCCGGAGCGCGCAAGCAGCTGCCGATCGTGCTGTTGCTGCACGGCGGCACGCAGACCGCCGAGGATGTCTGGCAACAGACCAGCCTGCCGACGCTCGCGCAGCGCGAAGGCTTCATCCTCGCGGCGCCGCAGGGCATCGCCAAGCACTGGAACGATGGCCGCGGCAGCACCATCGCGGGCGACAAGGCCTCAACCGCGAACGACGTGCAGTTCCTACGCGACGTCGTGCAGTCGCTGGTGCTCGACGACGGCGGCGATCCGCGCGCGGTGTTCGTGATCGGCGCCTCGAACGGCGGCTTCATGGTCATGCACCTGGCCTGCGAAGCCGGCGATTTGCTGCGCGCGGGCGCGAGCGCGATTTCGAATCTGCCAGTGGCCCAATCGCGCGCCTGCCGCTCGACGAGCGCCCTGCCCTGGCTCGCGATGAATGGCGTCAAGGACCCGATCATTCCGTTCGCCGGACAAGGCGAAGGCGTGGTCAAGCGCGGCGAAGCGCAGCCCGCGCTGCTGTCGGCCGATGCGAGCTTCGCGTTCTGGGCCGACCGCGCCGGCTGCTCGCGACAAACGACGGTGACCCGGATCAGCGACAGCGTCGAGAAGCGCGTGCGCAGCGGCTGCCGCGGCGGCACGCATTCGGAGCAATACGTATTCGCCAATTCGGGCCACGTCTGGCCGGGGCTGGCGATCGTGCGGCCGGTGATCGCCTACACGCTCGGCGGCACCAATCTCGAGGTCGATGCCGGCGAGATCGCCTGGAGTTTCTTCAAGTCGACGCTGACAGCGTCGCACTGATCCGCCGAGCTCAAGCCGGCACCCGGTCGAACCACGGCCTCGCGCGCTCGAGCTGCCCGGCCAGCTGCAGCAGACGATCCTCACGCCCGAACGGCGCGATGAACTGACTGCCGATCGGCAGGTTCTCGCGGCTCCAGTGCAGCGGCACCGACATCGCCGGCGTGCCGGTGAGGTTGGCCAGCTGCGTGAACGGCACGTGCCTGAGGCTTTCGACCGCGAGCTCATCGACGACGCCGGTCTTAAGCAGGAGCTTGCCGAGACCGAGGCCCAGGATCGGCATCAGCGCGATCTGCTGCCAGCGCGGCAAGGCATCGCTGCCGATGGGCAGCGGCAGGCTCGCGAGCGTCGGCGTCAGGTAGAGGTCGAAGCCTTCGAAGAAGCGGCCGAGCGAGCGCGCGTAGAGATTCCAGTCGCGCCTGCGCGCCACGTATTCGCCGGCGCCGATGCTGCGGCCGAGCAAGGCGAGCGTGCGCGTTTCGGCTTCGAATTCGCGGTCGCCCGCGCCCGTGAGCGCCCTGATCTCGGCGACCGTCGCCGCGACCTGGCCGAAGTAGAGCGTCAGATAAGCTTTCGCGAGCCCCATGCCGTCGATCTCGGGTTCCGCGAGTTCGACCCGGTGGCCGAGCGATTCGAGCAGCCTGGCGGTGTCTTCGATCGCCGCGACGATCTGCGCATCGACCGGCAGGCCTAGCGGAGAGCGCGTGCAGACCGCGATGCGCAGCGTGCCGGGCTCCTGCTGCGCGTTCTGTGCGTACGATCCCTGCGGCGCTTCGATGCGAAACGGCGCGCCGACGTCGGGCCCCTGCAGCGCGTCGAGCAGGCGCGCGCTGTCACGCACGCTGCGCGACACCACGAGGTCGCTCGAAGCGCCTTCCCAGATTTCGCCCGCGCCGGGCCCGCAGGGCACGCGGCCGCGCGAGGGCCGCAGCCCGAACAGCCCGCAGCACGCGGCCGGAATGCGAATGGAACCCCCGCCGTCGTTGGCTCCGGCCATCGGCACGATGCCGGCCGCGACCGCCGCGGCCGCTCCGCCCGACGAGCCGCCTGGCGTGCGCTGCAAGTCCCAGGGATTGCGCGTCGGCCCGAACCGCAGCGGCTCGGTGCGCCCCTTGAGCGCGAGTTCAGGGGTGCTGGTCTTGCCGAAGACGATGAGCCCGGCCTCGAGAAAACGGCGCGTGACTTCGGCATGTTGCGCGGGCTTGAAGTCGCGCATCGCCCGCGAGCCCATGGTCGTCGGCACGCCCGCGTAATCCTGGGTGATGTCCTTGATCAGGAACGGCACGCCGGCGAATGGGCCCGACAGGTCCTCCGCGAGCTGACGCCGCGCCTGCTCGGGCATGCGGATCGGCACCGCGTTGATCCGCGGCTCGACGGCTTCGAGCCGGGCCTGCGCGGTGGCGAGCAGTTCGGCGGCGCCGACCTGCCCGCCCGCGACGAGTTCGGCGAGCGCGGTGGCATCGTGGCGGCGGTAGTCGTCGAAGTTCATGCGCCGTTTCAGCAGTCGATCGCGAGCGCCGGCTCCGGCGCCTTGGACTGGCCGGACAGCGCGTCTTCGAGCCTGATGCGGCCCAGGCTCTGCGCCTCGAGGCTGCCGAGGTAGAGCCAGCCGTCGCGCTCCTCGACGCTGGTGATCGGCGCATACGCATCGGCGCCCGAGTAAATCCAATCGGCGACGAGCTTGCCGTCGAGATCGAAGCCCATCACATGCGCTTCGTGCCTGGGCTTGGGGCGCAGAAAGCTCGGCAGGCGCGCGATGATCTTGCGCGCGAAGGCGTTCGGCAGCAGCGAATCGAGCGTCGCATCGCGCGGCCCGTAGATCGCCACCCAATAGCGATCGCGGCCGTTGAAGCTCAGGTTGTCCGCGAAGCCCGGCAGGTTGTCGGCGAATACTTCGCGCTGGCCAGCCTTGTCGCCCGCGATCCAGTAGCGCGTGAGTCGGTATTCCGACATCTCGACCACGACGAGCGATTGCTGGTCGGGCCCGAGCGCGACGCCGTTCGCGAACGGCAATTGCTGCAGCAGCACTTCGGTTTCGTTCTTCGCCGGATCGAAGCGCAGCAGGCGGCCGTGGCGACCGTGCTCGATGACGTCGTCGAGCTGCTTGCCATAGCCGAACTTGCTCGACGCATCGGTGAAGTAGACGAGGCCGTCGCGGCTCACGTCGACGTCGTCGGTGAAGCCGAAATCGACGCCTTCTGCCGAGGTGGCGAGCACGCTCAGATTACCGGCCGCATCGAGCTTGAGCAGGCCGCGTCGCGCGTCGGCGATGAACAGACCGCCGTCGTCCGCGACCGCGAGACCGAGCGGGCGACCGCCGGTGCTGTCGAGCACCTGGCATTCGCCCTTGTCGACGTCGATGCGCAGCAGGCGCCCGTCCGCGGTGCCCGCGTAGAGCAGGCCTTGCGCATCGAAGGCGATGCCTTCGGGGCCGTCGAGCGCGGTGCCGACGCGCTGCACCGAGCGCAGTCGATCGCCTTGCGTCGGTGGCGGCGGCGCCGGAGGCGTCCAGGCCACCGGATCGACCTTCACGGGCCACAGCAGCAGATACCCGATCAGCAGCACGAGCACGGCGAGCGTGCCTTTGAGTATTTTCATCGTCGGCTCTCCCTAGCCGGGCCTGGCGCCCGATCGCAGGGCCGATTCTGAGAGCGACCTCAGGCCGCGTCCAGCGCGACGAAAGTCCCTACTGTTCCTTGCGCAGGCGGATGTAGAGCGTCTTGTTCACACGCGCGACGACCTTGCCCTTGGCGTCCTTGACCTCGACCTGATAGACCGGCTCGAACTTGGCGCCGTCCCGAGTCGCTTCGCGTGCTTCGGCGAACTGCTCCTCGCTGAGCTTGAACGTGGCCGTCACCACGCCGGTGCCCGGACGCACGAAATCGATCTGCGCGGACTTGTCCCAGACCAGATAACCCTTGCCGAGCCGCGCGAACATCATCAGTGCGAAGAACGGATCGGTCATCGCGTAGAGGCTGCCGCCGAAGTGCGTACCGAAGGCATTGCGATTGAACGGATTCATGCGCAGCTCGACGACGACTTCGGAGAAATCGTCGGCCACCTGCGTCACGCGCACGCCGGCGCCGAGGAACGGCGGATACAGCGACATCACGCGCTTGAACAGCTTGGGATTGCTGAAGAGTTTTTCGCGCAGGCTCACGAGAACACCACCGTCTTGTTGCCGTAGACGATGATGCGGTCCTCGACGTGCCAGCGCACCGCGCGTGCAAGTACCTGGCGCTCCATGTCGCGGCCGAGGCGCTTGAGATCGTCGACCGAATGGCGATGGCTCACGCGCGCGGTGTCCTGCTCGATGATCGGGCCCTGGTCGAGTTCGGCCGTCACGTAATGCGCGGTCGCGCCGATCAGCTTCACGCCGTGCGTGTAGGCCTGCTGGTAGGGATCGCCGCCCGGGAACGCCGGCAGGAACGAGTGGTGGATGTTCACGATGCGGCTCGTGTAGTGCTTCACGAACTCGCCCGAGAGAATGCGCATGTAGCGCGCGAGCACGACGAAATCGCACTTTCCTTCGAGCGAGGCGAGCATCTCGGCTTCGGCCGCCTGCTGCGTCTCGGCCGAGAATGCGATGTGCTTGAACGGCACGCCGAAGCCTTCGACGGCGGCGCGCAGATCCGGATGATTCGAGATCACGAGCGGAATTTCCACGCGCAGCTCGCCGCGCGCATAGCGCCAGAGCAGTTCCATGAGCGCGTGGTCGTGCTTGGACACCAGGATCGCCATGCGCGGCTTGTCGGCCGCGAAGTTGATGCGCCAGTCCATCTCGAAGCGCTGGCCCACCACTTCGCCGAAGGCGCGCTTGAGTGCCTCGCCGGAGACGTCGAGGTCGGGCGTCTGGAATTCGAGGCGCAGGAAGAACTTGCCGCCGCTCGGATCGGACGAGTGCTGATCGAGCTCGGTGATGTTGACGCCGTGGTGGTACAGGAAAGTCGTCACCGCGGAGACGATGCCGGGCCTGTCGGGGCAGGTCACGAGCAGGCGGGCGGTGGTTTCAGGCTGGGTGGTCACGGCGAATCGGGCTTGACGGACGGGGCGCGTATTGGACCGGCGCGGCCGGTAATGCGCAAGCCTCTGCCCTGCCTTCTCCGTCCGGGAGAGGGAAAAACGCTTACAGCAGCGCCTTGAGCTTGGCCGCGTCCTCGGGAAACCACGGGCCGTTGGCCTTGAGCGCCTCGGCGACGACTTTCCGGGCCTCGGGCTCGCGCTTGAGCGCCTTGAGCGCCTTGACGCGCTGGGCCGCCACGTTGAGCCGGTTCTGGCCGTAGGCCTTGGCGGCGGCCTGTTCGAGATACGGCAGCGCCTTGGCCGGCTCGCCGCGCTCGACGAGGTTGCGACCGTAGCGATAGGCATAGACGTAATCGTCCGGATACGCGGCGATGAGCTTGGGATACAGCGCGTCGAGCCCGGCGTCGTCGTGCAGCACTTCGAGATACACGCGCCAGTTGTCGGCGAGATTGCGGTCGCTGCCGAGTTTGGCCGACTGCCTGGCGAGCGCATCGGCGGCTTTGCGCAGCACCGCCTCGCCTTCGGCCTTGCGGCCGAGGCCGGCATAGACGTCGTTCAGGCCCAGCACGGCACTGCGCTGGTCGGCGCACAGCGCGCCCTTGCCGAACACGCGCTCGTCGACGAGCTTCTGCATCGGCGCGAGCTGGCTTTCGAGCACCGGCTTGCGCTGCCCGGCCGGCTCCGAAGCCGTGCAACTATCCCAACGGCCGAGCTCGTAAGGACGCTCGCAGCCCAGATCGCCCGCGAACACTTTCGGCGCGACCGCGGCGCAGGCCTGCGCCTCATTGGCCTTGGAGGCGCGCAGCAATTCGAGCCGGGCGAGCAGCAGCTGCACGCCCGCATCGGCGTCGTAGGCCTTGCGCTGGGCTTCGGGCAAGCTCGCGTACCAGGCCAGGCCGCTCGCGTCGTAGCGCGCGTGGTAGGTGTCCAGCGCTTCGCGCGCCGCCCTGAGGCCCTTGGGCTTGGCCGCAGCCGCCTTGAGGTCGTCGAGCGTGGAGCTGCGCTGGAGGATCTCGTCGACCTGGGCGAAGAACTCGTCCTGGCGCTGCTCGGCGAGGATGCGCCCGAGTTCGGCGCCGTCGGGCTTGAGGATCACGTAGCTCGGCAGCGCCTTCACGCCCCAGAGCGTCTTCCAGTACGCGCCTTCGGGGCTGTCGGCGTCGAGCTCGACGACCACGGTCTTGCGTTCGACGGCCTCCCACTTCGGGCCGACGAGCACGTGCTTGGCCATGAAATAGCAGGAGTAGCACCAGGGCGCGTGAAAATCGACGAGCACGGGCGACTTGCGCTCGACCGCCGTCTTGAGCGCGGCGTCGAGCGTCGGCGTGTCGGGCTTTTCGTTGCCTTGAGCCTGGGCGCCGCCGATGGCGAGCAGGGCAAGCAACAGCAGCGGGCGTAGCGAATGGAGCGTCATCGAAGATTCCGAAAAAACCTAGCCCCCGGAATCGCTCAGCGCAGGCAGCGGCTTGGGCGCATCTGCGGGCGGCTCGGCGGGGTACACGATGCGGGCATTGTAGGCCTTGCCGGTGGCCGGATCATGGACGTTCGAGATTCCTCGATATTCCAGCAGCTTCTTAGAAACGGGGTCGTAGCTCAGCTGCAGCGGATCGACGAGCCAGCGCAGCACCGAATCGGGCTCGACGACGAAGCGCGCGGCCGTGCGGCCATCGAACTCGCCGTCCTCGACCCGCTTGGCGCGAAAGCTGTACGCATCGAGATTGCCCGCGACGACGAAGCGGAACGCGAACGGTTTGCGCTGCATGAGGTCATCGAAATGCGCGAGCAGATAGTTGTGGAAGCCCGAATCGGCAGCGGTGTCCTGGCCGATGTCGATGGTCTTGTTCTCGGTCTTGCCCTTCTTGGTCTTGCGCATCTGCACGCGGTTGCCGTCGACCGACAGGATCGCTTCCGAAAAGCCCTGTGGCGGCAGTTCGAAACCGTAGACCGGCACGAACGGATTGCGCGAGAAATCGAGTGTCTTGCTGCCCATGAGCTGATTCTTCGCATCGTAGTAGCGAATGCTGCCGCGCAGCCAGCGACCTCGCTCGAGGGTCTGCTCGTGTACCTCGGTGTACAGATAGCGGCCGCTCTTGAGATCGTAGGCGTAGCCATAGAAGCGTTCGGTCTGCGCGAATGCGAGCGTGCTGAAGAGGGCGAACAGGGTGACGAGCAGAGCTTTCATTGGCTTCCCTCACGGAAAAATTTCATCGCCTGGCAAATCGATAGTGCGCAACGCCCCATTCGTTGCCCTCGGCGTAGCCGAACAGCTCGGCCACGGCCATGTAGAACATGCGCCAGCGCGCGAACCAGATCGCCGACTGATCGCCATAGGTCGGGGCGAACACGCGCAGGATTTCATCCTTGTGCGCGTCCATGCCGGCGAGCCAGTGATTCGAGGTCTTTTCGTAATGGCGGCCATCGACCCACCACTGCTGCTCGAGGCGCAGATCGTCCTGGAAGTTCAGCAACAGGTTTTCCGACGGCATCGTGCCGCCCGTGAAGAAATACCGGCTCATCCAGTCGCTCTGGCCGTGCACTTCGAAGTGATAGGCCAGCAGCTTGTGCGCGAAGATGTGCACGAACAGCTTGCCGTCGGGCTTGAGCCAGCGCGCGATCTTGGCGAGCAGCAGGCCGTAGTTCTTCATGTGCTCGAACATTTCGATCGAGATCACGCGATCGAAGCCGGTCGCGACGCCGGCACTCGCGAAATCGGCCTCGTCGAATTCGACGACGTTGCCGGTGACGATGCGCAGATTGCCCAGGCCGCGCTCGCGCGCACGCCGCTCGATGAACTCGCGCTGCCCATGCGAATTCGAAAGCCCGACGATCTGCGAGTTCGGATAATGCTCGGCGAGCCACAGCGACAGCGAACCCCAGCCGCAGCCGAGATCGAGGATGCGCTGGCCGTCGACGAGCTGCGCGCGCTGCGCGTAGAGCGCGAGCATCTGCTCCTCGGCCTGCGCGAGCGTTTCGCGTCCGCTCGGATAGAAGCAGCATGAGTACTTGAGCCGCGGCCCGAGATGCCGATGGAAGAATTCGGCCGGCACTTCGTAGTGCTGCGTGTTCGCGTCCTGCGTGTTGATCGCGATCGGGCTCGCGCGCAGCTCGCTCAGAAAATCATTGAACCGCCGCGAGCGCAGCTCGCCATCATGAGCGGCTTCGTCGCTCAGGCGGCGGCGCATGAGCTGGCGCATGCCCAGGCGCGTGAGCGTATCGGGAATCAGGCCGCGCTCGCACAAGTCGATGAGGTTCATTCGTTCTTATCGGTGGTCCAGCGAAAATCAGGAAGACTTCGGCGGCAGCGGGACCAGCGCGCTCGTCGTGCGCATGTAGTCGGCGTAGCCGGGTTTACGCCTGGCCATGTCTTCTTCGAGCATCGGCATGCCCGAGAGCTTGGTGAGCATCCAGGCCATCAGCAGCGGCGCGCCGAAGCTGATCCAGCCCCAGGGTGCACCGATCGCGAGCGGAACGTAGGCCAGCCAGTGCAGGCATTCGAAGAAATAGTTCGGGTGCCGCGAATAGCGCCAGAGCCCGTCGCGGCAGACCTTGCCGCGGTTAGCAGGATCGGTGCGGAAGCGCTCCATCTGCGAATCCGCCAGGCCCTCGCCGGCCACCGACACGAACCAGATCGCGGCCGCGAGCAGCCAGCCGATCGCCGGCGGCGCATCGGCTCGCCAGGCTACCGGAATGAAGGCCATCGACGAGAGCAGCAGCGTGAAGACGTTCTGGAACTGGAAGAACCAGAACATGTTGAAGTCGGCCTTGTCGCCCCACTTCTGGCGAAAGTGCGCGTAGCGGAAATCCTCGGGCTTGCCCCAGTTGCGGATGAACAGATGGGTGCCGAGCCGCGCGCCCCAGGTCGCGCCCATCAGCGCGAGCACGAGGCGCAGCGCCGCATCACCCGAGCCGACGGCCGCATAGAACGCCGCGAGCAGGCCGAGCGTCCAGGCCCAGATCGCGTCGACGAGCCCGGCGTTGCGCAGCCTTTTCTGCACCAGCCAGGCGATGGTTTTCGCCGCGATCACGATGATCACCGCGACGCCGAAAGCGCCCATAATGTCCGCGTTCATTCCGAAAACTCCCGCTGCCAATCGTCGACGCCATCCATGTCAGACCTGCCCTTGCGTAGCGCTGAAAGCCCGTCCGCAGCCCGTTCCGAAAACCACAGCGAGGTCTACGTCGCGCCGGCGCGTTACGGCCGCGGCGTTTATGCGGCGCGGCCGTTCGCCAAGGGCGAGACGGTGCTGCGCTTCACCGGTCGCAGCCATACGGGCGCCGAGCTCGACGCCCTGGGCTACACGCCGGGCTATCCGCTGCAGGTCGACCTGGACCGTTACGTGCTGCTCGACGAGCCTCATGTGTTCTGCAATCACTCCTGCGATCCGAATGGCGGGCTCACAGCCGAGCTCGAGCTGCGCGCCGTCCGCGACATCGCCCGGGACGAGCAGATCAGCTTCGACTATTCCACGACCATGCTGGAAGACAATTCGTGGACTTTGGAATGTGGATGCAAGTCGGCGAACTGCCGCGGCCTGATCGAGGACTTCGATCACCTGCCCGAAGCCCTGCAACGGCACCTGATCGCCGAAGTCGGCGTGCTGCCGTTCATCACGCGCGCACTCGCGGCGAGGCGCAGCTGATGCTGCTGGTTCCGCACTACGTCGACCGCAGCCCGATCGAGGGCCTGGGCCTGTACTGCGCGCGCGATCTGCGCGCCGGCGAGCCGGTCTATCGCTACGACTGGCGCTTCGTGATGGTGATGTCCGACGCCGAGGTGCGCGCCCTGCCCGAACCGATGCGCGACAGCGTGCTGCGCTACAGCTTCCGCGGCCGCGGCGCAGTCCGGCTCACGGGCGCGATGTACTACTGCGCCGACGATTCGCGCTACATGAACCACGCCGATCAGCCTTCCACGCTCTGGATCGCAGAGCGCAACGAATACGTCGCCGCGCGCGACCTGCCCTCCGGCAGCGAGCTGACCTGCGACTACCGCGATTTCTGCGAACCGGAAGACTGCGAGTTCGAGCTGCGCTGACGGCTAGTGCCGGACTTCGGAATCCGGCCCCGATTCGTCCGCAGCCCTGAACAGCTCATGTGCCTGGTGCGGCGTGAACACGTGCTCCTGCCCGCAGAACTCGCAGGTCACGCTGACCTTGCCCTGCTCCTGCAGGATCTCGTCGACTTCCTGCTGGCCGAGCGACAGCAGCATGCGCGAGATGCCCGCGCGGCTGCAGCGGCAGACCACTTCGACCGAACGCGGCTCGAAGGTCCGCACCGGGTCTTCGGCGAACAGCCGGCGCAGGATGGTTTCGCCATCGGTGTCGAGCAGCTCGTCGTCGCCGAGCGTCGAAGCGAGCGTCAGCAGATGCTCCCAGTCGGCCTCATTGCCCTGCGCGCTTTCGAGCGGCATGCGCTGCAGCATGAAACCGGCGAGCTTGTCGCCGCGCACCGCGAGCCTGAGCAGCGTCGGCAGCTGCTCGGAGCGCTTGAAATAGCCTTCGAGCGCCTGCGAAAGCGATTCGCCTTCGATCAGCACGACGGCCTGGCTCGCCGGCACGTTGTCGGCGGCGGGCTCGAGCATCAGCGCCAGGATGCCGCCGTAGAGCAGCTCGGTGAATCCGCCCGCGAGATCGGTCGGCGCCTTGGCCATCGTGCGGACATTGAGGTGATGGTCGATCTGCGAGACCAGCAGCTCCATGCGCCGGTCACCCTGGAACTGCAGGTTGATGCGGCCTTCGAAGCGCAGGTGCGTGGCGAGCAGCGGCATCGCCGCCATCGCCTCGCGCATGAGCCTGGCGACATCGGGCGAGTGCGAACGGTGCGAAAAGAATTCGGCCACGCCTTCGTCGATATGCACGATCGCCCCGTGGGCGACGTGGTTGTCGAAGGCGTAGCTCAGCAGCGGGTTCTTGATGGTCATGCGGCGCAGTTTAGCGGGCGCAACCGATAAAGGCTGAACTCAAGAAAGCGGCGAATCAGCGTTGTGAGCGAAGGCAGGTCGCGCGAGGACGGAGCACAAAAACCAGAGCGTACGAGTAGTACGTGAGGATTTCGGGCACGCCCTCGTTCGAGAGGCCGAGCGCAGCAGCTGATCCGCCGCTTTCTCAACCCGCCAGCTTTTCCTTCAGCAAGCGATTCAGCGCCTCGGGATTCGCCTTGCCCTGCGTCGCCTTCATCGCCTGGCCGACGAAGAAGCCGAACAGCTTGTCCTTGCCGCCGCGATATTCCGCGACCTGGCCCGGGTTCTTGGCGATGATCTCGTCGATGGCCTTGGCGATGGCGCCCTCGTCGGTGATCTGCACGAGGCCCTTGGCCTTGATGATCTCGTCGGCGCTGCCCTCGCCCGCGAACATCGCCTCGAACACTTCCTTGGCGATCTTGCCGCTGATGGTCTTGTCGGCGATGCGCGCGACCAGCCCAGCCAGCGCGGCCGCATCGACCGGCGAGGTCTCGAGCGTCAGGCCCTGCTTGTTGAGCAGGCCGAGCAGATCGCCGATGACCCAGTTCGCGCAAATCTTGGCGTCAGCCTTCGAGGCCTTCACCACCGCCTCGTAGTAATCGGCGAGCGCGGCTTCGGCGGTCAGCACGCCGGCGTCGTACTTTGGCAGGCCGTACTGCTCGACGAAGCGGTTGCGCTTGGCTTCGGGCAGCTCGGGCATTTCGGCGCGGATGCGCTCGATGTCGGCGGCGGTCACCACGACCGGCAGCAGGTCCGGATCGGGGAAATAGCGGTAGTCGTTGGCGTCTTCCTTGGTGCGCATCGAACGCGTCTCGCCCGTGTCCGGGTTGAACAGGCGCGTCTCCTGCACGATCTTGCCGCCCGACTCGATCACCTCGATCTGGCGCTCGATCTCGTACTCGATCGCCTTCTCGACGTAGCGGAAGCTGTTGACGTTCTTGGTCTCGGTACGCGTGCCGAACTTCTCGGTGCCCTTGCGGCGCACGGAAACGTTGGCGTCGCAGCGGAAGCTGCCTTCCTGCATGTTGCCGTCGCAGATGCCCAGATAGACGACGAGCTGATGCAGCTTCTTGAGGTACGCCACCGCCTCGGCCGCGGTGCGGATGTCCGGCTCCGAGACGATCTCGATCAGCGGCGTTCCGGCGCGGTTGAGGTCGATGCCGGTCACGCCGACGAAGTTTTCGTGCAGCGACTTGCCGGCGTCCTCTTCCATGTGCGCACGCGTGATGCCGATGCGCTTGGTCACACCGTCGCCGAGCTCGATGTCGAGATGGCCGTTGAACACGATCGGCAGCTCGTACTGCGAAATCTGGTAGCCCTTCGGCAAGTCCGGATAGAAGTAGTGCTTGCGCGCGAACACGCAGCGCTCGGCGATCTGCGCATCGACCGACAGGCCGAACTTGACCGCCATCTGCACCGCGTCGGCGTTGAGCACCGGCAGCACGCCCGGAAAGCCGAGCGTGACCGGATCGGCCTGCGTGTTGACGTCGGCCCCGTAGGCGGTCGCCGCGCCCGAGAAGATCTTCGATTTCGTGCTGAGCTGGCAGTGCACTTCGAGGCCGATGACGGCCTCCCAGCCTTCCTGAATTCCCATTGCTCTTGACCCTTACTTGAACGCTTCGGGCGACTGCTTGTGCCAGTCGGTCGCCTGCTGGTACTGGTGCGCCGCGTTGAGCAGGCGGCCCTCGTCGAAGAAATTGCCCATCAGCTGGAAACCGACCGGCAGGCCGTCGACGAAGCCGCAGCCCAGCGACATGGCCGGAATGCCCGCGAGGTTGGCCGCGATCGTGTAGATGTCGTTGAGATACATCGACACCGGATCGTCGGATTTCTCGCCGAGCTTGAAGGCGACGTCGGTCGCCGTCGGGCCGAGCACGAGGTCCACGCTCTCGAACGCGCGGCGGAAGTCTTCGTAAATGAGCCGGCGAACCTTCTGCGCCTGCAGGTAGTAGGCGTCGTAGTAGCCGTGGCTCAGCACGTAGGTGCCAATCATGATGCGGCGCTGCACCTCGGCGCCGAAGCCTTCGCCACGGCTGCGCTTGTACAGCTCTTCGAGCGATTTCACGCCCTCGGCTCGGTGGCCGAAGCGCACGCCGTCGAAGCGCGCGAGGTTGGAGCTCGCCTCGGCCGGCGCGACGACGTAATAGGTCGGCACCGACAGCGGCGAATTGGGTAGCGAGATTTCCGTGAACGTCGCACCGAGCTTCTTGAAGGTCTCGATCGCCTGGTCGATGCGCTCTCGGCTCGACGGCGCCAGGCCCTCGGCGAAGTATTCCTTCGGCAGGCCGATGCGCAGGCCCTTGATGTCACGGCCCAGCGCGCCGACGTAGTCGTCGACCGGACGGTCGACGCTGGTGGAGTCGCGAACATCGAAGCCCGACATCGCCTGCAGCACGCCCGCGCAATCCTCGGCCGAGCGCGCGACGACGCCGGCCTGGTCTAGGCTTGAGGCGAAGGCGATCATGCCGTAGCGCGACACCCGGCCGTAGGTCGGCTTGATGCCGGTCAGGTTGGTCAGCGCCGCGGGCTGGCGGATCGAGCCGCCGGTGTCGGTCGCGGTGGCGATCGGCGCGAGACCGGCCGCGACCGCAGCCACCGAACCACCCGACGATCCGCCCGGCACGCGCTGCGTATCCCAGGGGTTCTTGACCGGGCCGTACCAGCTGGTTTCGTTCGACGAGCCCATCGCGAACTCGTCCATGTTGGCCTTGCCGAGCATGACCATGCCGGCCGCATCGAGCTTCTCGACGATGGTCGCGTCGTAGGGCGCGATGAACTTGTCGAGCATCTTCGAAGCACACGAGGTGCGAACGCCCAGCGTGCAGAAAATATCCTTCTGGATGAGCGGGATGCCGGTCAGATCGGTGGCATTGCCCGAAGCCAGCCGCGCATCGGCCGCATCGGCCTGCGCCAGCGCGCGGTCGGCGGTGACGGTAATCAGGCTATTCAGTTGCGGATCAAGCGTTTCGATGCGCTTGAGGAAGTGCTGCGTGAGCTCGCGCGAGGAAAACCGTTTGGCGCGAAGGCCTTCGGACAGCTGTTTGATGCTGAGTGTGTGCATGTCTTTCCCGGGAGACGGGAGACGGGAGACGGGAGACGTGAACGCAAGCTGCCCTGCGTCTCCCGTCTCCCGTCTCTCGTCTCCCAGCTGTTTTATTCGATGACCTTCGGAACGAGGTAGAGCCCGTTCTCGGTGGCCGGTGCGATGGCCTGGAACTGTTCGCGCAGGTTCGGCGCGGTGACCGCGTCCGGGCGCAGGCGCTGATGCATGTCGAGCGGATGCGCCATCGGCGAGACCTGCGAGGCATCGACCTTCGAAAGCTGATCGACCAGCGTCATGATGTTCGACAGCTGCTGCGCGTAGGCCTCGGTCTGTTCGGGCTTGAGTTCCAGGCGCGCGAGATGCGCGACCTGACGGATTTGATCTGCACTGAGGCTCATCGTTGGGGATCTTGTTTCCGTGGTATAAATTTCAACTTCGTTTATAGTGCTGCGCTCGTCGCAATCTTACTTGATCGGCTCGTCGATGACCTGATCGGCACCGGCCAATAATCCAAAGCAAGGATGCTTGGGCTTTGCCTCGCTGCAGAGCCTGATCACTGATTCCAACGTTCCTCATTACCAAGCCGACCCCTGCCGATGTTCGACGCCGTCCGCCGCCTATTCGTTAACGACCTTTCCATCGATCTCGGTACGGCCAATACCCTGGTCTACGTTCGCGACGAAGGCATCGTGCTCAATGAGCCTTCGGTCGTCGCCATCCGCCTCGACGCCCGCGGAGCCAAGAAGATCGAGGCCGTCGGTATCGATGCAAAGAAGATGCTCGGTCGCACGCCGACCAACATCAGCACCATCCGCCCGCTGCGCGACGGTGTGATCGCCGACTACACCGTGACGGAGAAGATGCTGCAGCACTTCATCCGCAAGGTGCAGAAGGGCCGCATGATGCGTCCGATGACGCGTGTGGTGGTCTGCGTTCCGTACGGCTCGACCCAGGTCGAGCGCCGCGCGATCCGTGAATCGGTCGAGAACGCCGGGGCCCGCAAGGTCTACGTGATCGAAGAGCCGATCGCCGCCGCGCTCGGCGCCGGCATCCCGATCGGCGACGCCCGCGGCTCGATGGTCGTCGACATCGGCGGCGGCACCTCGGAAGTGGCGGTCATCTCGCTCAACGGCATCGTCTACGCCGAATCGGTCCGCATCGGCGGCGACAAGTTCGACGAGGCCATCGTTTCGTACGTGCGCCGCCAGTACAACATGCTAATCGGCGAATCGACCGCCGAGCGCATCAAGCAGGAAATCGGCACCGCCTTCCCGGGCCACGAGGTGCAGGAAATCGACGTCGTCGGCCGCCATCTGGCCGCCGGCGTGCCGCGCAACTTCACGATGAACTCCAACGAGATCCTCGACGCCCTGCAGGAGCCGCTCGCCGGCATCGTCAAGGCCGTGAAGCAGGCGCTCGAGCGTACGCCGCCCGAACTCGGCTCCGACGTCGCCGAGCGCGGCATCGTGCTGACCGGTGGCGGCGCCCTGCTGCGCGACCTCGACAAGCTCATCTCCGAGGAAACCGGCCTGCCGGTCATCATCGCCGACGATCCGCTGACCTGCGTGGCCCGCGGCGGCGGCATGGTGCTCGACATGCTCGATCGCCAGGGCGACTTCTACAACCTCGATTGATGACTGCACGGATGTGATTTTGCTGTTGCGTCCGTTTTTTTATCCGCAAAATAATCACAAGGTCGGCCCTCCACCGAACCGCTCGTCAACTCGAGGGTTCGGCGATGGCAAAACCACGTTGCCATCGGCGGAAAGCTGCGACTATGCTGCGCGGCAGTTATTACTTGTTGTACAAAATTGCGGAAGGCGCGAGCTTTGAACACCCTGAGCGTCGACCATCGTGACCATCTGTTCCCTCGGGGACCGGGTCTGGGCCTGCGGGCCTTCGCGCTGCTGCTGATCTGCGGCGGGCTGATCTTCGCCGACTTCCAGACCGATCGCCTCGAATCGACCCGCGAAACCCTGGCCTGGGCGCTCGCGCCGCTGCTCTGGGTCGCCTCGACTCCGCAGCATCTGCAGGACGCCACGAGCTATTTCGACAGCCGCGAGCAGCTCGCCGAGGAAAACACCCGGCTGCGCAACCGCCAGCTCGAACTCGAAGCCCAGCTGCAGAAGTTCGATGCCCTCGAAACCGAGAATCGCCGCATCCGCGAGCTGCTCGCCTCGGCCAAGGCGCTGCAGGAGTCGGTGCTGATTACCGAGATCATCGCGGCCAACCAGGACCCGTACGCGCACCAGATCACGCTCAACAAGGGCGCCCGCGACCGCGTCTACCGCGGCCAGGCGCTGGTCGATGCGAGCGGCGTCATGGGGCAGATCGTGCAGGTCAACCCGACCACGTCGGTGGGCCTGCTGATCACCGATCCGGACCACGGCATTCCGGTCGAGAACAACCGCACCGGGCTGCAGACGATCGCGGTCGGCGTCGGCGATGGCCAGGCGCTGCGGCTGCCGTTTCTGCCCGGCAACGCGGACATCCAGAAAGGCGATCTGCTGGTGTCGTCGGCGCTCGGCGGCCGCTTCCCGGCCGGCTATCCGGTGGCCCGCGTCTACGAGGTCAAGCACAACCCCGGCGAGCACTTCAAAGAAGCGCTCGCCTACCCGACGGCCAAGCTCAACCAGGGCCGCCAGGCGCTGTTGGTCTGGAGCGAGAACCGCGAAACCGACAGCGAGACGCTCGTCACCTTGCCTGAAGCCGGCAAGGCCGAGCCGACCGCCCGCGAAAGCCTCGAGCCCGTTCCAGCCAAGCCGGCGCCGGCCAAACCCGAAACCGGCGCCACCGCCGCGCCGCAGCCTGCGTCGCCGCAGCAGGCGGCTCCTAGCACGACCAAGCGGGCAGCCCCGGCCACTGCGACGCCCGGCAAGCCCGCAGCGACGAACTCCGCACCTGCCCCTGCGCAACAGGACTCCAAGAAACCGGCGGCGAATCCGCGCTGATGACCAGCCGTACCGCTCCCCATCTGGGCTTCTGGATCAGCCTGCTGCTGGCCCTGATGCTGCAACTGGTCGGCTTGCCCGAGGGTATCGCCCCGTTCCGACCGCTGTGGATTCCGCTCGTGCTGTCGTACTGGGCCCTGTCCGAGCCGCGCGTTCCGGTGCTGCTCGCCGCGTTCTTGTTCGGCATCGTGCTCGACGTGCTGCTCAATGCGGTGTTCGGCCAGCATGCGCTGGGCTTCGTGCTGCTGACCTATCTGGTCATCAAGCTGCGCGGGCTGTTCGCCATGTTCCCGCTCTGGCAATCGACGGTCGGGCTGATTCCGCTGTGGGCGCTCTATGCCTTTTTGATGTTCTGGATCGACGGCGTCGCCCATCACCGCTCCGACCCGTGGCTGCGCTGGATGCCGGTGATCGCCACGACCATGTTCTGGCCGCTGATCTACGCGCTGATCGACGGTTACGTGCGGCGTCGCAACCGGCGCCAGGAAGAGTGAACCCGCTCGGGTTCGACACGGTCGATGCAGGCATCGTCTAAGCCATCGGTGACGGCACGGGGCACATGAGTCGTCACGACAAGATCAAGGATCTCTACCGCGAGAAGCAGACCTTCGGTGCGCGCACGCTGGTGGCCGCGATCGCCTGCCTGGCGATGGCCGCGCTGCTGCTGTTCCGGCTGTTCAACCTGCAGGTGCTGCAGCAGGACTACTACTCGACGCGCGCCGACCAGAACCGCATGCGGCTGTCCGCCGTCGCGCCGGTGCGCGGGCTCATCTACGACCGCAACGGCGCGGTGCTCGCGCAGAACACGCCGGCCTTCGTGCTCGAGATCGTGCCCGAGCAGATCACCGGCAAGCTCGACGACACGCTCAAGCGCCTGTCCAGACTCGTGCATCTCGACGACACCGAAATCGCCCGCTTCAAGGACCGCGTGCGCAAATCGCCGCGCTATCGCGGCGTGCCGCTGCGCACCAATCTTTCGCTGGAAGAAGTGGCCCGCTTCGAGGTCAACCGCTACGACTTCGACGGCGTCGACGTCACCGCCGGCCTCACGCGCAGCTACCCCTTGGCCGGCACCGCCGCGCACGTGGTCGGCTACGTCGGCGGCATCACCGAGGACGAGTACAAGAACGTTGCCGAAGCCTCGTATCGCGGGCTCTCGCAGATCGGCAAGGTCGGCATCGAGAAGTCGCACGAGAACGAGCTGCGCGGGGAACCGGGCGCCAAGGTCATCGAGGCCAACGCCTACGGCCGGCCGCTGCGCGAGCTCGACTACCAGCAGGGCACGCCGGGTCGCAACCTCGTGCTGTCGCTCGACGCCAAGGTGCAGCTGGTCGCCGAAACCGCGCTCGGCGACTACAACGGCGCAGTGATCGCGATCGACCCGCGCAACGGCGAGGTCATCGCGATGGTGTCCAAGCCGGGCTTCAACCCGCACCTGTTCGGCGAAGGCATCGACGCCAAGACCTACAAGGCGCTGCTGGCCGACCCGGCGCGGCCGCTCTACAACCGGGCGCTGCAGGGCACCTATCCGCCGGGCTCGACGATCAAGCCGTTCATGGCGCTGGCCGGGCTCGAATACGACGTCGTCGACGCCCATCACCACGAGTTCTGCGGCGGCCAGATGTCGCTGCCGAATTCCTCGCGCAAGTACCGCTGCTGGCGCCGTTCGGGACATGGCTCGCTCGACATGGCCGGGGCGGTCGCGCGCTCCTGCGACATCTATTTCTACAACGTCGCGATCAATCTGGGCATCGACCGCATCCACAGCTTCCTCGACCAGTTCGGGCTCGGGCGCTCGACCGAGATCGACCTGCCGCTCGAAAAAGGCGGCCTGCTGCCCTCGCGCGAGTGGAAGCAGCGCGTGCGAAAGGAAGGCTGGTATCCGGGCGAGACGCTCAACGTCGGCATCGGCCAGGGCTACATGACGGTGACGCCGATGCAGCTCGCGCAGATCACCGCGCGCATGGCGATGCGCGGCGGCGGCTTCAAGCCGCACTTGGTGCGCGCGATCCAGGACCCGATCACGCTCGAAACCCGCGAAATCACCCCCGAGCCGCTCGATCCGATCCTCAACAAGCACAAGGCCGATTGGGAAACCGTGGTCTACGCGATGCAGCAGGTCACCCAGACCCAGGGCGGAACCGGCTTCTCGGTGTTCAAGGACGCTCCGTACACGGTCGCCGGCAAGTCCGGATCGGCCCAGGTCGCCGGACTCAAGCAGGACGAGAAAGTGGCGCCGACGCAGGAATCGCTGCCGCTGCACCTGCGCGACCACGCGCTGTTCATCGCCTTCGCCCCGGCCGACAACCCGCAGATCGCGGTCGGCCTGATCGCCGAGCATGGCGGCCACGGAGCATCGGTGGCCGGCCCGGTGGCGCGGCAGATCATGGACCAGTACCTGCTCGGCGAAATCCGCTATCGTCCGCCGGGTTCCACGGCGGGCACGCCGACGCCAGCGGTCGCCGCGCCGCCGCTGCCCCCGGGCAGCGCGCCGTCGAATCCGGATGGCGAAGAGGAGGACGACATCGTCCCTCCGGCTCCCGCCGCACCCGCATCCGGCGCCAACCCGACCGTCCAATGAACCCCTTGCTGCAACCGCTGACCTCGTCGCGTCCGCCGCAGCCCGGCCTGTCGGAATGGTTCGGCCGCCTGCATATCGACCTGTGGCTCATGACGCTGCTGTGCGTCACCTCGCTGGTCGGGCTCGTGGTGCTGTATTCGGCCTCGGGGCATTCGATGCCGCAGGTCGTCAACCAGGCCGAGCGCCTGCTGCTCGGCATGGGCGTGATGGCGATCGCGGCGCAGGCGACACCCGAGATGTACCGCGCGATGGCGCCGTGGTTCTACGGCTTCTCGGCCCTGCTGCTGGTATTGACGCTGCTGCTCGGCGACCACGCCAAGGGCGCCCAGCGCTGGCTCGACTTCGGCTTCATCCGCTTCCAGCCGGCTGAGTTCATGAAGCTCGCGATGCCGCTCGCGGTGGCGAGCTTCCTGCACGGCCAGCCGCTGCCGCCGAGCGTCAAAACCATTGCGCTGACCCTGGTGATGATCGGCGTCCCGACCGGCCTGGTCGCGGTGCAGCCCGACCTGGGCACCAGCATGCTGATCCTCGCGGCGGGCGGCTTCGCGCTGTTCTTCGGCGGACTGGGCTATCGCTGGATCCTCGGCGCGATCGGCGCGATCGCGGCGGCGGCCCCGGTGCTGTGGACGCGCCTGCACGACTACCAGCGCCAGCGCGTGCTGACTTTCCTCGATCCCGAATCCGACCCGCTCGGCACCGGCTACCACATCACCCAGAGCAAGATCGCGATCGGCTCGGGCGGGTTGTTCGGCAAGGGCTGGCTCAATGGCACCCAGGCCAAGCTCGACTTCCTGCCCGAATCGCATACCGACTTCATCTTCGCGGTGTATTCCGAAGAGCTCGGCCTGATGGGCGTGATGTTCCTGCTCGGGCTGTATCTGGCCATCGTCGGTCGCGGGCTCTACATCGCGTTCCGCGCCCAGGACACCTTCCAGCGCCTGCTCGCCGGTGCGCTGTCGCTGACCTTCTTCGTCTACGTGTTCATCAACATGGGCATGGTCATCGGCCTGTTGCCCGTGGTGGGCGTTCCGCTGCCGCTGGTGAGCTATGGCGGCACCTCGATGGTGAGCATGCTGGCCGGCTTCGGTATGCTCATGTCCATACAAACCCATCGGAAACTACTCGCCAGCTGATGCGCAAGGGACTGCGTCGCCTCACTTTTTTCGTCGGCCTGACGATCACCTCGGGTGCCGGGGCCGATTATTCCGGCCATCCGCAGGCGGCACGCCTGCTGCAGCTGCTGTCGGCCCAGCATGGCTTTTCCGCTGCCGAACTCGCGCAGGTGCAGCAGGCGCTGGTCAGCGCGCAGACGATTCCGTCGCTGATCGAGGCCGAGCAGAAGGCGCCCGAGCGCACCGAGACCTGGAGCACCTACTCGACCAAGCGCGTCGACGCCCTGCGCATCAAGCGCGGGGCCCAGTTCATGCTTGACAACCGCGAGCTGCTCGCGCGCGCCGAGATGGAATACGGAGTTCCGCCCGGCGTGATCGCCGGCGTGCTCGGCCTGGAAACCAATTTCGGCCGCATCACCGGCGGCGCCCGCGTGCTCGACGCGCTGGCGACCCAGGGCTTCGATCACCCCACGCGCAGCGCCTTCTTCTTCTCCGAGCTGACCGAATACTTCGTGTTCTGCCGCGATTTCGGCTTTGCGCCCGAATCGCTCAAGGGCTCGTACGCCGGGGCGATGGGCTGGGCGCAGTTCATGCCGAGCAACTATCGCAAGCTCGCGGTCGACTTCGACGGTGACGGCAAGCGCGACCTCTGGAGCGCGGCCGACGCGATCGGCAGCATCGCGCGCTACTTCAACGACTATCGCCCGCAGCTGGCCTGGCGCCGCGGCGAGCCGTTGATCGTGCCGGCGACGATCAAGGGAACGCTGGCCGAGCGCATCGAGCGCAACGGCAAGAACGTCGCCTACTCGGTGCGCGAGCTGCAGCAGGCCGGAGTGATCCCGGCGGTCAAGCTGCCGGCCGACATGGCCGTGGGCCTGCTCGAGCTGCAGCTCGATCCGGCTGGCTCGGCGAACAAGGAATACTGGATCGCCCTGCCCAACTTCTACTCGGTCATGACCTACAACCCGCGCGTGTTCTACGCCATGACCGTGAGCCAGCTGGCGCGCGCGATGACGGCCGAGGCCGCGCGGCTCGATCAGCAGAGCCCGTGATGCCGCCTTTCGCCTTCCCAAGCGCCCTGCGAAACCTGTTGCTGCTGCTGAGCGTGCTCGCGCTCGCCGCCTGCGCTCCGGGTCCGACGCGCAAGACCCCGCGCCCTGCGCCTTCCAAGTCGCGCGTGGTGCCAGCCGAGCCGGCGGCTCCGCCGATCCTCGTCGACGGTCCGCCCGCCAAGGCCGACATTCCGCCGAACCTCTCCGAACTGCCCGACGCGGTTCCGCAGCCCGAACCCAAGAGCCGCTACGGCAATCCCGAGAGTTACGAAGTCTTCGGCGAAACCTATCGCCCGCTCGAATCGGCGCGCGGCTTCCGCGAAATGGGCTTGGCCTCGTGGTACGGACGCAAGTTCCAGGGCCGCAAGACCAGCAGCGGCGAACCCTTCGACATGTTCAAGATGACGGCGGCGCACAAGACGCTGCCGCTGCCGACCTACGCCCGCGTGACCAACCTGACCAACGGCAAGAGCGTGGTCGTGCGCATCAACGATCGCGGGCCGTTCCACAAGGAGCGCGTGATCGACCTGTCCTACGCGGCCGCGACCAAGCTCGATCTGCTCGGCGGCCCGGCGATGGTCGAGCTCGAGGCGATCGTGCCCGGCGAGCCGCTGCCACCGCCGGTCGGAACCCTCGAAGAACTCGCCCAGCCGCCGCCGGCCGGCGCCTCGAACTATCTGCAGGTCGGCGCCTATTCCGATCCGGTCAACGCCAACGCCCTGCTCAAGGAGATCCACAAGATCGGCTTCAAGAACGCCGAGGTCCGCGAGGGGGTCTTCCATGGCGCGCCGATCCACCGCGTGATCGTCGGGCCGTTCGCCGACGAGGCCAGGCTCAAGGCCGCCAAGGGCAGGCTCGGATCGGGCGGTTTCGCCTCGATCCCGGTTCACTACTGAGGCTTGCGTTAAAATTTCGAAACGCCGGCGACGCCTCGCCGCACATCCGAGCGCTTAAAGCCTAGGTTCAAGCGCCTCTCTCCCCCTCACACGCCCGGATCAATGAAGAAACTCCTCCTCGCCGCCGCCCTGCTGTCCACTCCGCTGTGTGCCTACGCGCAGCTCGACAAGATTCCCGAACCGCCGACCATCGACGCCAAGTCCTACGCGGTCATAGACTACGCGAGCGGCGACCTGCTGGTGGCCAACGAGCCCGACGCGCGCGTCGAGCCGGCGAGCATCACCAAGGTCATGACGACCTACGTCGCCTTCGACGAGATCAAGAAGGGCCGCCTGCATTACGACGACGAGGCGCTGATCAGCGAGAAGGCCTGGAAGCAGGGCATCGACAGCTCCGAATCGCGCATGTTTCTCGACGTCGGCAGCCGCGTGAAGATCATCGACCTGCTGCGCGGCATCATCATCGCGAGCGGCAACGACGCGAGCATCGCGCTGTCGGAGCACATCGCCGGCAGCGAGTCGGCCTTCGCCGAGCTCATGAACCAGTACGCGGCCAAGCTCGGCCTCAAGAACAGCCACTTCGTCGACGCCAGCGGCCTGCCCGACCCCGATCACTACACCACCGCGCGCGATCTCGCCCTGCTCGGCCGCGCGCTGATCCGCGACTTTCCCGAGGACTACAAGATCTACTCGGAGCGCGAGTTCAAGTACAAGATCGCCAAGCCGCAGCCCAACCGCAACGGCCTGCTCAACAAGGACCCGAGTGTCGACGGCATCAAGACCGGCCACACCAATGCCGCGGGCTACTGCCTGCTGTCATCGGCCAACCGCAACGGCCGCCGCCTGATCGTCGCGGTGATGGGCGCCAAGACCTGGGCCTACCGCGAGCAGGCCAGCCTCGAGCTGCTCAACTACGGCTACCGCTTCTTCGAAACTGCGACTCTGCTCGGCCCGAACAACCCGATCAGCACGGTGACGGCCTACAAGGGCACCGAAGACAGCGTGCCGGTCGGCACGCTGCAGCCGGTCTCGCTGAGCCTGCCGCGTGGCGCCAAGGAGCGCATCCAGATGCAGCCGCAGATCACCGCCCAGGCCATCGCCCCGATCGCGCCGGGCGCGGTCGTCGGCAGCATCGCCATCAGCCTCGACGGCAAGCTGATCCGCACCGAGCCGCTGGTCGCGCTCAAGGCGGTGCCCGAAGGCGGTCTGTTCACGCGCCTGATCGATTCGATCCGCCTGTGGTGGGCGGGGGGTGCCTGAGATCGCCGGCATCGAAGTCCCGGCGCCGCTGATCCGGCGCCTGGACGGGCTCTCGGAATACGAGAGCACGGTGCAGGCGATGCGCGCCTTCACCGAATCGCGCACGCCCGAAACGCCCGACGAGCTCTGGGTACTCGAACACCCGCCGGTGTTCACGCAGGGCCAGTCCGGCCGCGACGAACACCTGCTCGCGCCGGGCGAGATCCCGGTGGTCCGCAGCAACCGCGGCGGCCAGGCCACCTATCACGGCCCCGGCCAGATCGTCGTCTACGTGCTGGTCGACCTGCATCGCCTCGGCTACGGCGTGCGTTCACTGGTCGAGCGCATCGAGGCCGCGGTGATCGCCACGCTCGCGCGCTACGGCATCCAGGCTTACGGCGATCCGGATGCGCGCGGGGTTTACGTCGACGTCGGCGGCGTGCGATCGAAGATCGCCTCGCTGGGCCTGCGCGTGAGCCGCGGCCGCAGCTATCACGGGCTCGCGCTCAACACCGACATGGACCTGGAGCCGTTCACCCGCATCGATCCCTGTGGATACAAGGGACTGCGCGTGACTCAGATACGCGAACTCGGCGGGCCCGGTATCGACGAGGTGCGCCGCGACCTGACCGACAGCCTGATCGCCGAACTCGCCTCAACGCGCCCCGAGCCGGCCCAAAGCTAAGTGGCCGCTCAGTTTCAGGGCAGCATGATCGGCGCGATCGCGCTTCCCGGAAGCTTGCCCGCATCGAAGCTGTCGGCGCAGCGCGGCGGATGCCCTTCGGATTGCGGACCGGCCGCCTGCACGTTGCGTGTGAGCTTGCAGGCCGGAGGCCGATCGGCCTTGGCGACCGTCTCCTCGCGTGGCCGGGCTGCGCAGGCGGTCAGGGTCAGCGAGAGCAGGCACACGCTGGTCGCCATGAGGCGTATGGCGTCATTCATTGGGAGCGTTTCTCACGTGCAAGCGGTAATCCACCTACAATACGCCGCTTGACGGGCCAGCGTGACCGACCAGTGACCGCGACCGCCCACGGTTTCGAAACCTAAGAACGCGATGAACTCGACTACAGCTCCAACCGATGTGCTGGTGCGTTGCCGTGGCGTGCACTTCAAGCAAGGTAGCCGCGTGATCTATCAAGGGATCGACGTGGACATCGCGCGCGGCAAGGTGACCGCCATCCTCGGTCCGTCCGGCACCGGCAAGACCACCTTGTTGAGGCTCATCGGCGGCCAGTGGCGCCCGAGCGCCGGCACCGTCGAGTTCGACGGCACCGACGTGCACAAGCTCGGCCGTCGCGATCTCTACACGCTGCGCAAGCGCATGGGCCTGCTGTTCCAGAACGGCGCGCTGCTGACCGATCTGACCGTGTTCGAGAACGTGGCCTACCCGCTGCAGGAACACACCCAGTTGCCGGCCTCGATGATCCGCGACCTCGTGCTCATGAAGCTGCAGGCCGTCGGCCTGCGCGGGGCGCGCGACCTGTATCCGGACCAGCTCTCGGGCGGCATGTCACGCCGCGCCGCGCTCGCGCGCGCCATCGCGCTCGATCCCGACATGGTCATGTACGACGAGCCGTTCACGGGCCAGGACCCGATCAGCATGGGCGTGCTGATCCGCCTGATCCGCACTCTCAACGAATCGCTCGGGCTGACCTCGGTGGTGGTCTCGCACGACATCAACGAAGTGCTCTCGATCGCCGACTACGCCTACGTGGTATCGGGCGGCAAGGTGCTCGGCCAGGGCACGCCCGACCAGATCCGCGCTTCGGATTCGGCTTTCGTGCAGCAGTTCCTCAAGGGCGAGCCCGACGGTCCGATCGCCTTCCAGTACAAGACTGCGGCGAGCTATGCCGACGACCTGATCGGAGGCCGCCGATGAGCAAGCTGTTCCACGTCATCTCGGAGTTTTTCGCCGGGCTCGGGCGTTCGATGTTCTTCCTGTTCTCGGTGCTCGTTTCGCTGCCGAAATCGCTGCTCAAGCCGGGCCTGATCACACGCCAGCTCTACATGCTCGGCGTGCTCTCGCTGATCATCATCGTGATCTCGGGCGTGTTCATCGGCATGGTGCTCGCGCTGCAGGGCTATCGCACCTTGTCGCGCTTCGGTGCTTCGGAATCGCTCGGCGTGTTCGTCGCGCTGGTGGTGATTCGCGAACTCGGCCCCGTGGTGACCGCGCTGCTGTTCGCGGGCCGCGCGGGCTCCTCGCTGGCCGCCGAACTGGGCCTCATGCGCGCCACCGACCAGCTGTCGGCGATGGAGATGATGGCGATCGACCCGATCGAGCGCATCGTCGCCCCGCGCTTCCTGGCCGGGCTCATCGCGCTGCCGCTGCTGACGATGATCTTCGAGGTCATGGCGATCGGCGTCGCCGGCGGCCATGCGATCGGCGTCGAGCTGCTCGGCGTCGACGCGGGCAGCTACTGGTCGGCGATCCGTGGCTCAGTCGAGGTCAAGGACATCTGGCAGAGCCTGCTCAAGACCGTGGTGTTCGGCTTCACGGTGAGCTGGATCGCGGTCTATCAGGGTTACACGGCCGCGCCGAACGCCGAAGGCGTTTCGCGGGCCACGACTTCGACGGTGGTGGTGTCCTCGCTGGCGATCCTGGCGCTGAACTTCATCCTCACCGCATTCATGTTCAATTAACAACCGCATCCCTAGCGTAGCGAAGGAAAGCTTCATGCAATCAAGAGCGCTCGAAATCGTCGTCGGTTTCTTCGTCTGCCTCGGCGTGGCGGCCGTGTTCGTCATGACCTTCCGCGTCGCCAGCCTCGACACCGTCGGCAATGGCGATTCGGTCTACCGGGTCACCGCAACCTTCGACAACATCGGCGGTCTGAAACCGGGTGCCGCGGTGACCATGGCCGGTGTGAAGATCGGCCGGGTCCGCGAGATCAAGATCAACCCGCAGACCTTCCAGGCCGACGTCGCCATCGACATTTCGCAGACTTACAACAACATCCCCGAAGACTCGAACGTCAAGATTCTGACCGCCGGCCTGCTCGGCGAGCAGTACCTCGGCTTCGAACCCGGTGGTTCCGAGGACGTGCTCAAGCAGGGCAGCAAGGTTCAGCTGACGCAGAGCGCGCTGGTGCTCGAAAACCTGATCGGCCAGTTCCTGGCCAACCAGGCCGGGCCCAAGGACGACAAGCTCGCGGACGCCATCGGCAAACTCGCGGATTCCATCAAGCCGGGCACCGCGCCCGCAGGAGCCAAACCATGAAACGCCTCTTTCCCCGAATGTCCCTGCTGTTCTCGGCCGCCTCGATCGCCGTTGCCACAGTCGCGGCCGTCGCCGCGCCGGTTGCGCCGGATGAGGTCATCAAGACCGCGCAGGGAACGCTGCAGGCCGACATCTCGCAGAACAAGGCCAAGTACCAGGCCGACAAGCCCGCGTTCTACCAGATGGTGGATTCGCGCGTGACGCAGTATTTCGACACCAAGTACATCGCCCAGACGATCCTTGCGCAGAACTACCGGACGGCCACGCCCGATCAGCGCACGCGTTTCGAATCCGCGTTCAAGAAGATGCTGATCAACTCCTACGCCGACGCGCTGCTGCAATACGCCGACAGCGTGAAGGCCGAGATCCAGCCGGCCAAGATCGCCGACGGCGCCGACCGCGCCACCGTCAACACCAAGCTGATCCGCCCCGACGCGCCGCCCGTGGCGGTGGCCTTCGACATGCGCCAGAAGCCGGCCGGGTCCGACTGGAAGGTCGTCGACATCAAGGTCGAGAACATTTCGCTGGTCACCAATTTCCGCAGCCAGGTCGCCGCGCAGGTCAAGGCCTCGAGCCTCGACGCGGTGATCCAGAAGCTCGAATCCGGCCAGCAGGTCGTTGCGCCGCCGGAAGGGGCCAAGCCCTGATGTCGACCGCGGTCATCGACGGCGAGCTGAGCCTGGGCTCGATGCCCAAGCAGCTCGGCAATCTGCCAAAGCTGCAGGGCACTACCATCGACATGAGCCGTTGCCCGCGCATCGACAGCGCGGGCGCGGCTTTTCTGCTCGAGCTCGCGCGCCGCAACACCCGGGGCGGGCAGAAGCTCGAGGTCATCAACGCCAACGAACAAGCACGCGGTCTGCTGCGCTTCTTCGAGCTCGACGAGGTTTTCGCGATCGTCTGACCGCGACGCGTTTTGGGGGGATTCGATGCAAAGCATGCTGCAAGGGACTGCGCGCCGGCTCGCGGCGCTGATGCTCGCGACGCTCGCGCTGACGGGTTGCGCGCATTCGCCCACCTACGATCCGTCCGATCCGCTCGAGCGCATCAACCGGCCGATCTTCACGTTCAACCAGAAGGCTGACAAGTACGTGCTGCGCCCGGTGGCGGTCGGCTACACCAAGGTGCTGCCGGCGACCGCGCGCAAGGGCGTCAGCAACTTCTTCGACAACCTGTTCTACCCGACGACCATCGTCAACGACCTGCTGCAGGCCAAGTTCAAGCAGACTGGCAAGGACACGCTGCGCTTCGTGCTCAACACCACGATCGGCCTCGCGGGTTTGATCGACGTGGCGACCGGCCAGGGCCTGCCGCGCAACAACGAGGATCTCGGCCAGACCTTCGGGCGCTGGGGCGTGGGCCAGGGCTGGTATCTGATGTTGCCGCTGCTCGGGCCGACCACCAATCGCGATCTGGTCGGCCGCGTCGGCGACAACTGGACCGAGATTCTGCAATACGTCGACAACGTAACCTGGCCCGAGCGCATCGCGCTGACCGGCGTCAATTTCGTCGACAGCCGCTCCAAGCTGCTCGGAGCCGACAACATGATCAACGAGCAGCTCGACCCTTACGTCTTTTTCCGCACCGCTTATCTCGAACGCCGCCGCGCGCTGGTGTTCGACGGCAATCCGCCGCCCGAGGACATGGATTTCGAAGACGAGGACGAGGAGCCGGCTGCCGTGACCGACGCGCCTCCGGCGACCGAACCCGCGGCCGCGGGCCCCGCCCAGCCGCCGGCACCCTAGGCGCAGCGCCGCCGATCGGCGCCCGTCACCCAACAAAAAGCCGGCTCAGCGCCGGCTTTTCGCTGTCCGCGAGGCGAAGCTCAGCCAACCCACTTGCGTGCGTTCTGGAACATGCGGAACCACGGCGTCTTGCCCGCGAAGGCCTGCGGCCACCACGAGCCCGTCACGCCGTGGATCGTGCGCTCGGCGTGCGGCATCAGGATCGTCACGCGGCCGTCGTCGTTGCAGACCGAGGTGATGCCTTCGGGCGAGCCGTTCGGATTGAACGGATACGTCGTCGCCACCCGGCCGTGGTTGTCGAGGTAGCGCATCGCCAGCTGTCCGGCCGCTTTGAGCTTGCGCAGATCGTTCTCGGCGTCGAACACCGCGCGGCCCTCGCCATGCGCGACCGCGATCGGCAGCCTCGAGCCGGCCATGCCGTCGAACAGCACGGATTTGCTTTCGAGCACTTCGACGAGCGACCAGCGCGCCTCGAACTGCTCGCTGCGGTTGCGCCGGAACGCCGGCCAGGCCGCGGCGCCCGGCACGATGTCCTTGAGCGCGGCGAACATCTGGCAGCCGTTGCAGACGCCGAGCGCGAACTTGCGCGGATCGGCCAGAAAGCGCGCGAACTCGTCGCGGCCGCGCTGCGAGAACAGGATGGTCTTGGCCCAGCCCTGGCCGGCGCCGAGCACGTCGCCGTAAGAGAAGCCGCCGCAGGCCGCCAGGCCCGTGAAGCCATCGAGCGAGACGCGGCCTTCGAGCACGTCGGACATGTGCACGTCGACGGATTCGAAGCCGGCCGCGTTGAACGCGTAGGCCATCTCGATGTGCCCGTTGACGCCCTGCTCGCGCAGGATCGCGACCTTGGGCTTCGCCGTGAACACCGCTGGAGCGGCATCGATATCGAAGCTCAGCGACATCGACAGGCCCGGATCGCTAGTCTCGCCGATCGCGTCGAATTCCTCGCGCACGCAATCGGGGTTGTCGCGCAGCAGGGCGATGCGATGGCTCGTCTCGGCCCAGAGCTTGTGCAGCTCGCTGCGCTTGGCCGACAGCAGCGGCTCGCCGTTGCGCGTGAAGTTCAGCGTGTCGCTCGCTTCAACCGGACCGATGTCGGTGATCGCGACGCCGGCCGCCTTGCCGCGACGCACGATGGCTTCGGCGTCGGCTTCGCGCACCTGCAGCACCCAGCCGAGTTCCTCGCTGAACAACGCGGCTGCGGCTTCGCCGAAACCGAGATCGGCCGTGAAGCCGCAATGCCCCGCGAAGGCCATCTCGGCGAGCGTGACGAACAGGCCGCCGTCCGAGCGGTCGTGCAGCGCCAGGATCTGGCCCTTGCCGTTCAAGTACTGGATCAGGTCGAACGCGGTGATGAGCTGCTCGGGATGATCGAGATCGGGCGGCGTCTGGCCGACCTGGCCATAGACCTGCGCGAGCGCCGAGCCGCCGAGGCGGTTCTTGCGGTTGCCGAGGTCGATCAGCAGCAGGCGCGTCGCACCGGCATCGGTGCGCAGCTGCGGCGTGAGCGTCTTGCGCACGTCGGCCACCGGCGCGAAGGCCGAGATGATCGCGGACACTGGCGCGGCCTGCGTCTGCGGCTTGCCGTCCTCGCTCCAAACCGCCTTCATCGACAGCGAATCCTTGCCGACCGGAATCGCGATCCCGAGCGCCGGGCACAGTTCCTGACCGATCGCCTTCACGGCGTCGAACAGGCGCGCATCTTCGTCGCCCTGGCCGCAGGCGGCCATCCAGTTCGCGGACAGGCGCACGTCGGAAAGCTGCGCGATGTGGGCCGAAGCGATGTTGGTGATCGCCTCGCCGACCGCCATGCGCGAGGACGCGGCGGCGTCGAGCAGCGCGAGCAGCGGGCGCTCGCCCATCGCCATCGCCTCGCCCGTGGTCGCTTCGAAACCGGTCGCGGTGACCGCGCAATCGGCGACCGGCACCTGCCAGGGGCCGACCATCTGGTCGCGCACGGTCAGGCCGCCGACCGTGCGGTCGCCGATCGTGATCAGGAACTGCTTCGAGGCGATGCCCGGCAGCTGCAGCAGGCGGCGCGCGGCTTCGTTCAAGTCGAGATTGGCGGTCGCGAGCGGCTCGGTGACCGGCTGCTCGCGGCGCGAGCTGCGCTGCATGCGCGGCGGCTTACCGAGCAGCACGGGCATCGGCATGTCGACCGGCGGCTGGCCGCTCAGCGCGTCTTCGACGACGAGCTGGCGGCGCGCGGTCGCGGTGCCGACGACCGCGTACGGGCAACGCTCGCGTTCGCAGGCCTTGGCGAGCATCTCGAGGCCTTCGGGCTTGAGCGCGATGACGTAGCGCTCTTGCGACTCGTTGCACCAGATTTCCATCGGCGACAGCGACGGATCGGCCGCGAGCACGTCGCGCAGCTGGAACAGCCCGCCGCGATCGTCCGCGTGCACGAGTTCGGGCAGCGCGTTGCTGATACCACCGGCGCCGACGTCGTGGATCGACAGGATCGGATTGTCGTCGCCGAGCGCCCAGCAGGCGTCGATGACCTCCTGGCAGCGGCGTTCGAGTTCGGGATTGGCGCGCTGCACGGAGGCGAAGTCGAGCGCCTCGTGGCTGCTGCCGGTGGCCATCGAACTCGCGGCACCGCCGCCGAGACCGATCAGCATCGCCGGGCCGCCGAGTACGATCAGCGGAGCGCCCTCGACCACTTCGCGCTTCTGCACGTGCTGCGCGCGGATGTTGCCGTAGCCGCCCGCGATCATGATCGGCTTGTGATAGCCGCGATTGCGGCCGTCGGGCGTGATCGCCTCGAAGCTGCGGAAGTAGCCGTTGAGGTTCGGGCGACCGAATTCGTTGTTGTACGCGGCCGCGCCGAGCGGGGCCTCGATCATGATGTCGAGCGCCGAAGCCATGCGCGTCGGTCGCGACAGCGGCGCTTCCCAGGGCTGATCAAAGCCTGGAATGCGCAGGTTGGCGACCGTGAAGCCGGCGAGGCCAGCCTTGGGCCGCGAACCGGTGCCGGTCGCCGCCTCGTCGCGAATCTCGCCACCCGCGCCAGTCGCCGCGCCCGGATGCGGCGAAATGCCCGTCGGGTGGTTGTGCGTCTCCACCTTCATGAGCATGTGCACGGGCTCGTCGTGCCCGCGATAGACGTGATCGGCGTCGGCGAACAGGCGCATCGCCGTATGGCCTTCGACGACCGCCGAGTTGTCGCTGTACGCGGACAGCACACCGCCCGGCGTCGCCGCATGCGTCATGCGGATCATCTGGAACAGCGAATGCGGCTGGGTTTCGCCGTCGACCGTGAATTCGGCGTTGAAGATCTTGTGCCGGCAGTGCTCCGAGTTCACCTGCGCGAACATCATCAGTTCGGCGTCGGTCGGATTCTTGCCGGCTTCGGTGTAGTGCTTGGCCAGGTAGGCGATTTCGTCGGCCGACAGCGCCAGACCCCATTCGCCGTTGGCGATTTCGAGCGCCCTGGCGCCCTGCGCGAGCACGTCGACCGTGCGCAGCGGGCGGCGCTCGGGCACGTCGAAGACGTGTTGCAGCGCCTGCGCGCTGTCGAGCACCGATTCGGTCATCGGATCGTGCAGGACTTTCAGCGCGGCGGCCGGCAGTTCGGCGATGCCTTCGAAAAGATAGGCACGCCCGCGCTCGATGCGCCGCACGCCGGAAAGGCCGCAGACGCGCGCGATGTCGGTGGCCTTCGAGGCCCAGGGCGATAGCGTGCCGACGCGCGGAACGACGAAGCGCGTGAGCCTGGAGGCCGGAAACGAATCAGGGCCCGGGCCGACGAGCTGGCGCAGCTCGGCGAGCGGCGCGTCGTCGGCATCGACGAGATAGAAGTCCAGCACCTGCAAGCCGCTCAGCGCGGGCAGTTGCGGACGCAGATCGTCGAGCAGGCGGTTGAGACGGAAGGAAGAAAGGCTGGCGGTGCCGGGCAGCACGAGCAAGGGCATCGTCGATCCTGCGCAGAAGAGGCGCTTGAAAGAAGGGCGCTATTGTCTCATGCCGACCGCGCTTTGGCAGGCGCCAGGTCAATTCGCGCCAATCGAGACGAGAGCGGCCCCTCGCCGGCATGCCGTAGCAGGACTTGGCAGATCGCTAAATCAACTGCCGCCAATCGAGGCCGCCATCCTGGGCTGCGCAGACGATCCAGTCGGCCGACTGCTGCATCGCCTCGCAGGCCGCGGCGAGCGCGAGCTCGGGCGTATTGTTGGTTTCCGACAGGTGCGTGAGCACGAGATGCTGCAGGCGCGAGCAGTCGATGCTGCGCAGCAGCTCGGCCGACTGGCCGTTGTTGAGGTGCCCGCGCGAGCCGCCGACGCGCTGCTTGAGGCTGTATGGATACGGGCCCGACGTCAGGCTGTGCAGGTCGTGATTGCATTCGAGCATCAGCCCATCGCAGCCACTGAGCACTTCGCGCATGTGCGCGGTCACGTGGCCGGCGTCGGACAGGATGCCGAGCCTAAGCCCGGCGTGGCCCAGCACGTACTGGCAGGGTTCGCGCGCGTCATGCGGCACCGGGTAGGGCTGGACCTCGATCGCCCCGATCGAGAAGCCCTGGTGCGGATTGATGATCCGTACCGCCTCGACATTCGAGTCCTTCCAGGCCAGCGATGTGCCCGTGGTCAGATACACCGTGATCCCGTAGCGACGGGCCAGCCGGCCGACGCCACCGAGGTGATCGCCATGCTCGTGGGTGGCGAGAATGCCGGCTAGCGAGGCGGCTTCGATGCCAAGGCGTTCGAGCCGGGCCTCGGTCTCGCGCAGCTGGAAGCCGCAATCGATCAGCAGGCGCGTTCCGCCAGCTTCGACGAGCGTGCCGTTGCCTCTGCTGCCCGAGCCGAGCGAAGCGAATCGCAGCCCCGAAGCGCTCACTTCTTGGAGTGGTCCTGGTTCATGTACAGCGGAAACGGCGTGACCTTGGAATCGCCGCTTGCGCCGGCGACGATGCGCGCCGGGCCCTGCTTGCTGACTTCGTCGATGCGGATCACCGCATGCAGCGGAACGTAGAAGCGCTCGACGTTCTCGAATTCGGCCTTGAGCTTCTCCTCACCCGGATCGACGACGACCGTCGTGCGCTCACCGAAAACGAGTTTCTCCACCTCGACGAAGCCTGGCATGCCGCCATGGCTGACCTGCTTCGCGTAGACCTCGTAGACCTGGCCCTGGTTGTGGAAGCTGACGCGGTAAAGGCGGGAGACGGTCATGCGAGCTGTGACAATTCATTGAACGAAGGCGGCGCAATTATTGTGCGGCTGCCCTCATCCCGCAAGGCAAGCTCATTCGGCAGGAAGGCAGGCCCTTGGCCCGGTCGAGTTCGGCAGGCAGTTGGTCACGGTCGCGGGGGTATCGATGGCTACGGCGCGCATGAAGCGAGTCGCGGAGCCCACTTCGATGCCGAGAGAAGCCAGCAGCGGCTCGATGATCGAGTCGAGCAGGCTGCCGACCACATCGACGAGCAGCGGCTCCAGCGTGTTGACGAGCGTGGTCGTAACACTGTTGACCAGGGTGCCAAGAATCGAGCTCAAGGCGCTCAACAAACCTGGCGGGTTGTTTGGATCGGTAGTGACCGTGATGCCCCCAGCAAGCGTATGCAGTGTTGAGTCGAGCGCCGATTCGAGCAGGTTCGTTGAAGAGATAGTCTGCGGATTGGCGGCCACACCGGGGGCGGGCGGCAGTCCATCGGCCATCCAGGCTCGCGTGGTGCCTGCGGGCAAATCGCCCAGACGAGTGAAGTCGACGACATCGTCGAGCGGCCGCAAAGCTGGATTGCCGACCACGATCGGGCTCTGTTTCACAGCGTTGACCTTGAGCGACAGCGATCCAAGCGGAATGAACAACACGCTCACCGGCCCCAGATGCACGCCGGTGATAGCTGCCGTGTCGGCGAGTGTCGTGGATTGGGCAGTCCCGATATTGCCGCTGAAACTGCCGACCTGTACTGAAGCGACGCCGGTTGACGCGCTGGTTCTCGCCACGGGGAACCCACCGTTGATTGAAGCGACCGGACAACCGATCTCATCTAGATAGGCCGTTGCAGGATCGACGTTGAGGTCGATACCGAGCTTGACCGGATCGACGCTGAAAGTGCCGAGCGAGGTTCCCAGCAGCCCAAGCAGCGCGTTCAAGAAATCCAGCAATCCATTGAGCCCCGAGACGATGTCACTGACGGTGTTGACCTGCAAACGCACGAGCAGTCTGATCTGCGCGGTACTCGCGGAGGTGGACCCTGGAGCACCCAGAACGGAAACTCGCGGGGGTTCGAGAATCTGCAGGTAGACACGCAGATCGATACCCAACAACGAGTACAGCGAAACCGGAAGCACGATCGGGGTAATCGCACCGCTTGGATCGGCATGCGTCGCCATGCCAAGCGCGATTATCAGATCGAGCAGATTGATCGCGGGCACCGCGGCGCCGACCGCCTGCACGGTATCGCCGAGCACGTTGACGAGCGGAATCGGCGTGGTATTGCCGGAGGCGGCACTGCCGAGCTGATTCAGCAATCCCGTCACCGTGCCGCTGGTGCCGCCGACGATGACCTGGTTTACGAGCGGACTCAGGCCATTGAGCACACCCGGCAAGGTCGTCGAGGTGTTGAGCAGACTGGAGAGGTCCTGTACGTCGACACCGACGGCGGTCGCGAGCATGCCGATGCTCACGTTGGTGCGCGCAAGCCCTTGGTAGTCGAGCGCATTGAGGTTGAGATTGATGCCCGTCGCATTCAGCAGCGGCGGCAGCAGGAAATTCAGGAACGTGATGTTGCTCGAATCGAGCGAAAGCAGGCCCGAACCCACGCCGATGCTGCCGAGCACGGCCTGGCGCGCGGTGGAGGATGCTCGAAGCGTCGCTCCGTTGCCGGACACGAAAGAGGAAATGAACGAAGCCGGAGCCGGCCGCGACAGATTGACACGCACCGAATCGACGAGCGGATCGTCTTCGTTGAGCGGAACGAATACGCGTACGCCGTCGCCAGAACGCGTCTTGATTCTTCCCACCTCGATCGCCGGAGTTCCGTTGACACCCGTCAGCCAGTTCGCCGATCCACCATTGGCCACGACGATCGCCTGGACGCGATTGAACAGGTCATCGGCACCGACGCGAATCCCGTCGCCAGCCGTGCACCCGCTCGCGATCTGAGCTGCCGATACCGCGGCGAGCGTCGCCGTTTTCTGCAGATTGCGCTGAGTGAAGTACAGGCGGCCGACATCGATCGCGATGAAAGTGGCCATGATGAACGCCACGATCGAAACCCCCACCCAGATCGCGACCGCGCCGCGCTGCAACCGGCGGCGATCGAACCTTGGCTTGAATCTCTGGTGGCTTGTGGCGTGCTTCCTGCCCATGACATCTCCCCGACCCGCGCTCGTGACGACCGTGCCGCTTCGGCAGGCGCCGCTCGGCAAGCTTATTTCAGTCCAGCGTCCGCGACGCGTTCGGCGGTTTCCGACGATCGGTTCAGCTCGGTCGGCCAACGGCCCGGGCTTGAGCGCGTCATCGCGGCTGCCTCACTATCCGGGCTTATGAACGCCCTCCTCTCCCGTACACCGATCGTCCTGGCGCACGCCTCCGGCGCCAGCGCCTCCATCGATCCTCAGGGCGCGCACGTGCTGAGCTGGAGTCCCGTGGCCGGTGACGAGCGCCTGTTCCTGAGCGATCGCTCGATCTTCGAGGACGGTGTCGCCATTCGCGGCGGCGTGCCGGTGATCTTTCCGCAGTTCGCGGGCGAAGGGCCGCTGCCCAAGCACGGCTTCGCGCGCAACCGGCGCTGGCAGCTGATCGAGCAGCAGGCGCGTGCGGCGCGCTGGCAGCTGCAAGCCGACGCGCAGACGCTCGCGCTCTGGCCGCATCGCTTCGCCTGCGAGCTCGTCGTCACGCTCGCCGAGCGCGAGCTGCTGATCGAGCTCAATGTCGAGAACACCGACTCGCAGCCGCAGACCTTCACCGCCGCGCTGCACAGTTACCTGCGCGTCGGCGAGATCGCCGATGCGCGCATCGAAGGCTTGCAGGGTCTGCGCTATCGCGACTCCACCCAGGGCACGCGCGAGTTCGACGAGGCCGCCGCGAGCATGGCGATCGTCGGTGAAGTCGATCGCATCTATTTCGACGCCCCGCCGGGCCTGCGGCTGCGCGAAGGCGCCCGGCAGCTGCGCATCGAGCAGAGCGGCTTCGTCGATACCGTGGTCTGGAACCCCGGAGCCGAGCGTGGCGCCGCCCTCGCCGACCTGGAGCCCGATGGCTTCCGCCGCATGCTCTGCATCGAAGCGGCCACGGTCGGACGCCCCGTGACGCTGCAGCCCGGCCAACGCTGGAGCGGCTCGCAGCGCCTCGTCGCCGAGCGCTGAACGCGCATGAGGCAGCGCCTGCTGCTCGTCTACAGCACCCAGACCGGGCGCACGCGCCAGCTCGTCGACGCCGCCATCGAAGGCGCCTCCGAGCTCGCGGACGAGGTGGAGATCGAACTGCGTCCGGCGCTGGAGGCCGGCGTCGACGACCTCATGGCCTGCGCGGGCCTGCTGATCGGCACGCCCGAGAACTTCGGCTACATGAGCGGCGCGGTGAAGGATTTCCTCGACCGCACCTACTACCCCTGCGAGGGCAAGCGCATCGGCCTGCCCTACGCGCTGCTCGTCAGCGCGGGCAACGACGGCAGCGGCGCGGTACGCGCGATCGAGCGCATCGCCACCGGTTACGGCTGGAATGCGGTGGCGCCCCCGCTGATCGCGGTCGGCGAGCCGACCGCAGACCAGCTCGCGCGGGCGCGCGAGATCGGTCAGCTGATGGCAGCGGGGCTCAGCTGCGGGATTTTTTGAGAACCGATCGGATCGCCGACGGCGATGGCTTAAGGCGTCGGCCCCGGCGACCAGACTTCGCGCACGAGATTGACCATCGCGCGGATGATCGGGTCTTCCTCGCGCTCCTTGGCGTAGATGAAGCGCAGCTGCGTCGGCAGGCGCACGTCGCCCCAGAGCATGATCTCGCCGGTGCGCGCGCGTTCGAGCGCCTTTTCCTCGCGCATGAGCGCAACGCCGACGCCCGAGATCGCGAGCGAGCTGATCACCGCCTCGTGATCGGCCTCGACCACGCGCGACGGCTTGAGCCCGTGGCGCTTGAACAGGCCGCGGATCATCTCGTTGTGCGCGCTGATCGGCGGCGGAATGACCCAAGGCTGGGCCGCGAGCTCTTCGAAACTGCCCTTGACGAGGCGATCCTTCCAGCCGCTCGGCACGACGACGCGGAAGATCACTTCGCGCAAGGTCACCGAGGCGACATCGGAATGCGCGAGTTCGCCGTAATAGAAGCTCGCGTCGAGCCCGCCGTCGCGCACCATCTCGAAGGCTTCGCCGGTCACCACGTGGTGGAATTCGATCTCCACGAGCGGATAGCGGCGCACGGTGGCGCTCATGAACGGGGCCACGCGGATGAAGTCCGGGTCCGATACCGTGCCGACGCGCACGATGCCACCGATCTCGCCCTTGATCGCGCGCGCCTCGTTGCGCATGGCCTGCGCGGCGGACAGGACTTTCTCGGCCAGCGGCAGCAGGCGCCGGCCCGCCGCGGTGAGCACCATGCCCGCGGGCGTGCGCTCGAACAGGGCGACGGAAAAGGTATCCTCCAGCGCCCTGATCTGCGCAGAGAGCGCAGGCTGGCTGATGTGCAGCTTCTCAGCAGCACGCGTGAGGTGGCGCATCTCGGCGACGGCCACGAAGCTTCTGAGCTGATACAACTCCATAATGATTCTTTTCGAACGCTTAAATCTTTAATCGCCGCACATTATGCCGGCATCTGGACCGATGCTTGCACGATCGCTCCCCGCAGCTCGCACAATAGACCTTTCAAACTCCGACTTCCATGACCGCAGCCTCCCCGATCGTCGCCCGCCGCTCCCCCATCCACGGTACCGGCGTCTTCGCACGCCGCAAGCTCGCCGCAGACACCCAGGTGATCCAGTACAAGGGAAAGTTGCTGACCCACGACGAAGCCGACGAGCAGTACGGTGACGGCGGCGAAACCGGCCACACCTTCCTGTTCACGCTCAACGAGCAGTACATCCTCGACGCCAACACGCGCGGCAACGATGCGCGCTGGATCAACCACAGCTGTGACCCGAACTGCCAGGCCGTGCTCTACGAGGACAAGAAAGGCGACCCGAAGAAGGATCGCGTGATCATCGAGACCCTGCGCGAGATCAAGCGCGGCGAAGAGCTGACCTACGACTACGGCATCACCCTCGAGGTGCGCCACACGGCGCGTCTCAAGAAGATCTGGGCCTGCCGCTGCGGCAGCCCCAATTGCACGGGCACGATGCTCAAGTCCAAGCAGGCCAAGAAGTAGGATCGGGGCCCGCGGCATCGTCCGGATGCCGCGCCCGACCACCCCCGTGCCCGGCTACGCCGCCTTCACGAAAGGCGGTGGAGCCCGTGCGGCCGGAGCGCTTCGATCAGAACTGGCTGGCCGGCAGCTTCACGGTGAGGCCGTCGTGCTCTTCCTTGACGAAGACCTGACAGGTCAGACGGCTGGTCGGCAGCACTTCGAGCGCGCCGTCGAGCATCATTTCCTCGTCTTCCTGCTTCGGCGGCAGCTTGTCGGCCCACTCGCCTTCGATGTAGCCGTGGCAGGTGGCGCAACTGCAGCAGCCACCGCAATCGCCCACGATGCCGGGGACCATGTTGTCGACTGCGACCTGCATCAGGGACTTGCCGACCGGGGCGTCGACGACGTGATGGGTTCCGTTGTGTTCGATGAAGACAATCTTGGGCATGGCGGTTCTGGCGGTTCGCTGGGAAACGCCCGCCCAGCCGCCGGTGGCGGTGTGGTGTCGGGCGGCTTGGCTTGGATGCCGCGGCCGATGTATGGCCCTGCAAAGCAGGCGCAGGCTCGCTACGCGGCCGGGCATTGTAACCTCGCTGACCGCCGGACCGACAGACGAGCGCCGGCCCGGCCGGCGGATTCGGCTTAGACCGGCACCGCTCTCGTGAGAGGTGAGGCGTAAAAGCGCGCCTCACGCCTCACGTTTTCAGAGCGTGCGCAGCTTGCGCAGTTCGCGCACGGCCACGGCCAGCGCCTGGAAGTCGGCATGGCCGCTGGCCTGCAGTTCCGACAGCCGGTTCAGCGCGAAACGCACGGGACGCTCGTTGGCCGCGATCCAGGCTTCGATGCGGGCCTCGGGCGTGTCGCCGCCCTGGCGCAGGATCTGGCCGGCGAGCCGCCGATGGATGCGATACGCGTCGTCGCGCAGGTTGGTGCGCGCGAGCGCCTGCCAGCTGCCGCCGGCCTTGAGCGCGAGGATCGACGAATGCAGCCAGGGCATGCGCAGGCGCTCGCCGCTCTGGAAGTAGACCGCCGCCGCCTCGCCCAGGCTGACCTTGGCTTCGGCCGCGAGGTCGGCGATGTCGAGCGCGCTGCCGAGCACGCGTGTGTTCGCGAGCGAACGCGCCTGTGTCTCGTCGACGCCGTCGGCCACCGTCGCCGCGACCGCGCGGTCCCATTCCTCGCGATAGCTCGGCGACAGCGGCTCGGGCAGCGCGCGATCGAGCTCGGACACTGCGTCGCGATAGCGGCTCACGAGCTCGCCGACACCGAAGCGCTCGCCGAGCCGGGCGCCGACGATCCAGCCCGTCGCATGCTTGAGCAGGCCGGCGGCGCGCTGCATCAGGCGGTACTGGACGCTCGTGCCCACGCGGTTGTCGAGCGATTCGATCGCCTTCCAGTAGCGATCGCCGTCGAAGATCTCGTGCGCGGCCGCGTAGGCCTTGAGCACCGCAGCGGAGGCCACGCCATGGTCGGCCGACATGTGATGCGCGAACGCGATGCCCATGCGATTGACCACCGCGTTCGACAGGATCGTCGCGATGATTTCGCGCTTCAGACGGTGATGCACGAGCGCATCGCGATAGTGATGTACGAGCAGGCGCGGAAAGTTGTCGAGCAGGTCGCGCTCGAAGAACGGATCGTCGGCGAGGTCGGAATCGAGCGCCGCCGAATTGAGCGAGACCTTCGCATACGCCACGAGCACCGCGAGCTCGGGCCGCGTGAGTCCGCGGCCTTCGGTGCGGCGCTCCTTGAGCGTCTCCTCGTCGGGCAGGAACTCGATCGAGCGATTGAGCAGGCCGTCGCGCTCGAGCATGCGCATGAGCCCGACGTGCTCATCGAGCCGTGCCGCCGCCTCGCGCTCCATCATGCTGATGCCGGCCGACTGCACGTAGTTGTCGCGCAGCACGAAGCGGGCGACGTCGTCGGTCATCGCGGCGAGCAGGGGGTCGCGCTGCTCGCGCGTGAGCTGGCCTTCGCTCATCAGGCGATTGAGCGGAATCTTGATGTTGACCTCGCGATCCGAGCAGTGCACGCCGCCCGCGTTGTCGATCGCATCGGTATTGATGCGTCCGCCATGCAGGGCGTATTCGATGCGGCCCGATTGCGTGAAGCCGAGGTTGCCGCCTTCGCCGACGACCTTGGCGCGCAGCTCGCGGCCATTGACGCGAATCGCATCGTTGGCTCGATCGCGCACTTCGACGTGGCTCTGGTGCTCGCTCTTCACATAGGTGCCGATGCCGCCGTTCCAGAGCAGATCGACCGGCGCCTTGAGGATCGCGTTGATGAGCTCGGCCGGCGTGTAGGTGCCGCGCTCGACACCGAGCGCGGCCTGCGCCTGCGGCGACAGCTTGATGTGCTTGGCCGAACGCGCGAACACGCCGCCGCCTTCGGAAATCAGGCTCGTGTCGTAATCGGCCCAGGAGCTGCGCGGCAGCGCGAACAGGCGCGCGCGCTCGTCGAAGCTCTTCTCCTCGTCCGGATTCGGATCAAGGAAGACGTGACGATGATCGAAGGCCGCGAGCAGGCGAATCTTGCGCGAAAGCAGCATGCCGTTGCCGAACACGTCACCCGACATGTCGCCGATGCCGACGACGGTGAACGGCTGGCTTTGGATGTCAATGTCGATCTCGCGGAAATGACGCTTGACCGATTCCCAGGCACCCTTGGCCGTGATGCCCATCTTCTTGTGGTCATAGCCGACGCTGCCGCCCGAGGCGAAAGCATCGCCAAGCCAGAACTCGTAGTCGGCCGAAATACCGTTGGCGATATCGGAGAAACTCGCGGTGCCCTTGTCGGCCGCGACGACCAGATAGGGATCGTCCTCGTCGAGCCTCACCACGTCGCGCGGGGCGTGGATCGCATCGCCGACGCGGTTGTCGGTGATGTCGAGCAGGCCGCGCAGGAAAGTCTTGTAGCACTCGATACCCTGTGCCATCCAGGCTTCGCGATTGCTCGCATCGACCGGGCGCTTGACGACGAAACCGCCCTTGGCGCCGACCGGCACGATGACCGCGTTCTTGACCATCTGCGCCTTCATGAGACCGAGCACTTCGGTGCGGAAGTCTTCGCGCCGATCGCTCCAGCGCAAGCCGCCGCGCGCCACGCGCCCGCCGCGCAGATGCACGCCCTCGACCTCGGGCGAATACACCCAGATCTCGAACATCGGGCGCGGAAACGGCAGCTCCGGAATCTTGCTCGGATCGAGCTTGATGCTGATGTAGGACTTGGGCTTGCCGTCGCTCGCGGTCTGATAGAAGTTGGTGCGCAGACCCGCGTGCACGACCGAGAGCAGCGCGCGCAGCACGCGATCGGTATCGAGGCTCGACACGCCGTCGAGCGCGACTTCGATCTCCTGCGCATAACGGATTTCGTCGGACTGGCGCTGATCGGCCTGCAGGCGCGGATCGAAGCGCGATTCGAACAGGCGCACGATCATGCGCGCGATGTTCGGCTGTCCGGCGAGCAACTGCTCGATGTCCGACCGGCCGTAAGGCAGGCCGATCTGGTTCACGTACTTGGCGAGCGCGCGCACGCAGGCGACCTGACGCGAATCGAGGCCCGAGGCGAGCACGAGACGATTGAGTCCGTCGTTCTCGGTTTCGCCGATGAAAGTCTGCAGCAGGGCCTGTTCGAAATTGGCCTTCTGCACCGCGGCCGACAGGCTCGAAGCGGGCGCTTCGATGACGAACTCCTGTATCCAGAACGCGGGCGCGTTCTTGGGTTTCACCTCGGTCGGATCCTGGCGCACCACGCGCAGGCCGAAGTTCTCGAGCGTCGGCAGGATATCCGACAGCGCGAGCGAGCTCTGGCGCGCATAGAGCTTCAGGCGCGTGGCGCGCGCGCTCGAACCCGGCGCATTGCCGTCGGCATCGAAGATCAGTCGCGGCAGCAGCGGCTGCTGCTCGGAAAGCCTGAGCAGGTATTCGAGATCGGCTTCGGCGTCTTCGGGCGAAACCGTGTCGGTGTAGGCGAGCGGAAACGCTTCGGACCAGGCGGCGAAGACATCGGTGCTGCGCGCACCGAGATGCTTGCCGAGCACTTCGCGCAACTGTTCACGCCACGATCGCGTCACCGCGATCAGACGCTGCTCGATCTGCTCGACGCTGATCGGGGCATCGGTGCCCGCGGGCGTGCGCACCACGTAGCGCACGCGCGACATCGTGCCGCGCAGCGAATCGACGTGGCGATCGACCGACACACCGCCGAGCATCTTCATGAGCTCGGAGCCGATGCGATCGCGCAGCTCGCGCGAATAGCGATCGCGCGGCAGATAGATCAGGCACGAATAGAAACGGCCGTAGCGATCGCGGCGCAGGAACAGCTTGAGCTGGTGCCGATCGCGCAGCGCGCGGATGCCCATCACCGTGCGATAGAGCTCCTGCTCGCTGCTCTGGAACAGCTCGTCACGCGGCATCAGGTGCATGATCTCGCGCAGCAGCTTGCCACTGTGCGTGTCCTCGCCGATGCGCGAATGACGCAGCACGTAATCGGTCTTGCGGCGAATCAGCGGAATCGTGCGCGGACGGTCGATGTAGACGTCGGAGGCGAAGAAGCCGACGAAGCGGCAGGTGCCGGCGACGCTGCCGTCGCTTCGGTACTGCTTCACCGAGATCACGTCCATGTAATCGTCGAGGTGGATCGCCGCCTTGCGATTGGCCTTGGTGACGACGATCAGACGCGGCGAATCGGCGTATTTGTCGAGCTCGGCCTTCGGCGCGATGAGCGCCGCGGTATCGGCGTAACGCTGGCCCGCGCGCGACAGGCCCAGCGAAGCTTCATCGACTTGAATGAGCTGGGACTTGCCCTCGCCGGCCGGCGCCTGGCGCGTTTCCGCGTAGCCGAGGAAGGTGAAGTGGCCATCGGCGAGCCAGCGCAGGAATTCGCGGCCTTCGGCGAATTCGTCCGCATCGGCGTTCGGCGGCAGGTTCTCGAGGCCATCGGCCAGGCTCAGCGCCTTGTCGCGCATGGCCTTGGTGTCGGCCATCGCCGAGCGCAGATCGTCGAGCGCAGCGCGCAGCCTGCGTTCGAGTTCGGCATAGGCCTGGGCGTTCGGCAGCGGCTCGAACTCCATGTGGATCCACGATTCGAGCCGGCTGTCGGCGCTCGCGCCGATGCTTTGAATGCGCCCGGACGCATCGCGCACCAGCGGCAGGATCGGATGCACGCCCCAGTCGATCGAAACCCCGGCTTCGCGAATCGCGATGCCGACGGTGTCGACGAGAAACGCCATGTCGTCGACGCAGGTTTCGACCGCAGCGAGCGGCGGGCCGCCTTCGACCGGCGGCAGCACGCGCAGCTTGAGCTCACCCGCGGCGCGTGGCTGCGCCCAGGCCCACTGGCGCAGTGCGATGTCGATGAGCTGCTCGGGCGCGCGTGCCTTGAGCGCATCGAGCGAAGAAGTGTCGTAGAAGGCGCGCAGCAGGCCGTTGGTCTGCGGGCGCTCGGGAAAATCGGGGCGCCCCTGGGAGCGCGATTCGAGCTGGGCGAGCAGCTGCTCCTGCTCCTTGCCGCTGTCCTGGTCGGAATCTAGGTATGGCCGCTGCGCTTCGGCAGCAAGGTTCCTGGGATCGTTCATCGGGGTTCTCCGCAGCGGCGATGCGCGGAACATTGCGCATTTAGGCGGTTGGTCGTTGTTCAACAAGCGCGCATCCTAGTCCATCTTCCCTACAGCCCAGAGCTCCATGCGCAACTTGCATCGCGGGCGGAAATCCAGGCGCGCTGTCTATAATTATTGGATCGCCCACGATCCTTGACTGAACGCCCTATGGCCCGCACGATTCCCCGGCAACCGCTTCGGCAATCGTCGCGGCCGCGGGCGATGCAGATCACCACGGCCCGCGGCTTTGCCTATGGGCGGCTGATCTTCTGGCTCGCGCTGGCCGGCTGGGGCTATGCGAGCTGGTTCCTGGCCACGCCGATCGCCGCGAACATGCGCGAGCGCATCAACGACCTGTCGGTGGTGCCGGGCGCCGGGCTGGTCATGCGCGACCCCGAAGGCGTCTTCTATCACGTCAACACCGAAGGGCAGTCGCGCGCGATCTTTCCGGAGCTCGCCCCGCCGGTCTATCAGCAGGCCTGCCTCGACTGCACGCTGGTGACCGGCGAGCAGCTTTCGCAGACCAACGATTTCTGCATCACCGGCGCGCCCAAGAACCTGCCGCAACTCGATTTCGAGATTCCCTGCCACACCTGGGCCCCGCAGGGCACCGGCCGCCGCGTGATCACCTTCGGCCTGTTCATCGCGCCGCTGCTGTTGTTCTGGAGCTTGCGCGCCTTGCTGCAGAAGCAGCCGCCCCGGCCCATACACTGAAAGCGAACCCGGGAAGGATTCCGTCGATGTCCACCGCTGTGACCCTGCCCCGATGAAGGCCGCCTCGCCGTCGGCGCCCGTCCACACCCCCTCGATGCAGCAGTACTTCGCCATCAAGGCGGAGTTTCCGGACACGCTCGTGCTGTTCCGCATGGGCGATTTCTACGAGCTGTTCTACGACGACGCGCGCAAGGCCGCGCGGCTGCTCAACATCACCCTGACCCAGCGCGGCGAATCGGCCGGCGCGCCGGTGGTCATGGCCGGTGTGCCCGCGCATGCGCTCGAGCAGTACCTGGCCCGGCTCATCAAAGCCGGCGAATCGGCCGCGATCGCCGAACAGGTCGGCGAGGTCGGGGCTGGATCATCCACTGTTGTCCGCGCAAGCGCGGACAAGGGGCCGATCCGCCGCGAAGTCACGCGCATCGTCACGCCCGGAACGGCCACCGACGACAGCCTGCTCGATCCGCGCGCGCAGAACCTGCTCGTCGCCGTGCACCGCCAGCGCGAGTTCTACGGCTGCGCCTGGCTGGAGCTGTCGTCGGGCCGCTTCTGCGTGCTGCAGACGAGCAGCGAGGCCGACCTGCGCGCCGAGCTGCATCGCCTGCGGCCGAGCGAGCTGCTGGTCGCCGACGGCGGCGAAACCCTCCCCGAGCTCGGCCTGGGCTCGCTGGCGCGCCCGGTCTGGCACTTCGATCCGGCCTCGAGCTACCGGCAGCTGACGGCGCAATTCGGCACCCAGGATCTGCGCGGCTTCGGCGTCGAAGGGCTGTCCGCGGCGATCGGCGCGGCGGGCGCCCTGCTCGCCTACGTGCAGGAGACGCAGAAGGCGCTCACGCCGCACCTGACCGGCCTGCGCCTCGAACAGCCCGACGAAACCCTGATCCTCGATCCGGCGACGCGGCGCAACCTAGAAATCGATCGCCGGCTCTCGGGCGAATTCGAACTGAGCCTGCTGCACGTCTTCGATTCCAACGTCACCGCGATGGGCAGCCGCGAACTCGCGCGCTGGCTGCTGCGTCCGCTGCGCGATCGCGCCGAGCTGACCGGGCGCTACGATGCGATCGCCAACCTGCTCGATCACGAGCGCGACAACCGTCTGCTGTCGGCCCTGCGCGATCGGCTGCGCAACGTCGCCGACCTCGAACGCATTCTCGCGCGCTGCGCGCTGCGCTCGGCGCGTCCGCGCGACCTCGCCGGTCTGCGCGACACGCTGACCCTGCTGCCGGCGCTGGTCGAGGAGATCGCCGGGCTCGAAGCCCCGCGCCTGGTCGCCCTGCGCGAAGCGCTCGCCCCGCACGAGGCGCTCGCGGCCGAGCTCGCGCTCGCGATCCACGAGCAGCCGCCGCTGACGATCAAGGACGGCGGCATCTTCCGCAGCGGCTACGACGCCGATCTCGACACGCTGCGCCAGCTGTCCGAGAACGCCGACGGCTTCCTGATGCAGATGGAGCAGCGCGAGCGCGCGGCCACCGGCATCGAGACGCTCAAGGTCGGCTACAACCGCGTGCACGGTTTCTACATCGAAGTCGGCAAGACGCATGCGGCGAAGATTCCGGCGCATTACTCGCGCCGGCAGACGCTGACGAACTACGAGCGCTACATCACCGAGGAGCTCAAGCGCTTCGAGGACCAGGTGCTGTCGGCGCGCGACCGCGCGCTCGCGCGCGAAAAGCTGCTCTACGACACGCTGCTCGACCAGCTCAACGCGCAGCTGCGTCCGCTGCAGGCTACCGCGCGCGCACTCGCCGAGCTCGATGTGCTCGGAACGCTCGCCGAGCGCTCGATCACGCTCAATCTCAAGCGCCCTGAACTCGTCGCCGAAGACCGGCTCGAAATCCACGCCGGCCGTCATCCGGTGGTCGAGCGCATGATCGGCTCGGCCTTCGTCGCCAATGGCCTGTGTTTGGACGCGAGTACGCGCCAGCTCGTGATCACCGGCCCGAACATGGGCGGCAAGAGCACCTACATGCGGCAGACCGCGCTGATCGTGCTGCTCGCGCATGCCGGCAGCTTCGTGCCGGCCGACCGTGCCTGCATCGGCCCGGTCGATCGCATCTTCACGCGCATCGGCGCGGCCGACGATCTGGCCAGCGGGCAATCGACCTTCATGGTCGAGATGAGCGAGACCGCGAACATCCTGCACAACGCGACGCGCTGCTCGCTCGTGCTGATGGACGAGGTCGGCCGCGGCACCTCGACCTACGACGGCCTGTCGCTGGCCCGCGCCTGCTCCGAATATCTGGCGACCGCGGTCGGCAGCTATACGCTGTTCGCGACGCATTACTTCGAGCTCACCGAGCTGGCCGGCGCGCTGCCGGGCATCGCCAACGTGCACCTGGATGCGGTCGAGTTCGGCAGCGGGCCGACGAGCAAGCTCGTGTTCCTGCACCAGGTCAAGGCCGGGCCGGCGAACCGCAGCTACGGCCTGCAGGTGGCCGCGCTCGCGGGCCTGCCGCCGGCGGTCGTCGGCAAGGCGCGCACGTATCTGAGCGAGCTCGAACAGCAGCCCAGGAGCCGGCCGGTCAGCGCGGCCCCGGCGCCGCAGATGAACCTGTTCGCGCCCGAGGTTCCGCCCGAACTCGTGCAGCTGCTGCGCGAACTCGACCCCGACCAGCTCACGCCGCGCCAAGCGCTCGACAGCCTGTATCGGCTGCGCGCACTGCTCAAAAAGTAGGCCGGACCAGCGCGAAGCGCGTAAGCCGCCGTTCTCCATTGCCGCGATGTCGGGGTGCGACCTTCGGCCTGGGCCAGCCTACGAAACTCCGTGCAGCCGGCGCGGTTCTCGAACGGCGTTTGCACTAATGCGTCGAATCGGCCCTCAAGCTTCATTCCGCACGGCCGATACCGGTTCTGAATCCTTGCGCCTTCACCTGGCAATGAACAGTTCCGGCTACGCAAAACTGCTGCAATCCGTTGAGTGCTGGAGCGCTCCGACGGCCGCGGCACTCTTCTACATCGACCTCTGCCAGCTGCGTTCGGTCAACCGTCTGGCCTCGCCGCACGTGGCCGACCAGCTCGTCGCCGATGTCGCCCGCTGCCTCAAGGGCTGGGCCGGTCGCGATGGGCTGTCGACGCGACTCTGGAGCGACGAGTTCGTCGCCATCAAGACGCTCGATCACGCGCAGCAGGCCGCCGAGGAGGCCAAGGGCCTGCGCGATGCGCTGACCACGCTGTCGTACACCGGCAGTCACGGCGCGAGTTCGCTCGCGGTGTCGATCGGCGTGGTGCCGCTGCGTCGCCCCTACGAATGGCCGATGCTGCTCGCACAGGCCGAGGACTCCTGCGAGCAGGCCAAGCGTCGCGGGCTCAACCAGATCCATTTCCACACCGGCAGCCAGCCGCTGCCGCAGATGCGCGCCAATTCCGACGCGGTCAGCGAGTTCCGCCGGCTGCTCGAGAGCGGTTCGCTGTCACTGCATCCTCAACCGCTGATCGACATCCGTACGCGCGCACCGCGCATCGCCAAGGCCGAGTTCCTGCTGCGCATCGAGCGCGGACCGAACCACTGGTCGCCGCCGCCCCCGGGCATGATCGAATCGCTGGAGTTGCATGGCCTGTCGACCGAGCTCGACGAGTTCTCCTCACGCCATCTGCTCAACTGGATCGACGATCATCGGCCGGCGCTCGATCGGCTCGACTCGGTCTCGTTCAACCTGTCGGCCTCCTCGTTCATCGACGGCATGTTCATGGGCAAGCTCTACGACGAGGTGCGCCATGCGCAGGTGCCGCCCGGAAAGCTCTGCATCGAGATCACCGAGACCGCCGCGATCAAGCATCTGAACGTGGCGGCCGAGGCCATCCTCGATTTCAACCGGCTCGGCTGCCGCTTCTCGCTCGATGATTTCGGCGCCGGCCTGTGCTCGTTCGGCTACCTGCATTCGCTGCCGGTCGACGAGGTCAAGATCGACGGCCGCTTCATTCGCGACCTCGCCACGAGCTCGGTCTCCGAGAAGATCGTGCGCGCGATCTATCAGGTGGCCCGCGCGACCGGCAAGACCACGGTCGCCGAGTTCGTCGACGAGGCCGCCAAGCTCGCGGTGCTGCAGGACATCGGTTTCGACTACGCGCAGGGCTGGCTGTTCTACCCGGCGGTGACGCCCGAGAAGTTCATCGACCTCGTGATGGTGGAAAGGCGCGTCGCGACCCGCTGATCAGTGCTGGTGCTGAACCGGCCTGGCGGCATTGTTCAGCTTGGTTCCGTAAACTGTCGCGTCGTCGCGTCCGCCCCCCGTTCATGGAACCCAACATGTCGTATCGGAAGCCCGCAGTCGCGGGTCGGCTTCTCGCATGGATTTGCGCCCTGGCGGTCATGCCGGCCTTCGCCTTCGGCCTGGACGACGTGGCCCTGCGCGCCAAGGCGCTCGCCGAGCAGCCCTACAAGAAGCCCGAGAACACGCTGCCGCGCGAACTCGCCGAACTCGGATACGACCAGGTCCGCGACATCCGCTTCAAGCCCGACAAGGCGCTCTGGCGCAACCGCAAGCTGCCGTTCGAGGTGCAGTTCTTCCATCCGGGCGGGGTTTACAACCTGCCCGTCAAGATCAACGTGATCGGCAGCGGCGGGGTCAACCCGCTGTCGTTCGACGCGGCCGACTTCGATTACGGCAACAACAAGCAGCTCGACCCGACCAAGCTCAAGGACGTCGGCTTCGCGGGCTTTCGCGTGCACGCCAACGTCAACAAGGACGACTACAAGGACGAGGTGCTCGTGTTCCAGGGCGCGAGCTACTTCCGCGGCCTCGGCAAGGGCCAGCGCTACGGCCTGTCGGCGCGCGGCCTCGCGGTCGATACGGCGCAGCTGTCGGGCGAGGAGTTTCCTTACTTCACCGAGTTCTGGCTGTCCTGGCCCAGCGCCAAGGACGACCATCTGGTCATCTACGCGCTGCTGGATTCGCGCCGCGTGACCGGCGCCTACCGCTTCGAACTCAAGCCCGGCGACACCACCGTCGTGAACGTCGATGCGCGCATCTTCCCGCGCGAGAAGATCGACAAGCTCGGCATCGCCCCGCTCACGAGCATGTTCTTCTTCGGCGAGAACCAGCGTCCGCAGATCGAGGACTACCGCCCCGAGGTGCACGATTCCGACGGCCTGCTCGTCAACACGGGCTCGGACGAATGGATCTGGCGCCCGCTGTCGAACCCGCGCCGGCTGCTCGTGACGAGCTTCTCGACCACCAACCCGAAGGGCTTCGGCCTGATGCAGCGCGACCGCGCGTTCAGCAGCTACGAAGACCTCGAAGCGCGCTATGACCTGCGGCCGAGCGCCTGGGTGATGCCGCGCGGCAACTGGGGCGAGGGCCGCGTCGAGCTCGTGCAGATTCCGTCGCCCGACGAGACCAACGACAACGTCGTGGCGTACTGGGTCTCGGATCACCCGCCCAAACCGGGCGATTCGATGAACGTGTCGTACGCGATCTCGTTCCAGCGCAACGACCTCACCGCCCCGCCGACGAGCTGGGTCACGCAGTCGCGCCGCGGCCACGGCTGGACCAAGGAGGCCGACAACACCATCCGCATGATGGTCGACTTCGAAGGCCCGAGCCTCAAGGGCCTGGACAAGGATTCGAAGGTGTTCCCGGGCCTGTGGCTGTCGGACAACGGCGAGCTGCTCGAGCGCCAGGTGAGCCCGAACGAGGCCACCGGCGGCTGGCGGCTGTCGTTCCGCTTCCGCCGTATCGACCCCGAGAAGCCGGTCGAGATGCGCGCGTTTCTGCGCCGTGACCAGGAATCGATTTCCGAGACCTGGAGTTACATCCTCGCCCCGTAGTACTCGCGCACCGAACCTTGCCTGAGGCCGTCGGAACCCAGGGCTTTTCCCGAAAGAGAGCCAGACGATTCATGTTGCGCTGCCGCACAATAAGCCCGTGAACGACGCTCAGATCCCCCCTTCCGCCATTCCCCAGGCCGGCCGTCTGCAGGCCTACGTCGAAAAGCTGCGCCTGTCGGCCGACCGGCGCGAGCGCCTGCTCAACGAGGCACTCGCGAGCGCCGAACCCTGGGCCCAGCTGCACCGCGAAATGAGCCGGGCGCCGGCCGAGGACACCGCCGACCCGGCCTGGCAGTCGATGCCGCAGCGCCTGTCTCAGCTCTGGCCCGAGAGCCACGGCGAGCGCCAGGACGAGCAGATCGCCCGCGTGGTGCAGACCGACAACCACGGCCGCACGCGCCTGCACACGATGCCGCCGATCGAGCGCGCGTTCATGAAGCCGCGCCCGTGGGCGAACAACCCGCTCAAGCGCTGGTGGCGGGCGAGCTTCGGCCGTCGCGGCCGCTTGGTTTCGCGCCAGGAGTTCGACGAGGACGTCAAACCCGATGCGCCCGATCCGGTCGGCCGCTGGCAGTGGGCCGGCCTGTTCCGCCGGCTGATCCTGCTCGGCTTCGTGCTCGGCCAGACCTATCTGGCGGTCTACCTGATGACGGCCGTGCTGCCCTACCACGGCAGCCACTGGCTCGAGATGATCATCCTGGTGCTTTACGCGATCCTGTTCGCCTGGGTCGGAGCCGGATTCTGGACCGCGCTGATGGGCTTCTGGTGCCTGCTCGTCGGGCGCGACAAATACTCGATCAACGGCACCACGCCGGCCGACCAGCCGATCGCGCCCGAAACCAAGACCGCGATCCTGGTGCCGATCTGCAACGAGGACGTGCCGCGCGTGATGGCCGGCGTGCGCGCCACCTACGACAGCCTCGCTCGCACCGGCAAGCTCAAGCACTTCGAGTTCTTCATCCTGTCCGACACCTACGACGCCGACACCCGCGTCGCCGAACTGCAGGCCTGGCTGACGATGTGCCGCGAGGTCAACGGCTTCGATCACATCCACTACCGCCGGCGCACGCATCGCATCCGCCGCAAGTCCGGCAACGTCGCCGACTGGTGCCGCCGCTGGGGCAGCCGCTTCAACTACATGATCGTGCTCGACGCCGATTCGGTGATGTCGGGCGATTGCCTCGTGCGCCTGACCCAGCTCATGGAAGCGCATCCGTCGGCCGGCATCATCCAGTCCGCGCCGTGGGCGGCCGGGCGCGACACGATGTACGCGCGCATCCAGCAGTTCGCCACGCGCGTCTACGGCCCGCTGTTCACGGCCGGCCTGCACTTCTGGCAGCTCGGCGAAAGCCATTACTGGGGACACAACGCGATCCTGCGCGTGGCCCCGTTCATGCGCCATTGCGCGCTGTCCAAGCTGCCCGGCAAGGGCTCGATGTCGGGCGAAATCCTAAGCCACGACTTCGTCGAGGCCGCGCTCATGCGCCGCGCCGGCTGGAGCGTCTGGATCGCCTACGACCTGCCCGGCTCGTGGGAGGAGATGCCGCCGACCTTGCTCGACGAGCTCAAGCGCGATCGCCGCTGGTGCCAGGGCAACCTGATGAACTTCCGGCTGTTCCTGACGCGCGGCCTGCATCCGGCGCATCGCGCGGTGTTCATGACCGGCGTCATGGCCTACCTGTCGGCCCCGCTGTGGTTCCTGTTCCTGGTGCTGTCGACCGCCCTGCTCGCCGTCAACGTGCTGTCCGAGCCGGTCTACTTCAGCCAGCCCTACCAGATGTTCCCGAACTGGCCCGAATGGCATCCGGAATGGGCCGCGCGCCTGTTCGGCGCCACCGCCACGCTGCTCTGGCTGCCCAAGCTGCTCGCGGCGCTGCTGTTCATCCTCAAGCCGAGCCAGTGGCGCGGCTTCGGCGGGCCGGTCCGCCTGCTGCTCAGCGTGGTGCTCGAATCGCTGTTCTCGGCCGCGCTGGCCCCCATCCGCATGCTGTTCCACGCCAAGTTCGTGACCCTGGGCCTGCTCGGCGTGGCGATCACCTGGAAGTCGCCGCCGCGCGACGACGCCGAAACGCACTGGATCGACGCCTTCACGAATCACTGGGGCGGCACCGTGCTCGGCCTGGTCTGGGCCGGCTTCGTCTACTGGCTGCAACCCGAATTCCTCTGGTGGCTGCTGCCCGTGGTCGGCTCGATGATCCTGGCGATTCCGCTGTCAGTCTGGTCCTCGCGCGTGAGGCCGGGCCGCTGGCTGCGTGACAAGCGCTTCTTCCTGATTCCCGAAGAATCGCTGGCCCCGCGTGAGCTGCGCTGGATGCGCCTGGCCCTGCGCCGCAACCGCCGCCACAACCCGGGCTTCGTCGATGCCGTGGTCGATCCGGTGCTCAACGCCGCGCTCGCCGCCGAAGGCATTCCGCGCCTGCGCCTGCCGGCCCAGGCACGCCAGCTGCGCGACCAGCTCATCGAAACCGCGACCACCGAAGGCCCCGACAAGATCAGCAACAACCATCGCAACCTGCTGCTGTCCGACCCGATCTCGCTGTCGAGGCTGCACACGCGGATCTGGACGACGCCGACGGCGGATCGCGTATGGCCAGTTGCCAAGGCAGGCGCGTGAATCCGGCCTTTACGCGCTCGGGATCGTGAGCCCCAGACTCGGCTGAGCACCGCAAACGCGCGACTTCGCCGCGCGATTTCAGCAAGTGATCCGCCCGCTGCTGCACCTTGCAAGGCGGGCCGCAATGTCAACAAAGCGTCACGTCGCGTTCATGTAGCCTCAACCTCTCATCCATAGAGTGCGCCGCAGTAGATTGCGGAGCATTCCATGTCGTCCATCCTGAGTTCCGTCGTGGCCCCGGTGATCATTCGTGACGAGCAGCCGCGTGGCGAAGCGCGCTTCGCGGTGAGTTTCGCGACCACGGCGGCCGAAATTCTTGAAAGTCAGCAGTTGCGCTACCGCATCTTCGCCGGTGAACTCGGCGCCCAGATCGACGGCGGCGACGAGCTGGCCGATCGCGACGAATACGACGCCTTTTGCCGTCACCTGATCGTGCGCGAAACCGCGAGCGGCCGCATGGTGGCCTGCACGCGCATTCTCACCGACGACCAGGCCGCGCGCGCCGGCGGTTTCTACTCGGGTTCGGAATTCGATCTGTCGATGATCGATTCGCTGCCGGGCCGCGTGATGGAAATCGGCCGCACCTGCGTGGATCTGGAATTCCGCAGCGGCGCGGTGATCGCCACGCTCTGGCAGGGCCTCGCGGCCTTCTTCACCCAGCACGGCTTCGATTACCTGTTCGGCTGCGCGAGCATCGGCCTCGAAGACGGTGGCGCGCAGGCGCATTCGATCCTGCGCCAGGTGCAGGACAAGTACATGGCGCCGGGCTACCAGCGCGTGCGTCCGCACTATCCGCTGCCGCTGCCGGACGGCACGCCCGCGCAGAAGGCGAAGATGCCGCCGCTGCTCAAGGCCTACGTGAGCCTCGGTGCGAAGGCCTGCGGCGACGCGTACTGGGATCGCGACTTCAACTGCGCCGACGTGTTCATGCTGCTCAACGTGTCGGACATCTGCCCGCGCTATGCGCGTCATTTCCTCGGTATCCAGCCTGCCGAGACCGCGGTCGGTCACGCCTGATGGCGCACCTGCTTCTGGCCGTGCGCTGCCTGCGGCTCGTTCTGCATCTGCTGCTCGGCATGCTGCTGGTCGGTGCGGTCGGCCTGGCTCGCGGGCGCGTCAGGCCCGAGCCGCTCACGCAATGGTGGAACCAGCGCCTGTTCGCGATCTTCGACCTGCGCATCCGCATCCACGGCAAGCCGGTCGACACCGGGCATCTGACGGTCTCGAACCACGTTTCGTGGATCGACATCTGCTTGATCGCCTCGTGCGAGCGCACGCGCTTCGTGTCGAAATCCGAGGTGCGCCACTGGCCCATCGTCGGCTCGCTCGCGACTGCGGCCGGCACCTTTTATCTCAAGCGCGGACGCGGCGGATCGCGACCGCTGATCACGCAGCTCGTGCCGTATCTGCAAGGCGGCGGCAGCCTCACGCTGTTTCCCGAAGGCACGACGACGACGGGCGAATCGGTGCTGCCGTTCCACTCGCGCCTGTTCGCCGCAGCGATCGAATCGAATCGCCCGGTGCAGCCCGTGGCGATTCGTTACGGGCTCGCAGCCGATGGCCGCAATATCGCGCCTTACGTCGGCGAGGACGTGCTGTTCGACAACATCGTCGAGCTGCTGCGCAACCCGGGCCTCGAGGCCGACGTGTTCTATCTGCCGGCGATCGCGGCCGGCGCGCACGAGCGCGATGCACTCGCGGCGGCGACGCGCAGCGCGATCGAGAAGGCCTTGCTCATGCCAGCCAGCATCAGACCGCAGGTCGTCGCCGATCGCCGATTGGCTGCTTGAGCAATCGATCAATCACGCTGCAGCCGCCGCCCTGGCTTTCGGCTTGGCAAGCTGCGGCAGCATGCTGCCGGTGTCGCGATACGCGGCGTGCATGAAGAACGCGCGGTCGAGCACGTGCGGCGTCTGGCCGCCGAGCTTGAGCGCATCCTTGAAGTAGTCGGAAAGCAGCGTGCGATAGCTCGGATCGACACAGTTCCCGATGATCAGCGGAGCGCGCTCGCGCGGAGCGAGCCCGCGCAGATCGGCGAGGCCGTGTTCGGTGACGATCAGGTCGACGTCGTGCTCGCAGTGATCGACGTGCGTGACCATCGGCACGATCGACGAGATGCGTCCGTCCTTGGCCGTCGACTTGGTCACGAACACCGACAGGTAGGCGTTGCGCGCGAAATCGCCCGAGCCGCCGACGCCGTTCATCATGTGCGTGCCCGAGACGTGCGTGGAGTTCACGTTGCCGTAGAGATCAGCCTCGAGCGCGGTGTTGATCGCGATCAGGCCCAAACGGCGGATCACTTCGGGATGGTTCGAGATTTCCTGCGGACGCAGGATCAGCCGGCTCTTGTAGCGCTCCAGATGCTTGAGCACGTCCATCTTGGCCTGCGACAGCGTGATCGACGAGCCCGAGGCGAACGTGAGCTTGCCGGAGTCGAACAGGTCGAAGGTGCTGTCCTGCAGCACTTCGGAATACATGCTCAGGTTGTTGAAGCGGCTGTCGATGAAGCCGTGCATCACCGCGTTGGCGATCGAGCCGATGCCGGCCTGCAGCGGCGCGAGGCTCAGCGGCAGCCGACCCTTGTTGACCTCGTGGCCGAGGAATTCGGTCAGATGGCCCGCGATCGCGGCCGTGCCTTCGTCCGGATCGGTGACGCTCGCGCAGGAATCCGGACGGTCGGTGATGACGATCGCGGCGATGCGCGAAATATCCACCGGAATGAACGGCAAACCGGCGCGCGATTGCGGCGAAGTGACCGGAATCGGTTCGCGATACGGACGGCGCGTCGGAATGTAGATGTCGTGCAGGCCTTCGAGCGAGGCGCTGTGGCCGATGTTGAGCTCGACGATGATCTTGTTCGCGAGCAGCGCGAAGGTCGCCGAGTTGCCGACCGAGGTCGTCGGCACGATCTCGCCGTTCTCCTTGATCGCGACGGCTTCGACGATGGCGACGTCGATCGGCCCGATCTGGCCCGAGCGCAGCATCTCGACCGTTTCGGACAGATGTTGGTCGACGAACATGACCTTGCCGTCGTTGATGAGCTTGCGCAGGCCCGGATCGGCCTGGAACGGCATGCGCCGCTTGATCACGCCAGCTTCGCCGAGCGTGCGGTCGAGATCGTTGCCGAGCGAGGCGCCGGTGATCAGCGTGATGCCGACCGGATCGTGGCGCGCGCGCTCGGCCAGCGCCATCGGCACGGCTTTGGCTTCACCTGCACGCGTGAAGCCGCTCATGCCCACGGTCATGCCGTCCTCGATGAGCCGGGCCGCGCTTTCGGCCGACACCACTTTGGCCCACAAGGAAGGATTCTTGATGCGATCGAGATACATGCCGGCTCCGGACGACAAAAACGAAGACCGCGATGTTCGGCCGCGCCCCCATGAGGTGCTAGCCCACTTTGGTCTAGGTCTTCATCGTTTCGCTTTGAGGCCTCGTTCGGTGTTTTGGATGCTGCTGCTCGCGCTCTGTTTTTCGAGCGCGTCTGCGGCGGGTTTCGTCTACCGACCCGTGGGCCTGAAGCTCTACCAGGCCGACGAGGTCGTGCGCGATCGGGTTCCGGGCGGCCCGATCAAGCTCGGCGGCTACGTGCACGGGCTGTCGCATGCGCTGCGCGAGGTGTTGTCGGCGCGAGCGGCCGGCGCCGGCTTCACGGGCGCGGCGGTGGTCATCGTCGAACCCGGGCAGCAGGCGCGCTGCTGGCTCGTGACGTCGGCCGAACTGCCGGCCGATTTGCGCAGCGCTCTTCTACAAGCGCTCGACAAAGTAGCGGCCCCAACCGTACAGAACGGCCCGCTGGCGCTCGCGATGAAGTTCGAAGCCTGGGGCGGCGCAGGAGCCCAGGGCGAGGCACTGCCGACGCCAGCGGAGTGGCTGCCCGTGCTCGGCGGGCCGGCGCAGTCGCCGCTGACGGACACGCAACTCGACAGGCTCTGGAACACGCCCCGGGCGCCCTGACCGTACAACTCGGAGCGCCGCCGGCCCGCTACTTGAAATACCGGCCTCGGACATTAGTGAGTTCCGACCAGCCCTCGCCCGTGGGTCAACGGGCGTAAACTATGTTTTTGCTTGAGCCGATAGCGAAAAGCCCATGAGCGTTCCCCCCAGCGACACCAGTGCCCCCGTCCGCCGTCCCGCCCCGGTCGTTGCGGGCGTCAAGCTGCGCGGCGCCGAGAAGATGGCCCGCATTCCGATCAAGGTCGAGGCCCCGGCCGACCTGCCGATGCGCAAGCCGGACTGGATTCGCGTGCGCATGGGCCAGTCGCAGCAGGTCGACCAGATCAAGTCGATCCTGCGCGAGCAGAAGCTGCACACGGTCTGCGAGGAAGCCAGCTGCCCGAACCTGTCGGAATGCTTCGGCAAGGGCACGGCCACCTTCATGATCATGGGCGACATCTGCACGCGCCGCTGCCCGTTCTGCGACGTCGGCCACGGCCGCCCGAAGCCGCTCGACACCGACGAACCCGCGCACCTGGCCCAGACCATCGCCGCGCTCAAGCTGCGCTACGTGGTGATCACGAGCGTCGACCGCGACGACCTGCTCGACGGCGGCGCCGGGCACTTCGCGGCCTGCATCCAGGAATCGCGCAAGCTCTCGCCGAACCTGGTCATCGAAGTGCTGGTTCCGGACTTCCGCGGCCGCATGGACCCGGCGCTCGAAATCTTCAAGGACAACCCGCCGGACGTCTTCAACCACAACCTCGAAACCGTGCCGCGCCTCTACAAGCAGGCGCGGCCGGGCTCGGACTACGAGTGGTCGCTCGACCTGCTCGAGCGCTTCAAGGGCTATCACCCGAAGGTGCCGACCAAGTCCGGCCTCATGCTCGGCCTCGGCGAGGAGATCGGCGAGATCGAGCAGGTGATGCTCGACCTGCGCGCGCACAAGGTCGACATGCTCACGCTCGGCCAGTACCTGGCGCCGTCCAAGCACCACCACCCGGTCATGCGCTACGTGCACCCCGACGAGTTCGAGCGCCTGCGCATCGTCGGCGAGAAGATGGGCTTTTCGCACGTGGCCAGCGGCCCGATGGTGCGTTCGAGCTACCACGCCGACCAGCAGGCCGAACACGTGCTCGCATGAGGGTTCGCGGCTTCGCCTGGGTCGCGTTGCCGCTGGGCTTCGCCTCGATCGGGGCGCAGGCCCAGCCCAGCGATCTCGAAACCGCTTACCGCCATTGCCGGACACTCGCCGACGCGAGTTCGCGGCTCAGCTGCTTCGACCGGCTGCTGCCGACGCCGACCACCGAAGGCATGAACGAGATGCCGCCGGCCCCGCCGCCAGTCGCCACCACCCCGGATCCCGCCATGCCGGCTCCGGTTCCGCCTGCACCGGACCCGGCCGCGTTCGGCGCAGGCGACCTCGCCAGGCCGGCGGCCAAAGCCCCCGAGCCCGACCAGATCGAGACGCGCGTGCTCGGGCCGCTCGACCGCATCGTCAAGGGCAACCGCTACACGCTCGAGAACGGCCAGGTCTGGCTCAACGTCGACGACCGCGATGTCGACGTCCAATTCAGCAGCCCGGCCGTGACGATCGAGAAGAACTTCCTCGGCAATTACTGGATGCGCTTCCACGATCGCAACCTGCGCATTCGGGTTCGTCGAATTCAATAGGGTGAAATCGACCCTTCCCTAGCGTCAATTGCTTTCCTACGTCCATCCGGGCGTTTCCCTATTGCCAAACGGCAAGGTCCCGCCGATCTTCCTGACAGCACAGTCGGGTCCGTTCCGAGGCCCGTCGTCCACGTGAGAAGGGAGACTCAATGAAACGCAACGCCATTCATGCCGCTCTGGCCGGCGCACTACTGCTGCTCACCGTCGGCGCCGCGGACGCCGCCACCATCGAACGCAAGGGCGTCAACGCGGTGCCCGACCAGTACATCGTGGTGCTCAAGAAGGATGCGGCCAGCCGGGCCACGCCGATCCGCACCCTCGCCCAGCGCCTCGTCGGCGCGGTGGGTGGCGGCGAAGTGCTGCAGAACTACGATCACACGGTGCGCGGCTTCAGCGTGCGCCTGCCCAAGGCCGCGATCGAAGCGCTCGCCAACAATCCGGCGGTCGAGCACATCGAAGAAGACCAGTTCATGGAACTCGTCGAAACCCAGTTCAACGCCCCGTACAACCTCGATCGCGTCGACCAGCGCGCCCTGCCGCTGAGCGGCAGCTACAGCTACCCGGTCGGAGCCGGCGGCGGCGTGCACGTCTACGTGATCGACACCGGCCTGCGCGCCTCGCATACCGATTTCGCGGGCCGGGTCGGCAACGGCCGCAATTTCGCCCCGAACAGCAGCCCGCTGCTATGCACCCTGCTCGGCCTCGGCTGTCCGGCACCGGTTCCGACCGACACCACCGATTGCAACGGCCACGGCACCCATGTCTCCGGCACCGCGGTCGGCAGCACCTATGGCGCCGCCAAGAGCGCGATCGTGCATCCGGTGCGTGTGTTCAGCTGCGGCGGCACCACGGCCACCTCCACGATCATCGCGGGCGTCGACTGGGTGGCCGCGAACCGCCAGCTACCCGCGGTGGCCAACCTGTCCCTCGGCGGCGGGGCTTCGGCCACGCTCGACCAGGCCGTGCAGGCGATGATCAATGCCGGCGTGGTCGCCGTGGTGGCCGCGGGCAACGACAACGCCGATGCCTGCAACTCCTCGCCGGCCCGCCTGCCCGCGGCGATCACCGTCGGCGCGACCACCAACACCGATGCGCGCGCCTCGTACTCCAACTACGGCACCTGCCTCGACATCTTCGCCCCGGGTTCCAACGTGGTCTCGGCGAGCTATCAGAACGACACCGGCACCTCGACGCTGAGCGGCACCTCGATGGCCAGCCCGCTGGTCGCCGGCGTCGTCGCCCGCTATCTCGCCACCTCCGGCGCGAGCGCGGCGCAGGCCGAAGCGGCCCTGGTCGCCGCATCGACTCCGAACGTCGTCACCTCGCCGGGTACGGGCTCGCCGAACCGGCTGCTGTACGTGGCGCCGAACTGATGCGCCGATAGCGGCCGTTCGGCAATCCCCGGCCCCGAAGCGCGCAGCTCTTCGGGGTTTTCTTTGACCCTCGCTGAAGCCGGAGCATCAAGCGGCATACGAACCGGCATACGTTGATCGATAAAATGGAATAGTATCTATTCCAATCAATCGATTAACACGGCATTTTAACCGGCATATGTTGCCTGCCACCCGCCTGTCTTTCTACGCACTGGAAGGCCCTGAGCTGCGGGAGCGGGAAACTGCGATCGCGCGCATGTCCGGCGAGCTCGCTGGCCGGTTGCCGCCGCCGACGCGCACGGCGCTCGCAGAGTGCCTTGCCGGCATCAACAGCTACTACTCCAACCTGATCGAAGGCCAGAGCACGCGACCGATCGAAGCCGAACGGGCGCTAAAGCGCAGCCTCGCCGAGCGCCGTCCCGGGCGCGCGGACGAACTCGCCACGCTGGCGGTCGCCCACATCGAAACCGAGCGCTGGATGCGCTGGCGCCTTCGCGACGAGCCCGCGCTGGACCTAGCCGGCAGCGATTTCATCTGCGAACTGCATCGGCATTTCGTTTCGCAACTGCCCGAAAGCCTGCGCATCGTGACGGGCCGCGAGGGCGAGACCGCCGTCAACGAGCCAGGCGAGTTGCGCACGCGGCATGTCGATGTCGGCGCCCATCTGGCCCCGGTGCCCGAAGACCTGCCGGACCTGCTCAGCGCTTACGCCGACGCCTGGAAGCGCCTGCCCAAAACACCCGCGCATATCCTGCTCGCCCATCACCGCTTCGCCTGGATCCATCCGTTTCTCGACGGCAACGGCCGCATCGCCCGCCTGCTCACGACCGCGATGCTGTCCCGGCACGGCTTCGAAGCCGACGGTCTGTGGTCGCTCTCGCGCGGCCTGGCGAAGCAGCGCAGCCGCTACTACGAACACCTCGCCCTTGCCGACTCACCGCGCCAGGGTGATTTCGACGGCCGCGGCGCCTTGTCGCTCAAGAACGCGGTCCGCTTCGCCGACTTCATGCTCGACACCTGCGAAGACCAGATCGGCTTCATGGCTGCGCGCCTGCAGATCGAGCACGTGAAGGATCGCGTCCTGCGCTTCTGCGCCGAGCGCAGGCTCGTCACCGGCCACGACGAACGCGCCGCACCGCTGCTGATCGAAGCCATGTTCATGGGCCGGCTCGAACGCGGCGCTGCGAGTCGTCTGCTCGGTCTGGGCGAACGCGCGGCGCGAAACGTGGTGTCCGAATGCGTCGCGGACGGCCTGCTGACGGCCACGAGTTCAAGGGCCGATCTGCTGCCGGCATTTCCGGTCTACGCGGCGGCTTACCTGTTTCCGAACCTGTTCGAGATCGATGATCCGCAGGAAGCGATGCGCCAGACGCTGTCGATCGAGCCGCAGGGTGGCTTGGCGGCAAAGCCGTAAACCAACCTACGGCTTGCATCCATTACAACCGCCAGTTCACACCCGCAAATACCGCAAACCCATCGCCCGGCTCGTACAGCAGCGAAGCCGGCGTCGCGACCGCCGCGACGCTCGCGCTCGCGATGTAGCGCTCGTCGGTGAGATTGCGTGCGTCGACGTACACCGACCACCGCTGACCGTTGTCGTAGCCGGCACGTAGTCCGAGCAGTGCGTAGGCCTTGGTCTTCTGCGTGTTGGCGTTGTCGACGTAGTACGCCTCGGGCACCCATTCGAGCGACGGGCCGGCGTAGAAGCCGCGCGTGAGCTGATAGATCAGCTCGCTGCGCAGATAGTGCTTCGGCGCTCCAGGGAGATCGTTGTCGCCCCAGCTCGCATCGCCATCGAAGAAGAAATCATTGAGCGTGTAGGCGAGCTTGAGCGACAGCGCGTCGTCCGTGAGCAGCTGTCGCGCAAAGGTCCATTGGCCGGCGACTTCCAGGCCCTGATGCACGGTGTCGTCGGCGTTGGTGACCTGGTAGTTGCCATTGCCGTTGAGGTCGAAGTACTGGAACTCGTGCTCGATCTGCGCGCGGTAGATCGCGATGTCCCAGCGCAGCCCGCCGTGCTCGCCGCGTGTGCCGATTTCGAGCGTCGTCGCGCGCTGGGCCTTGGTGTCGGACAAGGCGGCGTTCGTGAAGTTGAGCTCGCCGAAGCTCGGCGCTTCCGCACTGCGCGACAGGTTGCCGAACACCTGCACGCGTGGCGCCGCCTGCCAGAGCAGGCCGACCTTGGGACTCACGAAATCGTAGTCCGCGCGTCCCGAGGTATCGGTCGCATCGTCGGTGATGTGATCGCTGCGCTCACGGCTTGCGTCGAGATATTGCAGGCCGCCGATCAGCGAAAATTCCGGCGACAACTGCAGCGCGTCCTCCGCGTACAGCGTGAAGTTCTTCGAGCGATCCGCCGAGGCGGACCTGACGTCGCCACGCTGCGCTCCGGGCAGATTCACGAACTGCCGGTTGTCGATGCGACCCCCGAACCAGTTCGTTCCCAAAGTCACGCGATTCGGCAGCCCTGCGACGCGGCCATCGTAGACCGCTCGCGCGAACGCGCCGCGATCGTTGTACTGGTAGTCGAGGTACTGGAAGATCGGATGGATCAGCTGCTTCTCGACGGCGAACACGCCGCCTTCGAGCGTCAATCCACCGATCTTGTACGTGGTCTTGTTCGCGACGCGCCAGGTCTGCATGTTGCGCTGGTAATCGAGCGTCAGATTGTTCGGCTGCGCCGCCTTCGGATCGTGCAAGGCCGCCTCGCGCGTGACCGAGCCCGGAATGCGCTGCTCGATGTCGGCGGCGATCAGATAGAAACGCGTTTCGAGCTGCGACGTGAATCGATAGCCGAGATTGCCGGCGACGCGCCTGGATTCGCCGTCGCTGTGATCGCGATAGCCATCCTGTTCGAGATACGAGGCACTCAGATAGCCGTCGAAATCGCCAAGCTGTCCGCCAGTCGATGCCTGCGCACGCCAGAAGCCGAAGCTGCCGCCGTCGACACGCGCCTGCAAGGCCGAAGCATCGAGCCCGGTCGGCGTGACGAAGTTGATCGCACCACCGAGCGAGTTCGCGCCGTAGCGCAGCGCGTTCGCGCCTTTGTAGACCTCGGTGTAGCGAAACGCGCTCGGATCGATCTCCTGAAAATCCGCGCTGCCGTCGGCCGCGTTGAGCGGAATGCCGTCGACGAGCAATTGCACGCCGCGCAGATGGAAGTTGCGCGACAGGCCCGACCCACGGATCGACAGCCGCGTGTCCTCGCCCCACTTGGGCTGCACGAAAACGCCCGCGCTGTAGTTCAGCACGTCCTTGATCGTGCGCGCCTGCGTGTGCTTCCAGACGTCGTCACCGATGACTTCGACCGCGCCCGGCGTACGCTCGATCTGCTCGCGCGCCTGTTCCGCGGTCAGAGAAGTCAGCGACGCTTCCGCGTTCGCATGGACTTCGATACTCGGCAGCTGCACGGCTTCGTCAGATGCAAAACCAGCGTTGGAAGCGAACAGCAGCGTTGCGGCCAGCGAGCGTCTCGCGGCCTGTGATTCCAGTTTCATGTGATCCCTAAGGTTTTTATGGTTGAACGAACGGCGATAGACCGGCATCGCCTGCTGGTTTCCGCTAGTCGATGCCGGCTCAAGGAGTTTTTTCGATCAACTTGAAACCGGAGGACCACGCGCCTCGAAGGCGAACCACTGCGACTGCGCGCGCAGCGCTTCGGCGAGCGCACGCACGAACTCATCACCACCAACCAAAGCAAATAGCGGCGGCGAAGCGGCAAGCCCGGCGGCGAGCTGCGCATGAACGCCGACGCAGAGATCGCAGAGCGCGTCGCTGCGATTCGCTTCGTTGCGGCGCTTCGCGAGCGCGGCGAGTAGTTCGCTCGGCGCATTCGCGCGAAACGAGCGCAGCGTCTCGTCGCTCGCGATGCCGCAGAACACATCGGCGACGCCGCGTCGCGGCATGAGCCGCTCGTGCAATACCGCGCCTGCGCTTTGCGCGAACCAGGCGACGCACAGCAACACCAGGGCGAATCGATCGCCCCAGGCGCTGCGTCGTCCGGCTCGCGCTTGGGTCATGCGGCGGCCTGCAGGCCGAGAAAGTGGCGCGCAGCGGGCATGCGCCGCAACACGCCGCGCTCGATCGCAAGCACGAGCAGCAGCGACAGGCCCATCAGCGGCAGCAGCAGGCCGAGCGCGATCACGAGCGCGAAGAACAGCAGGGCATAGCGCGGCTGCCCTTCCGGCACACGCGGAGGCAGCGGCGCACCGAGCGTTCCGCCGGGCCTGCGCTTCCACCACATCATCACCGCGCTCACGCACAGCAGCATGAGCCCGACCGTCGTCAGCGTGCCGAGCAGCTGGTTGATCCAGCCGAACAGCTGGCCCTCATGCGCAGCGATGCCGACGCCGACGATGCGATCGATCAAGGCGCGCTGGGCGAAGTCCTGGCGATTTACGATCGCGCCCGTGTCGCCATCGACCTGCAGCGTCACGCGCAGCGGCCGGTTCTGCGCATCCGAGCGCGCGGACCACAGTGCATCCTGCGTCGGCGGCGTGATGATCACGGGCGCCGCGAGCGACAGCGCCCGCACGCTCTCGACGACGCGCTCGTAGTCGGCCGCATTCGACGCCATCGGCTCGACGTGATGATGATGCCCTTGGTGATGCGCATGTTCGTCGGCGACGACCGGCTTGCCGCCGAGCGTCCAGTCGAGCCGCACTTCGCTGCTGCTGCCGAGCTCGCGCAGCGATTTCAGGCTGCTGCCCCAGAACTTCGCCCACGGCAGGCCGCTGAAGATCAGGAACAAGGCGAGCACCGAGATCCAGAATCCCGTCACCGCGTGCAGGTCGCGCAGCAACAGGCGGCGCGCCTGCAAGCGTGGCCACAACAGGCCGCCGAGCCGGAAACGGCCGCGTGGCCACCACAGGTAAAGGCCGCTCAGGATCATCACGATCGCCCAGCAGGCCGCGAGCTCGACGAGGTTCGAGCCGCGATCGCCGAGCCATAAAGTGCCGTGCAGCCTCGAGATGACTTTCATCGGCCGCTGCGCATCGTCGACGCGCTGCAAGACTTCGAGCGTCTGCGTATGCACGTAGACGCGCCAGCTGCGCGTGTCGTCGTCGACGAGCACGCGCGCGGCCGATCGCGGCGTCGCCGGCAGCTCGTAGCTCTTGAATCGCCCGTTCGGCACGGCCTGCACCGCGGCCTGCACCTGATCGAACACGCTCGCGCGCGTGCCGTCGATGCTCAGCTCGTCGTAGGGCGCATCGAGCCAGGCCTCGATCTGCGGCTTGAACAGGTACAGCGTGCCGGTGAACGCGAGCCAGAGCACGAACGGAATGCAGAACAGGCCGGCGTAGAAATGCCAGCGCCAGACCGTGCGGTAGTCGGGCCAGCGGCTGGCATGCGTCTGCTCTCGAGCGTGAGTCGTCATGGTGTTTTCCTCAAAACTTCAAGCGCAGGCCGGCGAAAACGCTGCGCGGAGTTCCCGCGTAGATCGAGCCCGTCGACGCGAGCAGCACATCGCGTCCGTTCTGCTCTCCAGTGCCCGCATTGAGCGTGTTCGAGACGTTCGAGGCCGAGGCGATGTAAGTCTTGTCGAGCAGGTTCTGCACGGCCGCGTAGGCGCTCAAGCGCGACCAGATGCCGTGGCCCTGCGGCGCCGCGTAATGCAGGTTCAGATTGACCAGGCTGTAGCCCGGCGCATCGAGCAGGTTCGCGTTGTCGAGCGTGGTGTCGTCGCGCCAGCTCAGCTCGAGGTAGCCGCCGAGCCCGGCCAGCGCGCCGCTGGCTTGGTCGTAGATCAGGCGAGCATTGAGCGTCTGCGGCGTCACGCCCGGAAGATCGTTGCCGTCGCGCTCGAAGGTCGCGGAGCGATCGCCTGCGCTGAGCCGCTCGGTGTAGCGCTCGTAGCGCTGGTCGTCGAGCAGATACGAGAGCGAGACGTGCGCACCCGGCAGGGCATTCGGCAGCGGGTGCCAGTCGAGCGCGGCTTCAATGCCGCGATGCTCGGAGCGCGGGGCATTGAACGTGTAGTTCTGCAGATTCGCGCCGGCGGACTGCGTCACGAGTTCGTTGCGGAAGAATTCGTGGAAGCCCGTGAGGCTCGCCTGGAGTTGACGCGCCACATTCCATTCGGCGCCGATGTCGAAACCGAGGTTGCGCTGCGCCTCGAGCTCGGTGTTGTTGCCCGCGACGCCGTCCGGCGTCACGAACAGGTTGCCGACCTGAGGCGTTCCGTAGCCCACCGCCGCGCGCGCATGCAAGGTCCATTGCTCGCTCGCAGCAAACCGCAGTCCCAGCTCGGGCGCGACGTTGACGAACTCGCGATCCGCATCGATGCGCGTGATCGTCGGCGGCGTGCTGTTGTAACCGTAGTTGCGCAGCTGCGCCTGCAGATGCGTGTATTCGACGCCGATACCGGCGACCACGGTACTGCGCGCGCTCAGCGTGAGTTCTTCGCGAACGCGGGCGCCCGCGTTCAGATGTTCGCCACCGAGTCCCTGCGTCTGCCCGCCCAGCGTCGCATGGCCTGCAAGCGTCAGGTTGAAGACGTTGTAGTTGAGCTCCTCGCGATTCGCATACACGCCGATGACGCTCTTGCTCGGCAGCCCGAACCAGGCGCCGCGATGCGTCAGATCGCTCATGAGATTGAACGACGGGTAGGTGCCGTTGAACGAGGTGTTGCCGGTCGGCTGGCGAATGTCGCGGTTGTCGAACACGAGCTGCGTGCGCAGATCGGTGCTCGCGTCGAAGGCGTGCTCCCAACGCGCGCCGACGATCGTGCGGCGGTCGTCGCGACCGATGCCGGCCTGCTCGGGACTCAGCGGCACGCGCGTGCCGTTGAAGCCGTTCGCGAACACACTCAGCGTGGCGCAGCCCTGGCCCGATTGATCGGCACAGCCGCGCTGATACGGGTTGAGCTCGTACTGGTTGCGCGAGAGCCGCAGCGACAGATCGGTATCGAGATCGTTGTGGATGAACTTGAAGGTCAGCCGATCGGCCGCGGTGGCCTGCCAGCTCGTCAGCAGGTTCAGCGTCGTCGTGCGATAGCGCGTGTGCTCGGTGGCCGGATCGTCTCCGCGCACGTGGCTCGCGAAAGCGCTGTATTCGAAGCGCTCGTCACCGCCGCCGGCCGTGAGGTACTCGTTCGAATAGCCATAGCTGCCGAGATCGATGCCGCCTTCGACGCCTTGCAGATCGCGGCCCGGGCGCGTGCGGAAGTCGATCGCACCGCCGGTCGCGTAGTTGCCGTAGCGCGCCGACGAGGGGCCGCGCATGACCTCGATGCTGCCGTATGCATGCGGATCGGTCAGGTCGGTGCGTGCCAGGCCGTCGGGCTGCGTGACCGCAAAGCCGTCCTCGAACACCTGCAGGTTGCGAACGCCGAAAGTCTGCCGCGCGTTGGAGCCGCGCACCGAGATCGACACGTCGCGCGGGCCGTTGCCCTGCACGAAAGTCACGCCCGGAACCAGCGCGAGCACTTCGCCGATGCTGGCCGAAGGCATGGTGGCGAACTGCTCGCGCGTGAGCGTGCTCGCGGTCTGCGCGATCGAAGCCTTTTCATCGTCGCGGCGCACACCGATGACCTCGATGGTTTCGGGCTCGATCGAATCGGCTGCGGCGACTTCGGTCGCCGCAGGGACTGCGGCAGTGGACACGGTGGCCGCATCGGCCAGGCACAACGTCGGCAGCGCGAGCGAGGCGCCGGCCAGCGCACGTAAGCGTGCATGCGAGAACAGCATGGGAACTCCTGATGGGGCGCCGACAAGAAGCCGGAAGCCGGACCAACGACAGTCGACGCGGGGCGCGTCGGGCGTGCGCTAGATCAGGAGTGGGAGGGAGGACCGCGTTGAGAAGGCTGCCGCGTCGATGCCGCCAGCGGCGCCGGCGCCTCGACCACGACGGCGAGGACCGGGCCGTTCGCCGCGAGTGCGAACGCCGGCGCCTGGCCGCCGAGCGCCGCGAACTGCAGCGCGGACAAGCCGGCGCACAGCGAGCAGGCCGAGGCGACCGCGCGCTGATGGGTCTGCTCGTCCGAGTCGGCCGCCGTGCCAGCCTTGGCCAACGCTCGCAGCAGTTCGGGCGGAGCGGTTTCGCGCAGCGTCTGCAGCGCCTGCGCCGAAGCCAGTCCGCAGAATGCCCGGTGCAGCGGATCGCCCGTGCCCGCGTGGCCCATCGCCGCCGCGTGCGTCGCGGGCAGCAGCAGCTGCGCGAGGATCGCGAGCAGGGCCAGCCAGCTGAAAGGGCGTGAACCGCGTAGGGCGTTCATGGGGCAGGTCGGAGAAGGCCGGCATTGTCCGGGCAAGCGCCGCGCCCGCACAAGCAACCACGGGCGCTATCGATATTCCCGGACGAGCGACTCGGTCAGGCGCCGAGTTCGCGTTCGAGTTCGGCGAGGCGCTGCGGGGTCCCGACATCGGACCAAAGGCCGTCGTAGCGCTCGGCGCTCACCGCACCGCGCCGGGCCGCGGCCCGCAGCAGCGGAGCGAGCGGGAAGCGTCCAGGCTCGCAGCCGTCGAACAGCGAATTCCGCAGCACCGACAGGCCGCTGAAAGTGGCGGTCGGCGCGGCATCGGGCGCCGGCTCGACGACGCGCCCGTCCACCAGCGCGAAATCGCCCTGCGGCCGATGCGCCGGATTCGGCACGAGCACGAGGTGGGCCTCGACGTCATCCGGCAGCGCGGCCGCGCGCTCGATCAGCGCCGCCCACGGGTAATGCGTGTAGACATCCGCATTGGCGACGATGAACGGGCCGCCGCCGAGCAGCGGCAAGGCCTTGTGCAGGCCGCCGCCGGTTTCGAGCGCCGGATCGCCCTCGTCGGAGTAGTCGATGCGCACGCCGAAACGGCTGCCGTCGCCGAGATGCTCGCGAATCTGCGCCCCGCGATAGCCGAGGTTGACGACGAACTCGCGCACCCCGGCCGCCGCGAGGGCGCGCAGCGGGTATTCGATCAGCGGCCGGCCGCGCAGCGTAACGAGCGGCTTGGGCCGGTCGTCGGTCAGCGGGCGCATGCGTTCGCCGCGGCCGGCGGCGAGGATCATCGCCTTCACGTTCGAGGTCCGGTTCGAACTCACGTCCGCGCTCACCGAGCCTGCAGGCCCAGTTCGTCGAACAGCTGCGTCAGCGGCGCGAGTTCGGCGTAGCGGCTCGCGGTCTCGCGCACGTAGCGGATGAAGCGCGGCGTGTCGGCCAGATAGTGCGGCTTGCCGTCGCGGTAGTTGATGCGCGCGAAAATGCCGAGCACTTTCAAGTGCCGCTGCACGCCCATCCATTCGAACTCACGCAAAAAGCGGCCGAAATCCTCCGCCACCGGCAGGCCCTCCGCCCTCGCCCGCTCCCAGTAGATCCGCGCCCAGGCCTCGACGCGCGCGGCCGGCCAGGACAGGAAGGCGTCCTTGAACAGGCAGACCGCGTCGTAGCTGATCGGCCCAAAGACCGCGTCCTGAAAGTCGAGCACGCCCGGATTGGGCTCGGAGATCATCAGGTTGCGCGGCATGTAGTCGCGGTGCACGAACACGCGTGCCTGCGCCAGCGCGGAATCGACGAGCAGGGTCTGCACCCGATCCCACAGTGCGGCCTGCGCGGGCGTGAACTCGCGCTGCAGATGGCGGGCGACGTACCAGTCCGGGAACAGTGACAGCTCGCGGCGCAGCAGGGCCTCGTCGTACGGCGGCAGCAGGCCTTCGGTCGAGGACCGCTGCCAGCGCACGAGCGCCTCAATCGCCGCATCGAACAACGCATCGGCATTGTGCTCGTCGATGACGTGCAGATAGGTCTGCCGGCCGAGATCGCTGAGCAGCAGGTAACCGCGCCGCAGATCCTGCGCGAGGATGCGCGGGCCGTTGAGGCCGGCCTGCTCGATCAGCCCGGCGACGTGGATGAACGGGCCGCAGTCCTCGCGCTCGGGCGGCGCATCCATGACCACCCAGCTGCGCCCCTCGCTGACGATGCGGAAGTAGCGCCGGAAGCTCGCGTCGGCCGAGGCCGGAGCGAACTCCGCGTGATCGAGCCCAAGGGCCTCGAGGGCGAAACGGCGGGCCTCGTCCATGCGCGGATCGAGTGGAGCGTCGGGCTGGGTCGAAGTCATGAAGGAACGCGGCGGCCAAGGGTGACGGCGGAGAAGCGAAATCATATCGGCATCGCCGCCACGCACCACAAGCAACACCAAGGGCGCGACGGCGCGCAAGAGATTGCGGAGCCGGCGACCGAACCCGGATACTGAGCGCTCGCATGCGACCCAATCGTCCTCTTCTGCTGGCAGCGCTCTGCCTACCGGCCTACCTGCTCACAGGCCCGCTGGCGCGCGCCGAAAACGGCGTCTGCGCCCAGCCCGATTATTCGGTGGGCCTGCGCGTCGACGGCGGCGGCGAAGGCCTGGGGCTCGACCAGAAGATCACCGTCGAGGCCGATTCGGCCCAGCTCACGCGCGACGGCATCTCGCAGCTCACCGGCAGCGTGCACCTGCGCCAGGGCGACAAGGAATTCAACGCCGAGAACGTCGATTACGAGGACAGCACGCAGCGCATCACCGTCAACACCGAATCGGTGTTCACCAATCCGCAGCTGATCATCCGCAGCCAGCAGGCCGAATACAGCCTGGCCGACGACAGCGGCTCGTTCAGCGACAGCGACTACGTGCTGCCGACGCGCAAGGCGCGCGGCAGATCCAGCCGCATCGTCGTCGACGCCGACGGCAAGGCCCGGCTCTATTCGTCGGCCTACACGACCTGCGCCCCGGATTCCGATGCCTGGTACATCGAGGCCAGCGAAATCCGGCTCGACCAGGAGGAAGGCCTCGGCACCGCCCGCCACGCCCGCCTGCGCTTCGGCGGCGTGCCGATCCTGTATTCGCCGTGGGTGCAGTTCCCGATCGACGACCGCCGCCGCACCGGCCTGCTCTATCCGACCATCGGCAACTCGGATCGCACCGGCTTCGACATGCGCTGGCCGGTGTACCTGAACCTTGGGCCGAACTACGACGCCACCGTCACGCCACGCTACATGTCCAGGCGCGGCCTGCAGATCGGCACCACCGGCCGCTACCTGCTCAGGCACAGCGAGGGCGTGGTGTCCTACGACTACCTGCCCGATGACCGCGTCTACCACGACGAGAACAACGGGGTCGGCGGCAGCGACCGCAGCCTGCTGCGCTTCGACCACGTGGGCCTGCTGAGCTCGCGCCTGGGGCTCGAGGCGACCTATTCGGAGGCCAGCGACACGCGCTACTTCGAAGACCTCGGCGGCACCTTCGCGAGCGCCTCGACGATCTACCTGGAGCGCAGCGCCCGGCTGACCTACCAGGCGCCCGATTCGTACCGCATCCAGGCGCTCGTGCAGGGCTACCAGACCATCGAGAACCGCTTCGTCGCGGTCGACGATCCGTACAAGCGGCTGCCGCAGGTGAAGTTCGACGCGCTCACGCGCAACGCCTTCCTCGATACGCGCGCCGGCCTCAACGCCGAGTACGTGAATTTCGTGCGCGAGGATTCGGTGCAGGGCCAGCGCATCAACCTGCAGCCCTACCTGCGCTATCTGCACGACGAGAACGCCTGGTACCTCACCTCGCAGCTCGACTGGGACTACACCCAGTACCTGCTCACCGACACCGCCGCCGACCAGAAGGACGATCCGTCGCGCTCGCTGCCGGTGGCCTCCGCCGAGGCCGGGCTGCGCTTCGAGCGCATGGCCAGCGGCGGCGACGCGATCCAGACCCTGGAGCCGCGCGCCTTCGGGCTCTACGTACCGTACAAGAACCAGGACGAGCTGCCGGTGTTCGATACCGGCGAGCCGGACTTCGACTTCGTGCAGCTGTTCGCCCGCAACCGCTTCTACGGCGAAGACCGCGTCGCCGACGCGGCCAACGTCGCCGGGGCCCTGACCACGCGCTGGATCGACGCGGCGAGCGGTGAAACGCGGTGGACCGCGAGCATCGGCCAGCTCTACCGCATCGAAAGCCCGCGCGTGGAGCTGGTGACGCAGAACCCCGACGGCTCGCAGGGCCTGAACTTCCCGGCGCCCGAGCGCGGCGCGACCAACTTCATCGGCGAAGTGACCTACAACTTCCTGACCCGCTGGAGCGCCGCCGCGGTTTCGCAGTGGTCGCCCGAGGATTCGGAGTTCCAGCGCGCCAACCTGGGCCTGCGCTACCGCGACCTTGAGCGCGGCAAGCGCCTGGACCTGGCCTACCGCTACCGCCGCGACCTGCTCGAGCAGGCCGACGTCATCGTCGCCTGGCCCGTCAGCAGCAGCTGGCGCGTGGCCGGCCGCACGCGCTACTCGATCCGCGACGAAAAGACGCTCGAGAACTTCGTCGGCCTGACCTACGAAACCTGCTGCTGGGCGCTCAGCGGCGCCTGGCGGCGCTACATCGCCACGCGCGATGGCAACCTCGACAGCGGCATCTACTTCCAGCTCGAACTCAAGGGTCTCACGCGCATCGGCACCGGCTACAGCGCCCTGTTCCCGAAGGACGACGGCGACGACGACGAGAGCGCCGGCGGCATCAGCAACAGCAGCCGGCTGAGTTCGGGCAACCGGCTCACCAGCGGCTCGCCGACCACTCCATAGGCGGACGGCCAGGTGAGCGCGGCCGCGGGCACTGCGGAATTTTTGCCCGTGGCCGCAGTCTGAGGCTGGCGCCGGACCACCATGCTAATCTTCCGCGCCCCCGTGCCCCTTGACTCGGCCGCTTTCGATCCGATCCACCGGGGTTCATCTTTCTCCCACCCGTACGCTCCCGCCGATGGCCTTGCCGAAGACCTTAGCCGCCTCGCTGCTCACTCTTTCAGCGCTGCTGACCCAGCCGGCCCGGGCCGAGGTTCTCGACCGCATCGTCGCCGTGGTCAACGACGGCGTGGTGCTGCAGAGCGAGCTCGACACCGCCATGGAGTCGACCAAGGCGCAGATCAAGTCGCGTGGCGTGCAGCTGCCGCCGGACGACGTGCTGCGCCCGCAGGTGCTCGAACGCGTGATCGTCACCCGCCTGCAGACGCAGCGCGCGACGCAGGCCGGCATCCGCATCGATGACCGCGAGCTCAACGACATCCTCAACAACATCGCGCGCCAGAACAACATGACGCTGGCTCAGCTCGCCGAATCGGTGAAGGCCGACGGCATCGACTTCCTGACCCTGCGCGAGCAGGTTCGCGAGGAAGTGCTGGTGGCCCGGCTGCGCCAGCGCGAAGTCGATGGCCGCGTGGTGGTGACCGACCAGGACATCGACCTCTACCTCGCCAACCAGGGCGCCAACGCCAACACCGAATACCACCTGGGCCACATCCTCGTGAGCATTCCGGACGGCGCCAGCAGCGACGAGCGCGACAAGCGCCGCGCCAAGGCCAACGACCTGCTCAAGCGGCTGCGCGCCGGCGAAGACTTCGCCCAGCTTGCGATCAGCTCCTCCGACGGCCAGCAGGCCCTGCAGGGCGGCGACCTCGACTGGCGCAAGGCGGCCGACCTGCCGTCGCTGTTCTCGACCGCGGCGGCGCGGCTCAAGGACGGCGAAGTCAGCGACGTGATCGAAACCGGCACCGGCTTCCACATCATCAAGCTGCTCGGCACGCGTGGCGGCGAAGAGCGCCTGACCACGGTCGAAACCCATGCGCAGCACATCCTGCTGATGGCCAACGCCTTGCGCACCGAAGACCAGGCGCGCGTGCAGATCCAGGAGCTGTCCGATCGCCTCAAGAAGGGCGAGGACTTCGCCAAGCTCGCCAAGCAGTTCTCCGACGATCCGGGTTCGAAGAATTCGGGCGGCGATCTCGACTGGCAGCCGCCCGGCGTGTTCGCGCCGGACTTCCAGAAGGCGCTCGACGCGCTGCAGCCCGGCGAAGTCAGCGCCCCGTTCCACACCCAGTTCGGCTGGCACATCGCCAAGGTGCTCGACCGCCGCACGCGCGACACCACCGAGGAAGCCAAGCGCGCCAAGGTTCGCCAGGCCATCGCGCAGCGCAAGTCCGCCGAAGAGTACGAAACCTGGGTTCGCCGCCTGCGTGACGAGGCCTACATCGACTATCGCCTGGCCGGAACCGGCGGGGCCGACAAGTCGTCCTGACGGACGCGACGCGGTTGGCCGCCCTGCGTCTGCTCCTGACACCGGGAGAACCGGCCGGCATCGGGCCCGACCTCGTCGTCGAGCTGGCCCAGCTGGCCCACGCGGCCGAACTCGTCGCGGTCGCCGACGGCGGCCTGCTGCAGCGGCGGGCGCGCGTGCTCGGGCTCAAGCTCGATCTCGTCGCGATCGATCCGGCCGCCAGGCCGGCGCCGCTGCCGGCCGGCAGCCTCGGCATCATCGAGGTTCCGCTGCGCCGGCCCGAGCGTCTCGGCGTGCTCGACGTGGCCAACGCGCCCTACGTGCTCGAGACGCTGGAACGCGCGACCGACCTCTGCCTCGCCGGCCAGGCCCAGGCCATCGTCACCGCGCCGGTGCAGAAGAGCGTCATCAACGATGCCGGCATTCCGTTTTCGGGCCACACCGAATTCCTAGCCGAACGCGCCGGATCGAAGCTGCCGGTGATGATGCTGACCGCCGGCCAGCTGCGCGTCGCGCTCGCCACCACGCACCTGCCGCTGCGCGCGGTACCCGACGCGATCACACCCGCGCTGCTGCGCCAGGTGATCCGCATCATCGATCACGACCTGCGCGAGCACTTCGGCATCGATCGCCCTCGCCTGCTGGTCTGCGGGCTCAACCCGCACGCGGGCGAATCCGGGCATCTCGGGCGCGAGGAGATCGAGGTCATCATCCCGGTCCTGCAGGCCCTGCGCGCCGAAGGCCTGCGCATCGAAGGCCCGCTGCCGGCCGATACCGTCTTCACGCCGCGCGTGCTCGAACGCGGCGACGCCGTGCTCGCGCTCTATCACGACCAGGGACTCACCGCGCTCAAGTACGCCGGCTTCGGCCAGGCCGTGAACGTCACGCTGGGACTGCCGATCGTGCGCACCTCGGTCGACCACGGCACCGCGCTCGACCTCGCCGGCAGCGGGCGCGCCGAGAGCGGCTCGCTGCACGCCGCGCTGGAGCTCGCGATGGAACTCGCCCTCGACAAGTCACAACGAAACAGCCGCACATGAAATTTCCGGCAGCACCCGCAGCATGAGCGCACCCGTCGCCAAGAAACGCTTTGGCCAGCACTTCCTGCACGATCCCTACGTCATCGACCGCATCCTGCGCTCGGTGAATCCGCAGGCCGGCGAGGCGATCATCGAGATCGGCCCGGGCCCGGGCGCGCTGACCGCTCCGCTGCTCAAGCGCGTCGACAAGCTCACCGTCGTCGAACTCGATCGCGACGTGATTCCGCACCTGCGCGCAGCCTGCGGCCACTCGGACGCGCTCGAGATCGTCATGGCCGATGCGCTCAAGATCGACTACGCGGCGCTCGCTCCGAGCGGCGCGCCGCTGCGGCTGGTCGGCAACCTGCCGTACAACATCTCGACGCCGCTGCTGTTCCACCTGCTGAGCTTCGCCGAACGCGTGCAGGACATGCATTTCATGCTGCAGAAGGAAGTGGTCGATCGCATGTGCGCGGGCCCCGACGACGACGCCTACGGCCGTCTGAGCGTCGCGCTCGCCGCGCGTGCGGAAGTGGTGCATCTGTTCGATGTCGGGCCCGGTGCGTTCAAGCCGCCGCCCAAAGTCGAGTCGGCCGTCGTGCGGATGGTTCCGCGCAAGCCCGACTTCGAGGTTCGCGAGTGGGCGATGTTCGATCGCGTCGTCACCGCCGCGTTCCTGCAGCGCCGCAAAACACTCTCGAACAGCCTGCGCCCGTTCTTCAGTGCCGACGAAATCCGCGCCGCCGGCATCGATCCGCAATGGCGGGCCGAGCGCCTGTCGGCCGCGCAGTTCGCGACGCTGGCGAACCGGGTGTCGGAACGCATCGCCTAGCGCCAGCGACAGGCTATCGAGGCGGCGGCGCGACTTCGAACGCGAGTTCAGCGGCCCCGATCGACAATCCCGCCACGAGATCGCGGCGCTGCCCGAGCCGCTCGATGAAGGCGCCCCGCTCTTCTTTGGCGATCTCGAGAAAGGCCAGGCTCGATTCCTGCTCGCGCGCGAGGGCCGCCATCTCGATCAGGGACTCGGGCGTCTGCTCGCGGCTGCGATCGACCACGAGCATGGCGAGCGGCGGCAAGCCGCCGCGGCGAATCCCATCGACGATCGCCGGCGCGGTGTCGTGGAGCGCCAGGCGCACGCCTTCGGAACAGAGCCGGTAGAGATTGTCCTGGGCCGAATTGCGCGCTTCGCGCAAGCCCGCCGCATCGCTCGCGATCGTGAGCTTCTGCGCGGGCAGCCCGAAGGCGCGTAGCAGGTCGATCACGCGGCTACCGAATTCCGGATGCTGCCAATGCCATCCGGCGATCGGCACGATCATGTCGACGCCGCGATCGGCCATCGCGCTCGCCGCGAACACGGCCGCGCGCAGGCGCCAGAGTTCGATGTCGCCGACCAGGCCGGCGCGCCCGGCGCTGACGATCGCTTCGGCCGGCTCGATGCGACCGTGCTCCGGGTGGCTCCAGTAGAAGCCGGCGAGCAGCGCGCTGGTATCGTGGGGCGGCTCGAGGCGCTGCAGCGGCGTCAGCAGGAGCCGGAACTGCCCGAGCGTGAGCCCGGCCTGCACATCGCGTTCGAGATCGAGACGGCGACGGCGCTCGGGCGAAACCTCGATGCGGTTGAGCGTGCAGCGCCCGCGCCCGGACTGCTTGGATCGATACATCGCCTGATCCGCGTGGCGCAGCAGGGTTTCGGCATCGCCTTCGTCGACCGGGCACAGCGCCACGCCGATGCTCAGGCGCACGTCGAGTTGCCGGCCTTCGATCGACATCGGCTCATTGAAGCGCTCGAGAATCTTGCGGGCGAGCGAGAGCGCATCGTCTTCTAGCCGCAGGCCCGGGGCGACGATCACGAACTCGTCGCCGCCGAGTCGCGCGACCGTGTCGCTCGCACGCAGCACGCGACGCAGGCGCTCGGCGATCTGGCGCAGCACTTCGTCGCCGGCCTGATGGCCGTGCTGATCGTTGATCGACTTGAAGTGATCGACGTCGAGATACAGCACGCCGATCTGCCGGTTGCTGCGCCTGGACGCGAGAATCGCCTGGCCGAGCCGGTCGAGCAGCGTGACGCGGTTCGGCAGGCCGGTGAGCGCATCGTGATGCGCCATGTGATGCAGGCGCTGCTCGACCTGCTCGCGTTCGGTGATGTCGACCGCGATCGCCATGAACACCGGCGGCTCCTCCTCGCGCGAGTAGTTGAGCCGCACCTCGACCGGATAGCGGCTGCCGTCCGCGCGCCGATGCAGGCAGCGGTAGGTCACGTGCTCGACCGCGCCTTCGCGCAGCCGGTCGAGATAGCCGTGCAGCGCCGTCGCGTCGAGCTGCTCGCTGATCACGAGCGGCGTCATGTGCGTCATTTCGCTCGGGTGATAGCCCAGGTTGCGCCGCGCCCCGCTGTTCACCTCGACGAAGCGCAGCGTCTGCGCGTCGAAGATGTAGACCTCGTCGGAAGCCGCGTCGAGCAGGCGGCCGAGACGCTGCGACAGATTGTCCGAGCGCAGCCGCTCGGTGATGTCGCGCACGATCACGAGCAGGCCCTGCGCATGTTCGATCGTGAGGTTTTGCACCACCAGCTCGGCCGGAAACGTCGTCGCGTCCTTGCGCCAGCCGACCACTTTCGGCAGCCCGACCGCGCGTTCGGAGCCGATGTAGTCGGTCAAGCGCACAGACGGTGAATTCAGGAACGGCACCGGCATGAGCTTGGCGACGCTGGCGCCTTCGATGTCCTCCCAGACGTAGCCGAACATGCGCAGCGCGCGTGCGTTGGCGAAGCGGATGACGCCGACCGGATCGGTGGTCAGCACGCCTTCGCTCAGGTGATCGAGCACGCCCTGCGTGAGCCGCGCCTGGCGTCGCCATTGATCGATGCGTTTCTCGCGTTCGCTGATCTCCGAAAAGATCATCATCGCCCCATCGGGCTGACCCGACGGCCGCTTGAGCGGCAGGGCCATCACTTCGATCGGGCTTTGCGTGCCGTCGCGTGCGCGCAGGCGCAGCTCGGTCGGCGGATACGGGCGCTCGTCGCGCATGCAGACCTCGGCCGGCGTGAGCATCGGCGAATAGCGCGCGTCGAGCGGATGAAAAACCGAATAGACGAGCCGGCCCTGCACGTCGGCCGAAGTCCAGCCGGTCAGCTGCCTCGCGGTGTCGTTGAGATAGCGAATGCAGGCTTCGTTGTCGACGACGATCAGTGCGCTGCCGAGCGCGTCGAGCTGCGCGCCGAGGCGCTCGGGCATCTGCTCGTGCAGCTTGTCGTCGAGATCGACATAGCTCGGGGCGGCCGGCGCCTTGAGCTCGGGCGCGAGGCGCTCGGCCCATTGCGCCGGATTGATCAGCATGCGCCGCCACGTGAAGATCGAGGCGATGCCGGTGATCGAGGCGAACAGGAACGCGATCACGCCCGACCAGGCCAGATGCAGCACCGCGCGATCGCTGACCTGTCCGGCGACGCCCGGCGCGATCACGTACAGGGCTTCGGCGAACGGCGTGAGCGGATCGCCGGCGGACATCGGCTCGCCGAGCGGATTGCGCAGTTGCTGGCGCAGAAAACGGCCGGTCCAGCGATAGGCCCATAGCCGCAGCGACCGCGTCATCGCCAGCGGAGCACCGGGCAGCTGCCAGCGCTCGTAGCGGCCGGCATACGCGAGCACTTCACCGCGTGGTCCGGTGATGGCGATGTAGACGAGCCCGAGAGCGTCGGATTCGATCAGCGCATCGAGCTGCGCCTGCAACTCGTCGTGGCGACCCGCCGCGATCGCGGACGACAGCTTTTGCTGAAAGATGGGCTCGACCGCGGCGCGCTTCTGGGCGACCGCGAGGCCTTCGGCCATGCTGAGCTGCCAGAGGCCGAACACCGCCATGCAGGCGGCCGCCGCGCTGATCGCAAGCGAGGCCAGCCACCAGGGAGCGATACGTCTGGGCATATCGCGAAGTATCTCTCAAAGCCGCGGCGCACTGGCAGCGCCGCGGCCATCACCGCACTACGCCTGCGGATTACTGCCCGCCCGCACCGCTACCGCCGCTGTTCGAGAACTTCTCGCGCTCGAAGCTCTCGGGAATCGGGTGCGAGAAGCTTTTCACGTAGCGCGAATAAACCTGGTCGGCGACTTCGCCGGGCATCGGGCGTGCGGTGCCGAGCGCGGCGTTGTTGCTGACCTGCAGGTCGACCAGGGCCCGCGTGTCGCTGCCGAACGCGGGCTCGCTGGCGTCTTGCGCGTACGCGACGCCCGGGGCGACCAAGGCCAGAGCCAGGATTCCGATCAAGTTCTTGTGCATCGTGCTTCTCCAGCTCGGCTGTCAGTTCGTACCACGAATTCGTCTCGACATCGGTGTCGACGCTTGTACCGCGATCCGCGCCCGGCTCACGAAGCCTTCTTCGCAGCGGCAGCCTGCGGCGGCTGAACGGCGGGCCTCGGCGCCGCGGCGGCGGCCATGCTGCTCGCGCGCTTGCGCAGATCGGCCAGTGTCGCCGCATCGATACGCGATTCGCGCACGATGCGCTGCACCGAAGCCTCGTCGCGCATGAGCATCATCAGAATGAGCAGATTGTTGCGGCTCTTGCCGTTGCCCGGTTCGAGCTCGACCGCGGTCGCGAGCTGCGGCAGGGCATCCGGATAGCGGCGCGCGAGCATCAGCGCGTAGCCCAGATCGTTGCGCATCTCCACGTTGGTCGGCATCAGCCGCACCGCGCGCTGCAGGTAGTCGAGCGAGACGGTGGGATTGCTGCGCGCCGCGATCAGGCCGAGGCCGTGGTACGCCTGCGCGGAATAGCTCGTGTTGAGCAGCGCCGTGTAGAGCTGCTGGGCCTGCGGATACTGGCCGAGCTTGCGCCGCGTGTCGGCCTCGAGCAGGCGCAGCTGAGTGTCGTTGCCCTTGCGCTGCAGGGTTTCGATGTGCGCGAGCGCGGCGTAGTTCTGGTCCTGATCGAGCATGCGCTGGATCAGGTCGAGATGAACCTGGCGATCGCGCGTCGGATCGGGAGTGGGCAGGTCTTCGCCGCTGTCGATGCGGCGCTCGACCTGGCGCGTACCGCCCGAGGCGCAGGCGCCCAGCACCGTCGCGAGCGCGACGCAGCACAGCACCAGCGCCGGTCTCATTTGGCCGCGGCCCCGCCGAGCGCGCCGATCAGCGAGATATAGGCCGGCCCGGCGACGAAGATCAGCAGCGCCGGGAAGAAGAACAGCACCATGACCACGGTCATCTTGCCGGAGATCAGGTTGACCTTTTCGCGCAGCTCCATTTCGCGGCGATCTTCGATCACCTGCAAGGTATCGAGCAGCGGTTCCTTGACCTCGCCGCCATAGCGCTCGACCTGGCGCAGCAAGGCGAGAACGGTGGTCAGGTCCGGAACGTCGAGCGCCTCGGCGGTGCGCGTGAGCACGTCGGAGATTTCGGCGCCCGCCTCGACCTGGCGCAGCACGAGTTCGATTTCCTTGCCGAGTTCGCTGAGCACGCCGCGTCCCTCGCGCACCATGCTCGCGAAGGCCTGGCGCGTCGACAGGCTCGATTCGAACAGCAGCACGAGCACGTGGATGAACAGCGGCACCTCGGCGTTCATGCGCTTCTGCCGCGCTTCGGCGACGCGCGTGCGCACGATCGAGGGCAGCAGCAGGCCGATGATCAGTGCCATCGCGCCGATCAGCACGAGCATCAGCGTGGTCTTGAGCTTGATCGGCAGCAGCGGAATCAGCAGGAAGAAGCCCCCGACGAACAGCAGCGGCGACAGGAACCACAGCGTGTAGAAGATCAGCCGGCTGCTCGAACTGCGCCAGCCCGCGCGGATCATCAGCTTGTCGCTCGATACGCCTTCGGTGTCGAGCGCGCGTTCGATCGCCTTGCCCTGCTGGGCGATGCCCTGCAGCAAGGGGTTGGGGTTGGTGTTGCTGTCGCCGAAATCGTTCGGTGTTTCGCCACCCGGTTGCAGGCGGCGCTGCAGGTGGCGGCTCTGGCTCGCGGCCAGCGCCCACCAGATCAGCGCAATGATGCACAGGCCGCCCATCATGATGGCCGCAGCGACCACCGCCGCGAAGATCGCCGGGCTCATCAGCCGTTCTCCTGCGTGGACTTCATCATTCGCCAGATCACCAGCACGCCGGCCACCTGCAGCGCGGCTGCGAAGATCAAGGTGTAGGTGCCGCTGGTGGTCGCGAGCATGTCGGCGTAGAAGCCACGGTTGCGCCAGAACAGGAATACCGACAGGCCCATCGGAATCGCCGCGAGCACCAGCGCCGAGAAGCGCGTTTCGGCGGTCAGCGCACGCAGCTCGCGCGCCGCGGCCTCACGCATGCGGATGGCCTGGATCAGGCTGCGGAACACGTTGCGCAAGGTGCCGCCGTAGCGGCGGTTGATGTTGGCGGCGAGCGCGATCACGCGCAGATCCTTGATCTGGTGAATGTCGGCGGCCTCGGCCAGCACGACGTCGACCGGCGCACCGAGACGCACCTGCCGGCTCACCGACAGGAACACCGAGCGCGAAGGCTCGGCCGCTTCCTTGGCGGCGGAGCCCAGCGCCTCTTCGAGCGTATTGCCCGCCGCGAGCACGCGAATCACCGCTTCGAGATAAGCCGGCAGCTGCGAGACGATCTGGGTTCGGCGGCGAGCCGCGAGCGTGCTGAGCACCAGGCTCACGATCATCGTGACGCCGAAGATGATCAGCAATCCGCCGATCCAGTCCGCGGCGAGTATCGCCAGCGGCATCAGCGCGATCGCGATGATCATCATGAGCACGACCGACGACGGCCTGACGTCGAAACCCGAGCGCCACAGCAAGTGGCAGCCCCAGCGCACGATCGCATTGTCGATTTTCTTGCGCTCGGCCTGCGCGGCGACCGCGATCGCCTCGTCGCCAGCGCGCAGACGCATCTGCACGTCCTCGGCGCGTTCCTGGCGGTTCGCGTAGAAAAACAGGCCGATCGCGATGCCCGCCGTGCAAAGCGACAGCAGGACCAGAATCCACGTCATGCAGCGCCTCCCCGCAAATCGAGATGCCGGCCGGCCTCGACGTCGTAACGAAACAGATCGCGAAAGCTCAGCTCATCGGCATTGGCGCCGGTGAGCTCGGTGATCGACATCACGCGGCGCTCGCCGGTCGGCAGGCGGCTCACGTGAACCAGCAGCTGGATCGCCGACATCACCTGGCCCTTAAATGTGTTCTCGCTGCCCGAATAGCCGGCGAAACCGGCGAGCAGCTCGAGACGATGCAGCGCATCCTTCGGCGCGTTCGCGTGCAGCGTGGTCATCGAGCCGTCGTGACCGGTGTTCATCGCCTGCAGCATGTCGAGCACTTCGTCGCCGCGAACCTCGCCGACGATGATGCGATCGGGGCGCATGCGCAGCGCGTTGCGGACCAGATCGCGCGCGGTGACCGCACGCTGGCCCTCGAGATTCGGCGGACGCGTCTCGAGCCGCACGACGTGCTCGTGATGCAGCCGGAGTTCGGCCGCGTCTTCGACCGTGATGATGCGTTCGCTGGCCGGAATCCACTGCGAGAGCAGGTTCAGGAAGGTGGTCTTGCCCGAGCCGGTGCCGCCAATGACGATCAGGTTGGTACGGCCGTGCACGCGCTGCCTGAGATATTCGACCTGCGAGGCGGTGATGCTGCCGCGCTCGATGAGGTTCTCGGCCGACAGCGGCTGCTTGCGGAACTTGCGGATCGACAGGCAGGGGCCATCGAGCGCGATCGGCGGCACGATGGCGTTGACGCGCGAACCATCGGCCAGGCGCGCGTCGACCATCGGCGTCGACTCGTCGACGCGGCGACCGATCGGCGCAAGGATGCGCTGGATCACGCGAATGACGTGGCCGTCGTTGACGAAGCGAACCGGCGCAACCGACAGACGCCCTTCGCGTTCGACGAAGACCCGGTTCGGGCCGTTGACGACGATGTCGTTGACGGTGTCGTCGTCGACCAGCGACTGGATCGGGCCAAAGCCCATGAGTTCGTCGCGTGCGTCCTGCGCCAGCGCATCGCTCTCGCGCTGGTTCACCGGCAGGCGCTGCTGCATCACGTACAGGCGCACCTGCTCGTTGACGAAACGTTCGACGCGGATCGGCTCCCACTGATCGATATCGAGATTGCGCTCCTCGATCAGGCTGATCAGATGGCGATGCAGCGCGCTCTTGAGCTGCTGGTATTGGTCCGTGAGCCGGAACCTCGCCATCGGATCGTTCGCGGGCGCGCTCATGTCGGCACTCAGCGGAACAGGCGACCGAGCAGGCCCTTGTTGGCGGGCTCGTCCGCGGGCGCGACCGGGGCGCCGGCGACCAGCGTCGCCGCGATCCGGCGCATCTCGGTCACGTAGCTGTCCTTGGGCGCGATCTTGAACAGCGACTCGCCCGCGTTCATCGCCTGGATGCGCGCCGACGCGTTCGCACTCAGCGTGGCCTGCAGCGGAACCGCGAGCAGTTCGGCGAGGCTTTCGGGCTCCAGGCCCAGCCGGCTGCGGTAGTTGTCGATCACCAGCCCGAGATTGTCGAGCGGCGCGTCCTCCGACCGCAGCGCGCGCAGCAGATACTTGTTGTGGCGCGATTTGAGGATCGACTGGTCGGTGACGAGCAGGCTGCGCTCGGATTGCGCGAGCAGCCCGCGCAGCAGGCCGAGCGGCGCGAAGCCGTCGACCGAAAGCACCACGCAGGCGAACAGGCCGCGCAGCACGCCGACCAGGCGCAGCGCGGCGTCGGTGTCGATCTGCGGACGGCCGATGAACTCTTCGGGCAGGCTCAGGATGTACAGGCCGCTGTCGTGCTTCGGAAACGCGGTTTCGACGAGCGTCGCATCGCAGCGATGCACGTCGTTGAGCGCGTCGAGAATGCCGTAGGTCGGCGACAGATTCAGGAACACCGACGAAGCGCCGGCCGGCGTCGCGAGATCGAGCAGCAGCACGCGCTCCTTGAGCCGCAGCCGCTCCTGGCAGGCGTAGGCCAAGTGCTCGGCGAGGAACGCGATGCCGTCGTAGGGATGCGCCGACAGCACCGTGGCGAGCACGCCCTGCTTGCCGCGGGCTGCCGGAGCCGGAGCGCTCGAGCGGCGCAGGATCTTGCCGATCAGCGCCGCGATGTTGGCCTCGTCGCGACGCAGCACGAAGAAATCGCGGGCCCCCGCGCGCATCGCCGCGAGCACGAGCGCCGGATTGTTGTCGACGCCGAGCCCGACGATGCTGATCTCGGGCATGCGCTCGGACACCGCTTCGACCATCGCCGCGCGGGCATCGGCGTTGTCCGGATGAAACTCGATGAACAGCATTTCGGGCCGGCCAGCGAATTCGAGCCGGCTCAGGAGGTCTTCGGGATCGGTTGAGCGCACCAGCGAGAAATCAGCGGCCGAAACGGCGGTCTGCAGCCAGTTGGCGTAGACCGGGTCATCGGCAACGACTAGAGCCTGTGTCTTCACTTCTCGTCCGTGAATATGAGCGGTGAGTCAGCTTAGCGACCGAAGCCGTAGTCCGCAGGCTTGAAATCGCCCTTCTCTTCGAATACGAGGCGCCCATAGTCCGGTGTCGTGCTGTCGTAGGCCTGACCGGGCAGCGCCGGCAGCTTGGCCGCGCGCGCGAGCGGGCGCACCAGGTGCGGGGTCACGATCATCACGAGTTCGCGATTGGTGCGGTCGGTCGAGGCGCTCTTGAAGAAGGCGCCGAGGATCGGCACGTCGCCGAGCCACGGCACCTTGTCGACGTTCTGCACGAGGTTGCTGCTGACCAGGCCCGAAATCACGAAGCTCTCGCCGTCACCGAGTTCGACCGTGGTGTCGGTGCGGCGCACCGAGAGCGCCGGAACCGCCACGCCGTTGAGCTGGATCGCCGCGGTGAAATCGAGATCGCTGACCTCGGGCGCCACCTTGAGCGCGATGCGGTCGCGCGAGAGCACGGTCGGCGTGAGGTTCACGCGCACGCCGAACTCCTTGTAGGTGATCGTGATCGCCCCGCTCGTGTTGCCGCCGCCCTGGGCGACCGGAATCGGGAACTCGCCGCCGGCCAGGAAGCTCGCGGTCTGGCCGCTCATCGCGGTCAGGCTCGGCTCGGCGAGCACGCGCGCCATGCCCTTGCCTTCGAGCACGCTCAGCACGCCGAGCAGGCCGTCGGCGGCGCTGCCGAAGACAAGGCTGAAGGCATCCTGCAGCGGGACGAAGCCGGAGCCGCTCCGCAGCACGATCTGATTGCGATCCGTCGTCGGATTGACCTCAATACCGGACAACCCGCCTGGGCCGGCGATGCCGCCCGTGGTGTTGCCGACATTCTTGAAGAAGTTGAAGCCGTAGCGCTGGGCCACCGTGCGGTTGACCTCGGCGATCTTGATCTGCGTGAGCACCTGCGTATCGAGATCGACCACGCTGCTGTCGGGCGCCTGATCCTTGCCGTTGGCGGCCGCGATCTGCGCCCGGCGATGGGCGACCAGGTTCGGCAGCTTGCCCTGCAGGCTATAGCCCTTCTCGACCACGGCCTCGCGCAGCTCAGGGTCGTTGGTCGCCGGCTGCACCGGATCCTTGATCGCGCCGACGCGGATGCGGTACTCGATCGGGTTCGGGCCGGTCCAGACCATCAGGCTGGTGATGCCGAGCTTCTTGCCGCTGACGAGCACTTCGCGCCCGTTGATCACGTTGACGTCGGCCACCGCCGGGTCACCGACGGCCACGCGCTTGATGACCGCGCTTTCACGCACCAGCGTGTGCGTGCCGGCCTCCACCTGCACCACGCGCTGCGGCGGAATGTCCGCAGCCTGCACTCCCTGCGCGCCGAGTACGAGCACCGAACCGAGCGCCGCTCCGCGTGCGAACCGAGTCCATCCGTAGCCAAGCTTCATTCGAGCATTCACCGTTGTCCCCACCTTGTCCGATTGCAACGGCCCGGGCGTCCTGGTCCGTTTCGCGCCCGCACTCGCGGGCGCCTGATGATGCATCCCCAATCAACTCGTCCCGATGCGTCCGCTAGGGACGAACCGATACCGTTTCGACCTTGTCCGCGCGATACACCGGCACCTGCACCGGGGCGCTGCCACGCTTGGACGGCGGCGGCTTGATGCGGGCGAGCTGCTCGAGCGACAGCGCCTTGTCGGGCACCTTGTTCGATTCGATCGTCGCGAGCGTCTTGTCGTTGGCCGGCAGGCCGCCGGCGACCACCGTCTCGGGCGCGGCCACGTCTTCGGTTCCGGGCGGGCGCTGGCCGTAGAGGGCCAGGCGCAGCTCGCCCTGGCTCGCGCCGAGCATCAGGCGCGTGGTCTCGAGCTCCGGCACCGCGAGCACCGCGGTGCGGGTACGGCGCGCGGCGCTCGAATTGTTGCGCGCGTTCGCCGAGCCGCTGCCTTTCTTCTCGTCTTCCTTGAGGCCCTCGGGGCGTTCGACCAGCGCGTCGTCGTAAGCCAGCACGCGCACGTTGCGCAGCAGCACGCGGGACTGCGGCTCCACGTCCTGGCCGTTGCGCAGATAGAGCAGCACGTCGACGGTATCGCCCGGGCGGATGAAGCCGCCGACCGCGACGACGTCGTTGACCTCGACCGAGATCGCCTGATGTCCCGGCGGAATCGCGCGGGCCAGGATGTTGCCCTGGCCGAAGTAGCGCTTGGTCAGCGGCGCACCGCCGTCGATGTCGATGATCGGCTGCTTGCCGATCACGTCGTTGACGTTGGCGTAATAATCCGTCGGCGCCACCGCGAACTCGACCAGGGTGACGTCTTCCTTGGTGATGGGCTGGTAGGCGGCGAGCGGCTTGAGCGCAGCCACCGCGAGCGTCTTCGGGATGGCCGGCTGTGCCGTCCCCGAAGCGCCCGGCGCCGTCTTGGCGACCGCTGGCTGATTGGTCTGCGCGTACTCGCGGCTCAGCCGGTAACCGGCGAAGGCCAGCGCGGCCGTCAGAATGACTGCAATGATCGCGACTACCTTGGCGGCAGAACTGCTCATCCCCATACCCCTGTTGAGATCGTCCAAACGACCTTGATCGCCAACCCCTGGCTTACTAAGAGCCGGCGCCTATGGCAGCACCGCGACGCCGACACCGGAAATGGTGGCGGGCAGCGGCGGAATGGTACCGACTCCAGGCAGAGTCAGGACCGGAAAAATGGAAGTGATCGGAAAATTGATGCGAACCACGAGGGCTTGGCCACCGGTATCCTGCAAGGGACAGCCGGGGGCTCCACCGCCACCTTGATTACAGAAATTGACCTCGACGCTCGAACCGTTGGCTCCGATCGACATTGCGCGCTGCTGTGCCGGCATCCAACCCAGGGCACCCGCAACGGTGTTCCGAACGTTGGTCGTGACGTTTCCGAAATAGCTGCTGGTGCCGCCGCCGCTGTCCGCCAGACTCGGATCGACCGAGACTGCGGACTCGGCGCCCTGCTGCGCCGCGTAGTTGATCGACTCGAACACGATATAGGTGTACGAGTAGACGACGATGGCGTAACTCAACGCCAGCAATAGCGGCAGCACCAGCGCGAACTCGACCGCCGAAGCCCCGCTCTGCCGGTGCAGGCGAGCCCCCCAAACTGCGTAATCCTTGTTCAAGCTACCCATCGGAATCCCCTACGCAGTTTGGAGGCTCCCGCTTTTCCGCGGGAGGACGGCTGCCCGGCCAGCACGCCGATTACGGCGTCGAAGCGCCCTGCACCTGCGTGTTGACGTTGCCGAACAGCGTGTCGAGGTTGCCACTCAACAGCCCCAGCGTCACGGCGATCGCGAGGACGATCAGGCCGGCGATCAGCGCATATTCGATGGCGGTGGCGCCTTCCTGCTTGGCGCGCGAGACAGCTTTCAGATAGTGCTTCATTTGGTCGACTCCAAGTATTCCCTGACCCCAGCGTCAGTGGAGCTACTATGCTGGCGGGTCCGTTCAGAATCAAAGCTCCCGGGCGCGTCATTCTGTACCGCTCGTCGGGCTCGATGTAATGCCTGTTATCTACCCTACCGGACAGACCGTTCATGTCGACTTTCGCCATCGGCGACCTGCAAGGCTGCAACGACGATTTCCGCAAGCTGCTGGCCCTGATCCGCTTCGATGAAACGCAGGACCGGCTGCTGCTCGTCGGCGACCTGGTCAACCGTGGCCCCGCTTCGCTCGATACCCTGCGCACGGTCCGTTCGCTCGGGACAGCCTGCATCTCCGTGCTCGGCAATCACGACCTGCATCTGCTCGCCGCGGCGCAGGATCGCAGCCGGCTCAAGCCCGGCGATACGCTCGACGAGATTCTCGATGCGCCCGACGCCGACGCCTTGCTCGACTGGCTCGCCGAACGCCCGCTGGCCTGGCGCGATCCGGCGAGCGGCGTCTTGCTGCTGCACGCGGGCGTGGCCCCGCAGTGGACAACCGAGCAGACGCTGACGCTTGCCGACGAAGCCGCTCAGGTGCTGCGCGAATCGCGCGGCAGGGCTTTCTTCGAGCAGATGTACGGCGACCAGCCCGATCGCTGGAGCGAGGATCTGCGCGGTACCGAGCGCACGCGCTTCGTGATCAACTGCCTCACGCGCCTGCGCTACTGCACGCCGGACGGCCAGCTGCGCCTGCGCGACAAGGGATCGCCGGGCTCGCAGTCCGATGGCGCCCTGCCCTGGTTCGAAGTGCCCGGCCGCCGGACCGCCGGAACGCCGATCGTCTTCGGGCACTGGTCGGCGCTCGGCCGCGTCGAATGGCCCGATCACCAGGTCTACGGCCTCGACACCGGCTGCGTCTGGGGCGGTCAGCTGACCGCGCTGAACCTCGATACGGGTGAACTCACGCGCCTGCCCTGCGCCGGACATCGGAGTCCGGGCGGCGGCGATTGAGCCGACCGGGTCCGAAGCCCCGTTTTTTGACCGGCGTGCGCGAGGCAGTCCCAACGGTCCGCTGCGCGGCCCGGCGCTGACGCGCGACACCAGGGTCCCCCGCTAAGTCAGGGGGCCCTCCACGCCGCTCGCAGCGCTAGTGCTTCGAGACCAGCTTCGGCTTTTCGCCCGGAGCCAGTTCGCGCTCCTTGAGCAGGAACGAGGCGATCGCCGGCAGCACCAGGATCGCGCCGAACATGTTCGCGGTGAACATGAAGACCAGCAGCAGGCCCATGTCGCGCTGGAACTGCAGGCCCGACCACAGCCAGGTCGCCACGCCGAGGCCCAGCGTGATGCCCGTGAAGATCACCGCCTTGCCGGTCATCTTGAGCGTCTTGTAGTAGGCCTCCTGCATCTTGTAGCCGCCGGCGACGGCGTCCTTGAGCGTGGCGTAGACGTAGATGCCGTAGTCCACGCCGATACCGACCGCGAGCGAGACGATCGGCAGGGTCGCCACCTTCATGCCGATGCCGGCGAGCGACATCACCGCATAGGCCATCCACGACACGAGCGACAACGGCAGCAGGATCGAAGCCAGGCTCTTCCACTCGAAGAACGACAGGTACACGCAGACGATGATCGCGATGTAGACGTAGAGCAGCGTGAGCTTTTCGAGGCGATGCACTTCCTCGTTGGTCGCGGCCATCACGCCGACGTTGCCGGTGGCGAGCGCGAAGTTGACCGGGCATGCCTTGTCCATGCCTTCGAGCTTGGCCTGGGCCTCGCCGACCTTGCCGTTGGCCTTCACGACCGCATCGTTCTTCGCAAGGTCTTCGTCGGAAATGCCCGGATTGCGCGCCTTGATGCGCTCGGTGGTCTTCTGCAGATCCGTGCGCGCGATGCCGACATCGCGGCGCGCTTCGAGCTTGGCGTCGCAATACTTGTGGTCGACGTCCTTGTGCGTGTCGAAGAAGTCGGTCGCGTTTTCCTTGTTGAAGGCCTTCACTTCGTCGACGACACGGTTGACCGTGGTCGCCTTGTGATCGCGCATGAACGTGAACACCGCCATCGCCGAACAGTTCGGGCTCAGCAGGCCCGTCGAGGTCGGGATCGGCGTGATCGCCTGCGCCATCACGTATTGATTGCGCGGCAGCACCAGATATTTGGGATTGGCTTCGGAGAACGCCGAATTCACGAGCTTGGCGGCCTGCGGCAGCGACAGCGTCGACTGCACGCCGGGCAGATTGTCGAGGCGCCAGGCGAAGCGGTCGATCTGGTCCATCACGTCGAACTTCACACAGGCTTCCGGATCGGTCTCGGCGATGATCTTGAGGATGTCGACGCCGATCGCGAAGTTCTCGTTGACCGCGCGGAAATCCTGGTTGAAGCGCGAATCCGGCAGCAGCTCGGGCACGCCGGTCTGGCTGTCGCCGATCTGCAGGCCCTTGCCCTCCCAGAGCGCCCAGCCGAACAGCACGGCCGAGATCAGAATCGCGGTCACCGCGGGCACCGGCTTGACCATGTTCGACAGCAGATGCCACAGGCCGTCGAAGATCGAATCGCGCTTCTCCTGCTTGGCCGCGAAGGCCTTCGGATCGCCGACGCTGACCCAGGTCAGCCAGATCGGCATCATCACCTTGTTGGTGATGATGATCGCGGCCATGCCGAAACAGGCGTTGATCGCCATCTCGCGGATGATGTCGATCGGGATCAGGTAGATCGTCGCGAAGCCGGCGACGTCGGTCAGGATCGCGAAGGTGCCGTAGATCGCCAGACGGCGCCAGGTGAACAGCGAGGCGTCGAAAGCGTTGCGGCCGTTTTCGGCGATCTCGCCGACCCAGGCGTTGACGTATTGCACGCCGTGCGACACCGAGACCGCGAGGATCAGGAACGGCACCAGGATCGCGAACGGATCGAGTCCGTAGCCGAACAGGCGCAGCAGGCCGAACTCCCAGATCACCGCGGTGATCGAACACACCAGCGGCAGCAGCGCGAGCTTGAAGCTGCCCAGATAAAGCCACAGCAGGACGAAGGTCATCACCAGCGTGACGACGAAGAAGATCACGACTTCCTCGGTGGCCTCGATGACGTCGCCGACCACCTTGGCGAAGCCGACGACATGCACCTTGATGTCGTCGTCCTCGTACTTCTGGCGAATTTCCTCTAGCTTCTGCGCCATCTGGCCGTAATCGAGTTTTTCGCCCGTGACCGGATCGACTTCGAGCAGTTCGGCGAAGATCATCGCCCCGCGCTGATCGTTGGAGACGTAGCGGCCGATATGCCCGCCCTTGGTGACGTTGCCGCGGATCAGGTCGAACATCTCCTGCGTCGGCTGGTATTCGGCCGGAATGACGTTGCCGCCCTTGAAGCCGCCTTCGACGACCTCGATGAAGCGCACGTCGGGCGTGAAGATCGACGACACACGCGAGCGGTCGACGCCCTTGAGGAAGAACACGTCGTCGGTGACGCCCTTGAGGCGCGTCAGGAACTTCTCGTTGTAGATGTCGCCGTCCTTCTGGATCAGCGCGATCAGCACCGTGTTCGCGCCGCCGAAGTCGGTCTGGTACTGCTTGAGCACCTGCATGTACGGGTGTTCGAGCGGAATCGACTTGTCGAAGCCCGCATCGGTGCGGATCAGCGTCATCTGCCAGAAGAACAGGGCCGTCATCACGAGCAGGATGCCCATCGACAGCGCGCGCTTGGCGTAGATCAGCGGCTCGATCGCGCGAAGAACCTTGTCGCTCACGCTCAGTTTGGAGTTGTCGCTCATGTCGGTTCTGGTTCTTTAGTTGAGCTGGGCGGCGATCAGATGCGGGCCGCGCTCGCCCGAGACGAGCACGCCGTTCTTGAACTGAAGGCCACTGGTCAGCGAGAACGACAGGCCGGTGGCGATCGCTTTGGCCGTCTTCGCCGCCGGGTCGATCAGGTAGGCCGCGCCCGAAGAGCCGACCAGCAAGGCGCGGCCATCGGCGAGCAGGCTGCCGCCGAAGAACGAGGCGATGGTGTTGGTTTCGAGCTTCTGCCAGTTGCCGGCGTTGACGTCGTCCGACACGTAGACGTTGCCGCGCAGGCCGAACACGATCGCGCCTTTCTCCTTATAAGGAAGCGCGCCGAAGAAAGTGCCTTCGTACGGCGAGGTCAATCGCTTGAAGCTCGAGCGATCGGGCGTCGAGACGCCGAGCATGCCGGTTTCGCCCGCGACGAGCAGGCTGCCGTCGCCGAGCTTGGCGATGCTGTGGAAGTAGAGTTCCTCTTCGCGAACGGCCGGCGCTTCGACCTCCGCCCAGTTGTCACCGCCATCGGTGGTGCCGTAGAACAGGCCGAAAGCACCGACCGCGTAGCCGTTCTGCGCATCGACGAACAGCACGTCGAGAAATGCCTGCTCCTTCTCGGGCTCGAAGTTCTGCAGGCGCCAGGTCTTGCCACCGTCGCTCGTGTGCAGAATGGTGGCGTCGTGCCCGACCGCCCAGCCGTTCTGCTCGTCGATGAAGGTCAGCGCGGTGAGCGTCGCACGTACCGGCACCGCGACCTGCGCCCAGTCGACGCCATTGTTCGAAACCAGGATGTGCCCGCGCTCGCCGACGGCGACCAGGTGTTTGCCGGTGTTGACCATGTCGAGCGCCGCCCGCAGCGGAGCGCGGACGAGCAGTTCGGAAGGCCGCGGCTTGACCGGAGCGGCGGGCGCCGAACTTTCCTCGCCGGAGGAGGCGCCGCCGGAATCGTCCTGCGCCTGCACGAACAAAGTGTGCAGACCCAGCGACAACGCGGCCGACACGGCCAACGCCTTGAGCTTCGGACTCATCAACATCCCCTCTCAAGCACAGCTCCTCGACGGAGCCTAATTAGGATTCTGACGGCCCGAAGCGAAGGTCGAGCCGGCGGTGAGCGGCGAGCATAAGACTATTCGGGCACAGGGCCGATTGCCACAGAGACGCGACAATGCGTTTCCACGATCACCGGTGCCCGGCACCGCTCGCTCAGTCCTGCAACCAGATCAGGCTCGCCATGCGCCCGCAGCGGGCGTCGCGGCGAAACGAGAAGAAGTGCTCGGCTTCCGAGTGCGTGCAGCGATCGCCGCCGCTCACGCGCCCGACGCCGGCGCGACGCAGGATCGCGCGGGCCAGCGCATAGAGATCGGCCATGTAGTGACCCGCGCGGGCCGAGGGCTCGAAAGCCGATTCGAGCGCCGCATCCTGATCGAGAAAACGCGCGCGCACTTCGGGGCCGACTTCGAAAGCGCTCGGTCCGATCGCGGGACCGAGCCAGGCCATGAGCTTGCGCGGCTCGGCCGGCAGTTGCGCGACGGTGGACTGCAGCACGCCGTCGGCCAGGCCGCGCCAGCCCGCATGCGCGGCCGCCACGCATCGGCCGTCCTCATCGCAAAACAGCACGGGCAGGCAATCGGCCGTCATCACCACGCAAACCGAACCGGTCCGATCAGTCCACGAGGCATCGGCCTTGCAGCCCGGCGAAGCTTGGTCCGCCGGCAAGGCCAGCGTGCCGTGCACCTGCTCGAGCCAGGCCGGCTCGCCCGGCAGGTTCAGGGCCTTTCGCAACAGAGCCCGGTTCGCCGCAACGGCCGCCGCATCGTCGCCGACGTGCTGCGCGAGGTTCAGGCCTGCATAGGGTCCGGCGCTAACGCCGCCGATGCGCAGCGTGCTGGCCGCGCGTACGCGCGGCGGCGCGTTCCAGTTCGGCCGAAGAAGCTGCAAGGCGCTCACCGCCGCGATCGATCAGCGACGGCGACGACCACCGCCGCCACCGCCACCCGAGCGACGCGGGCCACCACCGCCGGGCCGGCGCCCGCCGCCATACGACGACGAGCTGCGCTTCACGCGCACGAAATCCTGCGGCATCCACTCTTCGGGCGGCTGCTCGACCGGAATGCGGTTGCCGATGTACTTCTCGATTTCGGGCAGCGAATAGACGTAAGTCTCGCAGCAGAGCGAGATCGCATCGCCGCTCTGGCCGGCGCGCGCGGTGCGGCCGATGCGGTGCACGTAGTCTTCGGCGTCCTGCGGCAGGTCGTAATTGATGACGTGCGTGACGGCCGGAATGTGCAGGCCGCGCGCGGCGACGTCGGTGGCGACGAGGATCGGCAGCTTGCCTTCCTTGAACTCCTCGAGCAGCCGCAGGCGCTTGTTCTGCGGCACGTCGCCCGACAGCGTGCTGGCCTCGAAGCCGTTGGCCTTGAGCGTATTCTCGACCTCTTCGGCGCCACGCTTGGTGTTGACGAACACCAGGCTGCGCACCGGCGCGTGATGGCGCAGCAGGCCAACGAGCAGCGGCAGCTTGTCGTCGTTGGCCACGTGCATGAGCACCTGGCGCACGCGCTCGGCGGTGACCTGCTCGGGCTCGACCTCGACTTTGGTCGGCGTGTTCATGTGCTCGTAGGCGAGCTCGAGCACGCGGTGCGACAGCGTCGCCGAGAACAGGTAGTTCTTGCGCTGCGCCGGCGCCGGCATGCGCCGGAACAGGTAGCGGATGTCGGCGATGAAGCCGAGATCGAACATGCGGTCGGCCTCGTCGAGCACCACCACTTCGATGTACTTGAGCGTGTAGACGTCCTGCTTGTAGTAATCGATCAGCCGGCCGGGCGTGCCGATCAAAATGTCCACGCCATCGGCGATCGCCTGCCGCTGCGATTCGTAGCCGGTGCCACCGTAGCAGACCGCGAGCTTGAGTCCGGTGTCGGCGCCCAGGCCCATCGCATCGGTGTGGATCTGCACCGCGAGCTCGCGCGTCGGCGCGAGGATGAAGGCGCGCGGCTGTCCCTCGGGACCGACGCGCGGCTGCGTCAGCAGGCGCTGCATCGTCGCGAGCAGGAAGGCGGCCGACTTGCCGGTGCCGGTCTGCGCCTGGCCTGCGATGTCGGCACCGGCCAAGGCCAGCGGCAGCGTCTGCGCCTGGATCGGCGTGCAATAGTCGAAGCCGAGCTTGGCGAGGCTCGACAGCAACAGCGGATGAAGTTCCAACGAGGCGAAACTGGTGTCGGACAGATGATTGGGCTGCATTATGGGCTGGCGCTTTTTCGTAGTCGGCGACCGTTGCGGCGAAGCGCAGCATCGTGCCGGTTGGGCGCCCTCGTCTTAGACTTGCAAGGCCGCCGGGAATGGGATCAAATAACGCATCCCCGCACTGTGTTCACCGGCCATCAAGGCCTGGGCTTGCACAGTTCCGGTCGCGTTGCTTCCCCTGTCTTTCCGAATCATAACAATCGTCGTCTGTTCCTGCGCGGTGCCTGCACGGCAACCCGCTTGATCGATGCGTGATCGACCCCACTGTGTTGATTCCCGCAACGCATCCGGAACGTAGCTTCCGTCACGAGGTTATTGCCATGAGCGAACACATTTCCCCCGTCACCGACGCCTCCTTCGACAAGGACGTGCTCCAGTCCAACGTGCCCGTGCTGGTCGATTTCTGGGCGGAATGGTGCGGCCCCTGCCGCATGATCGCGCCGATCCTCGAGCAGGTTGCGGCCGAGAACGCGGGCAAGCTCAAGGTGGTCAAGCTCAATGTCGACGAGAACCCGGCCACGCCGCCCAAGTTCGGCATTCGCGGCATTCCGACCTTGATCCTGTTCAAGGACGGCAAGGCCGAAGCCACTCAGGTCGGCGCCGTGCACAAGGCTCAGCTCGCCGCCTTCGTCACCCCACATTTAAACGTCGCCTAAAACCTATCGCATGATGAAGCACCGCCGCCGCAGCTCGAAGGCTGCCCAACCCGCAAACCCTCCCGAAAACCAAGAGGGCTTGCCACTGGACGTCGTGCTGGACGAGCAGGGTCAATCGCCGCGCGTTTCGGGCGACGACGACTCCCAGCCGCCGGTGGTGGTGACGATCCAGCCGGAGGCGCCGTCCGGCGCCCCGACTGGCGATGAGCAGCCGACGCAAGAGCAGGAATCGCGGCCGCGGTTCGAGCGCTACCCACAGGAACGCCAGGAACGCGGCGACCAGGACGCCTCGGCCGAGCCGGTGATCGTCGATCTGTCCCAGTCCGGCGACGATTCTGGCGAAGATCCCGCCGAAGCCTCCGCTCCGCAGCCCGGCAACTACAACGGCCAGGGCAATCAGCACGGCGGCGGCCGGCATCAGAACCATCGCCAGGATCGCCACAACGAGCGCGGTGATCGCGGCGACCGCAATCACGATAGAAACGGCGATCGGAATGGCGATCGCAACAACCAGAACAATCAGCAGCGGCACCAGCAGCCCCAACAGCCGCAGCAACCGGCCGAGCCGCCCAAGCTCGTCTACATTCCCGAACTCAAGAAGAAGACCGCGGCCGAGCTGCTCGAACTCGCCGAGTCGCTCGGGCTCGAGAACATCGCCCGCACGCGCAAGCAGGATCTGGTGTTCGCCATCCTGCGCAACGCCGCCAAGCGTGGCGACCACATCATGGCCGACGGCGTACTCGAGATCATGCAGGACGGCTACGGCTTCCTGCGCGGCCCGGACTCCAGCTATCTGGCCGGCCCGGACGACGTCTATCTGTCGCCCTCGCAAATCCGCCGCTTCAACCTGCGCACGGGCGATTCGATTGCCGGCCGCGTTCGCAGTCCCAAGGACAACGAGCGCTACTTCGCGCTGCTCAAGGTCGACACGATCAACTTCGAGCCGCCGGAAGTCTCCAAGCGCAAGGTCAGCTTCGAGAACCTGACCCCGCTGTTCGCGGACAAGCAGTTCAAGATGGAACGCGGCAACGGCACCACCGAAGACATCACCGCGCGCGTCATCGACATCGTCGCCCCGTTCGGCAAGGGCCAGCGCGGCCTGCTCGTCGCGCCGCCCAAGGCCGGCAAGACGATCATGATGCAGAACATCGCGCAGTCGCTCGCGGCGAACTATCCGGACGTCTACCTGATCGTGCTGCTGATCGACGAGCGTCCCGAAGAAGTCACCGACATGCAGCGCACGGTGCGCGGCGAAGTGGTGGCCTCCACGTTCGACGAGCCCGCTTCGCGTCACGTGCAGGTGGCCGAAATGGTCATCGAAAAGGCCAAGCGCCTCGTCGAGCACAAGCGCGACGTGGTGATCCTGCTCGACTCGCTGACGCGTCTGGCCCGCGCCTACAACACGGTCGCGCCGAGCTCGGGCAAGGTGCTGTCGGGCGGCGTCGACGCCAACGCGCTGCAGAAGCCGAAGCGCTTCTTCGGCGCCGCGCGCAACATCGAGGAAGGCGGCTCGCTGACGATCATCGCCACGGCGCTGGTCGAAACCGGCTCCAAGATGGACGAAGTCATCTACGAAGAATTCAAGGGCACCGGCAACATGGAGCTCCATCTCGAGCGCCGCATCGCCGAGAAGCGCGTGTTCCCCGCGATCAACATCAACCGCTCGGGCACCCGCAAGGAAGAGCTCATGATGAACGATCGTGATCTCAACAAGGTCTGGATCCTGCGCAAGCTGCTGCATTCGATGGACGAGCTCGCGGCGATGGAGCTGCTGATCGACCGCATGAAGCAGAGCAAGACCAACGAGGCCTTCTTCGACTCGATGAAGCGGAACTAGCGTCGCGAGTCGACGCCGCGGCTCGCAAGCGCGCCACGTGAAAGGCCGGAGCCACAAGCTCCGGCCTTTTTGCTGGTGCTCCGTACCGATTACCGCTCCGACTTGATCCTTGCGACTCACCCGAAAGTCGCCGCAGCAACTCCACCGCACCGCCATCGGGCGCACACTGGGACGAGCTTTCATCCGGAGCCCGCCGTGAACGCCTTCAACGCCCCCGAGATCGTCCGCCGCGACCTGCACGTCGAATTCGACGAAGTGCCTCGCCACTGGCATGGCGGCGACTGCCATCGCACACGGCTGTTCGATGCACTGTCGCTGTTCTTCCCGGACGGCGAGCGCTTCTTCATCGAAAGCGTGCGCCACTTTCGCGAGCAGGTTCCGCCGCAGAGCGAACTCGCCAAGGAAGTGCGCGGCTTCATCGGCCAGGAGGCGATCCACTCGCGCGAGCACCACCGCTACAACGAGTGGCTCGACACCCAGGGCGTTCCGGCCATCGAGCTCGAAGCCTTCGTGCTCGCCCGGCTCGATTTCATCCGCCGCATCACCACGCCGGAGCACCGGCTCGCGATCACGCTGTGCCTCGAGCATTTCACCGCCCTGCTGGCCGACCAGCTGCTGCGCCACGACGAGGCGCTGGCCCCGGCGCATCCGCAGATGCGCCGGCTCTGGCGCTGGCATGCTATGGAAGAAACCGAACACAAGGCCGTGGCCTTCGACGTCTACCAGGCCGTGCTCGGCCGCGGCTGGAGGCCGACGCTGCGCCGCTGCCTGGCGATGCTCGACACCTCGTTCTTCTTCACCTGGTACAGCTGGCGCTACCTGATCAAGCTCGTGAAAGCCGACGGCCAGGGTCGCGACTGGGGCGGCTGGCTGCGCCTGCTGCGCTTCATGTTCGTCAAGCCGGGGCCGTTCCTGCGCATCCTGCCGGGCTGGCTGGCCTGGTTCCGGCCGAGCTTCCATCCGTGGCAGCACGACAATCGCCGCCTGCTCGACCGCGCGCATCGGCAATACGAGATGACGGGCGATTCGGCAGCTTGAGGCCATCGCGGCCACCGGCCGCATGCGGGTCAAGCGAATGTAACCGAAGTTTTCGGCAACCGACCGAAGGTAACGCGGTCGAATGGGGACTCAGTCCTCGGCCTATGCTTAGTTCATGACCAACGTGCGTCCCTCCATCATCGTCGTCGACGACGATCGCCAGATCCGCGAGCTGCTGGGCCAGGTGCTCGATCAGTACGGCTTCTCCACGCGCCTCGTCGCCGACGGCCGCGAACTCAAGCTGGCGCTGGCCCAGGCCCCGGCCGACCTCATCGTCCTCGACCTGATGCTGCCCGGAGACGATGGCCTGACCATCTGCCGCGAGCTGCGCTCGCGCTGCACCACGCCGGTGATCATGCTGACCGCGCGCGGCGAATCGATCGACCGCGTCGTCGGTCTCGAAGTCGGGGCCGACGATTACGTGCCCAAGCCCTTCGACCCGCGCGAACTCGTCGCCCGCATCCGCACGGTGCTGCGCCGGGCCAGCAGCGGGCCCGGCGCAGCGACCGCCCACAATGGCGTCTCGCCGGCCTCGCGTCCGCGCGGCTGGCGCTTCGACGGCTGGAGCTTCGACGCGGTGCGCCGCGAACTGCACAACCCGCAAGGGGCGATCGTGCCGCTGTCGAGCCTCGAATTCCGCCTGCTCGAGCTGCTGTTGCAGAACGCCAACCAGGTGCTCAGCCGCGATCGCATCATGGAAGCCACGGTCGGCCGCCCGGCCGATCCGTTCGAACGCCGCATCGATATCGCCATCTCGCGCCTGCGCGCCCGCCTGGCCGACGACGGCCGCGAACCGCGCCTGATCAAGACCGTGCGCAATCGCGGCTACGTGCTCACCGCCGAGGTCAGCATCGGCGCATGAAGCTTCTGCACTCGTTGCTGCGGCTGCCGCGCAAGCTGTATCAGCGCGTACCGCTGTCATTGCGCGTCGCGCTGCTGATCTCGCCGGTGATCGTCGTCGGCCAGATGATCACGATGGTGATCCTGCGCGACGCCCTGCCCGTTTCGGTGCTGCGCTCCGGACTCGATTTCGGCCCACCACGGCCGCCGCCGCGCTTCATGCCCGAACCGGGCTTCGATTACTCGCGACCGTTCGAGGACGAATTTCTCGGCCCGCGTCCCGAGGTACTGCGTCCCGATCTAAACAACGCCGGCGACAACGAAGGCGCGGGCTGGAGACGCGCGCGCGTCGAACGGACGGGAGACGGCCGCCTGACCTTCGGGCCGCAGCGCTGGATACCGCCGTGGCAGTACGTCATCGCCATCTTCGTCGTCACCGCGCTGATCGTCTGGGCGGCCGCCTGGTGGCTCATGCGGCCGCTCGCGCGATTGTCGAGCGCGGCCGAGCAGCTCGGCCGCAACGTCGAGAGCGAGCCGCTCGCCGAAAGCGGCTCGCCCGAAATACGTCGCGCCGCGGCGGCGTTCAATCGCATGCAGGATCGACTGCTGCGCTTCCTGCACGGACGCGCCGACGCGCTGCTCGCGATGTCGCACGATCTCAAGACGCCGATCACGCGCCTGCAGCTGCGCGTGGCCTTGCTGCCCGACGATCTGCAAGGGCCGATCGCCGAAGACGTCGGCACGCTGCAGAAGCGCGTCGAAGAGGCGCTGACCTTCATGCGCGGAACGCACAGCGGCGAGCCGTCGCAGGACGTCGATGTCAACGCGCTCGCGGCGCTCGTCGTCGAGCGCCTGCAGGACACCGGCGCCAACGTCTCGCTCGAAGGGCGCGCGCGCGCCTTGCGCTGTCGCCCCGGGCAACTCGAGCGCGCGCTCGCCAACGTGCTCGAGAACGCGGTGCGCTATGCGGGCTGCGCCGAACTCGCGGTGATCGACGGCAGCGACGCGCTGACGCTGCGCGTGCGCGACCATGGACCGGGCATTCCGGAGGCGCTGCTCAAGCGTGTCACCGAGCCATTCTTCCGTGTCGAAAGCAGCCGCAACCGCGACAGCGGCGGCACCGGACTGGGGCTCGCGATCACCAAGGATCTTGTCGAATCGATGGGCGGCGAATTGCGCTTGCGCAATCATCCGAACGGCGGTCTCGAAGTCGAGCTCATCGTGCCTCGCATCAGCTGACGCGCGGCACGTCGACGCAAGTCCGCGCCGCGCAGGCGCACTTGGATGCAGCGCCTTCGTATCAAGCCGTTACAGGGCGAGGCCGAGGCCACGCCACGCGCGCTTCGGCAGCGCCGTTACATTGATACAGCCTTGTCACTCGGCGCTCGAACAGCGTTACCGCAAGTTGCATAGGCGTAACCCTTGTTCAACCGGCACTCTCCTAGTCTGGCGTTCACCACCGGCTTGTCCGGTGACGATCCCAACATGAAGAGAGTTCCCTCGATGCCATCCGCTTTTCTGCGACTGTGTCGCGCCGCCACCGTTTTCTCGTGCCTGACATTCGCCTTGTCCGCTTGCGGCGGCGGCAGTTCCGACGAAGACAGCGACATGCCCGAGGCTTTCTCGGTGGTCGGCCAGGCCAGCTTCACGAGCTCCGCATCCAACGCCGGCAGCTCGGTCAATGCACTCGGTGTCGCGCAGCCGCTCGGCGGCATCGCGACCAACGGCAGCCTGTTCTACGTCGCCGACTACGGCAATCACCGCATCCTCGGCTGGAACAGCATTCCGAGCACGCTGTCGAAGGCGCCCGATTTCGTCATCGGCCAGAGCGATTTCACGAGCAATTCCTCCGGCACCACGGCGACCAGGCTCGCGTTGCCCGCGAGCGTTTCGATCACCGACACGCGCCTCGTCGTCGCCGATGCGGGCAACAATCGCGTGCTGATCTGGAACAGCCTGCCGACGTCGAACGTCGCGCCCGACGTGGTCGTCGGCCAGAGCGATTTCACGAGCGACGATCCGGGCACCACGGCGAGTCAGCTGAGCTTTCCGGTGTCGGCCAGCATCGCCAACAACAGGCTGTTCGTCGTCGATCAGTACAACAACCGCGTGCTGATCTGGAACTCGGTTCCGGATACGACCGGCGTCGCGGCGAGCGTCGTGCTCGGCCAGATCGATTTCACCAGCAGCACCGCCGGCGACGAAGAAGACGGCCTCACCAATCCGGCCAGCCTGTGGACCGACGGCATTCAATTGCTCGTCGCGGACAGCGGCAACAATCGCGTGATGTACTGGTCTTCGATTCCGCGCAGCAGCGGCGCCGATGCGACCTACGTGATCGGCCAGACCGACTTCTCGCGCACCAGCGCCGGCGTCGGCCAGAGCTCGCTGCGCACGCCTTACGGCATCACCTCGGACGGCACGCGCATCTACATCGCCGATGCGGGCAACAACCGCATCATCGAATTCGATTCGTTCCCGATCGCCAACGGTCCGAGCGCCTTGTCGATGTACGGACAGGACTCGTGGAGCGCGCGCACCGCGAACGACGACGATCAGGATGGCGCCACCGACGATACGCCGAGCGCGCGTACGCTGAGTTCACCGACCGGCGCCACGTATTACAACGGCGTGCTGTACGTGACCGATCGCAGCAATCACCGCGTGCTGTTCTTCCCGGATTGATCGGCACGAGGACCGCTTACAGAACGCACGTAGCCGATAGGCTCCAATGAAAATCAATCTTCGATTCGCGCCAGTCGCTCTGGCGCTGTCGGTGGCGGCTGCGCTGCTGTTCGGCTGCTCCAAGGACATCGTCGGTGAAGGCCAGAAACCCACGCGCATGTACCTCGGCACGAGCACCGAGGAAGAAGCCGCGCAGATGGCCGAGTGCACGAGCACGCAGATGAACGCATACGTCGTGTTCGACGGCGACAGCGGCGAGAGCATCGGCATCTACAACGATCGCGCGCAATGGTCGTCTGACAATCCGTCGGTGGTGCTGGTCAGCGACGGGACCACCCCGAGTCCCGACGGAACCGTCTACGCGGTCGGCACCATCGTGGCGCTGAGGCCCGGCGTCGCGACGATCTCGGCGAGCTATCTCGACTTCCATGCCGCGATCACGGTGGACGTCAGCGAGATGAGCGACCTGCGCATCGATTCCGACCTGACCGACATCGGCGCGAAGCTCGACCAGGCTTTCGTGCTCAAGGCCATTCTGAGCGAAGGCAGCCCGGAGCAGGACATCACCACCTCGGCTGCCTGGCGCTTCGATCCGGCGACATCGCAGGCTTACGTCGACAGCGCGACCGGGGTCGTGCACGCGAACTCGGAAACCGGCGGCCAGAACCTGCGCCTGGTCGCCCGCTTGCCCGAATGCGATCGCGAGGTCAGCACGAGTTTTCGCGTCTCGCCCGTGCAGGCGCTGCAGATCGATTACGAGCGCGGAGCCGATGTCGTCGCCTTGCCCGAGGGATTCTCCGAGTCGTTCACGGTCTACGCGAGCTTCGCCGACGCCGCGGCTCCGCGCCAGAACGTGACGACGCAGATGACGGTCGACGAGATCGACGACGATTACATCGCAGCCGCGCTCGGCGACGACGCGTATTACGTGACGGCGGACGATCGCGTCGGCAGCGGCAGGATCGAACTCTCGCTGGATCCGCTCGACCTGACGATCGCCACCAAGCGCTGGCAGGTGCAGGACACTTTGTTGATCGATCTGCAGCTGGCGCCCGACGATCTGCGCATCACCTACCCGGATACCGGACAGCTCACGGCCATCGGCACGTTCGACAACGGCCTCGTCATGCCGGTGACGCGCCACGTGGGCTTCACGAGCGCCGATACCGAGGTGCTCACGCTCGGTGGCAGCAACGACACCGCGGGTGAAGTCACCACGACCAATACCGACGCCAATGTCGAAGTCAGCGCGTCGATCACGGTCGACGACGACACCTACGAGGACAGCGTCACCGTGCGCTCCTATGCGAACCGTTATGCGAACTGAAAGATTCTGCGCACTGGCACTTGTCGGCGTTCTGCTGTGTGGCTGCGAAGCCTCCACGAGCATCGATTTCGCGAGTGCCGGCTACGCGCAGGCCGACCAGATCAAGCTCGCGGTCGAAGGTGTCGACCTGCTCGACGACGGCGGCAGCGAGCACGAGCTCGATTCGGATGCCGACGATGTCATCGATGCGCTCGACTACAGCAACGCCGACACGCTACAGCTCGTCGACGGCGCCGAAGTCGCGCAAGGCCGCTACACCGGGCTGCGGCTGCGCTTCTCGAGCGAAGGCTCGGCGCTGTATACGAGCGACGGCGCGGCGTATCCGATCGACATCGGCAGCAACCTGACGTTCGCCGATATGGACATGGAGCTCGACGACGGCGAGAGCGGCTCGCGCCTCGTCATCTTCGAACCGCGTTTCTCGCTGCAGGCTTCGACGACCACCGACGGGCACTACACGCTGACGCCGGTGCTGCGCGTGGTGCATCCCGATCACGCCGCGAGCATCACCGGAACCGTCGACGACGAGCTCGTGCGCTCCACCGCCTGCCGGCAGAGCCGCACGCTCGGCACCGGCGCGGCCGTGTATGCCTTCGTCGGCGCCAACGTCACGCCGCAGGACTATCAGCGCAATTCCGGTGCAAGCCCGGTGGCCGCGGCCGACGTCAAGACCGCGGACGACGGCGCGAGCTTCTACTACGACTTTCCGTACCTGAGTGCCGGCACCTACACGCTCGCGCTGACCTGCAACGCGGACAGCGAAAACCCGAGCAGCGACGATGGCCTGGCGTTCCTCGCGCAGAGTTCGGTGACGGTCGACGAAAACGAATCGCAGACGGTGAATCTGGCGGAGTAGGTTTCGCTACGGCGCGAGAGAATCGCGGCGCCCTGCGAAGCGGTCGGGTTGGCCGCACAGCGGCGTCACCCGCCGTTGCACCGGGCCCTCATCCCGCAAAGATTTCTTCGGCCATGCGATCTGCGATCACGGCCGTCGGCGCGCCTTCCGCATCCGAGCGCTCGAACACGCGCGCGAGCGTGTCGCCGATGCGATGCAGATGCGCATCGACGGCGCTCCAGTCGTAATTGGCGCCTTCGTAGTAGATGTCGATGATGCCGCCCGCGTTGATCACGTAATCGGGCGCATAGAGCACGCCCCGTTCGAACAAGGCCTGGCCGTGGTAGCGCGCCGCGAGCTGGTTGTTCGCCGCGCCCGCGACGATCGTGGCCTTGAGCTGCGGAATGCTGACGTCGTCGAGAATCGCTCCGAGCGCGCAAGGGGCGAACACGTCGACGTCGAGACCGTAGATCTGCTCCATGAGCACCGGATGGGCTCCGTAGGCGGCGATGCAGGCTTCGACCGCCGGCGCATAGCTGTCGGTCACCCAGATCTGGGCCCCGGCCGCGTGCAAGTGTCCGGCGAGCCGGAAGCCGACGTTGCCGACACCCTGGATCGCCACGCGCAGCCCCTTGAGGTCATCGCGCCCGAGCTTGTGCTTCACCGCCGCCTGGATGCCGTAGAACACGCCGAGCGCGGTCGCCGGCGACGGATCGCCGCTGCGTCCGGCCGCGGTCGCCGCCGCGTCGGCGAGCCCGCCGACATGGCGCGTGTGCTCGGCCATCAGGTGGATATCGGCGACGTTGGTGCCGGAATCCTCGGCCACCACGTACTTGCCACCGAGGGTTTCGACGAAATGGCCCATCGCCCGCATCATTTCGGGGGTCTTGGCGGCGCGCGGGTCGCCGATGATCACCGACTTGCCGCCGCCCTGCTTGAGCCCGGCCAGCGCCGCCTTGTAGGTCATGCCGCGCGACAGCCGCAGCACGTCGGTCAGCGCCGCATCGTCGCTCGCGTACGGATACATGCGGCAGCCGCCGAGCCCGTGGCCGAGCCGCGTGTTGTGAACCGCGATCAACGCCCTCAATCCGGTGTGGCGATCATGGTGGAAAGCCACGATCTCGTGGGCATCGAACTCGGGATGGTTGAAGACGGTCATCGGCGCTACTCCGGCTGGCGAATCCGCACCGGCCTGCGATGCGACGATTTTTGCTTATTGTACCCGTGGCTTACGGACCTCCCGAACGAGACGTCCGCCGATCCTGACCCCGGGGGAAACAACGATGCAGAGGCATTCCGTATGATGTCGGCCGCGAGCTTCGCCCGCGCCCTCCGCTCGCCCGGCCGCCCCGCCAGCCTTCTCTCCCCATGACCCTTCACGCAGCCCTGTTCCACCAGACGGTCTACCGCTACGACCGCCCCGTCACCTTGTCGCCGCAGATCATCCGTCTGCGGCCGGCTCCGCATTCGCGGACCAACGTGCTGAGCTACTCGCTGCGCATCGAGCCCGAGCCGCACTTCATCAACTGGCAGCAGGATTCCTTCGCCAACTGGCTCGCCCGCGTGGTGTTCCCGGAGGACGTCCGCGAATTCAAGGTCACGGTCGACCTGGTCGCCGACATGGCGATCTACAACCCGTTCGATTTCTTCGTCGAGCCGGACGCCGAGAACTTCCCGTTCGCGTATACCGATACGCAGAAGGAGGAGCTCAAGCTCTACCTGCGCACCGACGAACTCACGCCGCTGCTCGCCACCTTCGTCTCGTCGATCGACCTCACCGAGCAGCGTTCGGTGGATTTCGTCGTCGGCCTGAACCAGCGCATCCAGAACATGGTGCGCTACCTGATCCGCATGGAACCCGGCGTGCAGACGCCCGAGCAGACGCTGGAGCTCGCTTCGGGCTCCTGCCGCGACTCGGCCTGGCTGCTCGTGCAGACCCTGCGTCACCTGGGCCTGGCCGCGCGCTTCTGCTCGGGCTACCTGATCCAGCTCACGCCCGACGTCAAATCGCTCGATGGCCCGTCGGGCACCGAAGTCGATTTCACTGACCTGCACGCCTGGTGCGAGGTCTACCTGCCGGGCGCCGGCTGGATCGGCCTCGATCCGACCTCGGGCCTGCTGACCGGCGAAGGCCACATCCCGCTGTGCGCCACGCCCGAGCCCTCGAGCGCGGCCCCGATCACCGGCTCGATGTCCTACGCCACCAAGGGCGAGGACGATGAGCTCGAGACCGACTTCGGCCATGAGATGAAGATCACGCGCCTGCTCGAATCGGCGCGCGTGACCAAGCCTTACACCGAGCGGCAATGGGCCGACATCGATGCGCTCGGCCACGCGGTCGACGAGAAGATCGTCGCCGGCGACATCCGCCTGACCATGGGCGGCGAGCCCACTTTCATCTCGATCGACGATCGCCAGGGCGCCGAGTGGAACACCGCCGCGGTCGGCCCGATGAAGCAGGGCCTGGCCAATACGCTGATCAAGCGCCTGCGCGACCGCTTCGCCCCGAACGGCCTGCTGACCTACGGCCAGGGCAAGTGGTATCCGGGCGAGCAGCTGCCGCGCTGGGCCTATGCGCTGTACTGGCGCGGCGACGGCAAGCCGATCCTGCGCACCGACCTGGCCGAAGGCTCGGCCGCGCCGACGCCCGAACTCGCCGGCGCGCTGCTGCGCGGCATCGCCCGGCGTCTCGAAGTCGACCCCGACAACGCGCTGCCGGCCTACGAGGACGCCTTCTACTACCTGCACCGCGAAGGCCGCTTGCCCGAGAACGTCACGGCCGCCGACAACAAGATCAAGGACGCCGAGGAGCGCGCGCGCCTCGCCAAGACCTTCTCGCGCGGCCTCGACACCCCCAAAGGCTATGCGCTGCCGGTCCAGCGCTGGCAGTCGCGCGCCTGGATGTCCGAGCGCTGGACCTTCCGCTCGGGCCGCATGTACCTGATTCCGGGCGATTCGCCGGTGGGCTTCCGCCTGCCGCTCGACGCCCTGCCCTGGCTGCCGGCGAGCGTCTATCCGCATGTGATTCCGTACGATCCGATGCGGGTGACCGAGCCGCTGCCGGCGCAGGCCGATGCGCGTCGCCAGCCGTTCCTGCAGGCGCCGGTCACCGAGCAGGAGCAGCGCCGCCGCGAGCGCCAGCAGAAGCTCACGGCCGAGCGCGAGCAGCCGCAGCCCAAGCTGCGCGGCAGCTATCTGCAGGGCGGCAATGTGCGCACCGCGATGGCGGTCGAACCCAAGGACGGCTACCTGTGTGTCTTCATGCCGCCCACGAGCGGCATCGAGGACTATCTGGAACTCGTCAGCGCGGTCGAGGACACCGCCGCCGAGCTCGACGTGCCCGTTCGCATCGAAGGCTATTCGCCGCCGAACGATTCACGGCTCAACGTGCTCAAGGTCACGCCCGACCCGGGCGTGATCGAGGTGAACATCCACCCGGCGCACAGCTGGGAAGAACTGCGCGAAACCACGCTCGCGATCTACGAAGAGGCGCGGCTCTCGCGCCTCGACACCGAGAAATACCTGATCGACGGCCGTGCGGTCGGCAGCGGCGGCGGCAATCATTTCGTCGTCGGTGGCGCCACGCCGGCCGACTCGCCGTTCCTGCGCCGGCCCGACCTGCTCGGCTCGCTGGTGCGCTACTGGCAGAACCATCCGGCGCTTTCCTATCTGTTCAGCGGCCTGTTCATCGGCAGCACCTCGCAGCATCCGCGCATCGACGAGGCGCAGGATTCGCTGCTCTACGACGTCGAGATCGCGCTGTCCGAGCTGCCCGAACCGGGCCAGCAGGTGCCGCTCTGGCTGGTCGACCGCATCCTGCGCAACCTGCTCGTCGACGTCACCGGGAACACGCACCGCACCGAAATCTCGATCGACAAGCTGTACTCGCCCGACGGCCCGACCGGCCGCCTGGGCCTGGTCGAATTCCGCGCCTTCGAAATGCCGCCGCATCCGCGCATGAGCCTGGTGCAGCAGCTCATGCTGCGCGCGCTGATCGCCTGGTTCTGGGACAAGCCCTACACGCGTCCGCTGGTGCGCTGGGGCACGCGCCTGCACGACCAGTTCATGCTGCCGCATTACTGCTGGCAGGATTTCCGCGACGTGCTGTCCGACCTGCGCAACGCCGGCTTCAAGTTCAAGGACGAGTGGTTTCTGCCGCACTTCGAATTCCGCTTCCCGCTGCACGGCACGCTCGTGCACGAGGGCATCGAGATCGAGCTGCGCCACGCGCTCGAACCCTGGCCGGTGCTCGGCGAGGAAGCGGCCATCGGCGGCACCTCGCGCTTCGTCGATTCATCGCTCGAACGCATGCAGATCAAGGCGCGCGGACTCACACCGGGCCGTCATTTCGTCACCGTCGGCGGACGTCGTCTGCCGCTGCGCGAAACCTTGTCGTCCGGCGGCGCGCGCGACGAGTTCGTCGCTGGCCTGCGCTACCGCGCCTGGCAACCGGCGGCCTGCCTGCATCCGACCATCGGCGTGCACACGCCGCTGGTGTTCGACCTCTACGACGACTGGAACAAGCGCGCGGTCGCGGGCTGCACCTACCACGTCATGCATCCGGCCGGCCGCAATTACGAGACCTTCCCGGTCAACAGCTACGAAGCCGAGGCGCGGCGCCTGTCGCGCTTCGCTCCGTTCGGCCACACGCCGTCCGTTTACTGGCCGCCGCAGGAATCGCCGAATCCGGACTACCCTTGCACGCTCGATCTGCGGCGCAAGCCCGTGCGCTGAGCGTTCACCGACGAAGAGCGCGAATAAAGCCAATGTTCATTACGGCGATCTAACGTGCAGAAAAACTACCGCAGCCGCGAGGAGAAACACATGGACGTCGTCCGCATCCTGCTGGCCATTCTGCTTCCGCCGCTCGGCGTGTTCCTGCAGGTGGGCCTGGGCTTGCAGTTCTGGCTCAACATCCTGCTGACGCTGCTCGGCTACGTGCCGGGCATCATCCACGCGATCTACATCATCGTCACTCGCGACTGAGCCGCCGCCGACTTGCGCCGTTTGGGTCCGTGCGGGCGCAAGCGGTCCGGCTTCAGGCTCACATTTCGATCGTGAAGCCCGTATGCGCCTCGCGATTGACCGTCACGTCGACTTCATAAGCGCCGGCCTGCAGCGCGAGCGAACCATGCAATTGCTCGGGCCGCGATTGCGGATGGTGATCGCGGGCGAGCAGTAGCTCGCTTGGTTGCCAGTGGCTGGTCTGCGTTGCTTGCGCATGCAGCGGATGGAAGCCGACCGACACTTCCGCATCGAGCAGCGGCTCGCCATTGCAGGTGACGATGGCGCTGACACAGCGCAGATCCCGCCGCGAAGCCTTGACTGGCTGATCGGCAATCTCGAGCGCCACGGTGTAATGCGGACCGCTGGCTTCGTGGGTCTCTCCGACGAAAATGCGCGGCGTCGCGGCATTACGGATATTCGACATGACACAACCTCCATCTGCGACTGAGCCCAAGCGAGCTCGATGAGAGTGTTGTCGGCCGCGATCGCACGCGGCTTTAGTTTCACGATCGGCGGTACGGCCCGATCGCCGGAAGGTGATCAGGCGATTACTTCGACCGTATCGCCGAGGCGCAGGCGGCCGGCGCCTTTAGCGATGAGGTTCTGGCCGAAGATCACGCCCTTGTCGTGGCGACGGTAGCGGGCGAGTGTGCGCAGCGGCTCTCCGCTCGGGTCGAGCGTGCCGGTGTCCGGCATCACGGTCGTGAAGCCGCAGCGCGTGCACGGCTTGACGAGTTCGAATTCGATGCCGGCGACGCGAATGCGTCGCCAGCCGTCTTCGGCATGCTCGGGCACGCCGTCGATGACCAGGTTCGGACGAAAGCGCAGCATCGGCACCGGCTTGTGCAGCCTCGCGTTGAGGCCGTCGAGCGAGGCCTGCGAAATCAGCAGCAGCGGATAGGCATCGGCGAAGCTCACTTCGCCGGAATGCGCGCGCTGCGGGTCGATCGGACGATAGCTGCGCGCGTCCATGTGCACGAGCCGGGCATCGTATTGCAGGAAGCGCGAGACCCAGATGTCGACGTCGAGCCCGCTGAGCTGGGCCTCGACCGTGCTCTTCCAGACCGTCACCGACATCCGCGGCGCCGCTGGCGAGGGCCAGCCGACGATGATCTCGGGCATGCCCGGCGCCCGCAGGCGCAGACCTTGGGCGACGGGCTCGGCGCGAATCAGCACCAGGCGCGGCACTTCGCGCCCGGTGACGAAACGCCCCTGCGCATCGACGATCATCCAGCGGCGATCGTGTGCGAGGCCACGCGGCTCGACCGTCGCCTGCGACGGCGACAGGGCCGCGCAGGACTTGATCGGATACAGATGCAGGCCGGTCAGCGTGATCGACATCGGCGCCGGCTTTGCCGCGGTTGCGAGCGCTTAGATCAGCGCGCCGTGGCAGTTCTTGAACTTCTTGCCCGAACCACAGGGACAAGGATCGTTGCGCCCGACCTTGCGATCCTCGCGCACGAAGGTCTCGGGACGCGCGACCGGCGGAGGCGCCTCCTGCAGGCGGCGCGGAGCCGCGGCGGGCGGTGGCGGCGGCGCTTCGGGCTCGCCGAGCGCATCGGGCGCCTCGGCGTGCTGGAACTGCATCGGACGCGCTTCCTGCTGCTGGCGGCGCTGCTCTTCGATCGCGGCGACTTCTTCCTCGGTCTGCAGTTGCACGCGCGCGAGTGTCGAAATCACCTCGTGCTTGAAGCGCGCGAGCACGTCGTTGAACATCGTGAAGGCTTCGCGCTTGTACTCCTGCTTGGGATCCTTCTGCGCATAGCCACGCAGGTGGATGCCCTGGCGCAGATAGTCCATCGCGGCCAGATGCTCGCGCCAGAAGTTGTCGAGCACCTGCAGCGAGATCGCCTTCTCGAAATGCTCGAGCGGCGCGGCGCCGATCTTCTCTTTCTTCTCGCTGTAGGCGCTCGCCACCGCATCGACGATACGTTGACGCAGGCCGCGTTCGTCGAGATTCTTTTCGTCTTCGAGCCATTTGCCGACCGGCAGGCTCAACGCGAAATCCTTGCGCAGCGCTTCCTCGAGGCCCGGAACGTTCCACTGGTCCTCGATCGATTGCGCCGGGATGTAGGCGTCGATGACCGCGGCGACGACGTCCTCGCGAATCTCGTCGATCATCGGCGTCACGCGCTCGGCGCCCATGAGTTCGTCGCGCAGTTCGTAGACGGCCTTGCGCTGGTCGTTGGCGACGTTGTCGTATTCGAGCAGGTTCTTGCGGATGTCGAAGTTGTGCGCTTCGACCTTGCGCTGCGCGGTTTCGATCGCGCGCGTGACCCAGCGATGCTCGATCGCCTCGCCCTTCTCCATGCCCATGCCCTTGAGCATCTGGCGCATGCGCGGCGGCGTGAAGATGCGCATGAGCTGGTCGTCGAGCGACAGATAGAAGCGCGTCGCGCCCGGGTCGCCCTGACGGCCCGAACGGCCGCGCAGCTGGTTGTCGATGCGACGTGATTCATGGCGCTCGGAGCCGATCACGAGCAGGCCACCGGCGGCGAGCACCTCGTCGTGCGCCTGCTGCCATTCGGCCTTCGCGGCGGCGCGTGCAGCGCTGTCTTCGGGCGCGATCGCATGCAGCGCGGCTTCGAGCGAACCGCCGAGCACGATGTCGGTACCACGACCGGCCATGTTGGTCGCGATCGTCACCGCGCCGCGGCGACCCGCCTGTGCGACGATGTCGGCCTCGCGCTCGTGCTGCTTGGCGTTGAGCACCTCGTGCGCGATGTTCTCTTTCTGCAGCAGGCCGGACAGCAACTCCGAGGTCTCGATGCTCGCGGTGCCGACCAGCACCGGCTGGCCCTTGGCGTGCGCTTCCTTGATGTCGTGGATGACCGCCGCGAACTTCTCTTCGGCGGTCATGAACACCTGGTCGCCGCGGTCGATGCGCACCATCGGGCGATTGGTCGGAATCACCACGACTTCGAGGTTGTAGATGCTCTGGAACTCGAAGGCCTCGGTGTCGGCCGTGCCGGTCATGCCGGACAGCTTGTTGTAGAGGCGGAAATAATTCTGGAAGGTGATGCTGGCGAGCGTCTGGTTCTCTTGCTGGATCTGCACGCCTTCCTTGGCCTCGATGGCCTGGTGCAGGCCATCGCTCCAGCGCCGGCCCGGCATCATGCGGCCGGTGAATTCGTCGACGATCACCACCTGCCCGCCGCGCACGATGTACTCGACGTCCTTGCGATAGAGGTTGTGCGCGCGCAGCAGCGCATTGAGGTGATGCACGAGGATGATGTTGGAGGCGTCGTAGAGGCTGTCCTCGTCGGACAGCAGCCCGGCCTGGCGCATCGCCTGCTCGACGTGCTCGTGCCCTTCTTCGGACAGGTGCACCTGCTTGGATTTCTCGTCGGCCCAGAAATCGCCCGGGCCGTCTTCTTCTTCCTGGCGCTTGAGGCGCGTGACGAAAGCGTTGATCTTGCGATACAGCTCGGGATCGTCGTCGGTCGGGCCCGAGATGATCAGCGGCGTACGCGCCTCGTCGATCAGGATCGAGTCGACTTCGTCGACGATCGCGTAGTACTGGCCACGCTGCACCTTGTCGCCGAGCGCGAACGCCATGTTGTCGCGCAGGTAGTCGAAGCCGAGTTCGTTGTTGGTCGCGTAGGTGATGTCGGCCGCATAGGCCGCGCGCTTCTCGGCGGTCGACTGGCCCGAGGTGATCACGCCGGTCGAAAGACCGAGGAAGCGGAAGATGCGGCCCATCCACTCGGCGTCTCGGCGTGCGAGGTAATCGTTGACGGTGACCACGTGCACGCCCTTGCCGGGCAGCGCATTGAGGTAGGCCGGCAACGTCGCCATCAGCGTCTTGCCTTCGCCGGTGCGCATTTCGGCGATCTTGCCGTCGTGCAGTACCGCGCCGCCGATCAGCTGCACGTCGAAGTGGCGCATGCCCATGACGCGCTTGCCGGCCTCGCGCACGGTGGCGAAAGCTTCGGCGCGGATGGCGTCGAGCGATTCGCCCTTGGCCAGGCGCTCGCGGAACAGCACGGTCTGGTTGGCCAGGGCGTCGTCGCTGAGCGCGGCGATCTTGGTTTCGAGCGCGCCGACGGATTTCACCAGGCCCTGCAGGCTGCTGACGATGCGTTGATTGCGGCTCCCGAAAATGCGAGCCAGCCAGCTGTTCACCATAAGTGTCTGATCCGTGAGGCCGCGTCTAGCGGCGGCATGAGATTGCGTCGGGGCGGTCCCGAAGCCGCCTATTATGCACTGGCATGGGGCCGGCGGCGGTTCATTCAAGGCTGGCCCCGCGCCTCGCCGCCCCCAAACGAAGCGACCGCCCGAAGGCGGTCGCTGGCGACATTCGCAAGGGCTCAGCGAGCCGCTTCGATGTAGCGAGCCGGGTTGACCGGCCTGCCGTTCAACGCGACCTCGAAGTGCACGTGCGGACCGGTCGAGCGTCCGGTGCTGCCAACCGCCGCGATCTGCTGGCCCTTGATCACGCGGTCGCCGACCTTGACGGTGATGCGCTCATTGTGGCCGTAGCGCGTGACATATCCGTTGCCGTGATTGATCTCGACGAGATTGCCGTAGCCGATCTTGGGCCCCGCGACGGTGACGATGCCGGTGGCCACCGCGACCACAGAGGAGCCCGAACGGCCGGCGAAATCGATGCCGTCGTGGCGCGACATGCGCCCCGTGAACGGGTCGGTGCGCACGCCGAACACCGAGGAGATGTAACCGTTCTCGATCGGCCAGCCCGACGGACGCACCTGCTTCTGCAGGCGGCTCGCGAGCAGCAGGTCTTCGAGCACGTGCATCTGGCGCTCGCGATCACCGAGCTTGCGCTCGATCGCGGCGATCGAGCTCAGGACCGGATCGCCCGAGAAATCGGTCGCGACGGTGTCGGGTACTTCGGGGCCGCCGATGGCCGGCACCGAACCGAAATCGAACTCCCCGCTCTCGAGGCCGGCGATCTCGGTGAGCCGCTGGCCGGCGGCGTCGAGCCGGATGATGTGGGCATTGAGCTGGGCGATGCGGCGGGACAGCGCCTCGGTGTTCTCCTCGGCCATCTCGCGCGTCCTGGCGAGCTCGGCGCGCTGGGCCATGAGCTCTTCGGACCATTTGCCGGCGAGACGATCCGGCAGCAGCGCGGTCGAGCCTCCGCGCACCAGAAAGCCGGCCGAAAAGCCGACGCCGCAGACCAGCAACCCAACCAGCGCCACCGGCATCCATGAGAGGATGTGCGCAGGCGCGAACTTGAAACGCCAGGTTCGCCCTCGCGTGTGGCTCACAACGATAATATCCATTACGACCCGCAATCCTCATGCACGATGATGCCGTCTCACTGATCGGCACCCTGCGTCAGCAGCCTCATCCGCTGCGTGACCTGATCGAGCGTGCCGAGCGCATCAGCGCCCTGGACAACGCCCTTCGGCAATGGACTCAAGAGCCCTGGTTTCAATCGATACGCCTGGCCAACATTCGCGGCGACACGGTCGTTCTATTCGCTTCGAACGCCGCCGCGCTGGTCCCCTTGCGTTATCGCCAACAGGAACTGCTGAGCTTCCTGAGAGATTCTTTGAAGCTGTCCTGCACCCGCCTGGAGACCAAGGTGAGGCCGTCTGTTAATCGACGATTCACCCGAGTCTAGGCGGCAAGGCAAATTGAGGCAAGAGCCGGGCCGTATCGGGCGTTTTGCCCGGAGTTGGGCGCCGAAGAACAAAAAAGCGGCGCCAAGCGCCGCCTTTTCAACACCATTGAGCCGATTCAGGCCGCTGCAAGCACACCGCGCACGTAGTTGATCGGAGGCGCGGCATTGGCCTCTTCGAAGGTGACGTATTCCCAGGCCAACGGATCGTCGAGCAGCGCGCGCAGCAGTTTGTTGTTGAGCGCATGGCCGGATTTGTAGGCCGTGTAGGCGCCGATGAGGCTGTGACCGCCGAGGTAGAGATCGCCCACCGCATCGAGAATCTTGTGGCGCACGAACTCGTCCTCGAAGCGCAGGCCGTCCGCGTTCATGACGCGGTATTCGTCGAGCGCGACGACGTTGTCGAGGCTCGCGCCTAGGCCGAGGTTGTGGGCGCGCAGCTGGTCGAGTTCGCGCATGAAGCCGAAGGTGCGGGCCCGCGACACCTCGCGCACGTACGAGGTGCTCGAGAAATCGACGATCGCGGTCTGGCGGCTGGTCTTGAAGATCGGATGCTTGAAGTCGATCGAAAAGCTCAGGCGAAAGCCCTCGAACGGCTCGAAGCGGGCGAACTTGTCGCCCTCCTGCACCTGCACGGGCTGCTTGATGCGGATGAAGCGCTTAAGCGCCTCCTGCTCGTGGATGCCGGCCGACTGGATCAGGAACACGAACGGGCTGGAGCTGCCGTCCATGATCGGAATTTCGGGCGAGGAGATTTCGATGATGCAGTTGTCGATGCCCAGGCCCGCGAGCGCGGACATCAGATGCTCGACGGTGGCGACGCGCACCTCGCCCTGATCGGACTTGTGGACCAGCGTGCTCGACAGCGTGGTCTCGCGGATCAGGTCCGCACGCGCCGGCACTTCGACGACCGGCGACAGATCGATGCGCCGGAACACGATGCCGGTATCGGGGCCGGCCGGCAGCAGGGACATGAACACCTTCTGCCCGGAATGAAGGCCGATGCCGGTCGCCCGGACGGCTTTTTGTAGGGTGCGCTGCTTGACCATTTTCTTGGTCCTCGGTTGAGCCCGCTCTGGTTTCGCGGTGGAGCGAGCCACGGCTAGACCGTGACTAAACGCCGAAGTTTACCACCGCTCATGCAAGCTACCGTCGCAAAAACAAACCCCTGCTGAAGCTCGGCCTCGGCAGGGGTCGGATTACCGCAGGGACCGACGATCAGTCCGCCTGCTGCCGCAGGAAGGTCGGGATATCGAGCATCTGCTCGTCCAGATCCAGCCCGGCGAACGGGTTGCTGCGCGGAGCAGCGGCCGCCGCTGCGGCCATCTGCGGCTCCATGCGCGAGCGCTGCACGCCGGTCAGCGTCGGCACCTGCTGCGGCTGCTGGTAGGCCGGCTGCTGGTACTGCGGCTGGTAGTGGCCCTGATGATGCGGCTGCTGATACTGCGGCTGCTCGCTGCGCACGAACGGCGTGACCTTGGACGGCTGCGCCTGGATCGCCGGCTGCTGGTGAGCGGCCGGACGCATCGCAAGCCCGGTGGCGACGACGGTGACGCGCAGCTCGTCGCCGAGCGATTCGTCGATCGACACGCCGAACTTCATGTCCGCATCCTCGGAACCGATCTTGCTCACGCGCTCGTTGACGAGCTGGAGTTCCTTGCGCGTCAGCGAACCGCCGTGCGTCAGCGTGACGAGGATGCCATGGGCGCCCGAGAGCTCGATGTCGTCGAGCAGCGGGCAGGCCAGCGCGGCCTCGACGGCGCGCTCGGCGCGGGCTTCGCCATTGGCGGTGCCCAGGCCCATCATCGCCATGCCGCGGTTGCTCATGACCGTCTGCACGTCGGCGAAGTCGACGTTGATCTCGCCCGGGTTGGTGATCAGGCCGGAGATGCCCTGCACGGCGTTCTTGAGCACCTCGTCGGCCTTCTTGTGGCACTCGGTGACCGTCATGTCCTCGGGCAGCGTGATCTGCAGCTTCTCGTTCGGAATCACGATCAGCGAGTCGACGTGCTTCTGCAGTTCCTCGATGCCGCGGCGCGCCACGTCCATGCGCTTGCCGGATTCGAAGCTGTAGGGCTTGGTGACCACGGCCACCGTCAGGATGCCCATTTCCTTGGCGATCTCGGCGATCACCGGTGCCGCGCCGGTGCCGGTTCCGCCACCCATGCCGGCGGTCACGAACAGCAGGTCGGTGCCTTCGAGCAGCTCGCGAATGAGCTCCTTGCTTTCGAGCGCGGCCGCACGACCCTTTTCAGGGTTGGAGCCCGCGCCGAGGCCGCGTGTCAGAGTCGCGCCCAGTTGAACGATGTTGGTGGTCTTGCATTTCTCGAGATGCTTGCGATCGGTATTGGCAGCGAACAGCTCGATGCCCTCGATGCGCGCCTCGACCATCTCGTTGATGGAATTGCAGCCGCCGCCGCCCACGCCGATGACGCGGATCACCGCATCCATGGGCTGACCGTCGACGATCTCGTACAGCTCGTTAGCTCTTCCTGCCATGTCAAACCTCCAATCGATACTGCGAGACCCCAAACCCTTCCGCGATCTGTGAGAACTTGTCGGCATTTGTACGGGTTTGATGTTATTTAGTGTGCACAGTGGAAATAAATAATGCAACACTTCATAACACTTCAGACCCAGCCCTCAGAACCTTCACAGACTCCCTGAAATCATTGAGCTTTATTAGAAATTGCCTTTGAACCACTGACTTACGCGCTGCACCCAGTAGCCGACGCCGACTTCAGGTCGGGTGTCCCTGGGTGCCTGGAACTGGCGGCCGTACTGCAGCAGGCCCACCGCCGTCGCATTGGCCGGGCTCTTGGCCACGTCGCGCACGCCGACGACGTTCTGCGGCAGTCCCAGACGCACCGGCAGCTCGAACACCTCCTCGGCGAGTTCCTGCACGCCCGGCAGGTAGCAAGCGCCGCCCGTGAGGACCACGCCGCCGGCGATGCCGTCGTACCAGTCCGAGCGATGCAGTTCCTTGCGGATGAGCCGGAACAGCTCCTCGTAGCGCGGACGGATGACTTCCGACAGCGTGATGCGCGAGAGCCGGCGCGGCGGGTTTTCGCCGACGCTGGGCACTTCGATCTCTTCGTCGAAGGTCAGCAGCTGCGGCAGCGCGCAGCCGAACTTGAGCTTGATGTCCTCGGCCGCCTGCGTCGGCGTGCGGAAGGCCACGCTGATGTCGTTGGTGACCTGGTCCCCCGCCACCGGCAGCACCGCCGTGTGGCGCACCGCGCCGCCCTTGAACACCGCGATGTCGCTGGTGCCACCGCCGATGTCGACCATGCAGACGCCGAGCTCGCGCTCGTCGGGCATCAGCACCGCGTAGGCCGACGCGAGGTGATTGAGGCAAAGCTTGTCGACGTGCAGGCCGCAGGACTCGACGCACTTCTGCACGTTCTGCGCGGCCGATTCCGAACCCGTGACGATATGCACCTTGGCCTCGAGGCGCACGCCGAACATGCCGACCGGCTCCTGGATGCCTTCCTGGCCGTCGACGACGAATTCCTGCGGCACCACGTGCAGCACTTTCTGGTCGGCCGGAATCGCGATCGCACGACCGCCTTCGATGACCGATTCGACGTCCTTCTCGGACACTTCACGCGAACGTACCGGCACCACACCGACCGAGTTGTGGCTCTTGATGTGCGCGCCCGAAATGCCGACGAACACCGACTGCGCGCGGCAACCAGCCATCAGTTCGGCTTCTTCGACGGCGCGACGGATCGCCTGCGTGGTCGCTTCGATGTTCACCACCACGCCGCGCTTGAGACCGCGTGACGGATGCGAGCCGAGGCCGACGATTTCGACGTGGCCTTCGGGCATCAGCTCGCCGACGATGCAGGTGACCTTGGACGTGCCGATGTCCAGGCCCACGAGCAGATTGCGCGATTCGCGCTTAGCCATTGTTCTTCACTCCTTGAATAGCGGCGGCCGGCGCTCCTGCCTGGCCCTCGCCGGTCTGGTTGGCGATCCAACCGATGGCGAAACCGTTGGTATAGCGTAGATCGACGTAGGCGACTTCATCGAGACGATTGCCGACGGCCGCGAGCAGCGCGCCCGTGAGCACCGGCACCTTGTCGGCGACGTCGCCGTCACCGAGGCGCAGCGTCAGACCCATGCGCGTCTGCGCGGTCCACTCGCCGCGTGCATCGAGCGCCAGGCCGTTGATCGCGAGCACCGTATCTTCGAGCGCGGCCGAAAGCCGGCGATAGCTGCTCGCCACGAGTGCTTCGTTGCCGGCCGTACCGGACAGCCGCGGCAGCTTGCCGAGCAGTGATTCGGGCATGTCCTGCGCGGCCGGCGTGAATGCGACACCGCCGGTGTCGAGCAGCGATTCACCGTTCCAGCGCGCGAACGGCTCGCGCTCCCAGACGCGAATCGAGAGGCCCGTCGGCCAGTCGCGCTCGACGCGCGCCTTGGCGACCCAGGGCAGCTGCGTGAGTTCTTCGCGTACCGCGTCGACGTCGACCGAGAAGAAACCCTGGCCGAGCGACGGCAGCGCCGCCTCGCGCAGCAGCTGCGGAGACACGCGCTCGAACTTGCCTTCGATGCGCAGGCGGCTCAGGTCCGGATCGCGCCATTGCATCGCCAGCGTCGTCGTCGCCATCAGCAATGCGGCGAGACTCGCGATCCACAGCCAGCGCGACGGAATCTCAAGCCTGCGAAGCTCATCGATCGCGGGCAGTTCGAGCACCCGAGCGCCGCGTTCTACGGTCATGGCACGCATGTCAGATCGTTCCTTCGGAAGACAAAGTGGTTTGCAGGATTCGCCAGCACAGATCGGCGAACGAAAGGCCGACGGCCTTGGCGGCCATCGGCACCAGCGAATGCGAAGTCATGCCCGGCACCAGGTTGGCTTCGAGCAGCCAGGGACGTTGCTGCTCGTCGAGCAGGAAATCGATGCGTCCCCAGCCGCTCGCACCGAGCAGATCGAAGGCGCGCAGGCTCAGCGCCTGGATCTCGGCTTCGAGCGCAGCGGGCAAGCCGCTCGGACAGTGGTAGCGCGTGTCGTTGGAGATGTACTTGGCGTTGTAGTCGTAGAACTCGCCATCGGGCTCGATACGGATCGTCGGCAGCGCCTGGCCGTCGAGGATCGCGCAGGTGTATTCACCGCCGCGAATCTCGCGTTCGGCCAGCACCACGCGTGGACGATCTTCGTATTCGCCCGCCGCCTTGCGATACGCAGACACTGCGGAGGTCGCGAACTTGACCTTGCTGATGCCGACGCTCGAACCCTCGGCGGCCGGCTTCACGAAGTACGGAAAGCCGAGCTGCGTTCCGGCCGCGAGCGCGTCCTCGTTCGAGCGCAGCACGAGCCATTCGGGCGTCGGCAGGCCTTCGGATTTCCAGATGCGCTTGGTGCGCAGCTTGTCCATCGCGAGCGCGCTCGCGAGCACGCCGCTGCCCGTGTACGGAATGCCGATCAGGTCGAGCACGGCCTGCACGGTGCCGTCTTCACCGCCGGTTCCGTGCAGCACGTTGAAGGCGCGATCGAAACCTTCGTTCTTGAGTCCGAACAGGCGCGCAGGCGTGAGGTCCACCGCATGCGCGTCGACGCCGCGCGAGCACAGCGCTTCGTGCACGGCTTCGCCGCTCCAGAGCGCGACCTGCCGTTCGGACGACCAGCCGCCCATGAGCACGGCGACCTTGCCGAAGTCTTCGGGACGTGAGGCGTGAGGGGTGAGAAGTGAGGCGTTCACAACGGCTCTCCTACGACTCGAACCTCGGGATGCAGATCGATGCCGGTCTGCTCGCGGACTTCGCTGCGAATCTTTTCGATGAGTGACTCCACGTCGGCCGCTTTGGCGCCGTCGTCGGTGACGATGAAATTGGCATGCAGCTTCGAGACTTCCGCTCCGCCGATGCGCGCGCCCTTGAGCCCGCAGCTTTCGATCAGACGCGCCGCGTGATCGCCCGGCGGATTGCGGAACGTGCTGCCCGCGCTCGGCTTGCCGACGGGCTGAGTGGCCTTGCGGCGCGCGAGCCATTCACGCGTCACGCGCTCGTGCTCGCCGTGCTCGTCGTGCGCCACGCGCAGGCGCGCACCGAGAAAACCGAGGAAACCGTTCGGCAGATCGACATGCCGATAGCTCCATGAAAAATCGTGCGGCTCGAGCCACTCGGCGCGGCCTCCGCGGAACACCGCTTCGACCGCGATGACCTGCGGCCAGGTCTCGCCGCCCCAGGCGCCCGCGTTCATCGCGAGCGCGCCGCCGACCGTTCCCGGAATGCCGGCCATGAAACCGAGTCCCGCGCGCTTGTGCTGCTGCGCGAACTTGGCGAGCCGCGCGCAGTGCACGCCGGCTTCGGCGTAGATCTCGAATTCACCGGCCGAGACCAGGCCGTCGAGCGCGCCATGCAGCGAAATCACGGTGCCGCGAAAACCGCCGTCGCGCACGAGCAGGTTGCTGCCGAGCCCGAGCCAGAGCACCGGCTCTTTCGCGGGCAGGCGCGCGATGAACTGCAGCAGATCGTCGCGATCGGCCGGCTCGAAGAAGCGATCGGCCGGACCGCCCACGCGCCAACTCGTGTGCAGCGACAGCGGCTCGTGCTCGCGCAGTTCGCCGCGCACGCTTTGCCGTGACGATGGGCTCGCAGTGCGGTTCACGCCGGCACTCCGAATTGCTTGATCAAGGTGGCCGGCAAGCCGCCGATGTCGCCCGCTCCGAGCGTCAGCAGCAGATCGCCGTCCTGCAGCACGCCGGCGAGCGCATCGGGCAAATCGGCGACCGACTTCACGAAGACCGGCTCGACCTTGCCGCGCGAACGCACGCAGCGCGCGAGCGAGCGGCTGTCCGCGTTGGTGATCATCTCCTCACCGGCCGCGTAGACCTCGGTCAGCAGCAGGCCGTCGGCCTCCGACAGGATCAGGCAGAAGTCGTCGAACAGATCGCGCGTACGCGTGTAGCGATGCGGCTGGAACGCGACCACGAGACGACGCTGCGGATGCGCCGCGCGCATGGCCTGGAAGGTCGCCGCGATCTCGCGCGGATGATGGCCGTAATCGTCGACCACGAGCGCGCTTCCGCCTTTCGGCAGCGCGACGAGTCCGTGCGGCTCGCAACGACGGCCGATGCCCTGGAACTCGAGGAAGGCCTTGCGAATCGCTTCGACGCCGACGCCGAGCTCGAGCCCGATCGCGATCGCGGCGAGCGCGTTCTGCACGTTGTGCAGGCCCGGCAGGTTCAGATGCAACTCGGCGCGCAGGCCTTCGCGCGTAACCAGATCGAAATCGTGTCCGCTGCCGACCGCGCGTATGTTCACCGCGCGCACGTCGGCTTGTTCGCTGAGGCCATAGGTCAGCGTCGGCCGCCCGATTTCGGTGATCAGCTCCGAGATCACCGGATCGTCGATGCACAGCACCGCGAGGCCATAGAACGGCAGCCGGTGCAGGAACTCGACGAAGGTGTCCTTGAGCGTGTTGAAGTCGCCGCCGTAGGTTTCGAGATGATCGGCGTCGATGTTGGTGACCGCCGCCATCAGCGGAGACAAGTGCAGGAACGAGGCGTCGCTCTCGTCCGCTTCGGCGACGAGATAGTGGCCGGCGCCGAGGCGCGCATTGGTGTCCGCGCTCTTGACCTTGCCACCGACGACGAAAGTCGGATCGAGCCCGCCTTCGGCGAGCACCGCGGCGACGAGACTCGTGGTGGTGGTCTTGCCGTGCGTTCCGGCGATCGCGATGCCGTAGCGGAAGCGCATGAGCTCGGCGAGCATCTCGGCGCGGCGCACGACGGGTATGCGATGCGCATGCGCGTAGGCGACTTCCGGATTGCTGGCCTTCACCGCCGTCGAGCAGACGACGACGTCCGCGCCCTCGGTGTTCTGCTCGGCGTGGCCGAAGAAGATCTGCGCGCCGAGCGAGGCGAGGCGACGCGTGGCGGCCGACTCCTTGAGGTCGGTGCCCGAGACGCGATAGCCCAGGTTGAGCAGCACCTCGGCGATGCCGGCCATGCCCGATCCACCGATGCCGAGCATGTGCACGCGACGCACGCGACGCATCTGCGAAAGCGACGACGTGAAGCTGGGGTTCACCATACCTGGCCTCCAGCGGCGAGCACTTCGTGCGCGATCTCGCGCGTGGCCTGCGGCCAGGCCCTGGAACGCGCGGCCTGCGCCATCTGCAACAACTTGGCGCGGTTGCCGAGCAGGTCGCGCAGCAGCGCGGCGAGGCCTTCGGCATCGAGTTCGCGCTCCTGGATCAGCACGGCCGCGCCCGCATCGGCGAGATAGCGTCCGTTGGCGGTCTGGTGATCGTCGACCGCATGCGGAAACGGCACCAGCACGGAGGCGCAACCGGCCGCGCAGAGCTCGGCGATGGTCGAAGCACCCGAACGGCAGACCACCAGATCGGCCCAGGCATAGGCCGACGGCATGTCGTCGATGAAGGATTCGATGCGCGCCATCACGCCTGCATTCGTGTACGCCGCGCGGGCGACGTCATAGGTGCGGCCGGCCTGATGACGAATCTGCGGGCGCTGCGTATCGGGCAGCAGCGCGAGCGCGGCGGGCACGAGTTCGTTGAGCGCACGCGCGCCCTGGCTGCCGCCGAGCACGAGCACGCGCAAGGGCTGCTGGCGCTCGGCCAGCCGTTCTTCGGGCGACGGCAGCTCGGCGATCGCCGCGCGCACCGGATTGCCGACCGTGTTCGCCTGGCGGAACGTGCGCGGAAACGCTTCGAGCACCTTGTTCGCAATCACCGCGAGGCAGCGATTGGTGAGGCCCGGCGCCGCGTTCTGCTCGTGAATGACGAGCGGCACGCGGGCTAGGCGCGCGGCGAGGCCGCCCGGACCGCTCGCGAAGCCGCCCATGCCGAGCACCACGTCCGGACGCCGGCGACGAATGATGCCGCGCGCCTGGCTCACCGCCTTCCAGATCAGCAGCGGAGCGCCGAGCAAGGTCTTCCAGCCTTTGCCACGCAGGCCGCGCACGTCGATGGTTTCGAGCTCGAAGCCCTGCGGAACCACGGTGCGCGCCTCGAACGAATCGGGCGCGCCCATCCAGACGATCTCGTGCCCGAGCGCCCGCAACTCGTGCGCGACCGCGAGCGCGGGGAACACATGCCCTCCGGTGCCGCCGGCCATGATCATCACGTTCATGGGGCTTCTCCGATGCCGAGAGACGGCGAACGGGAGACGGGAGATGCAAACGCTTCGTCGGCCTGCGCCGAGGCCGTGCTTCTACGCCTCCCGTCTGCCGTCTCCCGTCTGCCGCCCGCGGACAGCAGACGATTCTCGTAATCGACGCGCAGGATCAGCGCGAGCATCACGAGCACGCAGATCAACGAAGCGCCGCCGTAGCTGATCAGGGGCAGCGTGAGTCCCTTGGTCGGCAGCGCGCCCATGTCGACAGCCATGTTGATGAGCGCCTGCAACCCGAGCCAGGTCGACAAGCCGTAACAGACGTAGGCCTTGAAGCGCTCGCCCGCCGCTTCGGCGCGGCCGCCGATGACGAAGCCGCGCCAGACCACCAGCGCGAACAGACCGATCAGCACGAGCACACCGAGCAGGCCGAACTCCTCGGCGAGGATCGCGAAGATGAAATCGGTGTGCATTTCGGGCAGGTACAGCAGCTTCTGCACGCTGTTGCCGAGACCGACGCCGGTGACCTCGCCGCGACCGATCGCAATCAGTGAATTCGCGAGCTGCCAGCCGCTGTTGTTGATGTCGGCGAACGGGTGCAGGAAGCTCATCATCCGGCGTACGCGATACGCCTCGGCGAAGGCGACCAGGGTGAGCAGGCTGCTGCCGGTGACCATCAGCACGAGCAGGTGCCAGAGCTTCGCACCGCCGAGAAACAGCATGACGAAGGCCACCGTCAGCAGGATCACGGTCGCGCCGAAGTCCGGCTCCAGGATCAGCAGCGCGCCCGCGACGAGCAGCGGCAGGAACGGCAGCAACAGGCCCCGCCATTCGTTCTGCAGGCGCGCCTGCCGGCGCACGATGTAACCCGACAGGTAGACGATCAGCGCGAGGCGCGCGAGCTCCGAAGGCTGCATGCGGATGAAGCCGAGGTCGATCCAGCGACGCGCCGCGTTGACCTTGATGCCGATGCCCGGAATCAGCACGATCACGAGCAGGAGCACCGCACTGATCGCGATCAGCGCGCTCTTGCGCTCCCAGAAATGCATCGGCACGAGGAACGCGCCGAACGCGGCGACGCCGCCGATGCCGACGAACAACAGCTGGCGCCAGAAGTAATGGAACGGAGCGCCGGTCATCTTCTCGGCCTGCGCGACCGATGCCGAGGCCACCATGATCAGCCCCCAGGACAGCAGCAGCGCGATGCCCGCGAACATCGGCCCGTCGAGTCCGACGCGGGCACGCGGGAGCGTGAAGAACTTTTGTGCAAGCGTGATCATGCGAGTGCCTTCACCGCCTGCGCGAAGCGCTGGCCGCGTTCGACGTAGTTCCTGAACTGATCGAGGCTCGCGCAGGCCGGTGACAGCAGCACGCGGTCACCGGCCTGCGCGAGCGACTGTGCACGCAGCACCGAGGCCTGCAGGTCGGCCTCGCGATAGACCGGCAGCGCGCCGAGAATGGCGTCTTCGATCGCCTGCGCATCCTGTCCGAACAGCACGGCGGCGCGGCCCTTCTGCGCGAGCGGTTCCGCGAGCGGCGAAAAGTCCTGCCCCTTGCCCTGCCCGCCTCCGAGCCAGACGATCGGACCCGACAGGCCTTGCAGGGCCGCGAGCGTCGCGCCGACATTGGTGCCCTTGGAATCGTCGAGCCAGACCACGCCGTGGGTTTCGGCGACGAAGGCGCAGCGATGCGGCAGGCCGGCGAATTCGGTCAATGCGCGCAGGCTGTGTTCGCGTGCGATGCCGGCGGCATCGGCGAGCGCGAGCGCGGCAAGTGCGTTGGCTGCGTTGTGCAGGCCCTGGATTTTGAGCGCGGACAACGGCAACAGCATGTCGTCGTCATCGAAAAGGGCGTAGGGCGCGTCTTGATCCACCGTCGTTCCATCGCCGAGGCGGGTCGAGACCCGCCCTACGTGGTATCGGCCGGCTTCGATGCCGAAACTCATGGCGTTCGCCGGCGCATGACACATCACCAGTGCATCTTCGACGTTGACTACCGCGACTTCGCAGTGCGCGAAGATGCGCGCCTTGACCGCGGCGTAATGCTCCATCGTTCCGTGGCGATCGAGATGATCCTGCGAGAGATTCAGGTTCGCGGCCGCGCGCAGCTTGAGCGTGTGCGTGGTTTCAAGCTGGAAGCTCGACAGTTCGAGCACGTAGAGCTCGCAGTCGCTCGCGAGCAGGTCGAGTGCCGGCACGCCGAGATTGCCGCCGACCGCCGCGCGCAGGCCCGCGGCCTTCGCCATCTCGTAGACGAGCGTGGTGACCGTGCTTTTGCCGTTCGATCCTGTGATCCCGATCACCGGCGCATCGGCCTCACGCGCGAACAGCTCGACGTCACCGATCACCGGAACACCGGCCGCGATGAGCTCGCGCACGAAGGGCTCGTCGAGCGAAACACCCGGAGAAACCACGGCTTCGTTGAATTGACTCAGCGGCTGCGAAGCGCTGAACGCACCGAGGCGAAACACGACTTGCGGAAACTCCGCGCGCAAGGCCGCGATGCCCGCAGGCTCCGCACGCGAATCGGTCACCGTGATCTGCGCGCCGGTGCGCGCGAGATAGCGCAGCACTGAGACACCGGACAAGCCGAGCCCGACCACCAGCAGATGCCGGCCGGCGTAGGACTTCGTCACGGTGGGGCGCGCGATCGTGTTCATCGGATCTTGAGTGTCGACAATCCGATCAGCACGAGAATCAAGGTGACGATCCAGAAGCGCACGATGATCTTGGGCTCGGGCCAGCCCTTGAGTTCGTAGTGATGGTGCAGCGGGGCCATGCGGAAGATGCGCTTGCCACCGGACCACTTGAAATAGCCGACCTGGATCATCACCGACAGCGTTTCGGCGACGAACACGCCGCCCATGACCACCAGCACGAGTTCCTGGCGCACGAGCACCGCGACCACGCCGAGCGCGGCGCCGAGCGCGAGCGCGCCGACGTCGCCCATGAACACCTGCGCCGGGTAGGCGTTGAACCACAGAAAGCCCAGCCCCGCGCCGCCGATCGCGGTGCAGAAGATCGCGAGTTCGCCGACGCCGGCGATGTACGGAATGCCGAGGTAGTTCGCGAACTTCACGTTGCCCGTGCAATACGAGAACACCGCGAGGGCCGACGCCACGAGTACGCAGGGCATGATCGCGAGGCCGTCGAGGCCATCGGTCAGATTCACCGCGTTGCTGGTGCCGACGATGACCAGATACGCCCAGATCACGAAGAAGCCGCCGAGCGGCAAGGCCACGTCCTTGAGCATCGGCACGATCAGCAGCGTCTCGGCCGGCGTCTTGGCGGTCAGGTAGATCGCGATCGAGGTGCCGAAGCCGGCCAGCGAAAGCCAGAAATACTTCTGCTTCGCGGTCAGGCCGAGATTGCGGCGATACTTGATCTTGATGTAGTCGTCCGCGAAGCCGACGAGCCCGAACGCCACCGTCACGATCAGCGCGAACCAGACGAAGCGGTTCGACAGATCGGCCCACAGCAGCGTGGCGACGCTGATCGCCGCGAGGATCAGCACGCCACCCATCGTCGGCGTGCCGGTCTTGGCCTGGTGCGATTTCGGGCCGACTTCGCGAATGACCTGCCCGAACTTGAAGTCGTGCAGCTTGCGGATCAGCAGCGGCCCGAACGTGAACGAAAAGATCAGGGCTGTCAGCACGCCGAGTATCGCGCGCACGGTCAGGTAGCCGAACACATTGAAGCCGCTGATATGCGTTTTCAGCGCTTCGGCCAGGTGATAAAGCATCAGTGCACTCCCCCGTCGGCGCCGCCCACCAGCGCCTGAACCACAGCTTCCATACGCGCAGAGCGCGATCCCTTGACCAGCAAAGTCAGCGGCGAGACGCAGGCCGCGACATCAGCCCGCAATGCCGCGATGAGCTGCTCATGCGTTGCGAACACGCGCGTGCCCTCGCCGAAACCGGCTGCGTAATGCGGCGACATCGCGCCGGTGACGTAGAGCCGATCGAGCCCGAGCGCACGCGCGCTCCGGCCCGCTTCGACATGCAGCGATTCGGCCGTCGCCCCGAGTTCGGCCATGCCGCCGAGCACGGCCCAGCGCTCGCCGGGCAGCGCCGCGAGCAGCTGCAGGCCGGCGGCGAGCGAAGTCGGATTGGCGTTGTAGCTGTCGTCGATGAGCCTCGCGTTCGGCGCGATGCGCTTCCAGGCCACGCGACCGCTCGGCGCCTGCACTTGCGCGAGACCGGCCGCGATCACCTCGGCCGACAGGCCGAGAGCGTAAGCCGCGGCGGCGGCCGCGAGCGCGTTGAGCACGTTGTGGCGGCCCGGCAGCGGCAGGTTCACGTCGGCCTCGCCGTTCGGCAGGCTCAGCGTGAAGCGCATGCCGTTGCGTCCATCGTCGATCGCATAGCTCTCGATGCCATCGGCACTCACGTCGGCATCGGCCGACAGGCCGAAGCGAATCTGCTGCGCGTTTCCTGCGAGGGTTGACCACAGCGGCGCGTAGACATCGTCCGCGTTGATGATCGCGACGCCCTGCGGTTGCCGCGCGATCGCGGCGAACAGTTCGCCCTTGCCGCGCGCGACACCATCGCGCGAGCCGAAGCCTTCGAGATGCGCATCGCCGGCCTGCGTGACGATGCCGATCTGCGGCTGCGCGATCGCGGCGAGCGCTTCGATCTCGTGCAGATGATTCGCGCCGAGCTCGATGACGGCGGTCGCGTAGTCGTCGCGCAGGCGCGCGAGCGTCAGCGGCACGCCGATGTGATTGTTCAGATTGCCTTCGGTGGCGAGCACCGGTCCGCGCGCGGCGAGCACCGCGGCGAGCAGCTGCTTGGTCGTGGTCTTGCCGTTGCTGCCGGTCACCGCGACGACCGGGTTCGCGAAATCGCCGCGCCAGGAACGCGCGTAGTCCTGCAAGCCCGCAAGCGTGTCGCCGACGAGCACCTGCGGCAGCGCGACGCCGATGGCGCGCGAAACCAGCGCGCCGACCGCACCGCGCTGGCGCGCCTCGTCGAGATAATCGTGACCGTCGAAGCGATCGCCGACGAGCGCGACGAACAAGTCGCCGGGCTGCAACTGGCGCGTATCCGAAATCACGCGCGAAAAGCCGGCGTCGGCACCGGTCAGTGGCGCGTTCAGACGGCGTGCGAGATCGGCGAGCGTCGGCGTCATGCGTGCGCTCCCAAGGTCGAGCCGCCGAGCAGCTGCGCGACGTACAGGCGATCAGAGTACGCGCGCTTTTCGCTGCCGATGATCTGGTAGTCCTCGTGCCCCTTGCCCGCGACGACGACCACATCGTGCTCGCCGGCCTGATTGACGGCCGTGCGGATCGCTTCGACGCGGTCATGGATGACCGGCGCCACGATGCCGGCCGGCAGGCCTTCGAGAATCTGCTGCGTGATCGACTCGGGCGATTCGGTGCGCGGATTGTCGTCGGTGACGATCAGCGCATCCGCGTGCGCGGCCGCGGCGGCGCCCATGAGCGGACGCTTGCCATTGTCGCGATCTCCACCGCAACCGAACACGCACCAGAGCTTGCCGCCGGTGTGCGCGCGCACGGCCTTGAGAATCTGTTCGAGCGCCTGCGGCGTATGCGCGTAATCGACGACCACGAGCGGCTTGCCCGCGCCGCCGCGAAAGCCTTCGATGCGGCCCGGCACCGTCTGCGACTGCGAGAGCGCTTCGACGACGGCCTGCAGCGGCACGTCGGCCGCGAGCAGCGCAGCGGCGGCGGTCATGAGGTTGTAGGCGTTGAAACGTCCGAGCAGCGGCGCATCGAGCTGCGCACGGCCCGCATGCGTGTCGAGCACGAGGCTCAATCCACGTCCATGCAGCTTCAGCTCGCGGCCGATCACGTAGCGCGGCGTCGCAGGCTCGTCGCCATCGAGACCGTAGGACGTGAGTCGCGAGGCGTGAGACGTGAGGCGTGAGAACTCATCGATCCAGCGCGCGCCGGTCGCATCGTCGCGATTGAGGATCAGCGTGCGACCGTCGTCCGGCTCGAACAGCTTGCGCTTGGCGGCCGCGTAGGCTTCGAGCGTGCCGTGGTAGTCGAGGTGATCGCGCTGCAGGTTCGTCAGCGCTACCGCATCGAAGGCGATGCCACCGACGCGGTTCTGGTCGAGCGCATGCGAGGACACTTCCATCGACACGGCGCTGCAACCGCTTTCGACCATTTGCGCGAACCAGCGCTGCAGCGAAACCGGATCGGGCGTCGTGTGGCTCGCGTCGGCGAGCGCGGCAAGCCGGCCGTAGCCGATCGTGCCGATGTACGCGGCCGGACGGCCGAGCCGATCGAAAGCCTGGGCGACCAGATGCGCCGTCGAAGTCTTGCCGTCGGTGCCGGTGACGCCGAACGTGAATGCGCTGTTCGAAGGCTCGCCGTAGAAACGCGAGGCGATCGCGCCGACGCGCTGTGCGAGCGATTCGACCGCGAATTCGGGCACTCCGAGCTGCGGCGGCGCGATGCCGCTCGCCGGCTCCCAGGCGATCGCCGCGGCTCCGTTTTCGACCGCCTGCGGCGCATGCGCGAGCCCATGCGCAGCGCTGCCGCGCACAGCCAGGAACAGATCGCCCGGCGTGACCGCGCGCGAATCGAGCGTCAGGCCACTCACGCTCAGATCCGGCACAGCGGCGCCGAATCCATCGAACAAGGCCTTGAGCGCGAGCGACTTCAACGCAGCACCTCGGCCACGCCGCCGCCACTGCCGACCTTGGCGATCGAACCGGCAGGCTGCGTCGCCGGAATCACCGGCATCGGCTCGTCGGGCGGAATCTGCAGCAAGCGCAGCGCGCCTTGCATGACCGTCGAGAACGCCGGTGCGGCGACCAGGCCACCGAAGTAGCCGCCTTCACCGGGCTCGTCGATCAGCACCAGGCCGACCAGGCGCGGATGCTCGGCCGGCACCATGCCGATGAAGGCCGACTGGTAGCGCTTGCTCGCGTAGCCGCCGGTGTCCGACACCTTGTGCACGGTGCCGGTCTTGCCGGCGATGCGATAACCCGGAATCGCGGCGCGGCTGGCGGTGCCTTCCTTCGACACCACGCCCTGCATGAGACGGCGAACCTGGCGCGCGGTCTCGGCCGACACGGTGCGCTGCGGCGCCACCGGCTCGCCGCCCTTGACCAGACGCAGTTGCGGCATCAGGCCGTCGTTCGCAAGCCCGCAGTAGGCGCGCACGAGATGCATCGAGGTCAGCGACAAGCCATAGCCGTACGAAGCGGTGGCGGTGGCGATGGTTCCCCACTCCCGGAAGTTGCGCAGCACCGGGCTCGCTTCGCCCGGGAAACCCGAATGGATCGGATCGCCGAAGCCGAATTTCTGATAGCCGTTCCAGACCGCCTCGGGGCCGATCTGCAGACCGATCTTGGCCGCGCCGACGTTGGATGATTTGGTCAGGATCGACATCAGGTCCATGTCGCCGTGCGAATGCGTGTCGCGCACGGTCAGCGCGCCGACCTTCCACCAGCCCGGACCGACGTCGTAGTGGTCGTCGGACTTGACCGCGCCGATGTCGAGCGCCTGTGCGATCAGCAGCGGCTTGACCGTCGAACCGGGCTCGAAGCTGTCGACGATCGCGCGGTTGCGCAGTGCGCCGCCGACCTTGCGCTCGTCCGGATTGTTCGGGTTGTAGCCGGGCTGGCTCGCCATCGCGAGGATCTCGCCGCTCTTGACGTCGGCGACGACGATGAGCCCGCCCTTGGCGTTGAACTTGGAAACCGAATTCTTGAGCTCGCGATAGGCGAGATACTGCAGCCGCAGATCGATCGTGAGCGCCAGGTCCTGGCCCGGCTGCGCGGGCTTGGCGTCTTCGGTGTCTTCGACGATGCGGCCCTTGGCATCGCGGATCACGCGGCGCGAACCGCTCTGCCCGGTCAGCAGCCTGTTCTGCGCCACTTCCATGCCTTCCTGGCCACGGCCGTCGAGATTGGTGAAGCCGACGAGCTGCGCGGCGACTTCACCGGCCGGGTAATAGCGGCGGTATTCGCGCTGCGCGAACACGCCGGGCGCCTTGATCGCGAGCAGGCGCTTGGCCTCGTCCGGGTTCATCTGGCGCTGCAGATAGACGAACTGCTTGTTCTCGCGCTCCTTGAGGAACTGCGTCAGGTCACGCGGCTTCAGGTTGAGCATGCGCGCGATCGCCTCGACGTGGCCGGCCGAGGCGAGCAAGGCCTTCGGCACCGTCCAGATCGAATCCACCGGAGCCGACAGCGCGAGCGGCTCGCCGCGACGATCGCGAATCGCGCCACGGCCGCCTTCGAGCGTGACCGTGCGCACGTGGCGCTTGCTGCCCTCGCGCGTGAGGAAATCGTTCTCGAGCACCTGCAGCTGGAACGCGCGCGCGAACACGCCGGTCGCGCCCACGCACAGCAGGCACAGGACGAGCACGCGCCGCCAGGGCGCCACCGGCTGCACCTTGTGCGGCGCCGCGTTCGGAATCGCGCCCGCGCCGCGCCCGCCGCCACTGCGCGCGTTGCTGCCGCGTTCGTGCTTGAGGTAAGGCTTCACTGGCCATCCCTGCGCAGACCGCGTGCGCGCGGCTGCTCGACGACGACGTAGTCGCGCGGCTCGGACATGCCGAGCTGATCGCGTGCGAGCGCTTCGATACGCCCGTGATTGGCGAGTGCCGCATCTTCGAGCTGCAGCTGGGACCATTCCATCTCGAGCCGATCGCGCTCCTTGCGCAGGCGCTCGATCTCGGTCGTCTGCAGGCGGTTCTCATGCTTCACGCGCACGACCGCGAGCGCGCTGAGGATCACCGCGACGGCCAGGAACATCGGCAGCAGCATCGATTGCCGGGACACGGGAGACGGGAGACGGGAGACGTTCTTGCGCTCGCTCACGAGACTTTCTCCGCGACTCTCAACACGGCGCTACGCGCACGCGGATTGATGTCGCATTCGGCGTCGGTCGGAAAGTCGCGTGAAACGCGGCGCAGCGTGACTTGCGTCTCGCGTCTTGCGTCTCCCGTCTCCCGGCTGTCGCGAATGAAGCGCTTGACGATGCGATCCTCGAGCGAATGGAAGCTGATCACCGCGAGCCGTCCGCCCGGCGCGAGCACTTCGGCCGCGGCGCCGAGCGCCTGCGGCAGCACGTCGAGCTCGCGATTGATGTAGATGCGAATGGCCTGAAAGCTGCGCGTGGCCGGATGGATCTTCTGCCGCGGCCCCGGCATCGCGCGCGCGATGATCTCGGCCAATTGCGTCGTCCGCGTGATCGGCGCCTGCGTGCGCGCCTCGACGATGCGACGCGCGATGCGCCGGCTCGCGCGCTCTTCGCCGTACTGGTACAGCACGTCGGCGATCTCGTCGTCCTTGGCACGCGCGAGCCATGAAGCAGCCGGTTCGCCGACCGCAGTGTTCATGCGCATGTCGAGCGGGCCGTCGCGCAGGAACGAAAAGCCGCGCTCGGCATCGTCGAACTGCGGCGACGACACGCCCAGATCGAGCAGGATGCCGTCGATGCGACCGACCAGGTCGAGCTCGCGCGCAAGCTGCCCGAGCTCGCCGAAGTTGCGATGGTGGATGCGAAAGTTCGCGCGACCGGCGAAGCGCTCGCCGGCCGCGGCGATCGCGGCCGGATCCTGATCCATCGCATGCAGAAAGCCGCTCTCGCCGATCGCGTCGAGAATGGCCTTGCTGTGCCCGCCGCGGCCGAAGGTGCCGTCGAGATAAATGCCGCCGGGCCGCGGAGCCAGACCGGCCAGGGCTTCGTCGAGCATCACCGGACGGTGCGGATCGGCCATCGAGCGCTCAGGTCGGATAGAGGCAGAAAAGCCGCCGGAGGCGGCCGCTTGCGGGGAGGGCGTGTGCATGGCGCATCACCGCTTGATGAGCTTGAGCGCTTGCTTGACGCGCTCGGGCTCAGCACGGCGCGCCTGGTAGCGCGATTCGTCCCAGATGTCGAAGCGGCTGATCTGCCCTTCGACGACGACGCGGCCGTTGAGCAGGCCGGATTCTTCGCGCAGCCACTGCGGCAGCACGATGCGGCCCTGGCCGTCGAGTTCGACGGCGACCGAGCGGCCGATGATTTCCTGCTTGAGCAGTTCGGCCTGCTCGCTGTCTTCGAGGCTCTGGATCTGCTCGGCCAGGCGTGCGAACTCGGCCGACGGAAACACTTCGAGATGCGGCTTGCCATCGTGGGAAAACGGGGTCAGGTACAGCGGGCCGGCATCGGTTTTGGCGAGCGCATGCCGAAACGAGGCCGGGACCGCGACACGGCCCTTCTCGTCCAAGGAAACGGCATACCAGCCTGAGAACACCGAGCACTCACTTTGGACCGCAGCCGGTCCACCCGCCTGAGAAAGTCGTTACGGAAGCAACCCCCCGCTCCAAACAATGTTTCAAAGCTTCAAGCCCACCAGATTCACCACTCAATGGATTTGATGCCCCACTTTGCCCCACTCCGCGCCACTATATTCCACGGCAATGGTGCGCGCAACCGAAATCCCAAGCCGAAACAAGGGCTTGAGCTTCAGGCGCGATTCAGGATTTTTTGGGGAAAGACTGACGAAAAAACAGCCACTTGCGCCAACTTCCTGAAGTGGAAGTCAGCTCGTGGCGTTCGATGCGGATTCGAAAACGAGGAAAAAAGCGAGTCGGCCTGTAAGCCGGGTTCTGTCCGGAGCCTTGCGACCCCTCAACAACCATTCCTCTAGGCTGCACGTCGCCGTGCAGCTCCAGCAGCCTACCCGGTGGGCGCGTGGGCCACGCGTCGCCTTTCTTGCGAAAGACATCCCACCCTATTTGGCCTTGCTCCGAACGGGGTTTGCCGTGCCGGTCCATTGCTGGACTCGCGGTGCGCTCTTACCGCACCGTTTCACCCTTGCCTGATCCCGCTTGCGCGGGCCATCGGCGGTTTGGCTCTCTGTTGCACTTTCCGTAGGCTCGCGCCTCCCAGGCGTTACCTGGCGTTCTGCCCTGCGGAGCCCGGACTTTCCTCCCCCATCTCGCGATGGCGGCGGTTGTTCGGCCGACTCGGCGCGGAGTCTACTGCAGGAGCCGCCTCATTCCGAGCCGCCCGAACCACCGAGCTCCATCGCGAGCGCGTAAAGCTCGTTCTTGCGCGCCCCGGTCAGCTCGGCGGCGACGCGTGCCGCCTTGGCCGGCGACAGCTCCTTGAGCAGCACGCGCAGCAGGCGCAGCTGCTCGGTTTTGCCGGCACTTTCGGCCTTTGCTCCCTCGATCACGAGCACGAACTCGCCGCGTCCGCGATTGCTGTCGGCCGCGAGCCAGGCGACGAGCTCGCTCGCCGGCAGCAGCACGCTCTGCTCGAAGCGCTTGGTGATCTCGCGGGCCAGGCAGACGCGGCGCTCGGGCCCGAGCTCGGCGACGAGATCGGCCAGCGTCTCGGCGATGCGATGGCTCGACTCATAGAAGATCAGCGTCTGCGGCAGGCCGCCGAGCTCGCGCAGGCGCTCGCGGCGCGCGGAGGACTTGTGCGGTAGAAAGCCGGCGAAGCAGAACGCGTCGCTCGGCAGGCCGGCCAGCGACAGCGCGGCGATCGCGGCGCAAGGGCCCGGTACGGCGATGACCGGAATGCCGGCCTCGCGCGCGGCGCGCACGAGCACGAAGCCCGGGTCCGAAATCAGCGGCGTTCCGGCGTCCGAGATCACCGCCACCGCGCGGCCTTCGCGCAGCTGGGCGAGCACGTCGGCGACGGCACGGCCCTCGTTGTGCTCATGCAGGGCGCTCAGCGGCCGCTGGATGCCGAAATGCGCGAGCAGGCTGCCCGAGGTGCGGGTGTCCTCGGCGCAGATGCGATCGACTCCGCGCAGCACCGCCTGGGCGCGCGGCGACAAGTCGCCGAGATTGCCGATCGGCGTCGCCACGACGTAAAGATGACCGGGCGCGACGGCGTTTTCGGCCGTGCTGGAAGAAAGCTCAGACATGGGAACTGCAATCCTGGTGCGCAATTGGCGTGCGATACTTTACCGATGCTGCGATCCCGACTTTTCTGCGCGAGCCTGTTCGGGCTCGGCCTCGTACTGGCCAACGCCCTGGGCAGCTCCAAGGCGGCCGCCGATCCGCAGCCGGCCGCGGAGCAGGCCCTGTCGGCAGCCGAGGCGGCGATCAATACCGACAACGACAGGCTCGCCGAAACCTGGCTCAGCCGGATTCCGGCCGGTTCGCTGACGATGCCGCAGATGGCCCGCGCGCAGATCGTGCGCGCCGACATCCTGCTCAAGCGCGGCCAGCCGATGCCGGCGCTGCAGTCGCTGCCCGCCAGCTCCGATCACGTGCCGCTCTACGCCGCGCAGATCGAACAGCTGCGCGCGCAGGCCCTGTTCGCACTCGGCGATCCGGTGGCCGCGGTGCGCGCGCTCGTGCTGCGCGAGCGCTTCGTGCAGAGCGACCCGGCTGCGCTCGCCGAGAATCGCGACCAGATCTGGAACGGGCTGCTGCGCAACCCGCCCGAGGCCGGCGATCTGCCCAAATTCGCCGCCCAGAACACCGCGACGCGCGGCTGGCTCGAGCTGTTCCAGACCTGGCGCCAGGGCTCGATGGCGAACTACGGCGCCTGGAGCGCGAAATTCCCCGGGCACCCAGGCAATGCGCGCATCGCGGGCTTCATGGCCCGCCCGGCGCAGGCTCCGGCCGTCGCGACGACAGCGCCCTCGCCGCCGGCTTTCGCGTCACCGGCCGCGTATCCGCCGTCCGCACCGGCTCCGATCAGCGATGCGCCCTTGCAGGTCTACGCGGGCAACCGCGGCGGCGGCTTGGCCCTGCTGGTTCCGCTCAGCGGCCCGCTGGCCGCGACGGGTGAAGCGGTGCGCACCGGCTTCATGGCCGCGGCGAACAAGGGCGGCGCCGGCGGAAGCGTTCGCGTCTACGACAGCGGGGCCGACGCGAGCCAGGCGATCGGCGCCTATCAGACCGCGCTCGGCGAAGGCGCCGGCGTGATCGTCGGACCGCTCGTCAAGGATGCGGTCACCGCGCTCGCCCGCATGGGCCCGCCGGCGGTTCCGCTGCTGGCGCTCAATGCGCTCGACGCGAACCAGCCCGCTCCGGCCAATTTCCTGCAATTCGGCCTCGCGCCCGAGGACGAGGCGCGCGCCGCGGCGACGCAGGCGATCAACCAGAACCGCCGCCGGGCACTCGCGCTGGTTCCAGCGAGCGACTGGGGCAACCGCGTGCTGATCGCGTTCCGCGAACAGTTCACCGCGCTCGGCGGCACCGTGGTCTCGGCCGAGGCCTTCCAGTCGGGCGCGCCCGATCCGTCGAAGGTGGTCAAGAAGCTCATGTCGCTCGACGCGAGCGAAGGCCGGCACAAGGCGCTGACCGCGGTGCTCGGCAAGAACACCGAGTTCGATGCGCGCCGGCGCGAGGACGTCGATTTCATCTTCCTGGCCGCCAAGCCGTCGGACAGCTACCTGATCCTGCCGCAGCTGCGCTTCTACCGCGCAAGCGCTCTGCCGATCGTGAGCACCTCGCTGATCTTTGAGGGCCGCGGCATCGACTGGCAGCGCATGAGCGTCTGCGACATGCCATGGATGCTCGAAACCCAGGGCCAGTGGGCGCAGGCGCGCAGCGAGGCGACGGCGACGGATGCCGGCCCGATGCGCGGCTATCCGCGTCTGGTCGCGCTCGGCGGCGATGCGTATCGCGTCGCCAGCCGCCTGCTCACCAACAACCTGCACACGGGCGATCGCATCGACGGCGCGAGCGGCCGTCTCGTGATCGGCGGCGACGGCCGCATCGCACGCGAACTGAGCTGCAGCGCGCCGGTGAACACGGCGGTCGCCAGCGCGGCGCCCTGATTCGCGATGAAGGGCGCGGACGCCGAAGACCTCGCGCTGCGCCATCTGCAAGCCCAGGGGCTCACGCTGCTGCAACGGAATTTTCGCGCGCGCGGCGGCGAACTCGACCTGGTCATGCGCGAGCGCGGCAAGCCCGACACGCTGGTCATCGTCGAGGTACGCAAGCGCGGCAACGCGCGCTACGGCAATGCGATCGAAACCATCGGGACAGCCAAGCGGCAACGCATCGTGCTCGCGGCGCGCTGGCTGCTCGCGTCGAATGCGAAATTCGCGGACATGCCGGTGCGTTTCGATGTCATCGCGCTCGATGCGAACGACCGCGTCGAATGGATCCGCGGGGCTTTCGACGCCGATTGAAGCCCGGCGCTTGCGCGATCGGCCGGTGCGCGATTCGAAGGCGCTTTACTTGACGACGCGCAGGTTCGGGCGGCCCGGACGCGGCGGCTTGCTCGGCTCGTCGGGTGGCGGCGGGGGATCGGTGGGCTTGCCGTCACCGGGCTCGGGCGGCTCGACCTCTCCGAACACGATGCCCTCGCCGTTCTCGCGCGCGAACACCGCGAGCACCGCGCCGCTGGGGACCTGCACGTCGAACGAGCGGCCCGAGAAGCGCGCCGAAAACCAGATCGGATCGCTCTGCACATCGAGGTTCTGCACCGCCATCGGGCTCACGTTGAGCGTGATGCGCCCTTCCTGCACGTACTCGCGCGGTACCACCACGCCCGGATAGTCGGCCGACACGAGCAGGTGCGGCGTATGGCCGTTGTCGGTCGCCCAGTCGTAGATGGCGCGAATCAGATAGGGGCGGCGGGAGCGAAAAACCGGCATGGGATCGTGCGGAATCGGCGGTGGTTGCAGCGAAGCCGAGTGTAGTCGGTTCCGCCGTTCAGCGCGTTGCCTGCACGAGCTTGGAGACCGCGGCGCGTGCGAACGCACGCTGCGCGTAGCGGCGCAGTGGATCGGCCGAGGGCGGCAGATCGAGCCTGATCTCGGCGATCTTCCAGAACAGCGCGGTCCAGGCGCTATCGACGATGGAATGATCCTGGCCGAGAAACCAGCTGCGGCCGCCGAACAGCGGCACGCTGCCGACGAGTCTTTCGACGAGCCGCTTGCGCGCTTCGCGGCCGCTTGCGCTGGTCGGGTTCTCGGCGGCCGGCAGCAGCGGATACAGATCGGCCTCGATGCGATCGAGCACCATGCGCAGGCGGGCGCGCTGGGCCGGATCGGGCGGCATCATCGGCGGATGCGGATAACGCTCGTCGAGATATTCCACGATCACGCGCGCCGGATAGATCACGGTGTCGCGATCGGCGAGCGTCGGCAGTGCGTGAGTCGGATTGAGCAGCGCGAGGTCTTCGCTCGGCCGGCCGGGACGCTCGATCTGCAGCCGGGCACCGTCGACGTCCTTCTCGGCGAGCACGAGCCGCACCCACAGACAGCCCACCGCTCCGGCGCTGCAGAACAGCGTGATGCCGGAATTGGCCGCGGGCTTGTTCGGCGGCACGTACTTCGTTTTGGCGCGCAGAGACATCCAGCGACTCTAGGCGATCACTGGGCAAAAAGTCGACAGTTGTGCAGCAGCGTCCAAAATGAAGAAGCCGCCACGGACGACTCCGTGGCGGCTTCCGGCAAAACAGGTTTCAGACGGACATCAGTGCTTGATGTCGCGCCAGAACTCCTTCTTGAGGAAGTAGCAGAGCGTCAGCAGGATGAGCAGGTAGAACATCGCCTTCGGGCCCACGCCCGTGCGGATGCTCTTGCCCGGCTCGGCCGCGTAGGCCATGAAGTTCACGAGGTCGCCGACGAACTTCTCGTACTGGTCGGGCGTCAGGCTGCCCGGCTGCACGAGCTTGAGCGGCACGCCGTGGTGCTCGCCGCCCGCACCGTGATCGCCGGCCTCGTCGTGTTGCTCTTCCTTGACCTGCCATCCCTGCAGCGCCCACAGCACGTGAGGCATCGAGGCGTTCGGCAGCACGAGGTTGTTGACGCCGAGCGGACGCTTGGCATCGACGTAGAACGTGCGCAGATAGCTGTAGACCCAGTCGGCCCCACGTGCGCGCGTCTCGAGCGTCAGGTCGGGCGGCGTCTGCCCGAACCAGCCCTTCGAGGCATCGGCCGGCATCGACGACAGGATCGCGTCGCCGGGCTTGTCGCTCGTGAACATCAGGCTGCTCTTGAGCACGTCGTCCGGTATGCCGAGATCCTGGCCGATGCGGTTGTAGCGCAGGTACTTCATCGAGTGGCAGCCCGAGCAGTACGCCATGAAGTCACGCGCGCCACGCTGCAGCGAAGCCAGGTTCGAGGTATCGGGCGTGTAGCTGTAAGGCAGCGCATGACCACCGGCGGCAAACGCCGAACCGGAAACGACCAGACCCGCAACTGCGGTCAGCAATTTGGCAAAGCGCTTCATCCCGTCACCCTTTCCGGCACCGGCTTGGATTTTTCGAAGTTATGAATGAACAGCAACGAGAAGAAGAACGCGAAGTAGTACACCGTGCCGATGCGCGACAGCAGCGTGTACAGCACGCTGGTCGGCTGCATGCCGAGGTAGTTCAGCATGATGAAGTCGATCGCGAAGATCAGCGTGAGCAGCTTGGTCAGGTTGCCCTTGTAGCGGATCGACTTGATCGGGTTGCGATCGAGCCACGGCAGCAGGAACAGGATCAGCACCGCGCCGAACATCACGATCACGCCCGGCAGCGCCGAGCTGAACATCGACGGCGTCGCGCGCAGCATCGCGTAGAAGGCGCCGAAGTACCACGCCGGCGTGATGTGCTCGGGCGTGACCAGCGGATTGGCTTCCTGGAAGTTCGGCTTCTCGAGCAGGTAGCCGCCGCCATCCGGAGCGAAGCAGATCACCGCGACGAAGATGATCAGGAACATCGCGACGCCGACCAGATCCTTGACCGTGTAGTACGGGTGGAAGCCGATGCCGTCGAGCGGAATCTTGGTGTCCGGATCCTTGTGCTTCTTGATCTCGACGCCGTCGGGGTTGTTGGAGCCCACTTCGTGCAGCGCGATCAGATGCGCGACCACCAGGCCCACGAGCACGAACGGCAGCGCCACCACGTGCAGCGAGAACAGGCGATTGAGCGTGGCGTCCGACGGGATGTAGTCACCCTGCACCCAGACCACGAGGTCCGGGCCGATGAACGGGATCGTGCCGAACAGCGAGATGATCACCTGGGCTCCCCAGTAGCTCATCTGGCCCCAGGGCAGCACGTAACCAGCGAAGGCCTCGGCCATCAGCACGAGGAAGATCAGGCAGCCGAACAGCCAGATCAGCTCGCGCGGCTTCTTGAACGAGCCGTAGATGAGCCCGCGATACATGTGCAGGTAGACGACGATGAAAAACGCCGAGGCGCCCGTCGAATGCATGTAGCGGATGACGTTGCCCCAGGGCACGTCGCGCATGATGTATTCGACGCTGCCGAAGGCTTCGGCCGCGCTGGGCTTGTAGTGCATCGCCAGGATGATGCCCGAGAGCAGCTGGTTAACGAGCACCAGCAGCGCGAGCGATCCGAAGTAGTACCAGAAGTTGAAGTTCTTCGGCGCGTAGTACTCGGTGAGGTGATCGCGCCAGAGCTTGGTGAGCGGAAACCGGTCGTCGATCCAGCCGAGGAAGCCGGTGGTCTTGTAGGGATTGGGTACGATGGCCATTGCTGTCTGCCCTGTCGGTGCTTTAGGCCGCAGCCTGGTCTTCGCCGATCACCACCGAGTTGTCGCCTTCGAACTTGTAAGGCGGCACCACGAGGTTGGTCGGCGCCGGAACGCCGCGATAGACGCGGCCGGCGAGGTCGAACTTGGAACCGTGGCAGGGGCAGTAGAAGCCGCCCTGCCAGTTCGGCGCGATTTCCGGAGCCGGATGATCCGGACGGAAGGTCGGCGAGCAGCCCAGGTGGGTGCAGGAGCCGACCATGACCATGATCTCGGGCTTCACGGAGCGCGTTTCGTTCTGCGCGTACTTGGGCTGGTGATCGACGGTGGATTCCGGATCGGCCAGATCGCCCTTGACCTTGGCCAGGCTCTCGACCATCTCGGGCGTGCGCTTGATGATCCAGACCGGCTTGCCGCGCCAGGCCAGCGTGATCATCTGGCCGGCTTCAAGGCCGCCGATGTCCGCCGTCACCGGCGCACCGAGCGCCTTGGCTCGCTCACTGGGCTTGAGGGAGGCCAGGAAGGGCCACACCACCGCACCCACGCCTACAGCGCCCACGCCAGTGGTGGCGAGGGTCAGGAACCGGCGTCGACCGGTATCCACACCTTCATTGCTCATCGCAACATGTTCCATTTTAGATAGGGCCAAAGATTGAAAAGCGAACAACGGCCTGTCTGGTGTCGACGTCTTGACGCAGCGATATCGGCATTCATCTGCCGGGACATGCTGCGGAACTCCCCCTAAGACGCATTAAAGCCGATCGATTATAAAGCCCTATTGCGCCGGACGTAACCCATAAATGCGACGCCTGTAACCCGGAATGTCACCCGGCAGCGACAGCTGTCGCCCCATCCGCGTGACAGGCCGGATCGTCAGGCGCGGCCATCGTCGCGCAGCAGCGCCTCGAGCTCGTCGGCGCCTTCGGCCTGCGTGATCATGCGGTCGAGCAGCTCCGAGACCCGGCCACGCAGATCGCCGATCGAGGATTCGCGGACCACGCGCTTGACCTCGAGCAGGCTGGTCGGGTGCATCGAGAATTCGGTCAGGCCGAGCCCGAGCAGCAGCCGGGTGTAGCGCGGATCGCCCGCCATCTCGCCGCACATCGACACGTCGATGCCGGCCGCGGCCCCGGCCTGGATGGTCATGCGCACGAGCTGCAGCACCGCCGGGTGCAGCGGGTCGTAGAGATAGTTGACCTCGTCGTCGACGCGATCGATCGCCAGCGTGTACTGGATCAGGTCGTTGGTGCCGATCGAGAAGAAGCGCGCGTGCCGCGCCAGCATCGAGGCGGCGATCGCGGCGGCGGGGACTTCGACCATCGCGCCGATCGGCGGCGGCGTGATCGCCGCGCCCTGCTGGCGCAGCTCCTGGCTGCAGGCTTCGATGATCGCCGCCGCCTGCCGGAACTCGGCGAGGTTGGAGATCATCGGCAGCATGATCTTCATCTGTCCGTGACGAGCGGCGCGCAGCAGGGCGCGCACCTGCGTGCGGAACATCTCCTGTTCCTTGAGGCAGAGCCGGATCGCGCGCAGCCCGAGCGCCGGATTGTTCGGCGTCGGGCCCAGGCTGCGGCCCGAATCGACCTGCTTGTCGGCACCGAGATCGAGCGTGCGGATCGTGATCGGTCCTTTGACGGCCGAAACAACGCGCGCGTAGGCCTCGTACTGCTCGTCCTCGCTCGGCTGGTCCTTGCGATTCATGAACAGGAACTCGGTGCGGTACAGACCGACGCCCTCGGCGCCGTTGGCCGAAGCCACCGCCGCGTCTTCGGGCAGCTCGATGTTGGCGAGCAGGTGCACGCGGATGCCGTCGACCGATTCGGCCGGCATGTCGCGCAGCAGCGTGAGGCGCTTGCGATGCTGGACCTGCTGCTGCTGGCGACGCCGGTAGAACGCCGTCGCGAGCACTTCGGGATCGGCGAGCACGTGGCCGCTCTCGCCGTCGACGATGAGCTGCTCGCCCTCGCGAACGAGCCGGCGCGCGTTGTGCAGGCCGACCACGGCCGGAATGCCAAGGCTGCGCGCGAGAATCGCGGTATGCGACAGCGGGCCGCCGTATTCGGTGACGAAGGCGACCACCGATTGCTGCGCAAGCAGGATGATGTCGGCCGGCGTGATGTCGTCCGACAGGATCACCGTCGGCTCGGTGATCGTATCGGGCTTGAGCGTGAGCTGGGGCTCGCTCTTGAGCAGCACGCGCAGGATGCGATCGCAGACGTGCTCGACGTCGTCGCGTCGCGTGCGCAGGTACGGGTCCTCCATCTGGTCGAACACCGCGATCAGCGCATCGCGCGCCCTTTGCAGCGCCGCCTCGGCATTGCTGCGATCGCTGCGGATGCGCGCGACCGTCGCATCGGTGATCGAGCGATCGTCCATCATCAGCAGATGCGTATCGATGAAGGCCGCGATGTCGCCCGGTGTGCCGAGCGGGATGCGTGCCCTGACTTCGCGCAGCTGTTCCTTGGCGCGGCGCTGCGCCCCGTAGAAGCGCACGACCTCGCCTTCGACATCCGCCGCGGCGAGCGTGTATTCGGGAATCTCGAGCTCGTCCGAATGCAGCTTCTGCGCGCGGCCGATCGCGATGCCGCGCGAGACGCCGATGCCGGATAGCCAGAGGCTCATCTTGTCGTGAGGCGAGAGAAGTGAGGGGTGAGGCGCAGAGGCGAAGGCGCGCAGCTTTGCGGATTGCGCGCCTCACGCCTAACGCCTAACTCCTCACGGCTTTTCACGCCTCTTCTCCGAAGCGATTGGCGATCAGCGCCTCGAGCTCTTCGAGCGCCTGCCGTTCGTCCTCGCCTTCGGCGATCAAGGTGATCTGGCTGCCCTGCGCGGCGGCCAGCATCATCACGCCCATGATGCTCTTGCCGCTAACTTCGCGCTGATCCTTGCGCACGCGCACGTCGGCCTCGAACTTCGATGCCAGCGTGACGAGCTTGGCCGCCGCACGTGCGTGCAGGCCCAGACGATTGACGATGGTGACGGTGCGTTCCATACGAATTCCCTTATCGCCTCATGCGATGCGCGGGCACAGCATGATGCCCTTCTGTCCGCCTTCCACGGCGGTCTGCGCCATCGCCTCGAGCGAAAGCGCCGGATAGTTGAAGACCCTCACGAGCATCGGCAGATTCACGCCGGCGACGACCACCGTGCGCGCCGCGTTCGCGGCGAGCTTGTTGGCGATGTTCGCCGGCGTCGAGCCGTATGCGTCGGTCAGCACGAGCACGCCCTGCCCTTCGTCGAGCCGCTCGATCACGCGCAGGCCCTGGCGCAGCAGCACGTCGGTGGCCTGCACGCGACGCACTTCGAGCACGTCGGTCTTCAGCGGCAACTCGCCGAGCATGTCGGTCATCGTCTCGAGCATCAGGTGCCCGAGCTTGCCGTGCGTGACGAGCAGAAGACCGACGCTCATGAGGGGCTCCGCAAGCGTCGCTGGTTCACGAGAGTTCCCGGTGCTTGTGCAGCACCTGATCGAAGCGCCCGCTGAAATGCTCGGCGAGCCGCTCGACGATGTAGACGCTGCGATGCTGCCCGCCCGTGCAGCCGATCGCGATCGTCAGGTAGGCGCGATCCTGCGCGCGAAACGCCGGCAGCCAGGTTTCGAGAAACCGGGCGATGTCGTCGATCATCGCGGTCACCGGCGTATGGCTCTTGAGCCATTCGCCGACCTTCGCATCGCGGCCCGTGAGCTTGCGCAGGCCAGGCTCCCAATGCGGGTTCGGCAGGCAGCGCACGTCGAAGACGTAATCGACGCCGGTCGGCGTTCCGTTCTTGAAGCCGAACGACAGGAACAGCACCGACAGCTTGCCTTCGACCGCTTCGGCCATGCGCTGGTAGACCGCTTCGCGCAGCTCGTGCAGGTTCATGCGCGAGGTGTCGAGCGGCTCTTCGGCGGAGTTGGCGATCGGCTGCAGCAGCTGGCGTTCCTTGCGCACCGCTTCGAGCAGCGACAGCTTGCCGCTCGACAGCGGATGCTTGCGCCGCGTCTCGCTGTAGCGGCGCAGCAGCACGTCGTCTTCGGCGGTCAGAAACAGCACGCGCACGTCGACGCCCTTGGCGCGCAGCTTGGCGAGATAGTTCGGGAAGCGCCGGATCTGCGCTTCGGACTCGCGCGCGTCGATACCCAGCGCGAGCCGCTCGAAGCGCTTGCCCGAACGCTTGGCCATCGCCCGACGCATCATCGGCTCGATCAGCGCGAGCGGAATGTTGTCGATGCAATACCAGCCGACGTCTTCGTACTGCTTGAGCGCGACGGTCTTGCCCGCACCGGACAGACCGCTGACGATCACGAGCTTCATGGGTTTTTCGAGGCCTCGATGGCGCGATGCTGGCGACGAATGAAATCTTCGGCCGCATCGTAGCCGGAACGCTTGAGTTTCTGATCGCGACAGGCCGCCTCGGCCAGCGCCGCCAGATTGTGGCCGACGCGAATCGGCAGCGCGATCTCGGGCACCTCGACGCCGAGCAGCGTCCGCGCATTGCGCTGACCGTAGACGCGATCGGGCACGCCGCTGATCTCGGGCGGCAGCAGGCGCAGCACCAGATCGAGTGGGCAGCTGCGCAGCAGGGTCTCGGCGCCGAACATGCGTCCGATGTTGAGCACGCCAAGACCCCGCACTTCGAGAAAGCCTTCGAGCAGCGCCGGGCAGCGCCCGATCAGGCGGCCCTGCTCGTCGAGCGCGAATTCCGTGGCGTCGTCGGCGACCAGCCGATGGCCGCGCGACAGCAGTTCGAGGGCGAGCTCGCTCTTGCCGACGCCGCTGCTGCCCGAGAGCAGCACGCCGAGATCGAAGATTTGAATGAAGACGCCGTGCAAGGTGACCGAGGCGGTCGCGCCGGCGCTCATCGGAACCGGATCAGTTGGAGCCGTAGCCCGACAGCAGCGAATACAGCGCCTTGTCGTCCGAAGCCGACCGCAGCTTGGCGCAGAAATCTTCGTCGGAGAACATCTCGGCGATGGCGGCCAGATGCTTCAGATGCGCCTCGGTCGCACTCTGCGGAACCAGCAGGCCGAACACCAGATCGACGGGGTTGCCGTCGTGGGCGTCGTAATCCACGGCCTGCTTGAGCCGCATGAAAGCGCCGACGCTGGTCTCGACACCGGCGACGCGGCCGTGCGGAATCGCGACGCCGTGGCCGAGGCCGGTGCTGCCGAGTTTCTCGCGGCCGGTGAGGCTCGTGAACACCTCGGCCGAGCTTAGCGTGCCGGTGCCTTTCGAGAGTAGAGCGGAAAGTTCTTCGAGCGCCTTCTTCTTGCTGGTCACCGAAGTCCCGTGAGAGACGCGGTCCGCACTCAGAATTTCGCTCAATTTCATTGATTCGCTCCTGTAGAAGCCCGGGATTCTAGCTGAACTGACAGCAAACCGGCTTCACAGACGGCAGAGCCCCGCCCGGCTTGCGCCGGACGGGGCTCTGCGGCTCCAGCATCAATCCGGCTGCGCTTCCTGGAACGGCATGCGCTTGGCTGCCTGCTTCACATGATGGTCACGCAGCTTTTCCTTGTGGCGGCGCGTCTGCTGATCGAGCCTGTCCATGAGCACGTCGATGGCGGCGTACATGTTGTCTTCGACGGTCGCCTCCGCATGGAGATCGGCACCACTCGCATGAACCGTGGCTTCGGCCTTATGTCGCAACTTTTCGACCGACAACACCACATCGGCGTTGATGAGATGGTCGAAATGGCGCTCGATCCGCTTGATCTTGGTGGTGACGTAGTCGCGCAGCGGCGGCGTCAGATCGAGGTGATGGCCGGAGATGTTCAGGTTCATCGTGGGTGACTCCTTTACGTTCGAGCCGACATTGGCTCGGGGATAGCACCCATCGGCGGCAGTCCCGCCGCCAACGGGGACAACAAAAGGATTCAGGCTACGGCTTTGCGCTCATGCGACGGCGGGATGTTGAGGGCTTCTCGATACTTGGCGACCGTTCTGCGTGCGACTTGAATTCCTTCCTTCAGCAACAGATCGGCCAGCGTGGAGTCCGATAACGGCCTCGCGGGATCCTCACCACCGACCATGCGCTTGATCATGGCCTGAATGGCGGTTGCAGAGCAGACACCTCCTTGAGTGGTTTGAACGTGGCTTGAGAAGAAGTACTTGAGTTCGTACAGGCCGCGCGGTGTCAGCATGTACTTGTTGGCGGTGGCGCGCGACACGGTGGATTCGTGGATGCCGAGCTGCTCGGCCACGTCACGCAGCACCAGCGGCCGCATGGCTTCTTCACCGTATTCGAGAAAGGCACGTTGTTCTTCCACTATGCATTGGGACACACGAAGAATCGTCTCGTTCCGTGATTCGAGGCTGTTGATGAAATAACGCGCCTCCTGCAGATGATTCTTGAGCGTGAGCTGGTCGCGCGACTGGTCCGCCCGCTTGATGAAGCTCTGGTAATGCGAGTTGATGCGCAGGCGCGGCATGTGCTCCGGGTTCAGCGAAACACGCCAGCGGCCGCTCTTCTTGGCGACGATGACATCGGGACGCAGATAGTCCGACTCGTGGGCCTGGAACGGGCGTCCCGGATGCGGCTGCAGGTTGCGGATCAGCACGGCGGCCGTCCTGATCACGCCGATGTCGAGGCCGGTGGCCCGGCGCAGGCCGTTTTCGTCGCGGCGCGCGAGCAGCAGCAGATGGCCGTCGGTGATCTTGAGCGCCGCCGCAAGGCCCGGCGTGGCCGGATCGAGCTGCTGCAGTTGCAGGCGCAGGCACTCGGCCAGGTCGCGCGCCGCGATGCCGGGCGGATCGAAATCCTGGATCTGGCGCAGCACCGCTTCGACGCGCTCGGGCGTGACGTTGTATTCATGCTCCAGCCGCACGCAGAGGCCCGGCCAGTCTTCGAGATAGCCGTCCTCGTTGATCGCGTCGATCAGGTGGGCGGCGATTTCGGCGTCGACCGCATCGACCGACATCAGCTGCGCCTGCGAGATCAGGTGCTCCTGCAAGGTGGCGCTGCCGCGCAGGTTGGCCTGCAGGTATTCCTGCAGCCCCTCGTCGTCGGACGAACCGCTGCCGCTCGGCGTGTAGTCGTCGAAAACGTCCTGCCAGTCGGCATCGACGGGCATGTCTTCGGGAATCGATTCGCCGGCGGTGACCTCGGTGATTTCGCCGCCATCGGATTCGGAGGCCGAAGCGGCTTCTCCGGCCGGCTCGCCGGCGTCCCATTCGGAGTCGTCGGTGTCCATTTCGAGCATCACGTTGGAATCCAGCGCCTGCTGGATTTCCATCTGCAGATCGAGGCTCGACAGCTGCAAGAGACGAATCGCCTGCTGCAGTGCAGGCGTCATCGTCAGGGCCATGCCGGCCCGCAATGAAAGCGACTGCTTCATGCTAGACCGTTCCTGAGTTGAGACTGTTTTGAGAGCAAGGTTTGCGTTTCATACGGCTCAACATATACGCCGGTACAAACCTTGCATCAAGTGGGGTAGACGAGGGTCGACCCGGTGTGCATACTGCGGCATTAAGCGCCGCCCCGAACATCCACTCCCGTCGCGATGTTCGCCCGCAATCCCTTATTCAAGGCTTGTTCAAAGCCTGAATTGCTCGCCCAGGTAGACCTTCCTGACGGTCTCGTTCTGCAGCAGTTCCTGCGGCGCTCCCTCTGCGATCACCGTACCCTCCGCGAGGATGTAGGCGCGGCTGCAAATCCCTAGGGTTTCGCGCACGTTGTGGTCGGTGATCAGCACGCCGATGCCGCGGCTCTTGAGATGCGCGACGATGCTTTGAATGTCCCCGACCGCGATCGGATCGACGCCCGCGAACGGCTCGTCGAGCAGGATGAAGCGTGGATTCGCGGCCAGGGCGCGCGCGATCTCCACACGACGGCGCTCGCCGCCCGATAGCGCCTGCCCTTCGCTGGCCCGGATGTGCGCGATGTGCAGTTCGCCAAGCAGGCGCTCGAGTTCTTCGCCGCGCTGCGCCCGGTTCAGGTCGCTGCGCGTTTCGAGGATCGCCAGGATGTTGTCCTGCACCGACAGCTTGCGGAACACCGAGGCTTCCTGCGGCAGGTAGCCGATTCCCAGGCGAGCGCGCGCGTGCATCGGCAGCCGCGTGATGTCCTGGCCGTCGAGCTCGATGACGCCGCCGTCGGCCGGAACCAGGCCGACGACCATGTAGAACGAGGTGGTCTTGCCGGCGCCGTTCGGGCCGAGCAGGCCGACCGTCTCGCCGGCCTGCACCTGCAGCGACACGTCGCGCACCACCGTGCGCTTCTTGTAGCGCTTGACCAGACCGCGGGCGGAAAGAATCGAGCTCATGGGGTGGTCGGCTTGCTGTCGGTCTGGGGGGGCGGCGTCGCGGCGCCGCGCTGCTGCGGCTGGATGATGATCTTCACGGGCCCGCCGCTGCCGCCGTCGGCCTGGATGCGGCGCTGGTTGACGTTGTAGTGGATGGTCTCGCTCGTGAGCTCGTCCTCGCCGCGCGTGACGCGCGCGTTGCCGGTCACGTCGATCTGCCCGGCCTTGGTGTCGTAGAACAGCGTCCTGCCGCGCGCGGTGACCGGCGGCTCAGGCTTCGCGGTCGAGCCGGGCGCCGCGTCGTGGCACAGGTTGGCCGGGTTGCCGAAGACCTTGGCGCGGTACTGGCCATCGCCGAGCTGCTCGAGTTCGAGCTTGTCGCCGTCGATCTTGAGTGTGTCCGACACCAGTTTCACGTCGCCCGAATAGACCATGAGCCCGTTCTGGGCCCAGTCGACGTTCTTGGCGGTGATCGTCACCGGGCCGGTCGGGCGCAGGCGCTCGGCGGTCTCGTTGGGCTTCTTCTCGGCCTTGGGCTTGGCCGCCGCTTCGGCCGGCTTGGCGGTCGACGCCGCCTGCGCGAGCGCCGCGGGCGGCGAGCCGAGCATCAACGCGGCCAGCAGGCCGGCGACGAGGCGCGCATCGGCGCGCCGCTCAACGGGATTGCGGTTTGGGCACATATTCCATCCTGACGTCGCCAAGCAATTGCACGGTCTGCTTCTCCCAGTCGGCCTGCAGTCCCTTGGACCTGCCATTGCGGCTCGCGCTTTCGAACTGCACGCCCTCGTCGGTCTGCAGCTGGCGCTTGTCCGGATCGACCCAGAGCTGGGCCATCTCCAGGGTCACCGGCTCGCCGTCGGGCCAAGCGCCCTCGACATTGACCGGCCCGTGCATCGAAATGCGGCGCTCGTGCGGCGGAGCTTCGCCGCTCGGCGAGCTCAGGTTCCACGGGGTCTTGCTGATGCCGAGCACGTTGACCTTGAGCTGCTCGTAACGCGCCGATTCGTCGTCGTAATAGTCGGCGCTCTCGGCGGTGGCGGTGAAATCGCGCTGGCCCTGCTGGTTGAGCCGCGTCCATTCCACGCCCTTGAGGCTGTAGCGCGGCACCTTGTCGCCCTCGGCTTCGGGCGGCGCTTCGGGCTCCAGCGCCGGTGAGCCGAACAGCAGCCAGGCCGCGACCATCAGCGGCAGCGCGAGCCAGATCAGCGCCGACTTGAGCCGGTTCATGCGTCGATGCCCTGGGCTTCGAGAATCAGGTCCGAAGCCTCGCGAATCGCGCCGTCGCCGCCGCGATACTGGCTGACCCAGTGCGAGGCGGCGATCGCCTTCGGATGGCCGTCGGCGACGCACAGCGCGAGGCCCACGCGGCGCATCAGCGGCAGGTCGGGCGTGTCGTCGCCCATGTGGGCGCACTGCTCGTCCGTGAGGCCCAGGCTGTCGATGATCTCGCGATACGCCGGCAGCTTGTCCTCGGTGGCCAGGCGGATGTGGCGCAGGCCCAGATGTTCGAGCCGGCGCTGCATGGCTTCGGAAGGACGGCCCGAGATCACCGCCACTTCGATGCCGTTGCGCAGCAGGTTCTTGATGCCGAGCCCGTCCTTGACGTTGACGGCCTTGATCTCCATGCCGTCCGGGCCGAGATAGAGCTTGCAGTCCGTCATCACCCCGTCGATGTCGAGGAAGACGCAGCGGATGCGGGCCGCGCGCTCGCGTACCTGTTCGATGGGCAGCATCAGACCACCCCGGCGCGCAGCAGATCGTGCATGTGGATCACGCCCTGGAGTTTTTGCGCATCGTCGGTGACGAGCAGCGCGGTGATCTTGTGCTTCTCCATGAGCTGCACCGCCTCGGCCGCGAGCCAGTCCGGGCGCGCGCTCTTGCCACCGCGCGTCATCACCTGGTCGATCGTCGCGGTGCGCAGGTCGATCTGGTCTTCGAGCGAGCGGCGCAAGTCGCCGTCGGTGTAGACCCCGACGACGCGATCGTCCGCATCGACGATGGCGGTCATGCCGAGGCCCTTGCGGGTCATTTCGAGCAGCGCCGCGGTCAGCGGCGTTCCGGGCGCGACCTTGGGCAGGCGGTCGCCCGTATGCATGAGATCCTCGATGCGCAGCAGCAGGCGACGACCGAGCGAGCCGCCTGGATGCGAGAGCGCGAAATCCTCGGACGTGAAGCCGCGCGCCTCGAGCAGCGCGACCGCCAGCGCATCGCCCATCGCGAGCGTGGCGGTGGTCGAGGCGGTCGGCGCGAGGTTCAGCGGGCAGGCTTCCTTGGCGACCGAGACATCCAGGTGCACGTCGGCGATGCGCGCGAGCGTCGAGCCGGGCTTGCCGGTCATCGCGATCAGCGGCGTCGCCATGCGCTTGATCAGCGGCAGGATCGTGAGCACTTCGGCGGTTTCGCCCGAGTAGCTGATCGCGATCACCACGTCCTGCGGGGTGATCATGCCGAGATCGCCGTGGCTGGCTTCGCCCGGGTGCACGAAGAAGGCCGGCGTGCCGGTGGAGGCCAGCGTCGCCGCGATCTTGCCGCCGATGTGCCCGGACTTGCCCATGCCGGTCACGACGACGCGGCCGTGGCAGCCGAGCATCAGCGTGCAGGCACGGGCGAAATGCGCGTCGACCCGGTCGAGCAGCCCGGCGAAGGCGTCGCGCTCGATCTCGAGCGTGCGCCGGCCGCTGGCCTGCAGCTGTTCGGAGTTCACGGCCTGGGGATGCTTGGTCATAAGGGCGGGAGTTTATCCGAGACGTTCAGCCCTTGATGCGCGCGAAGGCTTCGAGCGCCCGCGCCCGCGATTCACCGAGATCGACCGCGGGTCGCGGATACTGCTGGCCGAGCGTGAGCCCATGCTGGCGCAGCAGCCCGGAGTCGGCCATCCACGGCGCGTGCAGGAGCTTGTCGGGCAGCTTGCCGATCTCGGGCACCCAGTGCCGCAGGTAGCGGCCCTCCGGATCGAACTTCTGGCTCTGCGTGACAGGGTTGAAGATGCGGAAATACGGCGCCGCATCGGCACCGCAACCGGCCACCCACTGCCAGCCGAGCGTGTTGTTGGCCAGATCCGCGTCGACCAGCGTGTCCCAGAACCAGCGCTCGCCTTCCTGCCACGGAATCAGCAGGTTCTTGACCAGGTAGCTCGCCACGATCATGCGCACGCGGTTGTGCATCCAGCCGGTGGTCCAGAGCTGGCGCATGCCGGCGTCGACGATCGGCACGCCGGTCTGCCCGCGCTGCCAGCGGCGCAGGTCGTCCGCGTAGTCCTTGCGGTTGCGCCAGACGAAGCCGGCAAAGCGCTCGTTCATCGGCTGCTCGGGCGTCTTCGGGAAGTGGTAGAGCACGTGGTGCGCGAACTCGCGCCAGTACAGCTCGCGCTCGTAGACCTCGGCCCCTCCGTGCAGGCCGGCCTGGCTTGCGCTCGCGAGTTCGCGCTGCACGCGGGCCAGGGCCTGCACGGGCGTGATCTCGCCGAAATGCAGGTGCGGGGACAGCAACGAAGTCAGCACCTGGTCGGGGCGGTCGCGGCCGGCGGCGTAGCCGCTCATGGCCTCGCGGCAGAAGCGGTCGATGCGCGCGTGCGCCGCGTCTTCTCCGGGTGTCCAGGTTCGGGCGATGCCGCCGTCCCAGGCGATTCTGGGCAGCAGCCCGAGAGAAGCCAGGTCCTCGCTCGCGATGCCGGCCGGCATCGGAATGGCACGCGGCGTCGGCAGCGGCCGGCGCGGCAAGCCGAGCGCCCTGGCCGAGCGCGAGAACGGCGTATAGACGCGGTACGGCCCACCCGAGCCGGTCTTGAGCGCCCAGGGCTCGACGAGCAGGTTCGCCGCGAACGCGCGGGCTTCGAGGCCGTCTTCGATCAAGGCCTCGCCGACGCGGCGATCGGATTTCACCCAGGCCGGCTCGTAGCGCCGGTTCCAGAACACGCCCTCGGCTCCGGTTTGCTCGACCAGCTTGCGCAGCGCGTCCAGAGGATCGCCGCGGCGGATCACCAGCCGTGCGCCGAACCCGCGCAGCTGCGCATCGAGCGCGGCGAGCGAATGATGCAGCCACCAGCGGCTCGCGGCGCCGGGCGTCCAGGCGCCTTCGAGCGCATCGGGCGGCAGGATGTAGACCGGAACGATGCGCTCCGCGTGATCGAGCGCATGGGCGAGCGCCGGGTTGTCGGCCAGGCGCAGGTCACGGCGAAACCAGACCAAAGCTGTCTTCATTCGGAGAGGGGCGTCTCGTGGGCTCAGTCGATTACGGTAACGGGTTCACATCGGTTGCGGCCTGCGAGGCTAGCAGCGCCCGGCTGAACCGCCTCGACGCCTCCTCCGTTCCCGCGGCTCCCGGCTTCACCGCCAGCGCGTGCGTATAATTTCGCCCTCATGACTACTCCTTCTCCGAACGCCATCGATATCGTCGGCGTTCGCAAATCCTATGGCCGGCTCGAGGCGCTCAAGGGCGTCGGCTTCTCGATCGCGCGCGGCGAGTTCTTCGGCCTGCTGGGCCCCAACGGGGCCGGCAAGTCCACGCTGATCAACACCATCGCCGGCCTCGTCGCCCAGGACGCCGGACACATCGCGGTGCTCGGCCACGACACCGTCAAGGACTTCCGCGCCGCCCGGCGCAAGCTCGGCGTGGTACCGCAGGAGCTCGTGTTCGACCCGTTCTTCAAGGTCGTCGACATGCTGCGCATCCAGGCCGGCTATTACGGCGCCGGCAAGGAAGTCTGGCCGTGGATCGACGAGATGCTCGAGCGCCTCGACCTCGCCTCCAAGCGCAACTCGCCGATGCGCGCGCTGTCGGGCGGCATGAAGCGCCGCGTGCTGATCGCGCAGGCCCTGGTCCACAAGCCGCCCGTGGTGATCCTCGACGAGCCCACGGCCGGCGTCGACGTGGAGCTGCGGCGCACGCTCTGGAGCTTCATGTCCGATCTGCACCGCCAGGGTCAGACCGTCGTGCTGACCACGCACTACCTCGAAGAGGCGCAGGAAATGTGCTCGCGCATCGCGATTCTCGACAAGGGCGAGATCAAGGCGCTCGAATCGACGCGCCAGCTGCTGCGCCGCCATCCGTTCCGCTTCCTGAGGCTCAAGCTCGCCGGTGATGCACAGCTGCCGGAGGCGCTCAAGCCGCTCGTTTCGAGCGAGAGCGAGGGCGTGATCGAACTCAAGCTCGACACCTCGCGGCACCCGATCGGCGGCGTGTTCGACACGCTGCGCAACGCCGGCGTCGCGATCGAGGACGTGCACACGCGCGAACCCGACCTCGAAGACATCTTCGTCGAACTCACCAAGCGGGAGTCGGTGGCATGAGTCCCGATCAGCTCGGCTTCTACACGCTGCTCAAGAAAGAGGTCATGCGCTTCTGGTCGGTGCTCGGCCAGACCGTGACCGCGCCGGTCATCACCGCCCTGCTCTACCTGCTGGTGTTCGCGCAAGCGCTCGAAGGCCGCGCCTCGGCCTACGCGGGCGTGAGCTACACCGAGTTCCTGGTGCCGGGCCTCATCATGATGACGGTGCTGCAGAACGCCTTCGCCAATACCTCGTCGAGCCTCACGCAGTCCAAGGTCAACGGCAACATCGTGTTCGTGCAGATGGCGCCGATCGGGCCGCTCGAATGGTTCGGCGCCTACGTGATCGCGGCGATGGTGCGCGCCGGGCTCGTCGCATCGGTGATGCTCGTCGTCACCTTTCCGTTCGTGAAGCTGCTGCCGCAGCAGCCGCTGGCCATGCTCGCGATCTTCGCGCTGGCGAGCGCGAGCCTGGCGACGATCGGGCTGATCGCCGGCATCACCTCGCAGAAGTTCGACCAGCTCGCCGCGTTCACCAATTTCTTCATCAACCCGCTGTCCTTCCTGTCGGGCGTGTTCTACTCGGTGCACGCGCTGCCGAAGTTCTGGTATCACGCCTCGCACGCCAACCCGTTCTTCTACATGATCGATGGCTTCCGCTACGGCTTCTTCGGCAAGGCCGACGTTCCGATCTGGCAAAGCCTGGCCTGGACCGGCGGCTTCTTCCTGCTGACTTCGGCGGTCTGTTTGTGGATGCTGGTGACCGGCTACAAGATGCGGCGGTGAAGGCGTGAGGTGGAAAGCATGCATTTGAGATCGACATGACGAAAGACGAGATTCGCAACCTGATTGAAGCGGGACTGCCGGGCGCACAGGTACGCGTCATCGGCGACGACGGCCAGCACTTCGAGGCCGAAGTGGTTTTCGAGGGCTTCGCCGGCAAGCTGCCGCTCGCGCAGCACCGCATGGTCTACGCGACGCTCGGTGACAGGATGGGCCGCGAGATTCACGCCCTCCAGCTCAGGACGCGCGCTGCCTGATGATCTTCATCACGCCCAACCCTTCAGGCCTCGGGCCTCACGAGCACTAAGTGGACAAATTCATCATCGAAGGCAACGGCCCGCTGCGCGGCGAGATCGTCGCGTCGGGCGCCAAGAACGCGGCGCTGCCGATCCTCTGCGCCGGCCTGCTGTCGGACGAGCCGCTGACGGTCACCAACGTGCCCAAGCTCTGGGACATCGGCACCACGCGCAAGCTGCTCACGCAGATGGGCGTGACGATGGAGCAGACCGATTCGCACACCTACGTGATCGACGCCAGTCCGATCACCACCTGCGTGGCTCCCTACGAACTCGTGCGCACGATGCGCGCCTCGATCCTCGTGCTCGGCCCGCTCGTCGCCAAGCGCGGCGAAGCGCACGTGTCACTGCCGGGCGGCTGCGCGATCGGCGCGCGTCCGGTCGATCTGCACCTGATGGGCCTCGAAGCGATGGGCGCCGAGATCACGCTCGAAGGCGGCTTCATCCACGCCAAGTGCAAGAAGCTCCGCGGCGCGCACATCGTCTTCGACACGGTGACCGTCACCGGCACCGAGAACCTCATGATGGCGGCGACGCTCGCCGAGGGTGAAACCATCCTCGAAAACGCGGCGCGCGAACCCGAAGTGGTCGATACCGCCAACTGCCTGCGTGCGATGGGCGCGAAGATCAGCGGCGACGGCACCACCACGATCCGCATCCAGGGCGTCGACAAGCTGCACGCGGCCACGCATCGCGTGCTGCCCGACCGCATCGAGACCGGCACCTACCTGGTCGCCGCCGCGGTCACGCGCGGGCGCGTCCGCGTGACGCGGACCGATCCGTCGATGCTCGACGCGGTGCTCGTGAAACTGCAGCAGGCCGGCGCCAAGGTGCAGACCGGCACCGATTTCATCGACATCGACATGCAGGGCAAGCGTCCCGACGCGGTCAACATCCACACCATGCCGCATCCGGGCTTCCCGACCGACATGCAGGCGCAGATGATGGCGCTCAACTGCGTCGCCGAAGGCGTCGGCACGATCCGCGAAACCATCTTCGAAAACCGCTTCATGCACGCGCAGGAGCTGCTGCGCCTCGGCGCGGACATCCGCATCGAGGGCAATCTGGCGGTCATCACCGGACGCGAGCGCCTGCAGGCCGCGCCGATCATGGCCACCGACCTGCGCGCCTCGGCTTCGCTGGTGCTCGCCGCGCTCGCGGCCGACGGCGAGACCGTCATCGACCGCATCTATCACATGGATCGCGGCTACGAGGACATCGAGGGCAAGTTCCAGGCGCTCGGCGCCAAGATCAAGCGCATCGGCAAGCAGTTCGGATAGCCAGTGCAGCCACGGGAGCGCATCGACATGCAGGCCAGACTCGCAGTGCTGATCGATGCGGACAACGCACGCGCTGACGCCATCGAGCCGATGCTCAAAGAGATCGCCAAGTTCGGCCTGGCCACGGTCAAGCGCATCTACGGCGACTGGACGCAAGCTCAGCTCGGCAGCTGGAAGAAGAAGCTGGCCGAACACGCGATCCAGCCGGTTCAGCAGTTCGGCTACACCACCGGCAAGAACTCGACCGACAGCGCCCTGATCATCGATGCGATGGATCTGCTCTACACGCAGCGCTTCGACGGGTTTTGCCTGGTGTCGTCCGACAGCGATTTCACCAAGCTTGCGGTTCGCCTGCGCGAATCGGGCCTGCAGGTGTACGGCTTCGGCGAGCAGAAGACACCTCGCTCGCTGATCGCCGCCTGCGACAAGTTCATCTACATCGAAAACCTGGAGCCGTCGGCCAAGGCTCAAAAGGCGCCGGCAATAGCCGCCGAGCCGGCAGCGGCAGCAGCGGCGCCAAAACCGGCGAGCCGCAAACGCGCCGCGAAGTCCGCTCCCCCTGCCGCACACCCGACACCGCAGTCCGCCACGACGCCCGCCGCGCCGGCCGCCGAGACCAAGCACGCCATCGATCGCGAGCTCGTCGCCCTGCTGGAAGATGCACTCGAAGCCTGCGTGGACGAGGAATCCGGCAAGGCCCATCTGGGACACATGGGCCAGTGGATCAGCCGCCAGAAGCCCGATTTCGATTCGCGCACCTACGGCAAAAGGCGGCTCAGCGATCTCGTCAAAGCCATCGATAGTTTCACCATCGAAGAACGCGCCACCGCAGATGGCAAGTCCAGCGGCATCTACGTGAGCCGCCGCTAGCGCGGACCTTCATGGAAACCGCCAAGCCGCGCGTGGAGATCGAGTTCTGCATGCAATGCCGCTGGCTGCTGCGCGCCGGCTGGACCGCGCAGGAGCTGCTGACCACCTTCGCCGACGAGCTCGGTGAAGTCGCCCTCAAGCCCGGCAGCGGCGGCGTGTTCCGCGTCACGGTCGACGGCGAGACCATCCACGATCGCAAGCGCGACGGCGGGTTCATGGAGCTGCCCGAGCTCAAGCAGCGTATCCGCGACCGCATCGCGCCGGAGCGCGATCTGGGACACAGCGACCGTAAAAGCTGAGGCCACGCTTGGCGCAGAGGTTTTATAACCGAACGCGATTACGGTATTTGAAGATATTCCTTTTGCATTGGGTGACCACCGCCTAGATTGACTGCTCTCAGGGCTCACCGAGCCTTTCTTCGAGGCGCCAACGCCAGGAGCACGTCATGTCGTTTCACGCAGCCAGCGTACCGTTGGCAGGAATTTCCGATCCGGAGCCTTCCGTGTCGGGCCGTGATGAAGACCGGTTCGAGGCACCCGAACTGCCGCACGGCGGTGGGCTCGACCCTGTGAGCGCCTGGGCGCTCGTTCGTACGGGCCAGGTCACGCTCGTCGACGTGCGTACCACCGAGGAGCGCAAGTTCGTCGGCCACGTTCCGGACAGCGTGCATGTTCCTTGGGCGACCGGCACCGCGCTCACGCGCAACCCGCGCTTTGCGCGCGAACTCGAAGCCAAGCTCGGCAGCAAGGACAGGCCCACGCTGCTGATCTGCCGCAGCGGCAAGCGATCGGCGCAGGCGGTCGAAGCCGCGATCAAGGCCGGTTTCAGCCTCATCGCCAACGTGCTCGAAGGCTTCGAGGGCGATCTCGACGCGCAACAGCAGCGCGGCCACGACAACGGATGGCGTTTCCACGGCTTGCCGTGGAAACAGGATTAGTGACTCACGGCTTGCCGTGGAAACAAGACTAGTGATCCACGGCTTGCCGTGGAAACAGGATAGTGACTCACGGCTTGCCGTGGGTGCAGGACTAAAGCAACGGATCGATCGCCACGTGAGCCTTCCCGATTCCAACCCAGAATCAGAACCCGTTCCGCACTGGGACCTGGCCGCGGTCGTCCAGGACCTCAAGGCCGCTCGCGAGGAGTGGCGGCATCGCCGCCATCGTGAGCGCGACAAGGGAGATCGCGAGTTCCCATCGCCCGATCGCGTGCGCGACCTGCTCGGGCTGTTGCGCGGGGCGTTGTTCCCGCTGCGCCTCGGACCCACGGATCTGCAGCGCGGAGGCGAAGATTTCTACGTCGGCCACGCGCTCGATCGCGCGCTGACCGGGCTCGTCGAAGAAGCCCGCCTGGAGCTCGCAAGCCACGCCGCCGTGGACGAGGCGCGCAAGCTCGCGCAATCGCGCATCAGTGCCTTCGCGCACAGCCTGCCGGAGCTGCGCGCCCTGCTCGACACCGACGTCGAGGCCGCCTTCCAGGGCGATCCGGCGGCGCGCAGCGTCGACGAGGTGCTGCTCTGCTATCCGGGCGTGCATGCGCTGATCCATCACCGCCTCGCGCATCGGCTTTATCAACTCGGCCTGCCGCTGATCGCGCGCATCATCGCCGAGCTCGCGCATTCGGAAACCGGCATCGACATTCATCCGGGCGCGCGCATCGGCCGCTACTGCTTCATCGACCATGGTACCGGCGTGGTCATCGGCGAGACCGCCGAAATCGGCAATCACGTGCGGCTCTACCAGGCCGTCACGCTCGGCGCCAAGCGCTTCGAAGTCGGTGAAGACGGCTCGCTCGCCAAAGGCCAGCCACGGCATCCGATCTTCGAAGACGACGTGGTCATCTATGCCGGCGCGACGGTGCTCGGGCGCATCGTCATCGGCAAGGGATCGAGCATCGGCGGCAACGTCTGGCTCACGCGTTCGGTGCCGCCCAACAGCCAGATCACGCAGGCCCAGTCGCAACATGCCAATCGCGGTCCGAAAGACGGTTACTCCGCATGAAACCCGTGCATCAGCGGCTGGGGCCCATCGTGCGCGAAGCCCGCATCGCGCGAGGCTGGTCGCAGGAGAGGCTCGCGGAAACCGCGGGGCTCGATCGCAGTTATGTCGGCGAGATCGAACGTGGTCGCGTGAGCCCCACGCTGCTCACGCTCGAAAAGCTCGCCACCGCATTGCACCTCTCAGCTTCGGAACTGATCAGCCGTTGCGAACAACTGCGCAGCGCGCCCGACTCCTCGCAGAACTCAGGCTTACCGCTTGCGGGCGATAGTCCGTAGACCATCGGCTTAGCACTGCGCATTCTGTCGTTATTCCCGCAGCGACTAATCCATTCAACAGTCGATTGGAGTCACGATGGTCGATTCAGTCCCGCAGACGCTCGGCGATGCCGGCGCTCGCAAGCTTGCCAATACCACCAAGACGCCGGCGCAACTGCCGATCATCACGCCGCGCTGGCTCACCCACCTGCTGCAGTGGACACCGGTCGAAGCGGGCGTCTATCGCGTCAACCAGGTGCGCAATCCGGCCGACATCCGCACCGCCTGCTCGGTGACCGAGCAGGGCGAGCTGCCGAATTCCTTCGTCGACTACGACCCGCATCCGCCGGAATACGTGCTCAAGCAGGTCGCGACCAAGCTCAACATCGCGACGCGAGTCGCCGACCTGTATTCGAGCCCCTACGATCAGATCAAGGAGCAGCTGCGCCTGATCATCGAAACGATCAAGGAGCGCCAGGAAAGCGAGCTCATCAACAATCCGGAATATGGCCTGCTTGCGCAGGTCGCCGAAGAACAGCGCGTCTATCCGCTGACCGGCGCGCCGACGCCGGACGACATGGACGAGCTGCTGACCAAGGTCTGGAAGGAGCCGGCGTTCTTCCTCGCGCACCCGCTCGCGATCTCCGCGTTCGGCCGCGAGTGCACGCGCCGCGGCGTTCCACCGCCGACCGTGAGCCTGTTCGGCTCGCAGTTCATCACCTGGCGCGGCGTGCCGCTGATTCCGTCTAACAAGCTGCCGATCGACGACGGCAAGTCCAAGATCATCCTGCTGCGTGTCGGCGAAAAGCGTCAGGGCGTCGTCGGACTGTTCCAGCCGGGCCTCGCCGGCGAGCAGACGCCGGGCCTGTCGGTGCGCTTCATGGGCATCGACGACCACGCCGTCGCCTCGTACCTGGTCTCGCTGTACTGCTCGCTCGCGGTGCTCACGCCCGACGCGCTTGCCGTGCTCGAAGACGTCGAGATCGGCAAGTACCACGACTATCCCGACACGTATAAGTAATGGCTGCCGACCAGGACTTCGACGGTCGCGCCAGCTTGCCGGACGACGCGACGCTGAGCCTGCTGGCGTCCGAGCTGTTCCAGACGCCGCCGGGCGCAGCGCAGCAGGCTCCCACCGCGCCGACGCGGCCGGTGCAGCTCGCGCCGCCCGGCAGCCTGCAGGGTGGTGGCGTGTCGCCGCTGTCGCATCTGCCGCCGGTGCCGTACGCGACTTCGTTACCGGCGACCCCGCCGCTCAAGGCCACGCCACAGGCTGCCGCCGAGTTCGCGGCGCCACCGGTCTTGCTGACGCCGCGCATCGCGCCGACGCAGGCGGTTTCGGCCGACCTGCCCGGCGTGCAGAGCACGGTGCTGCCGATGCTGCCGCGTGGCGGCGGTGCGCTCGCCGGCGTACCCGAAGCGCCCGCCGCTGTCGCCGAAACCGCGCCAGCCGCGACGAAGAATCCGCCGGGCAGCCCGTACTATTTCATCAGCGATACGAGCTCCATCGCGGCGCCGGCGCTCGATCTGTCGCAGCTCTCGGCGTTCGCACTGCCAGGCGTGCCGCAGCAGCCTGCGCAGGCCCCTGCCCCGCCTTCGGCTCCGGGCTTGCCGGGCGCGGCGATCTCCAACCCCGGAAGTGGCAACGGATCGGCCGCAAGCGCCTCGCCGTCCGCGCCGAGCTATTACTTCACCGATCTGAGCACGCCACGCGCGAGCCAGCCGCCGGCGGTTCCGCAAGGCCGCGGCGCGTTCGACGTGAACGCGATCCGTCGCGATTTCCCGATCCTGCAAACGCGCGTCAACGGCGGCAAGAATCAGCTTGTCTGGTTCGACAACGCGGCGACGACTCAGAAGCCTCGCGCGGTGATCGAACGCCTCTCGTACTTCTACGAGAACGAGAATTCGAACATCCACCGCGCCGCGCACGAGCTTGCGGCGCGTGCGACCGATGCCTACGAAGGCGCGCGCAAGAAGATCGCCAAGTTCATCGGCGCCTCGCAGCCCGAAGAAATCGTCTTCGTGCGCGGAACGACCGAAGGCATCAACCTGATCGCGCAGACCTACGGCAAGCAGAACCTGCGCGAAGGCGACGAGATCGTGATCTCGCATCTGGAGCATCACGCCAACATCGTGCCCTGGCAGATGCTGTGCGCCGAAAAAGGCGCGAAGCTGCGCGTGATTCCGGTCGACGACAGCGGCCAGGTGCGGCTCGACGAGTTCCAGAAGCTGCTGTCGGATCGCACCAAGATCGTGTCGGTGACGCAGGTTTCGAACGCACTCGGCACCGTTGTTCCGGTCAAGCAGATCATCGACATCGCGCATCGCTACGGTGCTAAGGTCGTCATCGACGGCGCGCAGTCGGTCTCGCACCTGCGCGTCGACGTGCAGCAGCTCGATGCGGATTTCTTCGTGTTCTCGGGCCACAAAATCTTCGGCCCGACCGGCATCGGCGCGGTCTATGGCAAGCGCGACATTCTCGAGCACATGCCGCCGTATCAGGGGGGCGGCAACATGATCGCCGACGTGACCTTCGACAAGACGGTCTACCACGGCGCTCCGACGCGTTTCGAAGCCGGCACCGGCAACATCGCGGATGCGGTGGGACTCGGCGCGGCGCTCGATTACGTCGATCGCATCGGCATCGAGAACATCGCACGCTACGAACACGAGCTGCTCGAATACGGGCAGCAGCAGCTCTGCACGATTCCGGGCCTCTGCCTGATCGGCACCGCGGCCGACAAGACCAGCGTGATGAGCTTCGTGCTCGACGGCTACAGCACACACGAAGTCGGTCAGGCGCTCAGCGAAGAAGGCATCGCCGTGCGCACGGGCCACCACTGCGCGCAGCCGATCCTGCGCCGCTTCGGCCAGGAAACCACGGTGCGTCCGAGCGTAGCGTTCTACAACAGCTTCGATGAGATCGATTCGATGATCGCGGTGCTCCGCAAGCTCAAGGGCAGGCGGCGCTGAGCCTCGTCACTTTTCACTCATTGGAAGCTGCACAACAAAAATCGCCGGCGCTCATACGCCGGCGATTTCGTTTCTGCGCCATTCGACTATTTCGACTTCGCACGGCTGCGTTGAGCTGCCGTCTTGGTCGTCGCACGCCTACGCGTCGTGCTCGATCGCTTGGCGGCCGAGCCCTTGTTCGGCGAACGGCCCTTGCGCGTCGCCGCGGCCCTGCGAGCCGAATCCTTGCGCGCCGCCTTCTTCGCGGTCTTGGTGACCTTGCGACCCGAGCCGCTCTTCTCGCCGCCACCGCTCTGCTTGTTCACCGTGGCCCAGGCTCGCGCCGCGGCTTCCTGCTTCGGCGTGCCGCGCTCTTCGTAGCTCTTCTCGATCCGTTCGGCCTTGTGCTTCTGCTCGGCCGAATAGGCGGACTTGTCTCCTCTAGGCATGACGTTCTCCTGTCTTGCATTGGAGACTGCAGTGTCGACCCTGGCGCTGAGCAGGCCCTGAAACAATGCGGAGACTTTCCGATACGACCCGGATAGTGGCCAAGTGGCGGGAACTTCCGCCGAGCGGCTAAAATGCGCGCACCCACCGACATCATCTCTTGTCCGGCAGGCACTCGACCCCGCCACCGTACAAGGATTTCGCATGTCCGCTGCTTCGCGTCGCAAGCGTCTACGCGCATCGTCTTCGAGCGCCGCTCTTCTGATTCCGCTGTGCTGGCCTCTCGCTTCGCTCGCACAGGAGCCCGAGGCGAGCACGGTCACGCTCGACGCAGTCACGGTCTCCGAGTCGGCCGACAATCCGTCTCCCTATACCGTCGAAGTGACGGCTTCGTCGACGCGCCTGCCGCTGAGCCTGCGCGACACCCCGCAGTCGGTCAGCGTGTTCACCGAGCAGCGCATCCAGGACCAGAACCTGCAATCGCTGCGCGACGTGCTCGACAACACGCCGGGCGTGTATTCGTACGCCTACGACACCGAGCGCGTGGTGTTCACCGCGCGTGGTTTCGTGATCGACAACATCCTCAACGACGGCGTGCCGATGCCGGTGGGGCTCAACGCCGGTTCCGCCGACCCGACGCTCGACACCGCGCTCTACGAGCGCATCGAGATCGTGCGCGGCGCCACGGGCCTGCTGTCCGGCGCCGGCAATCCATCGGCCGCGATCAACCTCGTGCGCAAGCACGCGGATGCGCAGCAGCCCGAAGGCTCGCTGTTGCTGAGCTACGGCTCCTGGGACAACTTCCGCAGCGTCGGCGACATCAGCACGCCGCTGAACCAGGACGGCAGCGTGCGCGCCCGCGTCGTCGCGGTCTACCAGAATCGCGAGTCGTATCAGGACCTCTACGAGAACGAAAAGCAGGTGTTCTACGGCGTCGTCGATGCGGACCTCACGCCCGCGACGCGCCTGAGCCTCGGCTACGACTTCCAGAAGACCTTGCCGCAAGGCAACACCTGGGGTTCGTTCCCGCTGTTCTTCAGCGACGGCACGCGCACCGATTGGTCGCGCTCGGTCACCACCACGGCCGACTGGTCGTTCTGGAACAACAAGACGCAGACGGCCTTCGCCGAACTCAATCACGAATTCGCCAACGGCTGGTCGCTGCGCTCGAGCGTTTCGCGCCGCGAGATCGATGGCGATTCGAACCTGCTCTACCTGTCCGGCTTCCCCGATCGCGAGACCGGCGAAGGCCTGGAAGCCTACGCGTATCGCAGCGACGATCACGGCCGGCAGAACGCGATCGATGTCTATGCGAGCGGGCCGTTCAAGCTGTTCGGACGCCAGCACGAGCTCGTCGTCGGCGCCATGGGCGCCTGGAGGCATCAGGACGCCTACGAACATCAGGTGACGAGCGAACTCGGCAGCACCGGCAATTTCTTCGACTGGGACGGCTCGTATCCGGAGCCCACGTATTCGCCCGATGCCGACTATGCGATGCGCGTGCGTGGCCGCCAGAGCGCCGCGTACACCGCGCTGCGGCTGTCGCTGGCCGATCCGCTCAAGCTCATCGCGGGTGCGCGACTGAGCCAGTGGAAGAGCGACTACTTCTACATCTACAGTGGCCCCGAGCCCTTCGTGCAGGATCACGACAAGCTCACGCCGTACGCGGGCCTGATCTACGACTTTTTGCCGCAGTGGTCGGCTTTCGCGAGCTACACGAAGATCTTCAATCCGCAGAATTATTTCCTGGCCGACAAGCGCATCATCGAGCCGCTCGACGGCTACAGCACCGAAGTCGGCATCAAGGGCTCGCACTTTGCCGGCAAGCTCAACACCGCGTTGACGCTGTTTGATACGCGCCAGGACAACGTTGCGAATCCGACCGGCGAATACATCGACGGCAACCTGAACCTGCCGATCTACGCGTCGGTCGACGGCACGCGCTCGCGCGGCTTCGAACTCGAAGTCAACGGCGAACTCGCGCCGCGCTGGAACCTCAGCGCCGGCTGGTCCTACTTCAAGCTCGAGGACGGCGACGGCAACGGCATCCGCCGCTACGTTCCGCGCACGACGCTGCGCACGTTCACCACGTACACGCTGCCGGGCGACTGGAACAAGCTCACGATCGGTGGCGGCGTGAACTGGCGCTCGAAGAACGAGGTTTCCGTGTACAACCCGAGCTTCGAGCTGGAGCCGGTATCGCAGAAGGGCGTCGCGCTCGCGAACCTCATGGCCCGCTACGACATCACGCCAAGAATCACCGCGCAGCTCAACGCCGACAACCTGTTCGACAAGAAGTACTACGTGATCGACGAGTATGGCAACCTGTACTACGGCCAGCCCGCGAGCGTCGCGGCGAGCCTGAGCTACACCTTCTGAACCGGCTCCCGATCGCCCTCGCCGAGTGCGCGCGACGGATCGAAGCGCAGCGCGACGCCCGATAGCCGCGCGCGCAGGCTCGCGCGGATGTGCGCCGCGATGAGTTGCGCGGCGGCTGCGATCGAAAAGCCTTCGGGCCGGATGTTGGAGATGCAGTTGCGCGCCTCGTCGGTGGTGCCGACTTTCGGCGCGTAGGTGAGGTAGGCCCCGAGGCTGTCGGGTGAAGACAGCCCGGGGCGTTCGCCGATCAGGCTGACCGCAAGTTTCGCTTCGATGTGTTCGCCGACTTCGTCGGCGAGCGCCACGCGCGCCTGCGTCGCGATGACGACCGGCGCGATCGAAAGCCCTGCGAGCAGCGGTTTCAACTGCGCGAGCAGCGCAGGCGCATGGCGCTGCACCGCGATCGAAGACAGACCATCGCCGATCACGAAGACGATGTCGGCTTCGCGCTCCACTTCGGCGAGCTCTGCGAGCGATTGCGCGTGCAGGCGACGCCCCCAATCGGGACGCGCGAGATAAGCCGCGCGATCATCGGCCCGGCTGCGAACCTCGATCACACGCCAGCCCGCATTCTCGAGTTCGCCGCGCAAGGCCGGCACCTCGAGCGGCAGATGCACCGCATCGCGCGCCTGCGCATGGGCGAGGCCGAAAGCGAGCACTTCGCGCGTCGGCAGGCTGCTGCCGCTGCGTCCGATCGCGATGCGCGCGGCGGTATGGCGACGCAGCTCGCTCCAGGGATCGGGCGCCGGCTGGCCGCGGCCGCTAACGAGGTCGGGTGTGTCGCTCATGCGGCCGCCGATGCGAACGCGCTCAACGCGGTCAGTGCCGGAGTCTGGCGCGCATCGCGCAGCCTTCCCTGCTCGTCGACGATCTGCATCTTCGCGAGCCAGGCTTCGAACTCGGGCGCGTGCTTGAGGCCCAGGGCCTCGCGCACGTACAAGGCGTCGTGAAAACTCGTGCTCTGGTAATTAAGCATGATGTCGTCCGCGCCCGGAACGCCCATCACGTAGTTCACGCCGGCCGCACCGAGCAGCAGCAACAGATTGTCCATGTCGTCCTGATCGGCTTCGGCGTGATTGGTGTAGCAGACGTCGACACCCATCGGCAGGCCGAGCAGCTTGCCGCAGAAATGATCCTCGAGCGCGGCGCGAATGATCTGCTTGCCGTCGTAGAGATATTCGGGGCCGATGAAGCCCACCACGGTGTTCACGAGCAGCGGCTGGTACTGCCGCGCGACCGCGTAGGCGCGCGCCTCGCAAGTCTGCTGGTCGACACCGTGATGCGCATCGGCCGACAGCGCGCTGCCCTGCCCGGTTTCGAAGTACATGAGGTTTTCGCCGAGGGTCCCGCGCCCGAGCGAGCGCGCCGCCTCGTGGGCCTCATGCAGCATCGCCAGCGTGATACCGAAGCTCTTGTTCGCCGCCTGCGTGCCGGCGATCGACTGGAACACCAGATCGATCGGCGCACCGGCTTCGATCGCCTCGATCTGCCGCGTCACGTGTGTGAGCACGCAGGACTGCGTCGGAATCTCGAAGCGCGCGATGAGTTCGTCGAGCAGGCGCCAGAGCGCCGCGAGCCTGGCGGGTTCGTCGGACACCGGATTGATGCCGATCACCGCATCGCCGCAACCGTACAGCAGGCCATCGAGGATCGACGCCGCGATGCCCTGCGGATCGTCGGTCGGATGATTCGGCTGCAGACGCACTGCGAGCCGCTGCGGCAATCCGAGCGTATTGCGAAAGCGCGTGACGACACGGCACTTGCGCGCCGCGAGCACCAGATCCTGGTTGCGCATGAGCTTGGACACCGCTGCGACCATCTCGGGCGTGAGGCCTGGCGAAAGCGCCTGCAGCGTGGCCTCGTCGGTCGCATCGGACAGCAGCCAGTCGCGGAACTCACCGACGCTCAGACTCGCGATCGCTGCGAAAGCTTTGGCGTCGTGCGTGTCGACGATCAGGCGCGTGACATCGTCGGTCTCGTAGGCGATCAGCGGTTCTTCGACGAAGCGCTTGAGCGGAACCTCCGCGAGCGCGAGCCTGGCCGCCATGCGCTCCTCGGCGGTCGCGGCCGCGATGCCCGCGAGCAAGTCGCCCGAGCGCAGCGGCGTTGCCTTGGCCATGAGTTCGCGCAGGCTATCGAAGCGGTAGCTGCGGACGCCGATGGTGTGGGCGTAGGACATGCCGGGACTCCAGCAATGATTGGACCAGGGCGGTGTGGTGCGATTCTGCTTTCGGGAGTATGAACCGACGGTTATGCTTTTTCTGGTGAGCCGGCCCAGCCCTTAGAGTTTTGACCTCGCCGGTCGGGCCTTACTTCTCTTTGCTTGTGCAAAGAGAAGTAAGCAAGAGAAAGCACACCCTGGTGACGCACTTTCGCTGCGCGAAAGTCCCCTGCGCTGCTCACGTGCTCGGGGCAGGAGTTTCGACGCGACATCCTGTCGCGACGAAACTCGGCGGACATCCTTGTCCGCCGACCCCTGCGCGCGCTGCGCTGCTCGGTGCGTCACAAGGGATTGAAAAGCGAACAGCAAAAGCAGAAGCAACTGCTTCCTGCAGTCCCCCTCTCCCGCGTGCGGGAGAGGGGGGTCCGTCAGGACCGGGTGAGGGGCTTTTGCTTGGCTTCGATCCACAACAAAAGCCCCTCTCTCCCCTGCTTCTCAGGGACTCTCTCCCGCACGCGGGAGAGAGGACAACACCAAACCAGCGGCGGCGAGGCGCAGCGAGCCAGGAGTAGCTGTTGACGTTCAACCCCTGGCAGCGCCGGCTGGAGCGGCGCGCGCAGTGGGGCTGGCGGCCACGATGGCCGCCAGAGCTTCGTCGCGACAGGATGTCGCGTCGAAGCGACCCCGAGCACGGCGCTCCAGCCGGGGACCCGTTCGTCGGCATAGCCGTCGAACGGGCGCGGACTTCGGGGCCTGCTTTCTTTGGTTACTTTCTTTGCAGGAGCCAGTACTGTCCGGGGAAAGTGGTCTGTCCTGTTTTCAAGTCATTGATTGAATTGTTCTGATGGCTGTTTCGGGGCTG
>NZ_JBYSYG010000008.1:28618-235169 GCF_058783045.1 Hydrocarboniphaga sp. FW305-C-57 | reverse complement strand
ATCGAGCCACGTCATTGAGTCCTTTCGCCCCCGAGGAAGAAGTCTATCGGGACGACAACTATTCTGACGCGGGGGGGTTCTCAAGCGCCAGGTCGGCGTACATCCGCTTGAGCTGCGACAGCTCGGCCTCCAGCTCCTTGGTCCGCTTCAGATCGGAGGCTTCCATGCCGCCGTACTTCGACTTCCAGCTGTAATACGTCGGCTCGCTGATCCCGGCCTTGCGACAGATGTCCTTCACCAGCATGCCGGCGTCCGCCTGCTTCAAGATCGCGATGATCTGGGTTTCGGTAAAACGCGACTTCTTCATGTTGCCTCCTGGCAGTTACGATGCCAGAAAGCTCTGCTTATGAGTTGTCGCCTTGACGGGGAAGATTACGAAGGCTCTCCGGCTGAGCGAACCATTGTCGGCTATGGGAACGCAGGATCGGCCGGCGATTCATACGAATCTATGGCGCAAGTGACAGCAGATATGAAGAAGCCGGAGTACAGAGACGACCCGGCGTTCCGCCGGAAGGTCTACGAAAAGCTCGCGCGTAGCCGCTCGATCTGACCCCGCGATCGTCATCTTCTGCAAATTACTTAGGGCTCCTCTTGGGAGCCTTGGTTTTTTTAACTACTGCGGTTTTCTTCGACTGATGTGTTTCTGTTTAGCCAGTGTCGGGCTGTATACATCCAAGAGAGATGCAGCTCCGAAGTATCGCCTTGAAAGAACCTGCACTGAGTGATGCAGCGTTTGGAAGCTCGTCTGTATTCCGACGATTGAGAAGAAGGCGAGTGCAATCGGCGCCAAGCGGAAGGAAACCACGTCCCCGAGCGACTTCGCCTGCCAATTCGGGTGTTCCTGCTGATACCCAAGTGAAAGCAGAAAAAGAAACCAAGCCGCAGTGACCAGAGCTGACCATAGGAACAGAACGGTTCCCCGCAGCGCTATCTCGGCAGCCACAAGAGTGCGCCTGCGTAGGGGACCGTCTTCGTAGGCGCGTGCTCGATTGAAAAGCAGGCTGGTGAAGCCGACGTATCCGCCAAATAAGACCAGCAGGTAACTAGCAGAAAGCTGGGAGTCCAGGCTCGACAGGCTGAATAGCAGCAGAGTCATAGCTGGTAGCCAAACAATGAAGAACAAAGTTTGGATTAGGAATCGCCATATCTTCTGATACCTAGGTGTTCTGACGATCCTGTATGGCTTCCGGAATATTGCCATGATCCACTCCAGACCCCAGCGGCTGCCTGATTGACATGTAACCCCGAGCTGTAACCCGAAAACTAAAAACCCCTTTGAAATCAAAGGGGTCATAGTATTGGTGGAGGCGGGGGGAATTGAACCCCCGTCCGACGATCCTCCGCCCTCGGTTCTACATGCGTAGCCTAGTCTTTGGTTTTGGTCCGCAGCTCCCGAACAGGCACGGATCGCTACGGCTTATCCCCTTGAGGTTTTCGAGCATCGGCCAAGGGCGGGCTTCAGCCTTATTCGGTAAGAGTCGACGTCCGAGTCCAGAGTACCGACACTGCTGGGTCGAACGCTCACCGGAGTTTAGGCGGCGAGGGCGTAGTTAGCGTCGTTCGCAACTAGCTTTTTTGCAGACCGTTTAACGAGCAGACCTGCAGCTCGGCATGCCCCTTGGGTTTCGCGACCGCCGTCGAAGCCATGTCGCCCCCGTAGAGAGAGGCAAGACTACCACGAACCCGTAAATCGCCGATGAATTGCCGAAGATTGCCGACTAGAGGCGGGGGAATTGAACCCCCGTCCGGCTAGTTCTGCCTCAGCTGATTTCCGGCGTTGTGGTGATAAAGCTCGTTGCGCGCCGTTCGAAGACCACCTCTTCGGGCTCCTCCTTGAGCGCTCGATCAAGCGATCAGCGGCTGCGCATGATCCGGTCTTTCTGGCGGTTCCAGTCGCGCTCCTTGATGTCGGCGCGCTTGTCGTGCTGCTTCTTGCCCTTGGCGAGGCCGACCTGCAGCTTGGCGCGGCCGCGGGTCCAGTGCAGGTCGAGCGGCACCAGCGTGTAGCCGGCACGCTCGACCTTGCCGATCAAGGTCGCGAGCTCCTTGGCGTTGAGCAGCAGCTTGCGCGTGCGCGTCGGCTCCGGATTGACGTGGGTCGAGGCCGACAGCAGCGGCGAGAACTGCGCCCCGATCAGCCAGGCTTCGCCCTTCTTGATGACCACGTAGGCTTCGGCGATATTGCCTCGTCCGTCGCGCAGGCTCTTCACTTCCCAGCCCATCAGCATCAGGCCGGCTTCATAGGTGTCTTCGATGAAGTAGTCGTGCCGGGCTCGCCGATTGAGGGCGATGATGCGGTCGGCGTCCTTCTCGTCTTTCTTCTTGCTCATGGTTCCATTATAGGGGCCAGAACCGGTGCGGCCGTGGCAAGTGGTTCAAAACGCTAAACTATCCGAGTGAACATCCGCGAAAGCAGCTACGGTTACTGGAGTTCCGCGCGCGCCTTCGTCTGGGTGGCCGCGGGCGCCTGCATGGGAATCGGCAATATTGCGCGCCTGCCGTATCTGATGGGCCAGTACGGTGGCTGGGTGTTTCTGGCGGCTTACGTCGTCGCGCTGCTGATCGTCGGCCTGCCGATCCTGGTCTCCGAATGGGCGCTCGGCCGCTGGATGCGCGACGAGGGTTCCGCCGGATTCGGCCGTCTGGCCCAGCTCGCCGGCAGCAGCGCGCGCTGGCGCTGGCTCGGCGGCATCGCCCTGCTCGGTGCGGCGATGGTGCTGTCGTACTACAGCGTGGTGGCCGGCTGGAGCCTCGCGTACACCTTCCGTGCCGCGGCCGGCAGCCTGGTCGGCGATGCGGCCGCCGCAACCCAGCGTTTCCTCGACCTGGCCCAGGACGCCGAGCGCTCGCTGGCCTGGCACACGCTGTTCATGGTCAGTACCTGCGTGATCGTGGCGCAGGGTTTTCGCGAGGGCATGGAGCGCGCGGCGCGCTACTTCGTGCCGACCGCGTTCGGCGTGATGCTGCTCGTCGGTGCGGTCGCGTTCCGCTACGGCGATCCTCAGGCGGCCTCGGACTACCTGTTCGCGGGCGATTTCTCTCGCTTCGGCTGGCGCGGAGCGGTCGAGGCGCTGCAGCAGGCGTTTTTCACGCTCGCGCTCGGCTTCGGGGCCATGCTCACGCTGGGCTCGTATCTGCCGGTCAACCAGACGCTCGGCAAGCTCGGCCTGGTCGTGGTGTTGCTCGACACGCTGTTCAGCCTGCTCTCGGGCTTCGTGCTGCTATGCTTCGTGATGGAAGCCGGCGTCGCGCCGGCGCCCGGCCTGCAGATGCTGTTCCAGACCTTTCCGCAGGCGCTGCCGGCGGGCTGGATCGGCATCGCGATCGGCACGCCGTTCTACCTCGCGCTGTTCATCGTGACCCTGCTGTCGGCCGCCGCGCTGCTCGAGCCGCTCGCGCATTTCCTCATGCAGCGCCTGCGGCTCACGCGCGTGTTCGCCGCCGTGGCCGCGGCCATGCTGGTCTGGTATCTCGGCCTGGGCTCGCTGCTGTCGTTCAACGTGCTCGCCGACATGCGCCTGCTCGGGCAGAACTTCTTCGAGTGGATGCAGTTGCTGAGCACCACGCTGATCGCCCCGGTGTTCGCGATCCTGATGTGCTTCGTCGTCGCCAACCTGCCGCGCGAACTCGCCGATGCGATCGCCGGGCCACAGGAGACCTTGTGGATGCGCGCCGGCACCTTCCTGCTGCGCTATCCCACGCGGATCGCCCTGCTCGTGATCATCCTGTACGCCGTGGGGCTGCTCGACTGGTTCGAGCAGCTCTGGAGTTGACCGCTGCCGATGCGCAAGCTCGACCGTTCCGCCCTGATGCCGTTTTCGGCCGCCGAGCTCTACGCGCTCGTCGCCGACGTGGCCTCGTATCCGCAGTTTCTGCCGGGCTGCACCTCGGCCGAGATCGAACAGGACGAGCAGCGCGAGGGCGAGCGCTGGGTTCGCGGGCGCGTGAGCTTCAAGGTGAAGGGACTGTCCGACAGCTTCGCGACCGAGAACCGCATGCTCGACGGCCAGTGCATCGAAATGCGCCTGCTCGAAGGGCCGTTCCGGAATCTTTCGGGTGTCTGGACCTTCACGCCGCTGGCCGAACAGGCCTGCAAGGTCTCGTTGTCGCTGAGCGTGGATTTCGCCAACCGGCTCGTCGAGGCGACGCTGGCGCCATGGGTCGATCGGGCGGTCAGCGGGGTGATCGATGCGTTCCGCCTGCGCGCGGAGCAGCGCTACCCGCGCTGATCGACCGATGATCGCCGTGGAAGTCTGCTACGCCCTGCCTGACCGGATCTGGCGCATGCGGCTGCGACTGGCCGACCACGCGACCGTCGGCGAGGCGATCGAGGCATCGGGGTTCACGGCGGAGTTTCCGGAGATCGACGTGCAGGCCTCGAGTGTCGGCATCTTCGGCCGGTTATGCGGGCTGCAGGACGGCTTGCGTGACGGCGACCGGATCGAGATCTACCGGGCGCTGGTCCACGACCCCAAGGATGCCCGGCGCACCCGGGCCAGGCGGGATTCGCGCCGGCGCTAGCGGATGCCGGGCCCGGACCGGCTCAGGGCGTGCCGCCCGGGATCGGTGACTGCTGATCGCTCGGCGGCGGAGGAGCGGCGCGGGCATCGTTCGCTTCTTTCTTGAAGTCGGTCTGGATCGCCTGCATGTCCGGCGCCGACAGGTCGTCGGCGCTGGCCTGCTGGGCGCCTTCCATGCGCGACAGCTTGTCGTCGGTGAAGTACAGGCTCACCGTGCGCGAGGTGGACTGGCCGCGCGGAGATTTGTAGTAACCGAAATAATCCCAGCGCTCGTCACGGAACGGATTGGCCGCCACCGGCGTGCCCATGACGAACTTGACCTGCTCTCGCGTCATGCCGATCTGCAGCTTGTTGAGGTCGCGCTGGTCGATCACGTTGCCCTGGCGCGTCGGCAGGCGATAGAGGATCTGGCAGGCGGAGAGCGAAAGGGCCAGAACGGCCAGCAGCAGAAGGCGCATGAAAAAGTTTGGCTCGTTGTTTGCCATGTGAAGACTGCGATAATAGCGAATCGTTCAAACCGGTGGGTCGGGGTCGGGCAGGGAGCCCAGCCGTCGGTGCGCCCAAATCAGGAGTTGCCGTGGAATCATCCGACCTGCGCAGCGTGGGCCTCAAGGTCACCTTGCCCCGCCTCAAGATTCTCGAAATGCTCGAGCACAGCTCTACCCGCCACCTTTCGGCCGAAGACATCTATCGCCAGCTCATGGACGGCGGCGAAGACATCGGCCTGGCCACGGTGTACCGCGTGCTCACGCAGTTCGAATCGGCCGGCCTCGTCACGCGCCATCACTTCGAGGGCGGCCACGCGGTGTTCGAGCTCGAGCGCGGCAGCCACCACGATCACCTGGTCTGCTTCAGCTGCGGTCGTGTCGAAGAATTCCACGACGAGACCATCGAGAAGCGCCAGCGCCAGCTCGCCAAGGATCATGGCTTCCGCATGACCGAGCACAGCCTGATCATCTACGGCGAATGCGAAGCCTGTCAGCGCGGCGAAACGCCGGCCAGCAAGCTGCGTCCGCGCAGCGCGGGTTCATCCGCTTCCCAGCACGACGATTGATTTCTGGTCATCGCCGCGGGCGTGCGAGCCCGCCGCGCACTCGCTTCAGGTCGCGGCGCGTTGCAGCAGTTCGCGGGCGTGCGCCTGCGTCGAGGCGGTGATCTCCACGCCGCCCATCATCCTGGCGAGTTCGCCGATGCGATCCTCGTCGTCGAGCGGACGCAGACGCGTATACGTCATGCCGCCGCGAATCTCCTTGAAGATGCCGAAGTGTCGCGTGCCCTGGGCCGCGACCTGGGCCAGATGCGTCACGCAAAGCACCTGGCGCGAGCCACCGAGCGCGCGCAGCTGCTGGCCGACGATCTCGGCGACGCCGCCGCCGATGCCGGCGTCGACTTCGTCGAAGATCATCGTCGCCGCGCCATTGGCCGAGCGGCAGACCACCTGGATCGCGAGCGAAAGCCGCGACAGCTCGCCGCCCGATGCGACCTTGGCCATCGGCCTCGGCGGCTGGCCCGGGTTGGCCGAGAAATCGAAGCGGATCGCATCGACGCCGTGCGGCGAGGGCGCGGCGTTTTCGGCCGGCTCGACCGCGACGACGAACTGCGAATTCGGCATGCCGAGCTTGCGCACGGCCTGCGTGACCTTGTCGGCGAAATCCTTCGCCGCCTTCTCGCGCTTCTTGCTGAGTCTCGCGGCTGCGCTGCGATAGCGCGTTTCGACTTCCGCCTGCTGTGCGCGCAGGCGCTCGGCGCCACCGGCCGCGTTCTCGGCTTCTTCGAGCTCCGCACGCAGCTCGGCCAGGCGCGCGGGCAGCGCTTCGGCGCGCGTGCGGTGCTTGCGTGCGAGGTCGTGAATGTCGGACAGGCGACGTTCGAGTTCGACGAGCGCTTCGGGGTCGAGATCGAGCCGGTCGAGCAGGCGCTGCAGCGTATGCGTGGCCTCGCGCAGCTGCGCCTGCACGCCGCTGACCTGCGCTTCGATGTCGGCGAATTCGGCGTCGACGCCGGTCATGCCGGCCAGCAGCTGCGCTGCGCTCGAGAGCTGATCGTCGGCGCAGTTTTCGCCGCCGTAAAGCGCTTCGAGCGCGCGATTGCCGTCTTCGAGCAGGCGGCCCGCGTTGGCGAGCCGGCGATGATCGGCGTCGAGGCGCTCGAGTTCGCCGTCGCCGAGATTCAGCGCTTCGAGCTCGCGCGCCTGGTAGCGCAGGAATTCGAGCTGCGCCGGGTCGCGTGCGCTCGCGTTGCCGAGCTTTTCGATCTGCCGCGCGAGCTGCTGCCACTCGCGCGCGAGCGCCGCGGTCTGCTCGAGGTCCTTGTCGTAAGCGCCGAAGCCGTCGAGCAGGTCGCGCTGCACGTCGGCGCGAACCAGGGTCTGGCTCTGGTTCTGGCCGAACACTTCGATCAGCGATTCGCCGAGTTCGCGCAAGGCGCTCGCCGATACCGGCGAGTTGTTGACGAAGGCGCGCGTGCGGCCCTCGGCGTAGACGACGCGACGCAATGTGCAGACCTCGGGCTGGTCGGCGTCGACGAGCTCCTGTTCCTTGAGCCATTCGCGCGCGAGCGGGGCGTCGCGCAGCGAGAATTCGGCGCCGATCTCGGCGCGCTCCTGTCCGGCGCGCACGAGCGAGGCTTCGCCGCGCGTGCCGATGGCCAGGCCGATGGCGTCGATCAGGATGGATTTGCCCGCGCCGGTTTCGCCTGTGAGCACGGTGAAGCCGGCGCCGAAGTCGAGTTCGAGCGCGTCGATGATCGCGAGGTTCTTGATGGAAAGGCTTAGCAGCATAGAAAAAGCTTAGCGCTCCGCGATGCTTTCCTGGCCGCGTCCCCAGCGCAGTTTGCTGCGCAGGATCGCAAAGTAGCTGGAGCCGGTCGGATGGATGAGCCTGAGCGGCTTTTCGCTGCGCTCGATCAGCACCGAATCGCCGGGTTCCAGGCTTTCGCTGATCTGGCCGTCGAAGGTGACGGTGGCCTGCGTGTCGTCTCCGCGCACGACGAGTTTCACGCTCTGGTCGCCGCCGATCACGATCGGACGATCCGACAAGGTGTGCGGGCAGATCGGCACCAGCGCCATCGCCTGCAGGCTCGGATGCAGCAATGGTCCGCCGCCCGACAGTGCGTAGGCCGTCGAGCCGGTCGGCGCGCAGACGATCATGCCGTCGGCCCGGTGCAGGCTGATGAATTGCTCGCCCATCCAGCTCTCGAACTCGATCATGCGGATCGAGGCCTGGTTGCGCAGCACCACGTCGTTGACCGCGGTGTAGACGGTGTCGAGGGCCTTGCCGTCGCGCGTGAGGCGGGCGCTCAGGATCAGCCGCTCCTCGAGCTCGTAGCGGCCGCCGATGACGGCTGCGAGCGATTCGGCCATTTCGTCGGGCGCGATGTCGACCAGAAAGCCGAGCCGGCCCTGATTGACGCCGAGCAGCGGAACGCCGGCCGGCGCGAGATAGCGCCCGGCGCCGAGCAGGGTGCCGTCGCCGCCGACGACGATCGCGAGTTCGGCCCTGTTCGCGAGCTCGTCCGCATCGACACGACGGCCGGCCGGCAGGTCGAGCAGCTCGTCGTTGTGCGCGACGAGCACCTCGCAGCCGAGCGATTCCAGCGCGCTGCAGAGCTTCGCAAGCGTCGGCCGATGCGGTTCGCGCCGCTTGCCGATCACGCCGACGGTCCGGAATGGTTTCATGGAGAAGCGATAAGCCGAGATCGCGACACGATACACGAAGGTGGTGGCCGACCGGTGAAGCCCGACCGGGCGCCGACGCGGCGACCGTCCGGTGATCGCAGCGCCCTGTCTTGACACGGATTTTGCGAGCCCCTAGCGTCGAGCAGGCACTTTTGCGGCGGCTCCCGAATTCATCATGTCCCACCCTCTCGAACAGCGAGCGGCTGACCTGCTCAAACTGCTGGTCGAGCGCTACATCCAGGACGGCCAGCCGGTCGGTTCGCGCACGCTCTCGCGCGCCGCGAGCCTGAACCTGTCGCCGGCCACCATCCGCAACGTGATGGCCGACCTCGACGAGCTCGGGCTCGTGGTCTCGCCGCACACCTCGGCCGGTCGCGTGCCGACCACGCGCGGCTACCGCTACTTCGTCGACGCGCTGCTCGCGCCCGAGCCGCTGTCCGACGCCGATCGCCAGCGCATCGCCGACGATCTGCTGCCGCGCGATCGCTCGCCGCAGGACATGGTGCAGGCCGCGTCCGCGCTGCTGTCCAGGCTCTCGCGCATGGCCGGCGTGGTGACCACGCCGCGCCGCAACATGGCGACCTTGCGGCGCATCCAGTTCCTGCCGCTGTCGGACCGGCGCGTGCTCGTGATCCTGGTCGTCAACCACAGCGAAGTGCAGAACCGCGTCATCAATACCGATCGCCCCTACGGTGCGGACGAGCTCGAGCGCTTCGCCAACGTGCTCAACGAGCGCTTCGCCGGCCGTGATCTCGTGAGCCTGCGCACGGCGCTCTGGCAGGACGCCAACGACACCCAGGCGCACGTGAACCAGCTGTTGCGCGACGCGGCGACGATGGCCGAACAGGCGTTTCGCGATGAAGCGCCCGGCGGCGATTTCGTGCTCGCCGGCGGCAGCAACCTGCTCGGTTTTCAGCAGGACATGTCCGATGTGCAGCGCCTGCGCGGACTGTTCGATGCGCTCGATCGCAAGCGCGATCTGCTGCAGCTGTTCGACCAGTGCCTGTCGGCCGAAGGCGTGCAGATTTTCATCGGCGAGGAATCGGGCTACCGGGTGCTCGACGAAGTCAGCGTCGTCACCGCGCCGTATCTCGTCGACGGGCGCATCGCCGGCGTGCTCGGCGTGATCGGGCCGACGCGCATGGCGTACAGCCGCATCATCCCGCTCGTTGCGGAAACCGCGCGCCTGCTGTCGGTCGGGCTCGACAACTGAGCCACTCTCGGATCAGGCGTCGAAGAACGCGCTCGGCGTCAATCCGAACTGCCGCTTGAACATCGTCGCGAACGCGGTCGGGCTCGAATAGCCGAGCGCCAGCGCGACGTCGAGCACGCGCTCGCCGCTCGCGAGCCGTTCGAGCGCTTCGAGCAGCCGTGCCTGCTGTCGCCATTGCGCGAAGCTCAGGCCCGTGGCCTTGACGAAACGGCGATGCAGGGTGCGCGGATCGATGCCCAGGCGGTGGCTCCAGGCTGCGGCACCGGTCGCATCGTCGGGCGTTTCGCGCAGCGTGTGGCAGACGACCTTTAGCAGCGGATCGCTTGGCTGCGGCAGATGCAGCGGCAGCGCCTGCAGCGTGCGCAGTTCGTCGAGCATCAGCCGCATGAGCCGGCCGTCGCGACTGTCGGCCTGGTAGGGCAGCGCAATGTCGAGCGCGGCGAGGATCAGTTCGCGCAGCAGTGGCGAGATGCCGAGCACGGCACAGCGCGTCGGCAGGTCGGGCGCCGCGTCCGGGCGTACGAAGGCCGTGCGCATGTGGACTTCACCGACCATGCGCACCCAATGCTCGGTGTCGGCCGGCATCCACATGCCGCGTGTCGGCGGAACGACCCAGCGGCCCGAATCGGTGTTCACCACCATCACGCCGCTGACCGCATGAAGCAGCTGCGCGTTCGGATGGCGGTGCCGGTGGGTGCGGTGGCCGGAGCTGTAGTCGGCGGCCATGACGACGACGGGCAGCGCTGTGCGGTCGAAATGGATATAGCGGGCGGCGGGTTCGATTTCGGATGTCATGTCCGATTCTATGGGGTTGAAGCCCAATTCTCGCAGGACGGACGCGATCGGCGCCTTTAGGATGCGCGCCGGCTGTCGTCGCAGCCGTACGCAAACTCAAGGATTTCGTTCATGACTCCCACCAGCTCCGCCGCCGTCGCGGCTCCGGGCGCAGCGCCATCACCTGAGACCACCGGCTATCGCGTGATCGGGGCGCTGAGCTTTTCGCATTTCCTCAACGACATGATCCAGTCGCTGATCCTGGCGATCTACCCGCTGCTCAAGTCCTCGTTCTCGCTGAGCTTCGCGCAGATCGGCCTGATCACGCTGACCTATCAGTTCACCGCTTCGCTGCTGCAGCCGCTGATTGGGCTCTATACCGATCGCCACCCGCAGCCGCGTTCGCTGACCGTCGGCATGGGCTTCACGCTGTCGGGGCTCGTGCTGCTCGCATATGCGCCGAATTTTCCGATGCTGCTGATCGCCTCGGCGCTGGTCGGAACGGGTTCGTCGATCTTCCACCCGGAATCCTCGCGCATCGCGCGCATGGCTTCGGGCGGCCGCCACGGCCTGGCGCAGTCGCTGTTCCAGGTCGGCGGCAATGCGGGCAGCGCGGCGGGCCCCTTGCTCGCGGCCTGGATCATCATTCCGCAGGGGCAGCATTCGGTGGCCTGGTTCTCCGTCGCCGCGCTGCTCGCGATGGCGGTGCTCTGGCAGATCGGCAGCTGGTACGCGGCGCGGAATCGTGCGGCGATCGGCAAGCCGCGCGCAGTCGTACAAAGCGAGCTGCCGCGCGCAAAAGTGATGCTCGCGATCGGCGTGCTGCTGGTGCTGGTGTTTTCGAAGTACTTCTACATGGCGAGCATCATGAGCTACTTCACGTTCTACCTGATCGAGAAGTTCGGCCTCGGCGTGCAATCGGCGCAGATGCATCTGTTCGCGTTTCTGGCCGCGGTGGCCGCAGGTACGCTGCTCGGCGGGCCGATCGGTGACCGCATCGGCCGCAAGACGGTGATCTGGGCCTCGATCCTCGGTGCGGCGCCGTTCACCTTGCTGCTGCCGTACGTGGATCTGTTCTGGACCGGCGTGCTGTCCGTGATCATCGGCTTCGTGCTGGCTTCGGCGTTCTCGGCGATCCTCGTCTACGCGCAGGAACTCATGCCCGGCAAAGTCGGCATGGTGTCGGGCCTGTTCTTCGGCTTCGCGTTCGGCATGGGCGGGCTCGGCGCGGCGGTGCTCGGGCAGTTCGCCGATTCGGCCGGCATCGAGGCGGTCTACAAGGTCTGCGCGTTGTTGCCGCTGATCGGCCTGCTGACCGTTCTGCTGCCGAACACACGCGCGAAACACTGAGCGTGCGCGTAGGTCCGGGCCAAACCACGGGACAGTTCGAGTTCAGTTCCAATGTCTTAGGTTGACCGCGTTCACGCCGGTACTTTCCTTGCTGCCACTTTGCGCAGCACCGCCGGTGTTCGACATGGAAAAACCGAATGGATTCGACTGCGAAGTCCCGCACTGTGGTTTGGCCCGGGCGTTCTTACCCTTTGGGAGCGACCTGGGACGGCGAGGGAGTGAACTTCGCATTGTTTTCGGCGCACGCCGAAGCGGTCGATCTGTGTCTGTTCGACGCCACGGGCCAGCACGAAGTGGCCCGTGTGCGTCTTCCCGAGTACAGCGATCAGGTCTGGCATGGCTATCTGCCCGATGCGCGTCCGGGCGTGCTGTACGGCTATCGCGTCTACGGCCCCTACGATCCGGCCAACGGCCATCGCTTCAACCCGCACAAACTGCTGCTCGATCCGTACGCGAAATCGATCGCGGGCGAGATCAATTGGAGCGATGCGAACTTCGGCTATCGCATCGGCAACGCCAAGGAAGACCTGTCGTTCGATCGCCGCGACAACGCGCGCTACATGCCCAAATGCCGGGTCATCGACACCTCGTTCACCTGGGGCGAGGACCGGCGTCCGCGCACGCGCTGGGAAGAAACCGTGATCATGGAAACCCATGTGCGCGGCTTCACCATGCGACATCCGGGCGTCGAGCCCGCACGGCGCGGGACCTTCGCGGGGCTCGTCGCGCCGCCGGTGCTCGATCACTTCGTGCGTACCGGCGTGACCGCCGTGGAGCTGTTGCCGATCCATCATTTTCTCAATGATCGGCACCTGACCCAGAAAGGGCTCACCAACTTCTGGGGCTACAACAGCATCGGCTTCTTCGCGCCCGATCCGCGCTTTCTGTCGGGCGGGCTGATCGAAGAATTCAAGACGATGGTCAAGCGCTTTCACGGCGCGGGCATCGAGGTGATCCTCGACGTGGTCTACAACCACACGGCCGAGGGCAACCACATGGGCCCGACCTTGTCGTTGCGTGGCATCGACAACGCGAGCTACTACCGGCTCGCCGAAGACCGGCGCTACTACTGGGACGTGACCGGCACCGGCAACACGCTCAACATGGATCATCCGCGCGTGCTGCAGATGGTCATGGACTCGCTGCGCTACTGGGTCAGCGAAATGCACGTCGATGGCTTTCGCTTCGACCTCTGTTCGACGCTCGCGCGCGAGCACGGCAATTTCGATCCGGGCAGCGCGTTTCTCGACGCGGTGCGCCAGGACCCGCTGCTCAATACCGTGAAGATGATCGCCGAGCCCTGGGATCTCGGTCCTTATGGCTACCAGGTCGGCGGTTTTCCGCCGGGCTGGGCCGAGTGGAACGGGGCGTTCCGCGACACCGTGCGCAAGTTCTGGAAAGGCGATGGCGGCCTGCTCGCCGAGATGGGCAACCGCGTCGCGGGCAGCTCGGACATCTACGATCACAGCGGGCGACGGCCCTGGGCTTCGATCAACTTCGTCACCGCGCATGATGGCTTCACCTTGCAGGATCTGGTGTCCTACAACGAGAAGCACAACGAGGCCAATGGCGAGGACAATCGCGACGGCCACGACCACAACGAATCGTGGAACTGCGGCGTCGAAGGCCCCACAGACGACGCCGCCATTCTCGCGCTGCGTGACCAGCTCAAGCGCAATCATCTCGCCACGCTGATCCTGTCGCTCGGCGTGCCGATGCTGCTCGCGGGCGACGAGATGGGGCGCACGCAGAAAGGCAATAACAATGCCTACTGCCAGGACAACGAACTGTCGTGGACGCAGTGGGAAAACCTGCGGCCCGAGGACGAGCGCCTGCGCGAATTCGTCGCCGGCGTGATCGCGCTGCGGCGAAAGCATCGCGTGTTCTCGCGGCCTTCGTTCTTTCGCGGCAAGGTGATGGCGGCCGATGGGCTCAAGGACATCACCTGGATCGCGCCCGATGGTCGCGAACAGACCGCCGAAGATTGGAACAACGGCATGGCGCGCTGCTTCGGCTGGGTGCTCGGCGGCGCGGCCGGCGAGTACTACACCACGGGCGGCCAGCGCGACATCGACGACAGCTTTCTCGTGATGATGAACGCGCATCACGAGGCGATCGATTTCTGCATGCCTGCGCTCGACGTCGAACTGCGCTGGGAACAGCTGCTCGACACCGCGCTCGACAGCGGCTTCGCCGAGCCAGGCCAGTTCTACGAGCGCGGCGAATCGTTCCGCATCCAGGGCCGGTCGATGGCCTTGTTCATCAATCGCGGCATGCCGGTGCTGCGCGGCAAGGAGCCGCTCGCCGCCGCGGTGCCCGAGGCGATCACCGAAAACGTCGAGCCGCCGGCCAACGACCAGATCGTCGAAGACGAAGCCGTTGCGCAACGCAAGAACAGAAAAGGCAAGGAAGCCGCATGAAATCTCATCGTCGTCTGCCGTTCGGAGCCGAGGTCGTCGAGGCCGGCGTCGAATTCCGCCTGTGGGCGCCGGGCGCCGAGACGGTGGAACTCGCGATCGAGAACGGCCCGACGCTGCCGATGCGGCGCGGCGATGACGGTTTCCACGAATTGCGCACCGACCAGGCGAGCGCCGGTACGCGCTATCGCTACAAGATCGGCGATCTGCGGGTGCCCGATCCGGCCGCGCGCTATCAGCCGCAGAGTCTCGAAGGCCCCAGCGAAGTCGTCGATGCGCGCGCGTTCGAATGGAGCGACGCGAACTGGAAAGGCCGTCCTTGGCACGAGCAAGTGCTCTACGAACTGCACGTCGGCAGCTTTTCGAAGCGCGGTGATTTCGATGGCGTGATCGAGCACTTCGATCATCTGCTGGCCCTGGGTGTCACGGCGATCGAACTCATGCCGGTCGCCGAGTGTCCGGGCCGCTGGAACTGGGGCTACGACGGCGTGCTGCTCTACGCGGTCGAGGAACGCTATGGCGGGCCGGACGGGCTCAAGCGGCTCGTCGACGCGGCGCATGCCAAAGGGCTGTTGGTGATGCTCGACGTGGTCTACAACCACTTCGGCCCCGACGGAAATTACCTGCACGCCTACGCGCCCGCCTTCTTCACCGACAAGCACAAGACGCCATGGGGCGCGGGCATCAATTTCGATGACCGGCACAGCGAGATCGTGCGCTCGTTCTTCATCGAAAACGCCTTGTACTGGCTGCAGGAATATCACCTCGACGGCCTGCGCTTCGACGCCGTGCATGCGATCGCGGACGACAGCCGGCCCGATTTCGTGACCGAGCTCGGTACGCGCATTCGCGAGGCGATTCCGGATCGTCACGTGCATCTGGTACTCGAGAACGACCAGAACCGCAGCAGCGTGCTGGGTTACGGCTACGCTGGTGCCGAGCAGGGCCCAGGCCCGTTCACGGCGCAGTGGAACGATGACTATCACCACGTGCTGCGCGTCGCGGTGACCGGCAATACCAGCGGCTACTACGCCGATTACGCCGACGAGCCGCTCAAGCATGTGGCGCGCGTGCTCGCGGAGGGCTTCGCCTACCAGGGCGAGGTTTCGAAGCATCGTGACGGTGCGCGGCGAGGCGAGCCGAGCAAGGCGCTTCCGCCGACCGCTTTCGTTTCGTTCATCCAGAACCATGACCAGGTCGGCAACCATGCCTACGGCTGGCGGTTGCACCACTTCGCATCCGACGAAGCGATCCGCGCCGCCACCGCGATTCTGTTGCTCGGTCCGCAGATTCCGATGCTCTGGATGGGCCAGGAATGGAACTGCGAGCAGCCGTTCCCGTTCTTTTGCGACTTCACGGGCGACCTGGCCGATGCGGTGCGCAAGGGGCGTGCGGAGGAGTTCAAGTCGTTTCCCGAGTTCCAGAGCGAGGAGGCGCGCAAGCGCATTCCCGATCCGCTGGCGCAGTCGACTTTCGAAAGTGCCGTGCTCGACTGGAGCAAGCTCCAGCGGCATTCGGCCAAGGCTTGGCTGGCGCTGTATCGGGAGCTGCTGACACTGCGTCGCGAGCACGTGCTTCCTCTGCTGGCGCAAGGCGGTGCTGTCGGCAGCGCGAGTGTCGACAACGGCGTGCTGAACGTGCAGTGGCGCTTCGCCGATGCCGCTGTGCTGCAGCTCGTCGCGAATCTCGGCGACCAGGCGCGGACGCACGGGGAGGGCGCGGTGCTCGGCCGCACGCTGTATGCGACGGCCCGCCTCGAAGGCCGCGAGTTGCCACCCTGGTACGTCGCGTTCAACAGGCTCGATCAGGAAGGAGCGGTCGGGTGAAAGCTCCGCAGCCTGCTCAACTTCCGCGAGCGACGTATCGCCTGCAGCTGCACAAGGATTTCACCTTCGACGATGCGATCGAAGTGTTGCCCTACATCGCCGACCTCGGCGTCTCGCATCTGTATCTGTCGCCGATCATGGCCGCGCGTCCGGGCTCGACGCACGGCTACGACGTGATCGATCACAACCGCGTCAACCCGGAACTCGGCGGCGAAGAGGGCTTCGATCGGCTCTGCGTAAAAGCACAGTCGCTCGGCCTCGGCATCATCCTCGACCTCGTGCCGAACCATGTCGGCGTCGGTTCGGACAATATCGCGTGGATGGAAATGCTCGAATGGGGGCAACGCTCGCCGAAGGCCGCGATGTTCGATGTCGACTGGAATTCTTCGCGACGGAACCTGCAGGGAAAAGTGCTGCTGCCCGTGCTGGGCGCTCCGTTCGGCATCGTGCTCGAACACGGCGAGATCGCGCTCAAGCTCGATGCGCAGGCGGGGCAGATCGATGCCTGGTACTACGAGACGCGGCTGCCGGTTTCACCGCTCGACTATGCGGCGCTGCTGGAGCCTTCGCTCAAGCGATACTCGGGCGAGGGCGCTCGCGAGCTCGCGAGCCTGGTGCGCGATCTCGAAGCGCTGTCGACGCATCAGGGCTCGGATCAGTCCCTGATCGACACCGCTGGCGGCCTGAAGTCGCGGCTCGCCGAGGCCGCGCGTACCGATGCGGAACTCGCCGCTGCGATCACGGCGACGCTCGGCGAATTCTCGAAGGACTGGCGAGCGCTCGGCGAACTGCTCGATCGCCAGGCTTATCGCGCCGCGTACTGGCGCGTCTCGGCGGACGAAATCAACTATCGCCGCTTCTTCGACATCAACGATCTCGCCGGCCTGCGCGTCGAGCGCGAAGAGCTGTTCGCGAGCATGCACGAGCGCGTGTTCGAGTTCGTCGCGCAGGGCAAGGTGCAGGGCCTGCGCATCGATCACATCGACGGCCTGCTCGATCCGGGCGAATACGCCGAGCGCCTGCAGGCCGCCGCGGGCAAGCCCGATGCGCCGATCTACATCGTCATCGAGAAGATTCTCGCGCCGCACGAATCCTTGCCCGAGAGCTGGCCGGTCGCCGGCACCACGGGCTACGACACGCTCAATCTCGTCGGCGGATTGTTCGTCGATCCGCAATCCGAGCGCGCGCTGTCGCTGCTGTATCGGCGCTACACCGGGCGCGACGAAGATTTCGATTCGCTGCTCGTGCGCAGCAAGCTGCAGATCCTGCAGGAATCGCTCGCGAGCGAAGTCGGCGTGCTCGCCAACGCGGTGCAGACGCTCAGTGCGAGCGATTGGCACTCGCGCGATTTCACCTACGCCGGCATCCGCCGCGCGCTCGAATCGCTGATCGCGCATTTTCCGGTCTATCGGCCTTACCTCGATCGCGGGCTCGTGCCGAGCGTGGCCGATCTGCGCGTGATCGACTGGGCGGTCGGCCGTGCGAAGAAAGCCGCCGGCGCGGTCGACACCTCGGTGTTCGATTTCCTCAGCAAGCTGCTCAAGGGCGAGCTCTGCGCGCCTGATTCGGGCTACGACGCCGGGCTCGCCCTGCGCGCGGCCCAGCGCTTCCAGCAGCTGTCCGGTCCGGCGATGGCGAAGGGGCTTGAGGACACGAGTTTCTATCGGCACTTTCGGCTGCTCGCGCACAACGAAGTCGGTGGTGATCCGCGGCGCTATGCGGTCACGGTGTCGGCGTTTCATCGCGCGAACGAGGAACGGCTGCGGAAATTCCCGGCCGACATGCTCGGCGCGACCACGCACGACACCAAGCGCGGCGAGGACGCGCGCATGCGCATCGCGGCGCTGTCTGGCATGACGGCCGAGTGGGGCAGGCGAGTGTCGGCATGGACACGCGCGAACCGGCGCTGGGTCGGCGAACACGAAGGCGAAGCGGCACCCGATCGCAATCACCAGTATTACTTCTACCAGACGCTCGTCGGCGCCTGGCCGATGGACCTGCGCGTCGATGACGAGCGCGGCGCGGCGGCGCTCGCCGAGCGCGTCATCGAGGCGATGCTCAAGGCCGTGCGCGAAGGCAAGGAGCGCTCGAGCTGGACCAATCAGGTGGCCGCTTACGAGGACGCGGTGCGCGGCTTCGTTCGCGGTGCGCTCGATGCGAGCAAGCCCAATGCCTTCCTGCTCGACTTCGCCGAATTCATGCAGCGCGTCGGCGCGCTCGGCGCACTCAACTCGCTGTCGCAGACGCTGCTGCGCCTGACCATGCCCGGCGTGCCCGACCTCTATCAGGGCTCCGAAAGCTGGCAGCTGTCGATGGTCGATCCGGACAATCGGCGGCCGGTCGATTACGCGAGACTGCGCGAGCAGCTTGCGGAGGTGCGCAAGGAATCGAATCCCGCTGCGCTCATGCAGCGGTGGGCCGACGGCTTGCCCAAGCTCCACCTCGTGCAGCGCGTGCTGGACTTGCGCAGGCGAAAGCCGCTGCTGTTCTCCGCGGGCGCGTACCGGCCGTTGGCCGCGCAGGGCGAACGTGCGGATCACTTGGTCGCCTACGTTCGCGAGCATGACTCCGCGCAGTTGCTCGTGCTCGCTCCGCGTCTATGGCCGGCGCTGCAGCCCGATCCGGCGCAGCCCGCCGACTGGAAAGACACCCAGCTGATGTTGCCGAACGGTCAGTACCGCGACGTGCTCAGCGATCGTGTCGTCGACGGTGGCGCGCGAAACGTGAGCGACTTGCTGTCCGCATTTCCGGTGGCTTTGCTGCTTCGGGCCTGATCGGCCGCTACAATCGCGGCCCTTTGCCGCTCTTTCTGTCGATCGGTGGGAACTTTTGCCGCGCAGGCTATTGAATCCGCCGATCGCGGTCCCAGAAACAGCTGCATCACCGCCACGACAGCCGTAAGCCAACCTCATCATGACGGATCAAGCCGAGCCCAACCCGACCGAAACCACCGCCGAAGGCAACGAACTGGCCGCTGCGCTGCAGCAGGTCGAAGAACTCAAGAACCAGCTGCAGGCCGCCAGGGAAGCGCATCTGCGCTCGCTCGCCGAGCTCGACAACGTGCGCAAGCGCGCCGAACGCGAGATCGAGGCGGGCCGCAAGTTCGGCGCCGAAAAGCTGCTCAGCGAACTGCTCGGCATCGCCGACTCGGTCGATCTGGGCCTGGTTGCGGCCGACAAGCCCGAGGCCTCGGCCAGGACCATCGCCGAAGGCCTCGAGCTCACGCGGCGCCAGCTCGTGTCGGTGCTCGAAAAGCACGGCGTGACCGCGATCGATCCCAAGGGGCTGCCGTTCAACCCGGATTTCCACGAGGCCGTGAGCATGGTTCCGTCGGCCGACGTGGCGCCCAACCATGTGCTGACGGTGATGCAGAAGGGCTACAAGCTGCACGAGCGCCTGCTGCGCCCGGCCATGGTCATCGTGGCGCGTGCGCCCTGATGCCGGCCCATCCGGCACATCTTCCAGACAGCAATTGACACACGTCATTCCGGGCAGAGCCAAAACCTCTTGAAATGCCCGCAGTGATCAATAAATAAGCGGCAACAGCAACTTTCCGGAGCTACACCACAATGGCAAAGATCATCGGCATCGACCTCGGCACCACCAACTCGTGTGTTGCCATCATGGAAGGCAACAACGTCAAGGTCATCGAGAACAGCGAAGGCGAGCGCACCACGCCGTCCATCGTTGCCTATGCCGACGACGGCCAGATCATCGTCGGCCGCTCGGCCAAGCGCCAGGCCGTGACCAATCCGCACAACACCGTGTTCGCGGTCAAGCGCCTGATCGGTCGCCGCTTCGACGACGCGGTGGTGCAGAAGGACATCAACATGGTGCCCTACAAGATCACCAAGGCCGGCAACGGCGACGCCTGGGTCGAGATCAAGGGCAAGAAGCTGTCGGCGCCGGAAATCTCCGCGCAGACCCTGCTCAAGATGAAGAAGACGGCCGAAGACTATCTCGGCGAAACCGTCACCGAAGCCGTCATCACGGTGCCGGCCTACTTCAACGACAGCCAGCGCCAGGCCACCAAGGACGCCGGCAAGATCGCGGGCCTCGACGTCAAGCGCATCATCAACGAGCCGACCGCGGCCGCGCTCGCGTTCGGCCTCGACAAGGTCAAGGGTGATCGCAAGATCGCCGTCTACGACCTCGGCGGCGGCACCTTCGACGTCTCGATCATCGAGATCGCCGAAGTCGACGGCGAGCACCAGTTCGAAGTGCTGGCCACCAACGGCGACACCTTCCTCGGTGGCGAAGACTTCGACATGCGCGTGATCGAATACATCGCCGACGAGTTCAAGAAAGAGCAGGGCATCGATCTGCGCAAGGATCCGCTCGCGCTGCAGCGCCTCAAGGAAGCGGCCGAAAAGGCCAAGATCGAGCTGTCGTCGACGACGCAGACCGAAATCAACCTGCCGTACGTGACGGCCGACGCCTCGGGCCCGAAGCACCTCAACCTCAAGCTCACGCGCGCCAAGCTCGAGTCGCTGGTCGACGAACTCATCACCAAGACCATCGAGCCCTGCCGCATCGCGCTCAAGGACGCCGGCCTGAAGGCTTCCGAGATCCAGGAAGTGATCCTGGTCGGCGGCCAGACCCGCATGCCGAAGGTGCAGGACCAGGTCAAGGAGTTCTTCGGCCGCGAGCCGCGCCGTGACGTCAACCCGGACGAAGCGGTCGCCGTGGGCGCCGCGATCCAGGGCGCCGTGCTGGCCGGCGACGTCAAGGACGTGCTGCTGCTCGACGTCACCCCGCTGTCGCTGGGCATCGAAACCCTCGGCGGCAAGATGACCAAGCTGATCGAGAAGAACACCACGATCCCGACGCGCAAGTCCGAGACCTTCACGACGGCCGACGACAACCAGCAGGCGGTGACGATCCAGGTCTACCAGGGCGAGCGCGAAGTGGCTTCGGCCAACAAGCTGCTCGGCCGCTTCGACCTGTCGGACATCCCGCCGGCGCCGCGCGGCATGCCGCAGATCGAGGTGACCTTCGACATCGACGCCAACGGCATCCTCAACGTGTCGGCCAAGGACAAGGCGACCGGCAAGTCGCAGTCCATCGTCATCAAGGCCAACTCGGGCCTGTCGGACGCCGAGATCCAGCAGATGATCAAGGACGCCGAGGCCCACGCCGAAGAGGACAAGAAGTTCAACGAGCTCATCGGCGCCCGCAACCAGGCCGACCAGCTGATCCACGGCGTCGAGAAGTCGCTCAAGGATCTGGCCGACCAGGTGCAGGAAGACGAGAAGAAGGCCATCGAAACCGCGATCAGCGAACTGCGCGATGCCATCAAGGGCAGCGACAAGGAAGCCATCGAGGCCAAGACGGCTGCGCTCGGCGAAGCTTCCGGCAAGCTCGCGGAGCGTGCCTACGCCAAGGCCGGCGGCGATGCGGCCGGTGCGGCTCCGGGCGGCGCGCCGGGTGCTTCCGGCAAGGACAGCGATGTCGTCGACGCCGAGTTCACCGAGGTCAAGGACGACAAGAAGTAAGCTCGCGAGGCTGCAGGGGTGAGGCGTGAGGCGCAGGACGCCTCCATGCCTCACCCCTTTGTCGTTAGTATCGATCTTGCTTCCATGTCGCTGATGCCCCCAGTGCTCCCCCACAACGCCTCACTTCTCACCTCTCACGCCTCACGATGAGCAAGCGCGACTATTACGAAGTTCTCGGCGTCAGCCGCCAGGCCACCGACGATGAACTCAAGAAGGCGTATCGCCGTCTGGCCATGAAGCATCACCCGGACCGCAATCCGGGCAGCGTCGAAGCCGAGGAGAAGTTCAAGGAGTGCAACGAGGCCTACGAGGTGCTCACCGATCCGCACAAGCGCGCGGTCTACGACGAGCATGGCCACGAGGGCCTCTCGCGTGGCGGCGGTGGCGGCTTCGGCGACATGGGCGGCGGCTTCTCGGACATCTTCGGCGACGTCTTCTCCGACATCTTCGGTGGAGGCGGTGGGCGCCGCAGCGGCCCGCGTCGCGGGGCCGATCTGCGCTACATGATGGATCTCACGCTCGAGCAGGCCGTGTTCGGCTCGGCCGAGACCATTCGCATTCCGACGCTCAACGACTGCGAGACCTGCAACGGCCACGGCACCGCCGACGGCAAGGCGCCGCCCAAGTGCACGACCTGCGGAGGCGCCGGCCAGGTGCGCGTGCAGCAGGGTTTCTTCGTGCTGCAGCAGACCTGCCCGCATTGCCGCGGGCGCGGCACCCAGGTCACCGACCCGTGCAAGAGCTGCCGCGGGGCCGGCAAGCTGCGAAAGGAAAAGACGCTCGAGGTCAAGATTCCGGCCGGCGTCGACACCGGCGACCGCATCCGCCTGACCGGCGAGGGCGAGCCCGGAGAGAAGGGGGCCCAGCCTGGCGATCTCTACGTGCAGGTCAACGTCAAGCCCCACGAATTCTTCGAGCGCGACGGCAGCGACCTGTATTGCACGGTGCCGATCGACTTCGTCACCGCAGCGCTCGGTGGCGACCTCGACGTTCCGACGCTGGCCGGCAAGGCCCAGCTCAAGCTTCCCGAAGAGACCCAGACCGGCAAGGTGTTCCGCCTGCGCGGCAAGGGCGTGAAGTCGGTGCGCGGCGGTCCGGTCGGCGATCTGCTGTGCACCGTCGTCGTCGAAACTCCGGTCAAGCTGACCAAGCGCCAGCGGGAGCTGTTGCGCGAGCTCGGTCAGACCTTGCAGGGCGAAGCGGGAGCCGGGCACAGCCCCGAATCGGCCTCCTGGCTCGATCGCGCCAAGAAATTCTTCGGTGCCGACGCCCGCTAGGCTGCGGCGCGAACCGAGGGGCCTGATCGTTTTTGAACTTGCTGGCGTGGGTTGCGCAAGCTTATCAAGCGCTTGCGCGCCGACGTTTTATTAAGCGCTCGGTAGCTTTTGTCTACTGATACTTCGTTCATTTCTGGAAACAATACTTGCCACCCGATGTCGCCGGCTGCCCGGCGCCATCGACGCGCGCCGTAGCGGGACGCTATCGGCATTGAAATCAACACGTTTCCTCTTTACTTTAAAGAGATAAATCAAGACTACGCGCCGCACGCCTGTTTTTGGCCGCGCGTATTGGGGAGTTCGCATGAGCGACGTCGATCAGGGAAGCCTGCAGTACTTTCAGTCCAGGGCTTGCGATTCCCAGTGGGCGGGCTTTCTGCGCGCCCTGTCCGAAGAGCTCATGCAGCAGATGCCCGTCGAGGAACTGCGGGCTTTCTTCTTCGTGATCGGAGGCCGCATGGCGACGCAGAATCCGCTGCCGGGCGGGGCCAGCCTGGCCGATCTCGAATCCAACGCCAACGCCTACTTCAACGATCTCGACTGGGGTTGGGTCAAGGTCCGCGACCTGCAGTCCTCGCTCGAATTCGCGCATTCCTGCGCCCCGCTGCGGCAGGCTTTCGGCGACAATGCGCTGAGCTGGGCTTCGGGCCTGCTCGAAGGCCTGTACGCGACCTGGATGCGCCAGGTCGGGGCGGCCAGCCAGCTCGAACTGCATCAGATCGGCGGCGCCGAAGGTGCGGTGGACACCTTGCGTTTCCGGCTGGCGCATCCCAGCTACTTTGCTTGATCGGTTGGAGCTCGAGGCCATGGCCGACCGTAGCGACGACATCAAACAGCTGTTCTCCCACCTGGGCCTGAACCCGGGCGATTACCAGGAGATGCGCGAGAAGACGCGTGCGCTCTCGCGCGGTGCCGAAGACGCTCCGACGCTTCCGGCCGCCGGCACGCGCCGTGCGCCGGAGGCCGCCGTCCCGCAGGCGACCGCCTTCCCGCCGACCGTGAGGCTGAACCCCCTGATCTCGCGCCCACCGGCCTCCGGCAGCGAGGCGGCCCAGCGCTGGCCGCTGCTCAAGGCGGCGGTCGAGACGCCGACGCGCGTCGCCCAGCGCGCCGGTGCGGCGGCGGCTCCGGCGTCCGAAGCCGCGGCTCGGACGCTCGCGCCGAACCCGACTCCCGCCCCAGCGCAGGCAGCGGCGTCCGAGGTCGAAAAACCCGCGAGCATCCCGCAGGCCGCCGCCGCTGCTCCGGCGGCGCCGAAGCTGCGCGGCAGCGGCAACGAAGTGGCGACGCTGCTCCAGGCCGTCGAGCAGGCCAAGGCATTGGAACGCGCCGAAAGCGACGCGATCGAGCGCACCACGCGCCGGGTCGTCGAAGAGCTGCAGCGCAGCCGCGTGCCGACGCCCAGGGCCGCTGAATCCGGGCGCGCGGCAGCTCCGGCTCCTGCCCAGGCTCCCGCTGCGGCCATTCAAGCTCGCTCCACCGCATCCGCACAGCCTGCGGCGGCTGCCCAGGCGCCCAGGACCGGGCTTTTTCAGAAGCCCAACGCCGAGTCCAGGGCCCAGACGATCGTTCCGCCGACGCGCGCGGCCGCGCAGCAGGATGCCGGGGCCGCGCCCGAATCCGCCGCTTCGGTCATTCCGGGCTCCGAGCTGCAGAGTGCTTTCCAGCGCCTGGCCGATCCCGAGCGAGTCCCGCAGCAGCGCTTCTCGCGCCTGAAGTTCAACTACGGCGCCAGCGAAGCGCCGTCCAAGCCCAAGAAGCTCAAGGAAGAAAACCTGGAAGACGTCTTCAGCCGTATTTCCGGTCCTCCGAAATCCCGCTGATGCTTGCCAGGCGCCAGCGATGACGGTCGCGACAGCAGCTACGACGGTGGTCGCGGTCGTCTCTCCGAAAGGCGGGGTGGGCAAGACGACCGTGGTGGCCAACCTGGCGGCGGCGCTGGTGGACAGCGGCCGGCCGGTGACGGTGGTCGATCTCGATCCGCAGAACGCCTTGAGATTGCACCTGCAGATGTCACTCGACGAATCGCGCGGCATCGCGGTCCAGGCCTTGCAGGGCCAGCCGCTGGCCGACGCCTGTTTCGACAGCCCGCAGGGGCTCAAGGTATTGCCTTACGGAACGCTCGCGGAGTCCGACCGTCGCGATTTCGAGCGCATGCTCGATGGCGATCCGACCTGGCTGTCGCGCTCGCTGGCCGAGCTGCCGATGCCCGAAAATTCGCTGGTGATCCTCGATACGCCGCCTGGCGGCTCGGTCTACCTGCAGCAGGCCCTGACGGCGGCGCGCTTCGCCCTGCTGGTGTTGTTGCCGGACGCCGCGTCCTTCGTCACCATCGCGAGCATGGAACGCTGGCTGGATGACTACAGCCGTCCTCGGCCGGAGTTTCTTGGGGGCTATTACTTGATCAACCGCATGAACAACGCACGCGCGCTGTGCCGCGACGTGCTCAGTGCGATGAACCGCGAGCTCGGTGCGCGCATGGCTCCCCACAAGCTGCATTTCGACGCGGCGATCGAAGAGGCGCTGGCTTCGCAGCTGCCGGTCTCGCGCTATGCCCCCGATTCGGTGGCGACGCGCGATTTCTCCGCGGTCGCCGGCTGGCTCTCCGAACAGGTCTGAACATGGCATTCGGCTTCGCCACCCGCGACATCGACCGTCTGATCGAGCGCTTCGTCGAGCGTCCGCTCTGGGATCATCCGTGGGCGCTCACGGTGGCCCTGCTGGTCTGCCTGATTCCGATCTACACGGTGATCGTGGTGCCGCTGCCGCTGTACTGGCAGGCGCTGTTCGCGATCTCGATGTTCCTCGCCGCGACCTGGCTCAATCGCATCGAAGGGCGACTGATCTCGCTCGTGCTGATGGCGATCTCGGTGCTCGTCAGTACGCGCTACATGTACTGGCGCATCACCGAATCGGTCGGCTTCAAGACCCACTCGCTGGTCGACAATGCCTTCGCCGTCGGCCTGATCCTGGCCGAGCTGTATGCGTACACGGTGCTGATCCTCGGTTATTTCCAGGTGCTGTGGCCGCTGCAGCGCAAGCCCGCGCCGATTCCGATGGCGCTGACCGACTGGCCGACGGTCGACATCTACATTCCGACCTACAACGAGCCGCTCAAGGTCGTGCGCCCGACGGTGCTCGCGGCGCTGGCGATGGATTGGCCCAAGGATCGCTTCCGCGTCTACGTGCTCGACGACGGTCGCCGGCAGGAATTCCGCGATTTCTGCGCGGCGGTCGGCGCGACCCACATCACGCGCAACGACTCCAAGCACGCCAAGGCCGGCAACCTCAACCGGGCGATGGAAAAGACCACCGGCGACTACATCGCGATCTTCGATTGCGATCACGTGCCGACGCGCTCGTTCCTGCAGATCACGCTCGGCTGGTTCCTGCGCGACAAGCGCCTGGGCATGCTGCAGACGCCTCACCACTTCTTCTCGCCCGATCCGTTCGAACGCAACCTCGGCACCTTCCGCAAGGTGCCGAACGAAGGCGAGCTGTTCTACGGCCTGCTGCAGGACGGCAACGATTTCTGGAACGCGACCTTTTTCTGCGGATCGTGCGCGGTGCTGCGCCGGACCGCGCTGCAGGAAGTGGGCGGCATCGCGGTCGAAACCGTGACCGAGGATGCGCACACCGCGCTCAAGATGCATCGCCTGGGCTGGAACACGGCCTACATCAACCTCGCGCAGGCGGCCGGCCTGGCCACCGAATCGCTGTCGGCGCACGTCGGCCAGCGTATCCGCTGGGCGCGCGGCATGGCGCAGATCTTCCGGGTCGACAATCCGCTGCTCGCCAAGGGGCTCAACTGGGGCCAGCGGCTCTGCTACACCAACGCGATGCTGCATTTCTTCTACGGCCTGCCGCGCATCGTGTTCCTGACCGCGCCGCTGTCGTACCTGTTCTTCGAAGCGCACATCATCCAGGCGGGCGCCCTGCTGATCCTCGCGTACGCGGCCCCGCACATCCTGCACGCGAACCTCACCAACTCGCGCCTGCAGGGGCCGTTCCGGCACTCGTTCTGGGCCGAGGTCTACGAGACGGTGCTGGCGACCTACATCCTGATGCCGACGCTGCTCGCGCTGATCAACCCCAAGCTCGGTACGTTCAACGTGACCGCCAAGGGCGGTCTGGTGCAGAACGAATACTTCGATCGCGACATCGCCAAGCCCTACGTGATGATCCTGATGGCCAACGTGGTCGGCGTCATCGTGGGCATCGGCCGCATGCTGTTCTGGAACACCCACGAGCTCGACACCGTGGTGCTCAACCTGTTCTGGACCGCGTACAACATCCTGATCGCGGGCGCCGCGCTATCGGTGGCCTGGGAATCGCGCCAGATCCGTTCGGCGATTCGCGTGGAGGCCGAACTCGCGGCCGTGGTGCGGTCCGCGGACGGCACCGAGATCCAGGCCGTGACGAGCGATCTTTCCGAAGGCGGCGTCGCGGTGAAGCTCTCGCAGAAGCTCGATCTTCCGGTCGGCTCGCTGGTGCAGATCGCGCTCGCTCCGGAGTACCGCGTAGTGTGGATTGACGGCAAGGTGACGCGCTCCACAGGCGATATCCTGGCGATGCAATTCGAGCCGATGGACCTGCGCCAGGAGAGCCAGCTCATCTACGCCATCTTCGGTCGCGCGGATGCCTGGGTGCGCTGGGCCGAGAACCGCCCGAACGACGACATGAGGAAATCGTTCCTGCAGGTGCTCAGGCTCGGCCTCGCCGGCACCTTGAGAATGACGCAAGTGATATTCGAGTCCGCAATCAAAGAAATGAAAAAGTCCATGGAAAAAGTCATGCGCGGGATCAAGACCGGCAAAACGACCGCGGCGGGCATCGCGCTCGCGGTGATGGTGGGCCTGGCGGCGATCAGCCCGAAAGCATCGGCGCAGGACAGCACCACCACGAGCTTCTCGTCGGTCAACCTGCCGGCCGGCGCGATGCCGGTCGCCGGCTCGACGACCGAAGCCGTGAGCTCGGCCCCGAACTCGCGTCGCCTGACTTTCCGCGACATGGGCATGCAGCGCCCGATCCGCCTGCGCGGCGTGCAGGGCGAATACGCGATCCCGCTGTCGGTGCGCGACGACGAGCTGATCACCAAGGCCAAGCTGCGCATCCGCTTCGCGCATTCGCCGGCGCTGCTGTTCAACATCTCGCATCTCAACGTGCTCGTGAACAACGAGCTCGTCGGCACGATCCGCATTTCGGAAGAAACCGCCGGCGGTGCCGAGCGCGAGATCGACGTCGATCCGCGCCTGTTCGTGCAGTACAACCAGATCGGCCTGCAGGCGATCATGTCGTACACGATGGACTGCCAGAACCCGGTCGATTCGAGCCTCTGGACCATCGTCAGCAACACCTCCTCGCTCGAGCTCGAAGTGCAGCCGCTGGCGCTGCCGAACGATCTCAAGATGCTGCCGCAGCCGTTCTTCGATCCGCGCGATTCGCGCCCCCTGACGCTGCCGTTCGTGTTCACTGCGCCGCCGGGCCCGCAGGAGCTCGAAGCGGCTTCGGTCGTCGCCTCGTGGTTCGGTTCGATCGCGACCTATCGCGCGGCGAGCTTCCCGGTCTACATCAACCAGCTGCCGCCGCAGGGACATGCGGTCATCATCTCGAGCAACGGCGTGCTGCCCGACGGCATCGCGATTCCGGGTGGCGGCAGCGGCGGCAAGATCAGCGTGGTCGACAATCCGCGCACCCGCGGCGGCAAGCTGCTCGCGGTCACCGGCAGCGACGGCGGCTCGCTCAACGCCGCGGCGCGCGCGCTGACGCTCGGTTCGCAGGCGCTGGTCGGCGAATCGGTTTCGGTGCGCGAGTTCACCGAGCCGCAAGAGCGCAAGGCCTATGACGCCCCGCGCTGGCTGCCGACCGACCGCCCGGTGCAGATCGGCGAGATCGTCGAGCCCTATGCGCTGGAGGCCAGCGGCCAGTACCCGGAAGCCATCCGCATCCCGTTCCGTCTGCCGCCGGATCTGTTCACCTGGCGCGGCGACGGCATGAAGCTGCACCTCAAGTACCGCTACACGCCGACCATCGGCACCAAGTCGACGCTCAACGTGAACAGCAACGGCGAGTTCGTCTCGGCCGTGCCGCTGCAGGCCACCGGTGAAGACCAGGCGGCCGCCGATCGCATCAACCTGCCGTTCGCCGCGCAGACCGATTCGGTCAACAGCTCCACCGTGTACGTGCCCGAGTACAAGTTCGGCGCCGAGAACACGCTGATGCTGCAGTACTACTTCGAGCGCAAGAAGGAAGGCCCTTGCCGCGACGTGGTGCTCGACAACCTGCGCGGCTCGATCGACCAGGATTCGACCCTAGACCTGTCGGCTTACCCGCACTACACGCATCTGCCGAACCTCGCGCTGTTCGCCAACGGCGGCTTCCCGTTCTCGAAGTATGCGGATCTTGCGCAGACCGCGATCATCGTGCCGGACAGCGTCGGCGCGAAGGACGTCGAAGCACTGCTGACGGTGATGGGCCGCATCGGCAACGCCACCGGCATGCCGGCGTACCGCTTCAAGTTCGGCCGCGCTTCGGACGTCTCGCAGTTCAGCGACTTCGACATCCTGGTGATCGGCAGCGGCACCAACCAGCCACTGCTCGAGCAGTGGGCCGACTACATGCCGATCACGGTCTCGGGCGGGGTGACGCGCCTGCGCGTGGTCGGTCCGGTCGAGCGCATCCGCGCACGCTGGGAAGACCGCGACATCGACGCGGCCACCGAACACGCGGGCCGCGTGATCCTGCAGGCCGGCCGCTCGCTCGCGGTGATGATGAGCTTCGAGTCGCCGATGTCCTCGGGCCGCACGGTGGTGGTGATCACCGCGGGCGACGGCGATCGTCTGGCCGAACTCGCGGGCGTGCTGACCGATCCGGGCAAGACGCAGTTCTTGCGCGACGACCTCGTGCTGCTCAACGGCGACGAGATCAACCACTACCAGATGGGCAGCCAGTACACGGTCGGCAAGCTGCCGGTGTTCATGGCCCTGCGCTGGTGGTTCGCGCAGCAGCCGGTGGTGCTCGCCTTCATGGCGCTGTTCGCAGCCCTGATCGTGGCGCTGGTGCTCTATCGCACGCTGCGTCGCATGGCGGTGGTGCGCAAGAATCCCGGTCACTAAGGGCCGGGCCTGCCTCCAGTGAAAGCCTTCCTGGTCACCCTGGGCGTTCTGCTCGTGCTGGCGGCGGCTGCCGCCGGCTGGGCCTGGCGCACCTACGGGCCCTGGAATGAGTGGGAACACTACGCCGCTCACTTCATCCAGCCGGACGGCCGGGTGGTCGACATCACCGCCGGCTCGCGCAGCACCTCGGAGGGGCAGGCCTACTCGCTGTTCTTTTCACTCGTGGCCAACGACCAGGCGCGCTTCGAAAAGATTCTGCTGTGGACGCAGGACAACCTTGCCGATGGCGATTTCGCCAAGCGGCTGCCGGCCTGGCTCTGGGGCCAGAAGCCGGACGGCAGCTGGGGCATCATCGACGACAACTCGGCCAGCGATGCGGACATCTGGCTCGCCTACACGCTGCTCGAAGCCGGCCGGCTCTGGAACAAGGCGCGCTATACCGAGACGGGCCGGCTCATCCTGGGCCTGGTCAAGAGCCAGGAGATCAAGCCGGTCGGTGACTGGGGCGCGCTGCTGCTGCCGGCTCCGCGTGGCTTCGAACTCGAAGGCGGGCGCTTCAAGCTCAACCCGAGCTACTACGTGCGCTTCCAGTTCGAGGCGCTCGCCCGCGCCGATCCGCAGGGGCCGTGGCGCGAGGTGGGCGGCAACATCGAACGCGTGCTGGCCGTGGCGATGAGCAAGGGGCTGGCGCCCGACTGGTTCATCGTCGACGGGCAGAACCAGGTCTATCCGGATAGCAGCAACCCCAACGTCGGCAGCTACGACGCGATCCGCGTGTATCTGTGGGCCGCGCTGTCGGCGGCATCCGACCCCGGCGCCGCCAGGCGCGTCGGCGATTACGCCCGGCTCGTCGACGGGCTCGGCTACGCACCCGAGTTCGTCGACGTGCAGACCGCCGAGGTCCGCGGCGGCCAGCCGATCGGTTTCAGCGCCGCCGTATTGCCCTACCTCGATCAACTGGGAGAGGATAGGGCGCTGAAAAAGCAGGAAAAAAGAATCAGTGAACAGCGCGTCGCGGGGCTGCTGGGACAGCCGGCGCATTACTACGATCAGGTGCTGGCCCTGTTTGGTGAGGGAGCACACACGCGACGCTTTCGGTTCGAAGCCGATGGGCGTGTGACGGTTAGATGGGAAAGCCTATGGGTGGGATTGTGAGCACGTCCGCAGCGGCCCGCGCCGCGTTATTCGCCACGGCCCTGTGGGCCGTGCCGACCTTGGCGCTGGCGCAGGCCTCGACCGACCAGCTGGCCGTCCAGGCCAAGTACTGGGAGGACAAGGGGCGCTATGACCTGGCCAAGGACTCCTGGCTCAAACTGTTGCGCGTGAGTCCGAACAGCCCGACGGCGCTGTCGGGCCTGGCGCTCGCCGAGGCCAAGAGCAATCGTGCGGCGGCGGCGCAGGTCTATCTCGACCGTCTGCGCGAAACGCAGCCGAATTCGCCGGACATCCGCAAGATCGAAGACGCCATTCGCAGCGGCTCCTACGACCAGAGCAAACTCGAGGCTCCACGCACGCTGGCCCGCCAGGGCAAGTTCGACGAGGCCGTGGCCGGCTACAAGCAGGCCTTCGGCGGTCAGGTTCCGGACGGCCGCCTGGGCCTGGAGTACTACCAGACGCTCGCGGGCGCCAAGGACGGCTGGGAGCCGGCGCGGCAGGGCATCGCCCGGCTCGCGGCCGCCAACCCGGGTGAGCCGATCTACCAGCTCGCGCTGGCCCAGCATCTGACCTATCGCGAGGAGACGCGCCGCGAAGGCATCGCCAAGCTCGCCGAGCTCTCGCGCGGCGAATCGGGCGTGGCGGTTCCGGCCCAGCAGGCCTGGCGCCAGGCGCTGATCTGGCTCGGCGCCAAGCCCGGCGAAGAAAAGCTCTACCAGGCCTATCTGGCCGATCATCAGGACGCCCAGGTTTCGGCCAAGCTCGAAACCCTGCGCAGCAACCGGGCGGCCGCCGCGCCCGCGACCTCGGGCTTCGTCGGCCCCGGCCAGGGCGGCTATCCGGGCCGCGTCGAACCGCGCGAGCCGACTGCCGAAGAACTGCGCGGCCAGGCGATCAAGCAGGCTTACGACAAGCTCAACGAGGGCGAACTGACCGAGGCCAATTCGCTGTTCGAAAGCCTCGTCGCCCAATACCCCGACAGCGACGATGCCCTCGGCGGGCTCGGCATCGTGCGCCTGCGCCAGGAGCGCTATGGCGAAGCGCGCGCGTATCTGCAGCAGGCCACGCAGATGGCGCCCAAGCGCGCGAGCCGCTGGACCGAAGCGCTGTCGAGCGCCCGCTTCTGGGAGCAGGTGCGCGGCGCCGCCGCGGCGCGCGAGGCCGGCGACACCGATCAGGCCGCGGCGATGCTGCGCGCCGCGATCGCCAGCGATCCGCAGATCGCGGCCAAGGAGCCCTCGGTCAAGGCCACGCTCGCCGACATCCTCGCCGAGGCCGGCGACGTCGAGCAGGCCGAGCGGCTTTATCGCGAAATTCTCGCGCAGAGCCCGAACGACGTCAGCGCCACGCGCGGTCTGGTCGGCGTGCTCGTCAAGCGCGGCCGCATCGGCGAGGCGCTGAACCTGGCCGAGCGGCTGCCGCAGGATCAGAAGGACGAACTCGGCAACCTCGGTTCGCTCAAGGGCCAGTACCTGCGCGACCAGGCCAAGCTCGCCACCGACGCGCACGACGACGCCCAGGCCGAGCAGCTGCTCAAGCAGGCGCTGCTCGAAGACCCCGAAAGCCCGTGGACGCGCCTGGACCTCTCGCGCATCTACCAGCGCCAGAAGCGCACGCGCGAGGCCAATACGCTGATCGACGGCCTGCTGACCGGTGGCAAGGCGATGCCCGAGGCCCTGCAGATCAAGGCCCTGCTGCTCGCCGAACAGGACAACTGGCTCGAAGGCCTGCAGACGCTCGAGCAGATTCCGTACGACAAGCGCACGCAGGCGATGGCCGATCTGCAGCGCCGCATGTGGGTGCGCTACCAGACCTCGCGTGCCAGCGTGCTGGCCCGCTACGGCCGTCCGCAGGACGCCGCCGCGATCCTCGCCGACGTCGAGCCCTATGCGCAGGATTCGCCGGAGCTGCTCGGCTCGATGGCGACCGCGCTGGCCGATGTCGGCCAGGACGGCCGCGCGCTCAACTACATCCGCCAGGCGCTGTCGCGGCAGTCGGCGCCCGATGTCGGCCTGCGGCTGCAGTACGCCGGCCTGCTGTTCAAGCTGCGCCAGGACGCCGAGTTCGAAGTGGTCATGGAAGAGCTCGTCAAGTACCGCGACCTGACCGAGCAGCAGTCGATGGATCTCGCCAACCTGCGCGTGGCCTATCGCCTGCGCCAGGCCGACCTCGTGCGCGAGGAGGGCAACCTGGCCCGCGCCTACGAGTACCTCGACCCGCTGCTCAAGGTGAACCCGAACGATCCGCGCCTGATCATGGCGCTGGCGCGCCTGTACACCGACGCCAAGGAGCACGAGCGCGCGGCCGAGCTGTATCGCCGGGCGCTTGCGATCGATCCGAACAACCTCGATGCCTACAAGGGCGCGGTCGGCGCGGCGCTGTCGCTGAACCAGATCGACGAGGCCCAGGCCATGCTCGACCAGGCGATCACGCTCGATCCGCAGAACCCGCGTCTCTACGCGCTGGCCGCCCGTGCGGCGCGGGCGCGCGGCGAGGACGGCCGCGCCCTGCAGCTCTACCAGCAGGCGCTCAAGCTCGACCAGGAGCGCGGCGGAGACAGCGAATTCGGCGGCGATGGCCGCTACACGCCGCAGCTCTACCTGCTCGATCCGACGACGAGCCCGGTCAACGCCCCGAGCTACGGCGGCGGCTATTCGAAGGCCGATCCGGTCGTCGCGCCGGCCGCGCCGAAGCTCGAAGTCGCCGCGCTGGCTCCGGCGCCCGGTTACAAGGCCGTCGCCGTGCGCGAACGGCCGGCTGCCGCGAAAACCCGGCGTGCCACGGCCGGCGCCGGCCAGCTCGTCGCGGTGGCGCTGGTGCCCGCGCACGCGCGCCCGCCTCCGGCCGCGGCCGCGGTGCCGAAGCCGGCGCCGAAAAAATCGGGCAAGCCTCGCCGCCAGCAGGGTGACTACGCGCTGGTGGCGATGCCGCGTTGGTGGAGCCAGGGACGCCTGATCAAGGTGTCGACCGAATCCGACTCGCGCCAGGTCGTGCAGCGCTCGCGCTACGGCGACGTGGTGCAGGTGCCGAGCACGCCGCCGGCCGGCAGCCCGGGCTGGGTGCAGACCGCGCCCGATCGCTACAGCTACACGATGCAGTCGCCGGGCAGCGGCGCCGTCAGCGTTCCGTACGGCCCGGTTCAGGGCAGCGCGCCGGTCCAGCAGGTCCAGCAGTACCCGCAGCAGGTTCCGAGCAGCGTGCCGAGCTACGTGCCGCGGCAGCTCGCTCCGAGCACCCAGCTCACCGTGCCGAGCAGAGCGCGCCCTCGCGAATCGTTTCGCGACGAGATGCTGCGCAACATGGACGAGATCAACGGCGTCCAGGCCCCCCAATACGTCGCTCCGCAGCAGGCTCCCGTGCAGTCTGTTCCGGACTATCCGCGTTATTCGCAGACCCCGGCCAGCGGCCCGCGCTACCCGGGCGCCGCCGCGCGTGCGCAGCAGGCGCAGCCGCCGCAGTCCTATCCGGTGCAGCCGGCGCCCGCGCAGACCTATGTGACCCCGGCCCCGACCGCGGTCTATTCGGCGCCGCCCGGCGTCGGTGCGACCGAGCAGGAATATCGCCAGCAGGGCCTGCGTGTGCTGCCGGGCCAGCCGCGCGAAGTCATCACCACGGCGCCGGTCTACACGCAGCCGAACTACGTGCAGCCGGCCCCGGCGCAGCAGCCGCTGCAGATCGCGCCGGCGCCGTCACCGATCTACCCGTCGGCCCAGCCGCTCTACGGCGTCAGCCAGCCGCCGCCGGGCCCGGTCGACCTGCGCTCCGACCCGGTGCTGTCGACGCCCGATTTCGTGCTCGAGCGCCGGCGCATGGCCGCCAATCCGCCCAACGAAGTGCTGCGCGAGATCGCCGACATCAACGCCAAGCGCACGGCCTGGGCCTCGTTCGGCCTCGGTGTGCGCAGCCGCGACGGCCAGTCCGGCCTCGACCGGCTGACCGACATCGAAACGCCGGTCGAATTCTCGGTCGCCGGCGTCAACGCCGGGCGCTTCCGCATCCGCGCGGTGCCGGTGTTCCTCGACGCCGGCAGCCTGTCGGGCCAGCAGGTGCCGCTGTTCGGCCAGGCCGCGCTTGCGACCGAAATTCCGGACGGCTACAGCCGCGCCCAGGACGAATCGGGCGTCGCCGTCGGCGCGGTGTATTCGATCGCCGATTTCACCGCCGACATCGGCAGCAGCCCGCTGGGCTTTCCGGTCGAAACCCTGGTCGGCGGCCTGAACTGGAGGCCGAGCCTCGGCGCCGTGAGCTTCAAGCTCGACCTGTCGCGCCGCTCGGTGACCGACAGCCTGCTGTCCTACGCGGGCGCGGTCGATCCGCTCACGGGCGACACCTGGGGCGGGGTGACCAAGACCGGCGGCCGTCTCGACATGGCCTACGACCTCGGCCAGTACGGCGTCTACGCCAACGGCAGCTACCACGTGCTCGACGGCGAGAACGTGGCGCGCAACAGCGTCTACGAGATCGGCGGTGGCTTCTATGTGCGCGCGCTCGACAGGCGCGACATGCGCGTGACCTGGGGCCTCAACGTCACCACCTTCTTCTACGACAAGAACCTGCGCCGCTTCACCTGGGGCCATGGCGGCTACTTCAGCCCGCAGAGCTATTTCGCGGTGGCGATTCCGGTGGAGTGGTCGGGCGGCCGCGGCCGCTTCTCGTACAAGCTCAACGCGGCGCTCGGCATCCAGTCGTTCAAGGAAGATGGCGCCGCCGCGTTCCCGAACGATTCGGCGCTGCAGGCGGCCTTGGAGCAGCGCATCATCGATGCGATCGACGAGAGCGAGGACGGCACCACCACGCTGGTCGCCGGCTATTCGGGTCAGAACTCGACCGGCATCGGCTTCAATTTCGGCGGCGCCTTCGAATACCTGATCGCGCCGAACCTCGCCGCCGGCGCCCGCTTCGGGCTCGACAACGCACGCGACTACGAAGAAGCCCAGGCCCTCGGCTACATCCGCTTCTACTTCTCCGGCCAGCGCTCGGCCTCCCGGCCGCCCAATTCGCTGCTGCCTTATTACGATTTCGGAGACCCGACGCTATGACGCGCCTGCTCATCGTCCTCGCCGCGCTCGGCACCGTGGCGGCCTGTGCCACCGACACGCTGAGTCCGCAGCCGACCTCGGCGACGCCGCCGCCGTTCCAGACCGGTCCTGGCGGCGCCTACGCCATCGGCGGCCCGGCCTACGCGCCGGACGGCTTCGACAGCAAGGGCCGCACGAACTTCGCCCAGGGCGACGTCGCCGCCGCCGAGGCGAGCTTCGGCCAGGCCGTAGACGTCAACCCGTTCGATCCGATCGCGCTGAACAACCTCGCGGTCACCAAGACCGAAGCCGGCCAGTTCCACGAGGCCTTGTCGCTGCTGCAACGCGCCGAGCGCCTGTCCCCGCAGAACACCGAGATCGCGGCCAACCTCGCGCGCCTGCGCAGCTGGAACCAGAACTACGCGATGCAGGACGGCAGCGTGCTCGGCCAGGCTGGCATCGACATGGGCACGTTCAAGAACCTGCCGCCCAAGCCGCCGGAACTCTGGGACACGCGCACCACGCGCTGAATAAGCTGCTGCGCTCGGCAGCTCGCACGAGGGCGGTGCTCGAAATCCTCACGTGCTGATGCACGCTCCGGTTTCTGTGCTCCGTCCTCGCACGACCTGCCATCGCTCACAACGCTTATTCGCAGAGCGCCTCTTTTCAGGGGCGTTGATCACGCTTCCAAGGCATCGAACAGCGCGAGATATTCCTTGGTCACGCGATGCGAGCCGTCGAGGAAGACCAGCGGCTTGTGCTTCTCGTGGCTTTCCTTGACCTTCACCGAGCTCGACAGCGTCTGCGCAAGCAGTGGCCGGCCTTCGGCCTTGAGCTCCTCGACGACGCGCGTCGGCAGGCTCGCGCGCGGCTGGAACTGGTTCACCACGATGCCCTCGATCGCCAGATCCTCGTTGTGATCGGCGCGAATCTCGTGGATGTTGTCGATCAGCGTATAGAGCGCCTGGCGCGAGAACTCGTCGCAGTCGAACGGGATCAGCACGCGGTCGGCGGCGATCAGCGCCGAGCGCGAATAGAAGTTCAGCGCGGGCGGGGTGTCGATGAACACCGCGTCGTAGCCCTTGATCTTCCTGAGCGCGTCGCGCAGCTTGTAGATCTTCTGCTTGGCCTCGAGCTTGACGATGAGCTCCTCGAGGCGCGGATCGGCGGCGACGACTTCGAGGTTGTCGAAGTTGGTTGCCGTCGCATAGCTCACGAACGGCGGCGACTGCAGCGAGAACGACAGCGTCGATTCGAAGAAATCGGCCACCGAGCGCTCGGCCTTCACGCCGCGACCGAGCAGGTATTGCGTCGAATTGCCCTGCGTGTCGAGGTCGACCACGAGCGTGCGCAGCCCGCGCGAGGCCGCGATGGCGGCCAGATTGCAAACGATGGTGGTCTTGCCCACACCGCCTTTCTGATTGAACACGACCCGCTTGATCATCGGCTTGTCTCTGAATATCCCTGTCGAACCATGGCGGAGCGCCAGCGGCCATGCCGCGTCACCTTAGTGGATCAGCGCGGCCGCAGGCACTGACTCCGCCGACACCTGCCGCGAAATTCAGAGCAGGGTCGATGCCACAATAGCGCATGCCCATTGCCTGAATGCGATCCACTTTAGATGAATACGCCGCAAGCCTTGCCCTGGGATGTCGCCGCTCCGTTCACGCAGAAAGTCCTCGTGGAGCCGCAGCATCTCGATCATTTCCAGCACACCAACAACGTGGTCTACCTGTCCTGGCTCGAGCAGGTGGCCTGGGGACATTCGCAGCAGCTCGGCCTGGGTTTCGCCGACTACGAGCGACTCGGCACCGGCTGCGTCGCACGCCGCCATGAGCTCGATTACCTGGCTGCGACCTTCGCGGGCGATACGCTGTGGCTCGCGACCTGGATCGCCGAGACCGACGCCAAGTTCACCATGTGGCGCGCCTACCAGGTGATTCGCGAGAGCGACCGCAAGACCGTACTGCGCGGGCGCACGCAATGGGTGTGCGTCGACATGAAGAGCGGCCGGCCCAAGCGCATGCCGCCCGAGTTCGTCAGCGCCTACCAGCCGGTGACCGCCTTGGCCGGCTGATCAGGCCGGCAGCCAGAGCAGGCGAGGGGCCTCGCCGAGCTTCGCGGTGACGATCGCGTTCTGGTAGAAGCGCGTGCCGAGTTCCATGATCCAGACGCGATCGGCGTCGGTGATCAGAAAGCCCGGCTCGTCGGGCCATTCCTGCGAAGGATCGACGTTGAGCGCCTGTATCCACTGGCCCGAGCGCGATTCGAGCTCGTAGCGCAGCTGGTTGAAGTAGAACAGGTTGAGTTCCGAGCGCGCGAGCTCGGAGCGCGGGTTGCACGGGGTGATGATGAACCACTCGTTCCTGAGCCCCGTTTCGGCCTGTATCAAGCGTTCGGCCTCGGCGTCGTATTCGCCGATGCGCAATGAAACGGTCCGCTGTTCCAGCATGACCTTGTATTCGGTCTTGCGGTAAACCGCTTCCCAGCGTTCACGCACCGATGTGTTCACGAATAGTCCGAAGTTTTTGAATCCTGAGTTCGCTACTGTACCGCAGCCTGCTCGAGCATCGCGGCGAACAGGCGACCCAGCTCGGGCAATTTGTCGTTGAGCCCATGATCGGAATCGAGCAGGTGCAGCGCCGCCTTGTTGCGCCGGGCGAAGCGCAGGCCGCGTTCGTACGGAACGATCTCGTCTCCCCAGCCATGCACCACCGTGCAGAGTCGCGGAATACCCGTGGGCTCCCGATCCCAGCCCGGAAAGTACAGCGCCGGGGCCAGCAGCATCAGTGCGGTGGGACGCAGTGTCTCGCAGGCCATCGCCGACACGTAGCCGCCCATGCTAGACCCTACGAGGACGAGACAGCGGGCCTTCGGCTCGAGATCGATCAACTGGGCCACGCGCACGTCGGGATCGGCGGACTGACTATAATCCGGGCTCATCACGTCGAAGCCCTGTTCGCGTGCGATCGCAGCAAGATGCGTGATCTTGATGCCCCACGGGCCGCTTTCCTTGCCGTGTGCGAAACAGACGAGCTTGTCGGGAGTCATCGTGTGACCGAGAACCGCGGAGAAGGAGCCACATGATAGCCAAGGCACGCGATCCCTCAGGTCGCCGCTCCGGACGCCGCTCGCGCGAGCCCGTCGACATCCGGCTGACCGTCGCCTTCCGCTTCGGCGATCAGCCCGGCGAGCGGGTCACGGTGATGGACGATCGCCACATTCCCTTCGTCGGCAGCTTGTTCGAGTCGCGCGACCAGATCCTGCGGGGCTTCACGCGCCTGCTCATCAAGGCCGGAGCGCAGCAGCCCAAGGTCGCGCGCGAGCTCCTGCCCTTGCTCAAGCTGCTGCGGCCGGCCCAGCGCCGCGAACGAAAAAAGAATCCGTCCAAACGATGAAGAAGTTCCTGATGATCTTCGACGCCGCGCTCGGTGCGCTATGCCTGACCCTGGGCATCGTGCAGGGCGTGGTCTGCATCCTGTATTCGTTCGTGCTCGATCTGTCGCCTTCGCTGCGCGGCCAGATGCCGATGCTGCTCGCCAGCACGCTGATCTTCACGATCGTGGGCCTGATGTTCCTGGCCGGCTTCGTGGGTTTCTGGCGCCGCTGGAACTGGGCCTGGGGATTGCAGGCCTGCCTGCTGGTCGCCGCGGTACCGGCCGCGCTGAGCCTGTACCGGATTCTGACCCAGGCCTAGCTTCCGATTTCGTTCTTCGAGGAGATTCACCATGTCCATGCAACTGGCGACACCGAGGCAGTGGGAGTGGTCCGCCATCGTGCCGCTGATCACGGGCCTTTACGCGATCGCGAGCCACGATCACCTGCTCTGGTGGCTGTTCGCCGGCGTGCCCGGCGTGCTCGTACTGGCCTCGGCGGTGGCGATGCTGATGATGCCGGGCGATCCGCGCGTGACCGCGTACATGGGCCTGGGCTCGGCGCTCGGTGCGCTGCTGAGCGTTCCGCTGGTCGTCGCCGAAGGCTTCGCGCCCGCGCTGGTCGCGGCGCTGCTGTTCGCGGGGTCTTTCCTCGTCGCCGGTCGTGTCGGCTTGCGCAACGAGCCGGTCTACGAAGGCGCAGCCGACCTGCACCTGGACTGGAAGATGAGCTTCAAGGCCGGCATGGACGAGGCCGTGCTCGGCTACTTCCTGGCCTCGGCATCGGTGCCGAGCGGCGACGAGGCGGCGCGCATGAGCGACGAGGCCGTCAAGCTCGAGAAGATGCTCGACGACGGCGGCTGGCAGGCACGGCCCGAAACCTTCCACAAGGAGCCGCCGCCGCCCGAGCGCGTGCAAAGCCACAACGCGCGCATCTACGGCTTCGAGTACGAGCGCGTGAGCTTCGACAGCGGCTTTTCGCTGCCGCCCGATCTGCCCGGCGCGCAGACCTGGCTCGGCCACGAGAGCAACAGCCGCTGCGTCGCCAACGTGCTACGCCATCCGGGCGCCCCGCGGCCGTGGATCATGTGCATCCACGGCTACCGCATGGGCGTGCCGATGATGGATTTCTCGCTGTTCTCGCCGGGTTATCTGCATCACCACCTCGGCCTCAACGTGATCATGCCGACGCTGCCGCTGCACGGCACGCGCAAGATCGGCCTGCGCACGGGCGATCACTATCTCGATGGCGACCTGCTCGATCTACTCTACGCCGAGTCGCAGGCGCTGTGGGACCTGCGCCGCTGGCTGGCCTGGCTGCGCAGCATGGAAGAAGGCATCAGCATCGGCGTCTACGGCATCAGCCTCGGCGGCTACAACGCGAGCCTGCTCGCGGGCTATGACGACAAGCTCGATTTCGTCATCGCCGGCGTTCCGCTGGTCGATCTGGCGACCGGCCTGTGGCGCTACGTGCCGCCGATGCACCAGCGCTATCTGTGCTGGCGCGGGCTCGATCAGCAGCGCTACCAGGACATCCTGCACATCGTCTCGCCGCTCGTGCAGAAGCCCAAGCTCGATGCGCGCAACCTGCACATCTTCGCGGCCACTGGTGATCGCATCGTCGCACCGCGCCATCCGGTCATGCTGTCGCGGCACTGGGGCGTTCCGGTCACCTGGTATCAGGGCTCGCACCTGTCGATCCGCCGCGAACAGACGCCGAAACTGGTGATCGAAGAAGCCATGAACCGCGCGGGCTGGCGTGCCGGCGCCTACGCAGCCGTCTGATCCGGACGACATCAATCCTTCACAGGTCTTTCCCATGAAATCCGTCTGCATCAGCGGCACCGGGCTGTTCACGCCGTCCGAATCCATCTCCAACGACGAACTCGTCGCTTCGTACAACGCCTACGTCGAGGCGCACAACACGCGCGAGGCCGAGGCGATCGCGGCTGGAACCATGCAGCCGCTCGCGGCTTCGAGCAGCGAATTCATCGAAAAGGCTTCGGGCATCAAATCGCGCTACGTGCTCAACAAATCGGGCGTGCTCGACATCGAGCGCATGCGTCCGAGCCTGCCGCTGCGCAGCAACGACGAGCCTTCGCTGATGGTCGAGATGGGCCTCGCGGCCGCGCGCCAGGCGCTGGCCGCCGCGGGCCGCAAGCCCGAGGACGTCGACTGCGTGCTGATGGCCTGCTCGAACATGCAGCGCGGCTATCCGGCGATGGCGGTCGAGCTGCAGACCGCGCTCGGTGCGCGCGGCTTCGGCTTCGATATGAACGTGGCCTGCGCCTCGGCCGCGTTCGGCGTGCAGACCGCCGTCGACGCGGTGCGCAACGGCAGCGCCAGGTGCGCGCTCGTGGTCAGCGCGGAAATCTGCTCGGGCCATCTGAACTGGCGCAATCGCGACTGCCATTTCATCTTCGGCGACGCCGCCACCGCGATTGTGATCGAGCCGGTCGAGTCGTCGGTATCGAAACAGCGCTTCGAGATTCTCGGCACGCGCCTGCAGACGCAGTTCTCGAACAACATCCGCAACAACTTCGGTTTCTTGAACTCCGCCGAAGAAACGCAGCGCAGCTGGGACGACGTGCTGTTCCGCCAGGAAGGGCGCAAGGTGTTCAAGGAAGTGGTGCCGATGGTGGCCGAGCTGATCGGCTCGCACCTGGCCGATTTGCAGATCGAGCCCGAAGCGGTCAAGCGCTACTGGCTGCACCAGGCCAACCTGTCGATGAACGAGTTCATCGTGCGCAAGCTGCTCGGCCGCGACGCCGACCGCACCGAGGCGCCGGTAATTCTCGACGAGTACGCGAACACGAGCTCGGCCGGCTCGGTGATCGCCTTCCACAAGTATCAGCAGGATTTCGCGCCGGGCGACATCGGTGTGCTGAGCGCCTTCGGCGCCGGTTATTCGGCCGGGTCGGTGGTCATGCGGCGCATTTGAGCGCGCACCGCGTCGGCGAGTTCGGGCGAGAGCATCACGAGGTTGACGGTCGAGGCGTAGATGCGCTGCCGCTGCCTCAAGGCATCGATGAGCTCGCGGTCGCGCTCGTGATGCAGCACGACGAAATCGCGCGCTTCCCGCCAACGCTCCTCGATGAGGCGAAACGCGCGAAACGCCGAGCCCTTGGGCCGTTGCAGCGACTCGTCGAGTTCACGCAGGGAGCGCCAGCGATCAGCTGAAAGAAGATCGTCCACGAGGAGGTGTTTGTGAGTAGCGGTCTGGATGAAGGCGAAGCCACTATGCCACGCGAGCCGGACGAATCGGATTCGCGCGCGAGCGCCGGGCTCGCCGGCTGGGAGCGCCGGTTGCGCGCCGCGCTGGCTGGAACCAGCGAGCAGGATCGCGCGTTCTCGCACCGGGAGCTGCCGCCGCAGGCCGCAGAGCTGCTGACGCCCGAATGGATCGCCGCGCTGCGCCCGGCCGCCGTGCTCGTGCCGATCATCGCGCACGAGCGCGAACCCAGCGTGCTGCTGACGCGTCGCTCCGAACTCATGCGCAATCACTCGGGGCAGATCGCGTTTCCGGGCGGGCGTCGCGATCCTCCCGATGTTTCCACCGCCGACAACGCGCTGCGCGAAGCCGAAGAGGAAATCGGCCTCGGCCGCGAGCATGTCGAAGTCATCGGCTATCTCGACGACATTCCGACCATCTCGCTGTTCAGGGTCACGCCGGTGGTCGGCATCATCCGCAAGCTGCCCGAGCTGCGTCTCGACGCGATCGAAGTCGCCTCCGTGTTCGAAGTGCCGTTGTCGTGGCTGCTCGATCCGGCGAACTACGTGTCGAAGACGCTCGATCGCGGCGGCGTCGAAGTGCCATTCCTCGAAGTCGCCTACGGCGAGTACGCGATCTGGGGCGCCACGGCCGCGATGCTGCGCAACCTCTGCCGCAAGGTCGTCGGCGCATGAGCGAGCTGCTGACGATCGCGGCGAAGCTGCAGGAAGACGCGGCGCGCGAAGGCTTCGACTGGAACGAGCTCGATCCGCTCTGGGACAAGATCGCGGAAGAGCTCGGCGAGTTGCGCGAAACCGTCGACCAGAGCCTCGAGCGCCGGCAGGACGAACTCGGCGACCTGCTGTTCGTCGTCGTCAATCTCGCGCGTCATCTGGGCGTCGATCCGGCCGCCGCGCTGGCCGGTGCCAATGCGAAATTCAATCGTCGCTACGGGTACGTGATGCAGCACGCGCAGACGCTGCCCGCCCTCGGCGATCCGCGGCGTCTCGATGCGATGGAAGCGCTCTGGCAGCAGGCCAAGAAGCTCGGGCTGTAAACGCCGTCATCGCGGCTGTCACCGGGCCGACACGGCGGGGCGCGAGGCAGTCGCGATAGACTGCGCGCCTCGTCGGAGACGTTCATGACCCAGACTCGCATCGCCATTCTCGGAGCCGCCGGCCGCATGGGCCGGGCGCTGCTCGAAGCTGTTCCGAATCATTCCAGCCTGCGCCTCGGCGCCGCCTTCGACCGGGCCGATGCACCCGGCATCGGCCAGCCGATCGCCGACGGCGTGAAGCTGTCCGCCGATCCGCGCGCAGCCGTCGCCGATTACGACGTGCTGATCGATTTCACGCGCCCCGAAGGCACGCTCGGTGCGCTCGAGACCTGCCTCGCGAGCGGCAAGGGCATGGTGATCGGCACCACCGGTTTTTCGGCCGATCAGCGCGCGCTGATCGAAGCCGCGTCCAAGCGCATTCCGATCTGCCTGTCGGGCAATTTCAGCATCGGCGTGAATCTGTGTCTGGCGCTCGTCGAACATGCGGCGCGCGTGCTCGGCGAGACGGTGGATATCGAGATCGTCGAGGCGCATCACCGGCACAAGGTCGATGCGCCGAGCGGCACCGCGCTGATGCTCGGCGAGGCGGCGGCGCGCGGCGTCGGCCGTTCGCTGCGCGAGCACGCGGTGTATGCGCGCGAAGGCCACACCGGCGCGCGCACGCGCACCGACATCGGCTTCGCGACGATCCGCGGCGGCGACGTCGTCGGTGATCACACGGTGATGTTCCTCGGCGACGGCGAACGCGTGGAGATCGCGCACAAGGCCAGCAACCGCGCCAATTTCTCGAATGGTGCGCTGCGCGCGGCGCACTGGCTGCAGGGCAAGGCGCCCGGGCTGTATTCGATGAAGGATGTCCTGGCGTAAAACCTGCGGAGCCGACGGCATGAACCTTCGAATCACCATTTTCTCCGCCGTCCTGCTCCTGCCTGGCTTTTCCGCGCAGGCCGCCGACGATCTGCGCGCCGAAGTCGATCGGCTCACGACTCAGCTGCAACCGACGCTGGTCGAGAACCGCCGCTGGTTCCACGAGCATCCGGAGCTGTCGAACCGCGAGACCAACACCGCGGCCTACGTCGCCAAGAAACTGCGCAAGCTCGGCCTCTCGGTGCAGACGGGCGTCGCCAACACCGGCGTCGTCGCCGTGCTGCAGGGCGGCAAGCCCGGCCCGGTGATCGCGCTGCGCGCCGACATGGACGGCCTGCCGGTGGTCGAGGACGTCGATCTGCCGTTCAAATCCAAGGTAAAGGGCAGCTTCGACGGCAAGGACGTCGGCGTCATGCACGCCTGCGGGCACGACAGCCACATGGCGGTGCTGCTCGGCGTCGCCGAGGTCGCGACCAAGCTCAAGGCCGACTGGCCCGGTACGCTCAAGCTGATCTTCCAGCCCGCCGAGGAAGGCGCGCCCGAGGGCGAGCATGGCGGTGCCGAGCTCATGGTCAAGCAGGGCGTGCTCAGCCAGGCGCCGAAGCCCGAAGTGATCTTCGGCCTGCACGTGTTCTCGCAGTGGGATGCCGACCAGCTCGCGATCCGATCGGGCGGGGCGATGGCGAGTTCGGACGACCTGACCATCACCGTGCGCGGCAAGCAGACCCACGGCGCGCGGCCCTGGGCCGGCATCGATCCGATCGCGGTCAGCGCGCAGATCATCGACGGCCTGCAGACGATCGCGAGCCGGCAGATGGACATCAGCCAGGCGCCCGTCATCGTGACGATCGGCAAGATCGAGGGCGGGGTGCGCGGCAACATCATCCCGGATCAGGTGGTCATGAAGGGCACGCTGCGCGCGCTCGACACCGGCATGCAGCAGGAGCTGCACGAGCGCGTAAAGCGCACGGCCGGCAAGATCGCCGAAAGCGCCGGTGCGAGCGCGACGGTCGAGATCGGGGCGGGCCATGCGTATCCGGTCACCTTCAACGACCCCAAGCTGACCGCGCGCATGCTGCCGACGCTGAGCCGCGTGGCTGGCGAAGGCAAGGTGCTCGACGTGCCGCCGATGCTCGGGGCCGAGGATTTCTCGTTCTTCCAGCAGCAGATTCCGGGCCTGTTCGTGTTCATCGGCGGGCGCACGCCCGGAACGCCCGCCGAGGACTGGCCGGCGAACCATTCGCCGCGCTTCCATCTCGACGAGGCCATGCTGCCGCTCGGCGTGCGCACGCTCGCCAACCTCGCGCTCGACTACGCCGCCGGGCCGGGCGGCTAGGGCGCGAGCGATGACTCCGGCTGAGCCCCGCAAAGGTCGCGGCGCCGGCTCGAACCCGGAAGGACGCTTCGAGTCGTTGCGCCGCGAGGTCTTCGACGATGGCTGGGATCTGCCCGTCGAGCCGCTGCCCGCGTTCAGGACCGAGGTGCGCGAGGAGCGCGCCAGGTCGATCATCAGCCGCAACGATTCGCCCGACATCGGTTTCGAGCAGTCGATCAACCCGTATCGCGGTTGCGAGCACGGCTGCATCTACTGCTTCGCCCGGCCCACGCATTCCTACCTGAACCTGTCTCCGGGCCTCGATTTCGAGACCAAGCTGTTCTACAAAGGCAATGCGCCGGAGCTGCTCGACGCCGAGCTGCGCCGGCCGCGCTACGAGCCCAAGATCATCGTGCTCGGGGTCAATACCGACTGCTACCAGCCGATCGAGCGCGAGCACCGCATCACCCGGCGGCTGCTCGAAACGCTGCTCGAGTTCCGGCACCCGGTCGGCATCATCACCAAGGGCGCGACGATCGAGCGCGATCTCGATCTGCTCGCCGAAATGGCGAAACTGCGGCTCGTCCACGTCGGCATCACGCTCGTGAGCCTGCGCGACGAGCTCAAGCGCGACCTCGAGCCGCGCGCGAGCTCGGCCGCCGCGAGGCTGCGCATCATGCGCAAGCTGGCCGGGATCGGCGTTCCGGTTCGGGTGATGTTCTCACCGGTGATTCCGTTCGTGAACGATCACGAGATGGACCGCGTGCTCGAGCTGTCGGCCGAAGCCGGCGCCCGCCACGCGAGCTACACCATGCTGCGCCTGCCCTGGGAGGTGAAGGACCTGTTCCGCGAGTGGCTGGCCCAGCGCTATCCGCTCAAGGCCGAGCACGTCATGAGCCTGGTTCGGCAGATGCGAGGTGGCAAGGATTACGTGGCCGAATTCGGGACGCGCATGCGCGGGCAGGGGCAGTACGCCGAACTGACCGCCCAGCGCTTCCGGCTGGCCTGCAAGCGCTACGGGCTCAACGCCGGTCGGGACGCGACGGTCGAGCTCGACTTCAGCCAGTTCCGTGTTCCCGGAGCGGGCGGTCAGATGTCGCTGCTCTGAATCCGGCTGTCGTTCGCGCTGCTGAAAGTTTTTTGCCGACAAGGGCTTGGCTGTCGCCCTGGACACTTTGGCCGGCGTTCGATCGCGTATTCGTCGTTTACGCAGTCGGGCTTGTCGCGTAAACTGCCGGCCTAATCGCGAGGGGGCTCCCGAGGCTCCCGCAGAAGTGCCGAGCACTTCAGCGGGTTCATCGCCGCCCCCTTTTCCATGTCCGCAATTCGATTAGCGCCCCTAGTCCCTAGAGCCCCCAAGAGCCGATGATGAATCGCAAGCCGGCCCTGCTCGCCCTCGCCGATGGCAGCGTTTTCAAAGGTGTTTCGATTGGCGTCGACGGTCAGACGGTCGGAGAAGTCGTTTTCAACACGGCGATGACCGGTTACCAGGAGATCATGACCGATCCCTCGTACCGCCGGCAGATCGTCACCCTGACTTATCCGCACATCGGCAACGTCGGCAGCAACGACGAAGACGCCGAATCGTCCGAAGTCCACATTTCCGGCCTGGTGCTGCGCGAAGTGCCGCGCCCGCATTCCAACTGGCGCTCGACGCTCGATTTCTCGGGCTACCTGCAGCAGCACAAGGTCGTGGCGATCGCCGAGATCGATACGCGTCGGCTGACGCGCCTGCTGCGCGAAAAAGGTGCGCAGAACGGCTGCATCGTCGCCGGTGATTCGGTCGACGAAGCCGCCGCGCTGGCCGCGGCCCGCGAGTTCCCCGGCCTCAAGGGCATGGACCTCGCCAAGGTGGTGTCGGTGCGCGAGCCCTACAGCTACACCACGGGTTCGTGGGAGCTGGAATCCAACCGCGAAACGCAGTTGAAGGACGAGCGCTTCCACGTCGTCGCCTACGATTTCGGCGTCAAGCGCAACATCCTGCGCATGCTCGTCGATCGCGGCTGCCGCATCACCGTGGTGCCGGCGCAGACGCCGGCCGCGGAAGTGCTCAAGCTCAAGCCCGACGGCGTGTTCCTGGCCAACGGCCCAGGGGATCCGGAGCCCTGCACCTACGCGATCGAGGCCGCGCGCGAGTTCCTCGCCCGCAAGCTGCCGCTGTTCGGCATCTGCCTCGGCCACCAGATTCTCGGTCTCGCCGCGGGCGCCAAAACGCTCAAGATGAGCACCGGCCACCACGGCGCGAATCACCCGGTGCAGGACATGGAGTCCGGCCGCGTGCTGATCACGAGCCAGAACCACGGCTTCGCGGTCGACGAGGCGACGCTGCCGGCCAATGTGGTCGCCACGCATCGCTCGCTGTTCGACGGCTCGAACCAGGGCATCCGGCTCACCGACGCGCCGGCCTTCAGCTTCCAGGGCCACCCGGAAGCCAGCCCCGGCCCTCACGACGTCGATTACCTGTTCGATCGCTTCGTGCAGTCGATGACGGCCACCGTCTAAGGGTCGCGATGGAAGGGTTTGGAATCATCGACCTGCCGACTTACCTGCTCGGCACGTTGGTCGTCGTGCTGCTGCCCGGCCCGAACTCGCTGTTCGTGCTGAGCACCGCGGCCGGTCACGGCGTGGGCGCGGGATATCGCGCCGCCTGCGGCGTGTTTCTCGGCGATGCGGTGCTCATGCTGCTCGCGGCCGGCGGCGTGGCCTCGCTGCTCAAGGCCTACCCGGCGGCGTTCACGGTTTTCAAGTACGCCGGCGCGGCCTATTTGGCCTGGATCGGCGTGTCGATGCTGCGCAGCGTGTTCAGGGGTGCCACCGCTTCGCCCGAAGATCCGGAGCGAACGGTGCCGGTGGTCGCGACCACTGCCGATCTGTTCCGCCGCGCGCTCGTGATCAGCCTGCTGAATCCGAAGGCGATCCTGTTCTTCATGGCCTTCTTCATCCAGTTCGTCGATCCGGCCTACGCCCATTCGGTGCTGGCCTTCTCGATCCTGGGCCTCATCGCCCAGGCCATGAGTTTTGTTTACCTGAGCGCGCTGATTTTCGGCGGCGCTCGACTTGCCGGCGCGTTTCGCCGCCGCCAGCGCCTGTCCGCCGCACTCACCGGCGGCGCCGGGGCTTTATTCCTCGGATTCGGCGCGAAGCTCGCGACCGCGAGCCTGAACTGACGACGATAAGACGCCATGCCAAAACGCACAGACCTCAAAAGTATCCTCATCATCGGCGCCGGTCCCATCGTGATCGGCCAGGCCTGCGAGTTCGACTACTCCGGCGCCCAGGCCTGCAAGGCGCTGCGCGCCGAAGGCTATCGCGTGATCCTGGTCAACTCGAATCCGGCCACGATCATGACCGACCCGGACACGGCCGATGCGACCTACATCGAGCCGATCCGCTGGCAGACGGTCGCCAAGATCATCGAGGCCGAGCGGCCCGACGCGGTGCTGCCGACCATGGGCGGGCAGACCGCGCTGAACTGCGCGCTCGACCTCGCGCGCAACGGCGTGCTGAAGAAATTCAACGTCGAGATGATCGGTGCGAACGAGCATGCGATCGATCTCGCCGAAGACCGCCAGAAGTTCCGCGATGCGATGACCGAAATCGGTCTCGGCAGCGCGCGCTCGGGTGTCGCGCATTCGATGGACGAGGCGCGCTACATCCAGGAGCAGATCGGCTATCCGGTCATCATCCGCCCGAGCTTCACGCTCGGCGGCTCGGGCGGCGGCGTGGCCTACAACGTCGAAGAGTTCGAGGAGATCGTCATGCGCGGTCTCGACCTGTCGCCGACCACCGAAGTGCTCATCGAGGAATCCTTGCTCGGTTGGAAGGAATTCGAGATGGAGGTGGTGCGTGACCGCAAGGACAACTGCATCATCGTCTGCTCGATCGAGAACTTCGATCCGATGGGCGTGCACACGGGCGATTCGATCACCGTCGCGCCGGCGCAGACGCTGACCGACAAGGAATACCAACTGCTGCGCGACGCCAGCATCAAGGTGCTGCGCAAGATCGGCGTCGACACCGGCGGCTCGAACGTGCAGTTCGCGATCAGCCCGGACGACGGCCGCATCATCGTCATCGAAATGAATCCGCGCGTCTCGCGTTCGTCGGCGCTCGCCTCGAAGGCGACGGGTTTCCCGATCGCCAAGGTCGCGGCCAAGCTCGCGGTGGGCTACACGCTCGACGAACTGCGCAACGAAATCACCGGCGGCGTCACGCCGGCGAGCTTCGAGCCGAGCATCGACTACGTCGTCACCAAGATTCCGCGCTTCACGTTCGAGAAGTTCCCGCAGGCCGATTCGCGCCTGACCACGCAGATGAAGTCGGTCGGCGAAGTCATGGCCATGGGCCGCAACTTCCAGGAATCGTTGCTCAAGGCCATGCGCGGCCTCGAAACCGGTTCGGACGGCTTCGATCCGCAGGTGCCGGATTTCCGCGAAACCAACCTCGACAAGATTCGCGAAGAACTGATCACCGCGCGCAGCAAGCGCCTGTGGTTCGTTGGTGATGCCTTCCGCTCGGGCATGTCGGTCGACGAAGTGCATCGCCTGTCGAAGATCGATCCGTGGTTCCTCGAGCAGATCCACGAAATCATCGCGACCGAGGCCGAGATCGCCAAGCTCGATCGCAGCAAGATCAGCGCCGATCAGCTGCGCCGCTACAAGCGGATGGGGCTTTCGGATCGCCGCCTCGCCAAGTTGCTCGGCTACGACGAACTCGACGTGCGCAAGCTGCGTCATGCGCTCGGCGTGCGTCCGGTCTACAAGCGCGTCGATTCCTGCGCGGCCGAATTCGCCTCGACCACGGCCTACATGTATTCGTCCTACGACGAGGAATGCGAAGCCAAGCCCACCGATCGCAAGAAGATCGTCGTGCTCGGCGGCGGCCCGAACCGCATCGGCCAGGGCATCGAGTTCGATTACTGCTGCGTGCACGCGAGCCTCGCGCTGCGCGAAGACGGCTATGAAACCATCATGGTCAACTGCAATCCGGAGACCGTGTCGACCGACTACGACACCTCGGATCGCCTGTACTTCGAGCCGCTGACCTTCGAAGACGTGATGGAAATCATCGACCTCGAAAAGCCGGCCGGCGTGATCGTGCAGTTCGGCGGCCAGACGCCGCTCAAGCTCGCGCGCCAGCTCGAAGCCGCCGGCGCGCCGATCATCGGCACCACGCCCGATGCGATCGACCTCGCCGAAGATCGCGAGCGCTTCCAGAAGCTCGTCGACGAACTCAAGCTGCGCCAGCCGCCGAACGGCGTCGCCACTTCGAACGAGCAGGCGCTCGCGGTGGCCGCAAGGGTCGGCTATCCGCTCGTCGTGCGGCCGAGCTACGTGCTCGGCGGCCGCGCGATGGAAATCGTCCACGACGACGAAGACCTCAACCGCTACATGACCGAAGCGGTGAAAGTCAGCAACGACTCGCCGGTGCTGCTCGACCGCTTCCTCAACAACGCCATCGAAGTCGACGTCGATGCGCTCGCCGACGGTGAGCGCGTGGTGATCGGCGGCGTCATGGAGCACATCGAGGAAGCCGGCGTGCACTCGGGCGATTCGGCCTGCTCGCTGCCGCCGTACTCGCTGCCCAAGCACGTCGTCGACGACATCCGCGGCCAGATGGAAAAGCTCGCGCGCGCGCTCAACGTCGTCGGCCTCATGAACGCGCAGTTCGCGGTGCAGGGCGAGACGGTCTACCTGCTCGAAGTCAATCCGCGCGCCTCGCGGACCTCGCCGTTCGTGTCCAAGGCCACCGGCCGCCCGCTCGCGAAGATCGCGGCGCGCTGCATGGCCGGCCAGAGCCTGGCCAGCCAGGGCGTCGACAAGGAAATCATTCCGGCCTATTACTCGGTCAAGGAATCGGTGTTCCCGTTCGGCAAGTTCCCGGGCGTCGATCCGCTGCTCGGGCCGGAAATGCGCTCGACCGGCGAAGTCATGGGCGTGGGCGTGCACTTCGGCGAAGCCTTCAACAAGTCGCTGCTCGCGGCCGGCATGACGGTTCCGCGCCAGGGCACGGCGTTCATCTCGGTGCGCGACAGCGACAAGGCCAAGGCCGTCGATCTGGCCCGCCTGCTCGCCGCGAAGAACTTCCGCGTCGTCGCCACCCACGGCACCGCCGAGCTGATCCGCAAGGCCGGCATCGCCTGCGAGGGCGTCAACAAGGTCAAGGAAGGCCGGCCGCACTGCGTCGACATGATCAAGAACGGCGAGATCCAGTTCATCGCCAACACCACGGAAGGCAAGCGGTCGATCGAGGAATCGCGCTCGATCCGCGCCGCCGCCATCCAACACAAGCTCTGCTACTTCACGACCATCTCGGGCGCCTATGCGGCGGCCATCGCGATGGACCACCTCGACGCGCTCGACGTCAACCGCCTGCAGTCCCTGCATAGCAGCCTGACGACGGTTTAAGGTACGGTAGGGCCAGGCCGGCGCATCGTCGGCCTGGCCGTTTTTTTCTTCATCGATCAATCAACATGACCAAAACGCCTCTCACCGTCCGTGGCGCCGAAAAGCTGCGCGAAGAACTGCGACACCTCAAGTCCGAAGTGCGCCCGCGCGTCATCGCGGCGATCGCCGAGGCCCGTGCGCACGGCGATCTCAAGGAGAACGCCGAATACGCCGCGGCCCGCGAACAGCAGAGCTTCACCGAAGGCCGCATCGGCGAAATCGAAGGCAAGCTCGGCAATTCGCAAGTGATCGACGTGACGACGATGGAGAACACCGGCAAGGTGATTTTCGGCGCCACGGTGACGGTGGCCGACACGAGCAGCGAAGAAGAATTGCGTTACCAGCTCGTCGGAGAAGATGAAGCCGATTCCAAGGCTGGCCTGATCTCGTACAACTCGCCGATCGCACGCGCCCTGATCGGCAAGGAAGAGGGCGACGTGGTGGAAGTCCGCGCCCCGGGTGGATCGCGTGAGCTCGAGATCGTGAAGGTGGAGTACATCTGATGACGGGAGATGGGGAACGAGAGACGGGAGACGTAACCTCACGTCGGTTCGTCTCCCGTTCCCCGTCTCTCGTTCCCCGGCTGTTCGCATGACCCAGAAACGCAGCGACAGCAGTGCCCGCTGGCTCGCCGAGCACGAGGCCGACCTGTATGTCCAGAAGGCCAGAAAGCTCGGTTACCGCTCGCGCGCGGTGTTCAAGCTCCAGGAGATCCTCGAGAAGGACAGGCTCGTCCGTCCGGGCATGATCGTCGTCGATCTCGGGGCCGCGCCGGGCGGCTGGAGCCAGATCACGCGGCCGCTGCTCGGCAGCAAGGGCCGGCTCGTCGCGCTCGACATCCTGCCGATCGAGCCGCTCAAGGACGTCGAGATCATCCTCGGCGACTTTCGCGAAGAGTCGGTCCTGCGCGAGCTCGAATCCCGCGTCGGCGTCGCCAGCGGGATTCCGGCCGTCGACCTTGTATTGTCGGACATGGCCCCCAACATGAGCGGTGTGGACGCCGCCGATCAGGCTTCCTCTCTTTATCTATGTGAGCTGGCGCTGGAGTTCTGCGCCGGTCACTTGAAGAAGGGCGGGGCCTATGTGGTCAAGGTGTTCCAGGGTGAAGGTTTCGACGCGTATTTGAAGACGGTGCGGAGTCAGTTCGGCTCCGTCAGTATCCGGAAACCCAAGGCTTCCAGGCCTCGCAGCCGCGAGGTTTACTTGGTAGCGCGAAACTATTTGCGGGTGTAAGGTTCAAAACGAGCGGTCTGCCGCTCTGAATGGATGGGAAGGAACGCGCTTGAACGATCTGGCCAAAAATCTCCTGCTTTGGGTCGTCATCCTCATCGTATTGATGACGGTATTCCAGAGCTTCGCCGGCCGCAGCCGAGCACAACCCGAAATCGATTATTCGGCCTTCCTCGATCAGGTCAAGCAGGGCAATGTCTCCGAAGTCCTGATCTCCGGTGATCAGCTGCATGGCGAGCTGAAAGGCGGTTCGCGCTTTGTGACGATCAGCCCCGAGACCAACAACTCCGGCCTCATCAAGGATTTGATCGAAAACCGCGTCAAGTTCACGGGCGAAAAGCCGCGCGAAACGCCGCTGCTGACGCAGCTGCTGTTCAGCTTCGGGCCGATCCTGCTGCTGATCGCGGTCTGGGTCTACTTCATGCGCCAGATGCAGGGCGGGGCGGGCGGGCGCGGGGCGATGAGCTTCGGCAAATCGCGTGCCCGCATGCTCAACGCCGATCAGGTCAAGATCACGTTCAACGACGTCGCCGGCGTCGAAGAGGCCAAGCAGGAAGTGGCCGAACTCGTCGACTTCCTGAAGGATCCGGGCAAGTTCCAGAAGCTCGGCGGCAAGATTCCGCGTGGCGTGCTGATGGTCGGCTCTCCGGGCACCGGCAAGACCCTGCTCGCCAAGGCCATCGCCGGTGAAGCCGGCGTGCCGTTCTTCGCGATCTCGGGTTCGGACTTCGTGGAGATGTTCGTCGGCGTCGGCGCGAGCCGCGTGCGCGACATGTTCGAGCAGGCCAAGAAGCATGCTCCGTGCATCATCTTCATCGACGAGATCGACGCCGTCGGCCGCCATCGTGGCGCCGGCCTGGGCGGTGGTCACGACGAACGCGAGCAGACGCTCAACCAGCTGCTCGTCGAGATGGATGGTTTCGAAGGCAGCGAAGGCGTGATCGTCATCGCCGCGACCAACCGCCCCGACGTGCTCGATCCGGCGCTGCTGCGTCCGGGCCGCTTCGATCGCCAGGTCGTGGTGCCGCTGCCCGACGTGCGTGGCCGCGAGCAGATCGTCAAGGTTCACATGCGCGCCGTGCCGCTGGCGGACAACGTCAAGCCCGAGATCATCGCGCGGGCGACGCCGGGCTTCTCGGGCGCCGATCTGGCCAACCTCGTCAATGAGGCGGCGCTGTTCGCCGCCCGTGCCAACAAGCGCCTGGTCGATCACGACGACTTCGAGAAGGCCAAGGACAAGATCATGATGGGCGCCGAGCGCCGCTCGATGGTCATGTCCGAGAGCGAGAAGAAGCTCACCGCTTATCACGAGGCCGGTCACGCGATCGTCGGCCTGTCGGTGCCGGATCACGATCCGGTCTACAAGGTCACGATCATTCCGCGTGGTCGCGCGCTCGGCGTGACGATGTTCCTGCCCGAGGAGGACCGCTACAGCTACACGCTGGAGCGCCTCAACAGCCAGATCTGCTCGCTGTTCGGCGGCCGCCTCGCCGAGGAACTGATCTTCGGCTTCGACAAGGTGACGACGGGCGCGTCGAACGACATCGAGCGCGCCACCGACATCGCCCGCAACATGGTCACCAAGTGGGGCATGTCGAACAAGCTCGGGCCGCTTTCGTACTCCGAGGACAATGGCGAAGTCTTTCTGGGCAAGAGCGTGACGCAGACCAAGAGCGTCTCGGACGACACCGCCCACGCGATCGACCTCGAAGTGCGCGGCGTCATCGAGAGCAACTATGCCCGCGCCAAGCAGATCCTCGTCGACAACATGGAGAAGCTCCATGTGATGGCCGAGGCCCTGCTCAAGTACGAGACGATCGACAGCGACCAGATCCGCGACATCATGGAAGGCCGTCAACCCGGCCCGCCGGAATCCTGGAACAACGACAACAACCGCCCGAATCCGCCGCCGCGCAGCAGTGGCAGCGGGACCGGTGCCGGTGCGATGCCGCCGGTCAACCCGCGGCCGGCCGGTTCGCCCCCGTAAGGCGCGTCGCTCACACTCATCGGTAACCGAGGCCGGCCCAGCGCCGGCCTCTTTCTTTGCAAGGTTTCAATGGCCCGGCTGCAGCTTCCCGATCGAATCCTCGACCTGACCGAGCCGGCGGTCATGGGCATCTTGAACGTCACGCCGGATTCGTTCTCCGATGGCGGACGATTCACGCGGCTCGATGCGGCAGTGCTGCGCGCCGAACAGATGCTCGCCGAAGGCGCGCGCATCATCGATGTCGGCGGTGAATCGACGCGCCCTGGCGCTCCGCCGGTGCCCTTGCAGGAGGAGCTCGACCGCGTCGTTCCGGTGATCGACGCCCTGCGTCGCCGCCTCGATGTCGTGATCTCGGTCGATACGTTCAAGCCGGCGGTGATGGAGGCCGCCTGTTCCGCGGGCGCGCATCTGGTCAACGACATCCGGGCGCTCGAAGAAGGCGGCGCGCTGGCGGTCGTGCTGCGGCATCGTGCGGCGGTGTGCCTCATGCACATGCAGGGGCAGCCGCAAAGCATGCAGGCCGCGCCGCACTATGAGGACGTGGTGTCCGAAGTCACGGCTTACCTGCGTGAGCGGGCAGAGGCCTGCCTCGCAGCCGGCGTCGCGAAAGACGCCATCGTGCTCGATCCGGGCATCGGCTTCGGCAAGAACCTCGAGCACAACCTCCAGCTGCTCGCGCACACGCGGACGCTCGGGCAGCTCGGGTTCCCGCTGCTGATCGGTGTTTCGCGCAAATCGATGTTCCAGCACCTGCTCGGCCTGCCGGTCGATCAGCGGCTTCATGCGAGCCTGGCCGCGGCCTGCCTGTCGGTCTGGCAAGGTGCCGCTATCATTCGGGCCCACGATGTGCGGCCCACCGTCGAGGCGGTGAAGGTCGCCGCCGCCATCCGCCAGGCCAGCAGCACCGACACGGAGGCTCCGCCCCTTCAATGAGCAGGCAGTTTTTTGGAACCGACGGCATTCGCGGCCTGGTCGGCAAGCCGCCCATGACCCCGGAATTCGCGCTCAAGCTCGGCTGGGCGGCGGGCCGGGTGCTCGCGCGCGAACCCGGGGCGCACGTGCTGATCGGCAAGGACACGCGGCGCTCGGGCTATCTGTTCGAATCGGCGCTCGAAGCGGGTCTGTCGTCGGCGGGCGTTCGCGTGAGCCTGCTCGGTCCCTTGCCGACACCCGCCGTGGCCTTTTTGACCCGCGACGTCGGGGCGCAGGCCGGCATCGTCATCAGCGCTTCGCACAACCCGCATCACGACAACGGCGTGAAGTTCTTCTCGGCCGAGGGCGACAAGCTCAGCGATGCGGTCGAGGAGGAAATCGAGAGCTGGCTGGCCAAGGATCTGGCCTGTGTCGAGCCCGAGCAACTCGGCCTCGTCCGTCGCTTCGACGATGGTCGCCGGCGTTACGTGCAGTTCTGCTGCGACAGCTATCACGGCCCTTCGCTGCAGGGGCTGCGCATCGTGCTCGATTGCGCAAACGGCGCGGCCTATCAGGTCGGCCCGGAAGTGCTGCGCAAGCTCGGGGCCGAAGTCGTCTCGATCGCCGACCAGCCCGACGGCTTCAACATCAATCGCGACTGCGGCTCCACGCACATGGAGCACCTGCGGCAGGCGGTGCTGCAGCAGCAGGCCGATCTCGGCATCGCCTTCGACGGCGACGCCGATCGCTGCCTACTCGTCGATGCGCGGGGCAACACGGTCGACGGCGACCAGATTCTCTACATCATCGCGCGCAGCCGCCTCGAGGCCGGGCAGTTGCAGGGGCCGGTCGTCGGCACGCTGATGAGCAATCTCGGCGTCGAACAGGCGATCAGGGCGCTCGGTGTCGGCTTCGAGCGCGCCAAGGTCGGCGATCGCTACGTGCTCGAACTCATGCGTGCGCAGGGCTCCAACCTCGGCGGAGAAGGCTCCGGACACACCATCTGCCTCGATCGGGCGCGAACCGGCGACGGCATCGTCTCTGCGTTGCAGGTGCTTGCCGCGATGAGGTCTTCGGGAGCCACGCTCGCCGAGCTCGTCGCCGGCGTCAGCCTGTTCCCGCAGGTGCTCATCAACGTCAAAGTCACGGGCTCGGCCGCGCAAATCCTCCAGCAGCCGCCGGTGGCCGAGTCCGTGCAGATCTCGGAAGGCCGGCTCGGCGGGCGAGGGCGCGTGCTCCTGCGTGCTTCCGGAACCGAGCCGCTGATTCGCGTGATGGTCGAAGCCGACCAGCAATCCGCGGCACAATCCGAGGCCGAATTCATCGCATCCCGCGTGCAGGCTGCCGCGGCGCCATCCCCTCACTGACAACGACTGAAACGGAACATGACGCGCAAATATCTGGTTGCCGGCAATTGGAAAATGAACGGCTCGCTGAAGGCGAACGCCGAGCTGCTCTCGGGCATCGCGGCCAAGGCCGGCGAAGTGCCCGGTGTCGAACTGCTGGTGTGCCCGACGGCCGTGCATCTCGACTCGGTCGGCAAGTCGCTGCCGGCCGGTGTCGCACTCGGCGCGCAGAATCTGAGCGAGCAGACCAAGGCCGGCGCCTTCACGGGCGAGATCCTCGGCTCGATGCTGACCGAGCTGGGCGTTCGCTATGTGCTCGTCGGCCATTCCGAGCGCCGCTCGCTGTACGGCGAGAGCGACGTGCGCGTCGCCGAGAAGTTCAAGGCCGCCCAGGCGCAGAACCTGATTCCGGTGCTTTGCATCGGCGAGACGCTCGAAGAGCGCGAATCCAAGCAGACCGAAAGCGTGCTCACGCGCCAGCTCAACGCGGTGATCGAGCTCAACGGTATCGACTCGTTCGCCAATGCCGTCATCGCCTATGAGCCGGTCTGGGCGATCGGCACCGGCAAGACCGCCTCGCCCGAGCAGGCCCAGCAGGCGCATGCCTTCATCCGTGGCTTGTTGTCGAAGCAGAATGCTACGATAGCGGGCTCCATTCGCTTGCTGTACGGCGGCAGCGTGAAGCCGGACAACGCCAACGAGCTGTTCGCCTGTGCGGACATCGACGGCGGGCTGATCGGCGGCGCGTCTCTCAAGGCGGCTGATTTCCTCGGTATCGCGCTCGCGGCGCAATCCCTTTCGAAGTAATCCGAGTAAGTCAGCGCGACCGGCAGGCGAAGGTTTCGGGAGAAAACGCTCCCGGGATATTCCGAAGAATTCTGGAAGATTGTCTCAATGCATACGTTTCTCGTGGTTCTGCAGGTTCTGGTTGCCATCGGCGTGATCGGCCTGGTGCTGATTCAGCACGGCAAGGGCGCTGACGCCGGCGCGGCCTTCGGCAGCGGCGCTTCGGGCACCGTGTTCGGCGCGCGGGGCGCGGCCAATTTCCTGTCGCGGCTGACGGCCGGCCTGGCTTTCGTGTTCTTCCTGAGCAGCCTGGCGTTGGCCTACTGGGTTGGCGGCCGCAGTTCGGCTCCGACGAGCGTCGTCGACTCGGTTCAGCAGGCCCCGCTCAACGGCGAGCCTGCGCCGGCTGCTGCTCCTGCAGAACAGCCCGCAGCCGATCCTTCGCAGCCGGCCCCGGCCGAACAGCCGAAGGTTCCAGAGTAAAGGCGCAGCCTGATTCGCTGTTTTCGAGCCGTTGCAAACAAGTTGAAAAAATACGAAGACAAACGCGAAATCAGGTTGTAAGATGCGCGCCCTTGCCGATGTGGCGGAATTGGTAGACGCACTACCTTGAGGTGGTAGCGGGGAAACCTGTCCGAGTTCGAGTCTCGGCATCGGCACCATAATCAAGCAGTTATGAACGGCCCTTACAGGGCCGTTTTCGTTTCCTGCGGCCTCATCGCCTCTCTGCGCCGGGCGGGTGCTTTTTCATCTTTGGCGCGTCCGCTGCGGGACAATCAGGCGATGCGCAATACGGCGAGTTCGCTTTCGCGTGCCGGAGTCGCGCCTTGGAAAACAGCGCGCGGCCTGCTGGGCGCTGATGAGGTTACTTCCATCCGCTGAAGCTGTACCGCTCGAATACCTCGTCGATGTCCTTGTCGAAAATGTCGGCGATCCGACGGGCCATCGTCATGCCCGGATCGATGCAGGCGCTTTCCACGCTTCTGAATGTTCTCGGTGTAACCCCTAGCTTGCCTGCCAGGAGTGTTTGAGACCATCGGCGCTGCCGGCGAAGCTCTCGAACCTTGTTTCGCCAACCCTGCAGTGGCGCTGTCGTGGAGCCGCGAGGATGTTCGCCGGCATTTGCCGTCTTGCCCTGAGGCGAATTCACGCTTTGCTTGCTCCGTCGGCCTGATTCCCTAGCTTTTGAAGTGTTCATAAAGAGCAGAATTGCAATTCCTCGGATGGGTCATGGTCATGCCATGAGAGGCGTTGGGAATGGTGATGTCGTGGTGTTGGGGCAACCACATCCGCAGATTCGAGCTGTTCTGCTTGTACAGTTCCGGGCTGTTCTGCCCTTGCATGAGCAGCACGGCAACGCGCACCGCTGAAGCGTCGTGCGGATCGTAGGCGGGGAGCGGATCGCGAAGCTGTAATGGAAGCGTGTCGGCGTTGTCGCGCGCCATTTGCTTGAAGCGGCGATCGGCGCGGTCCCAGTATCCCGGCTTGCTGACCGATTCGACGAAGAGTCGAAGGCCCTGTTCGCGATCACCCTGCTGGATCAGCTTTGCCGCCATCTCGCGCTGCGATCTGAGGCCCGCGGCCGCGATATCGAGATTGCCTTGATGCCCCGCGGGATCGATCAAGGCGATGCTCGACACCAGGCTCGGATGGCGGATCAGCAGCTGCCACGCAATCGAGGCGCCTCTCGAGTGCCCTACGAGCTTTACGGGGCCTTCGGCCTGCTTGTGAATGAACTGCGCGAGCTGTTCGACATGGGCCTGCCAGCAGAAGGGCCTGCGATCGGCGGAAGGCAGGCGAGGGAAGTAGTGGCCCAGGCTCGGGGCCACGATTTTGAAGTGATCGCAGAGTCCGCTGATCTGCGGAATCCAGTATCGGTAGTCGCACAGCGATCCGTGGATGAACAGCAGTGTCGGGCCCCGGCCCACGCAGGCGTAGGCCATTCCATGGTGCTCGTCGAGCAGCCGCAGCTTCGGCTTTTCGAGTGAATCCATTCCCGGAACGTCAGGCCTTGCCATCATCGTCCACCGCCTCGCGAGAAGCTCATGCCGAGCCTAGAACGCGATCTGTGCGCGACCCACGATCGTGCGGCCGTCATCGGCGATGCGGTTGCCGGCCGAGCCCGGGTTGTCGATCGTCCAGTCGATGAAGTTGAGCTGGAAGCGCGTGAAATCGTTCGGATACCAGTTGAGTCCCAGCGTGAGCGCGTCACCTTTGCCCGCGGTCGGGTTGTCGGAGTAGTCCAGCGATTCGAATCTCACCGCGAGCTCGAATGCGCCGATGCCGCCTGCAGTGATGGGATGGCGCACACGCGGACGGCTCCAGATGCCGCCGCGCTCGAGATACGGTGGGGTGTCGCCGGTCAGGAACCAGCCGGCGGCGACGGCCCATCCGTTCTGTTCCGTGCTCGCCCCCGTCTCGGATTCGAGGCTGCGCGTTCCGTATTCGCCATAGGCCCAAGCGGAGGAATAGAAGTAGCCGAGTTCCGCGCCATAGCCATTGCCGGACTTCGGATCGGGCAGCGTACCGGCCGCGATGCGAAGCTGATCGTTGTAGAAGCCGCCGATCGCGATGGAGCGAGTCGGGCGAGTGACGTTCTCACTGAGCACTTCGTGGAAGCCCCAGGCGCCTATGTGAGCGACGCCGCGTTCCGTCCGGAACGGATTCCAATGCGTGCGCGCGCCGATGGTGAAGTTGTCGCTCTCGGTTCCGGGATTGTTGATGTCGTCGCCCGACACTTGCAGGCCTAGGTGCCAGCTTTTGCCGTAGATGCGCGCGGCCGCGCCGAGGCCGAAGAAGCCTCGCACCGGGATGATCGCTTGCGCGACGACGTTACGCTCGATGAATGGAGCCGAGATGGTGCCGCTCGACCCATCGAGTCCTCGATCGTTCAAGCGATTTCCAAGCGCAAACTCCGCTTGCTGGCCGAAGAAGCCGGTGGTCCAGGCCAGATAGGCCGACTTGATCAGCACATCGTTGTCGGCGAAATCGCCTTCCAGCACGTAGGACTGGCGACGTCCCAACGAACCTTCGATGCCCAGGCGCAACGATCGCGCCTGCGTCGTGATCATGTTGCGTGCGTCGATTGCGGCGCCATCGGTGCTGCCGACATCGATCAGCACTCTTCCGCGAGGGCGGAACGTCACGTTGCCATCCGGGCTCGAGAACTCCGGCGTGCCGCGGCTCCAGTCGACGAAGACCGATCGACGCTGGGCCGATTCGATCTGGGCGAGACGAGCGTCCAGCGAAAGCGGTCGTGTGTCCGACGGTTGCGCGCGGCCGATGCCACGAGCCGCGCTTGGAACGGCGCCGCCCGGTGCGGGCGCTGCCGCCGTTGCGTTAGGGCTCGTTTCGTTTGCAGGGGCGCTTCCGATTTCGCCCTGCTGCTTGGCGAGTTCGTCTTCCATCGCACCCAGCCGAGCTTTCAGCAGCTCGATTTCCTTTGCCTGGGCTTCCAAGAGTTGGGTCAGTCGGTTGAAGTCGGTCTGGTCCTGGGCTGCCGCGGGCGCAGCGATCCCCAGGCCGGCGCACAGGGCGCCAGCAAGCAATCGATTCACGGGTTCTCCTCCGTGCGTCAGCTCGTTGCGGCACTGGCCGCATCGGCGACACCGCACCGGTCATCCTCGACGAAGGGTTCGTCGGTGTCCGGCCTTGTTGTTGATCTTGTCTGTTTCGGGAACCCGTCGAGACGTCGGAGTCTTTTAGGTTCCGACGTCTCGACAGGCGGTCATCACGCGGTCTTGCGACGACGCATCTGGTTGCCGATCACCAGGGCCAGCAAGGAGATCAGAGCGGCCGCAGCGCACCAGGCGCCTGGGATCGCCTTGTTTCCGGTGGCGCCGATCAAGGCCGTGCTGATCGCCGGTGTGAATCCGCCGAAGATCGCGGTGGCGAGGCTGTAGGCCAGCGAGAAGCCGACCGTCCGCACGTGGGCCGGAATGATCTCCGTCAGATAGACGATGAAGGCGCCGTTGTAGGTTGCGTAGATCGTCGCCAGCAGGAGTTCGGTCGCCATCAATTTGCCAAAGCTGGGATCGGCGACGAGCCAGGAGGTCAGCGGATAACCCAGCGTGAGACCCAGGACCGATGCGGTGACCAGCAGCGGCTTGCGGCCTACGCGATCCGACAGCGCACCCATGATCGGCAGCAGCGTGAAGTTGGTCAGGCCGACGCACACCGTGACGAACAGGGCCTCACCGGGAGTCAGCGACAGGATCTTGCTGCCGAAGGTCGGCGTATACGCCGTGATCATGTAGAAGAACACGGTCGTCATGACCGCCATGAGCATGCCCTGCAGCACGATGCCCGAGTTGCTGCTGATGGTCCGGATCATGTCGCCCACGCGCGGATGATTCTTGCGCGCGAGGAATTCCTGCGTTTCTTCCATCTGGCGGCGAATGATGAAGAGGAACGGAATCATCACGCAGCCGATCAGGAACGGAACGCGCCAGCCCCAGTCCTGCATCGTTTCGGGCGAGAGGTTGGTGCTGACAATGAGCCCGATCAGGGCCGCGAACACCACGGCGAGCTGCTGGCTTGCGGACTGCCACGAACAGAAGAATCCGCGACGGTGGGGCGGTGCGATCTCGTTGAGATAAACCGAGACCCCGCCGACTTCCACGCCGGCGGAAAGGCCCTGGATCAAGCGGCCGATCAGCACGATCACCGGTGCGATGACGCCGATCTGCTCATACGTCGGCGTGATGGCGATCGCCAGCGTACCGACTGCCATCAGGCCCAGCGTCAGCAGCAGACCCTTGCGGCGGCCGTGCTGGTCGATGTACGCGCCGAGCACCACGGCGCCCACCGGCCGCATCAGGAAGCCCGCGCCGAAGGTCATCAACGTGAGCATCAGCGAGGCGAATTCGTTTCCGGTGGGGAAGAAGGCCTTGGCGATGTAGGTGGCGTAGTAGCCGAACACCATGAAGTCGAACATCTCCAGGAAGTTGCCGCTGGCAACGATGAAGATCGACTTGAACGAGGAGCTCTTGGGCTTCGTCGCCTGGGACGCTGCGGTCGCGGTTGGACGCGGGGTCTGCGCTACGGATGCACTGGTGCTCATGGGTTGGCCTCCTGGGCGGCCGGCTGCAGGCCGGACAAGGTGATGGTGGGATAGGCTTTTTTCGACGACAGGTAGGCGATCAGGGCGCGGGCATCGTCCTGATGGGCGGAGTAGGAGACGACGCCGGCCGAGAAGGCGGTGACCTTCTGCAACGACTCGGGCAGCAGCCCGACGATGTGAATGCCCTTGACCGGCTTGAGCTCGCTCAATTGCTGGAAACCGATCTCGGCTTCGCCACGGGCCACGATCTCGCCGACCGGGGTCGCGGGAATCATCCGGCCCTTGCGCTTGACCTCTTCGGCGACGCCGAGGCGATCGAGCAGCACGGTCTGCACGTAGACGCCGCTGGCGCTGTCGGACCAGGCCACCGAGCGCGCGCCGAGCAAGGCTTTGGCGATGGCTTCGGGCGTGGAGATGTCCGGAACCGGAGCGCCTTCACGCACGGCGATCGCGATGCGCGACAGGCCGAGGTCGATTTGCGAGCCGGGCAGGACCAGCCCCTGTTCGGCGAGCTTGTCGAGCGCGCCGCGCGCCAGGATCACGACGTCCGCGGGTTCCCGGCGATTCAGTCGTGCAGGTATCGCGTTGGCCGTTTCGCCCATCGACGGTCCGTAGGCGGTCATGATCTCGGCCTTGCTCTGGGCCTCGTACTCTTCCGACAGCGCATTGAAGGCCGCCGTGAATCCGCCCGAGGTCAAGACGTGCAGCTCGACCGCGGAGCCCGCGGCGCTCCCCGAAACGGGACCGGAATTCCCGGTCTTGCAGGCGGTCAGCGCGAGAACCAGGCCGAGTACGATGGGCAGCTTGCTACCGGCGTTTCTGAGCGACTGGCCAAGGGCCCCAACGAACGGCATCAAACCCGTCGGGCGCGCGGAATAAGCTAAGGGGGAAACGGTCATGCGGCTCAAAGCTCTCTCTCCGATATGTGCAGGCGTCGCGCCTTGCAATTTCTTTGGTGCTCGGGCGCCATCGCAGGCGGGCACCGCTTGGAGCTAAGAAAAACACAGCCGATTGCATTGATCCAATGCAATGATCGGGGCAATCTATGCGTTTGGCGCAATAATTAAACGAGTGCTGGGGGAGCAGGTGAATCGATTGATCCGGCAGCTTTGGGTCCAGATGATCGCGGGAATCGCGATCGGCACCGTCATCGGCTACTTCTGGCCCGATGTCGGAATCGCCTTGGCACCCCTGGGCGTGGGCTTCGTCAAAGCCATGCGGATGATGGTGCCGCCGATTCTGCTGTGCACGATCGTCGAGGGGATCGTGGGACATGGCGGCGCCCGCCGCACCGGCTCGACATTCGTCTACAGCGTGCTGGTGTTCTTCTTGATCACCTGTGCCGCACTGGCGATCGGCCTCGTTGCGACGCTCTTGCTGCGGCCGGGCGAAGACATGGTTTTCACCGTCGCGGCGACGGAATCGGATCTCACTCGCCATCTCGCGACCAAGCCCATTCACGGGCCCGGCGATTTCTTCTTGCGGCTCATTCCCGATACTTTTTTTTCGGCCTTTACCGCTGGCGATGTCCTTCCCGTTCTTTTCGTTGCGGCCCTGGTCGGATTCGGCTTGTTGAAGATAGGCGCGGCCGGCGAGCCCATCGTCATCGGCATCCGGGCTTTGACCAAGCTGCAGTTCGCGATCTTTGGTTACTTGATACGCGCGGCGCCGATCGGTGCCTGCGGTGCACTTGCTTACACCGTCGGTACCTATGGCCTCTCGTTCATCGGATCGCTGGGCATGATGGTCGTCACGCTGGCCGCCGCATGCGGCACGCTGATCCTGGGTTTGCTGGCGATCGTTCGCAGCGTTGCGGGCTTCTCACCGGTGAGGTTGTTCCGGCACTTCCGCGAAGAGTTGCTGGTGATCGTCGGCACTTCGTCGACCGAGGTCGTTCTGCCGCGGCTGATTTCTCGTCTCGAACAACTCGGTTGTCCTCCGAGCGTGGTCGGCCTGACGGTTCCGCTCGGCTACACGCTCAATCTCGCAGGCACCGCGGTCTATCTCATCACGGCGACCCTGTTCCTGTCCGAGGTGCTGGACATCGATCTGAGCGTCGAACGGATCGCGGTTTATCTGCTTTTGATGCTGGCAACCTCGAAAACGGCCGCTGGCGTGACGGGCAGCGGTTTCTCGGCTCTGCTACTGACCTTGTCCATTCTTCCGGACATCCCTGCCAGTGCTGCCGCGATGCTGATCGCGATCGATCGGGTGCTGTCCGTCATCCGTGCGCTGACGAGCGCGCTCGCGAACGTGTGCGCCTCGATCGTGATTTCGCGTTTTCTCGGAATGCCGCGTGCGCCTAGAACTCCGCTGCCCATGCCGCGGTAAGCAGAGCGAGCATCCGTGCCGCCGCCGGTGACAGCATCACGGCCGGGCGGCGCAGCAGGCCGATCGATCTGGAGATCGTGGGCTCGCTCAAGGGGCGCCAGACCAGATCGCGTCCATCGTGCCCGCCGCAAGCCATGCGTGGCATCACGGACGGCCCCAATCCGGCATGCACCAGCGCGAGCGCTGACGACAGGCGGGTCACTTCGTAGAACCATTTCAGGTTGATGCCGGCTTCGGCCAGTCCGGCTTCGAGCGTCGTGCGGTTGCCGCTTGCGCGATGCACCGTTATCAGGCGCTGATCGAGTAAATCGTTCCAGCCGACCTCGGCCTGCTCCGCGAGGGGATCATCTTTTCGACAGACCAGACCGTAAGGGTCATCGTGCAGGGGTTCGAATTCGAGATCGCCGCCCGGTGGAGGCGGCAGCGAAAGTCCGATCTCCGCTTCACCGCTGCGAACCGCCTGTGCGCATTCGGTGGCCGAGAGATCGAGAATGCGAACGCGGACGTTCCGATATTCCCTTGAAAACTGCTGCACGACTTCGGGCAGAAAACGCACGGTTGCGCTCGGTACGCTGGCGATCGTCAGCTTGCCCGACCGCCGCTCTCCCAAGGCCATCATGCCGAAAAGGGAGTTGTCCATTTCATCGAGCATTCGACGCAGCAGCGGCAGCACCTCCTGCCCGGCAGGGCTCAGGCGGACGTGCCGGGTGCTGCGCTCGAGCAGCGGGGTGCCGATGGCCGTCTCGAGCTTCTGAATCCGGCGACTCAGCGCAGGCTGTGAGAGGTTCAGTTGCGTGGCGGCGCCCTGAAAGCTCTTGCCATCGGCGACCGCCACGAGGGCGCGCAAGTCGAGAAGTTCGCAGTTCAATACCGTCAAGACAGCTCTCCATGATCTCGGAACGGCCCCTTTTCGGGGCGCGACAGGCGGCCTTGAATGCCGCCCGGGATCGAATAGTAGGCTGAGGCGGGGGCTGGCAGCTTCGGCGAAGCGCTCATGAGCCGAACTCGTAGTTGGCGCCCATTGGCCCGAAATGGTGTGAATCGACCTGAGTCAGCGTTCTAGAGGGCAGAAAATTCGAACGCGCTGGTTTCATCCAGCGCGTTCTTCTGTCCTGCCCGGATTCAGCGATAGCGAACCCGGCTACCTTCTCGGCTCAGCAGAAGCGGGTAATTGAAAGCTTCGTCGGACGGCCGCTCACTCTTCTCCGATCCAGATGCCAAGACCTCTGGCTGTAGCAATGAACGAGCAATGCTTCTCGATCGTGCGCGGACCTTTGATCACGTCCTGGAGGGGAACGTCGTGCACGGCTCCTTTCGTCCAGCACACCATCCTGTCCGCGCTTCCACCAGCCAGTAATTCGACGGCCCGCAACCCGAAGATCGCGGCGAGTCGGCGATCTTCTGCACACGGAGATCCACCGCGTTGCAGATGTCCGAGCGTGGTGCAGCGAGCCTCTATTCCAGAGCGCTTTTCCAGTTCCATGGCGAGCCAGGTTCCAATGCTTTCGAACGCCTTGAGGGTTGATACCTGGGCGCGAACGCCCTCGGCAACGACGATCAATGCGTGGCGCCGCCCGGATGAAAAAACCCGGCGGATATGCGTAACGACGCTTTCGATTTCCAGATGCCGTTCCGGAATCAGGATGGCATCCGCGCCTCCGCAAATACCGCCGTGCAATGCGATATGGCCCGCGCTTCTTCCCATCGTTTCCACAACAATCACACGATGATGGCTTGCGGCCGTCGGCTGCAAGCGATCGAGTGCGTCGCTGACGACCTGCACGGCGCTTGCGAATCCGATCGCGCGCTCCGTCTCCCGTACATCGTTGTCGATCGTTTTGGGAATGCCGATCATGGGCAGGCGCGCATAGCTGCACAGCTCGTGCAAGATCCTCATCGAGCCATCGCCGCCCACAGCGATCAGGGCATCGAGACCTAACTTCTCCGCACCATCGGCGAATGCCTGCTTGCGATCAACGAGTCGCTGTTCGCTGTCGGGTTCGCCATGGCTGATCGATCCGAGGAAGCTGCCGCCACTATGGAGCAGCGGAGCGCTAAGGCGTTCCGGGCGCAACTCGCAGTATCGGCGTGGTGTGTCGGTCAGGCCCAGCGTGCCGTCGGTAATTCCGAGGACTCGCCAGCCATACGAGTCAACCGCGTGGCGCGCTATCGCGCCGATGACGGCATTGAGGCCCGCGCAATCTCCACCGCTCGTGAGCACACCAATGGTTTTCGCTTGAGTGGTCATGCGCAATCTCCATCGGCAGTCAGTCGCCGGCTCCGGGCGCCTGTGGGCCTTGCAGGACGCCGGAACGGCCTATCAGCACTCCGATCGCCCGCCGATAACGCGCTGCTTTTACGGTCCATTTCGCTCAGGTGGGCTTTGGTTTGGTGACCAGTACGTCGCAAGGTACGGCGTCGATGATGGATTCGGCCACGCTGCCCATCAGGGCTCGATTGAAGCCGAGGCGGGAATGTGTCCCGACGACGATCACGTCGGCACTGATCGACTGGACAAAATCGGCGAGCGCGTGAGGCGTCCAGCCTGAAAGCACGCGCACGCGATTCTCTGGAATCTGATGGGCTTGCGCATATGTCCGTAGCGCAGCGTCATGATCCTGACGGAGATTTTCGTACAGATCCGGAGCCCAGCTATCCATCATCCCCAGCGCATCGCCGCGCATGAACTGATAGTCCACGGAAGAAACGAGATACAAGTCCGCCTTGCACTGGATCGAAAAAGCCAGTGCCTGCTGGACGATCTGATCGTTGAAGCCTTCATCATCTCCGGAAACAGGGCTGGCATCGATTGCGACGACAACTCGCTTGGGGAGTACATGTGTCGGCTTTCCGACCAAGAGGATAGGAGTTTCGACGTTTGCCAGCAGGTGCCAGTCCAATGGTGTCAGCCAGGGCCTTTTGATCAGCGCTTCATGGCGGACGTCCTTGATGATCAGATCCGGCTTCAATTCGTTCGCATAGTGGACCATTTCGTCGCGCGGGCTCGTTGCCCAGACCGCGTTGACGGCTACGCTGATCCCTCTTTCCCTGAGTGCCTCGAGTTTCGAGGTCAGCCACCGATGCTGGATTTGCAGCCAGCCTTCTTTCGCCTTTGTCGAATCGTGAAGACTCAGCCTCGATGCCTGCTCCAGCAGGTGATTGAAGCCGATGACCACGATGTGCAGCTTGCTTTCCGTCGCTTGCGCCAGAGCGACCGCACGATCATATGCGGGTGTTTGCACCATGGAAGAATCGGCGAACAGCAAGATATTCCGATAGGGGTTCACGGCGAGTTCCTTGTGTGACGCCGATGAAGAATCCCGGGTTGCCCGTGGAGCTTCATTGACCTGCGTCAACGATCGCGAACCGGAGCAGGCAGCGATCCCATGTCCAGCGTATTGATTCACATCAATACCGAACGGACCACATCGGTAGACCATGCCGAGGTTCGCTGGAGATCACGATGAAGCAGTCGCATTTACTCTCATTGCGAGATTTCAACTCACTGGCTCGGGTGCCGGGCGAGCTCTTTCTGGAGACGTTTCTGTTCAAGGCGGAAGCCAGGGACGGACGACAGCCGGCAGGGCAGAGCTGGGAAACCCTGCGTGATGAGCTCCGTGTAACACGAGAGTCGATTGATCGATCCAGTCTCGAGGTGGCCTGTGCAACGCAATGGCTCTACTGGAACTTGCGCGACAGTTACGCCAGTTTGCGGAACGCGCTGAAGCGGATTTGATGCGATAGAGACAGCCACCGCATGAGACTGCGGGCCATGTGTCTGGCACGGTCTTTGGCCTTGTTCGCATGCATCGCGATGGCGACGCCACGCGTAGGGGCGGGCGACGAAGATCGGGTCACTCTCAGGGGCGGAGTGTCGAACTCTTCGATCTCATCGGACCCGATCATGGAATGTGTCCTCAGCAGCACGCTGACTTCTACAAATGAACGCATCGATGTGGAGCTCTGTACCTTCGGCTCGCCACCGCGCGATCGCTACGTCCTGAGCATCACGCATGGAGTGGGCGCGCCGCAGCGCTTTTATCTGGAGGGACAGAGTGCGTACGGTCGGCTCCGATTGTCGACCCTGCTTCCGGCGCTCGAGCTCCTCGATCGAGATCGACTGCGATGCCTCATGCCGCTGACGCAATTGGAACTCAGGCTGGAAGCGGCGGCGGCCAATGGATACACGCTTGTGCAGATTTGCGAATGGCAGCCCTAGAGGGCGTGACATGACGACCGAGCCCATTGCTCCGGCCCCCGCGGCGCCGGACTCCCTGGATCCGAACTGGCGAGCATTGGAGCAACTGCTGCCCCTGCGCCTGCGCAGCCTGGCGGCGCTGGCGCTCGATCTGCGCTGGACATGGAGTCACGCGGGCGACGCGCTATGGAAAGCCCTCGACGAGGACGGCTGGAACCGCACGCAGAATCCCTACGCGATCCTGAAGTCGCAGACCCGGAGTAAGTGGGAGGCGATGGCAGCCGATTCGTCATTTGTTCAAAGGCTCGACGCACTCAGCTCGGCACGTGAAGTCTACCGGCAGCGCCCTGCCTGGTGGCAAGGGACTGCGTTCGCAGCGCAGGTCAAGGGCATCGCGTACTTCAGCATGGAGTTCGGCATCGGGGAGGCGCTTCCCTTGTATGCCGGGGGCTTGGGCGTACTGGCGGGAGATCTGCTGAAAACCGCCAGTGACCTCGGTGTTCCGGTCATCGGCATCGGCTTGCTTTATCGCCAGGGATATTTTCGTCAGCGCCTCGATGTGGAAGGCAATCAGCAGGCTCTCTACGTCTATACGGATTCCGCCGATCTGCCCATCAGTCCCTTGCTCGCCGACGACGGCGGGCCTCTCGCCGTGATGGTCGAGTTGCCAGGGAGAAAGCTGCGTTTGCGCGTCTGGCGGGCCCAGATCGGCCGATCGAATCTCTACCTGCTCGATAGCAACGACCCATGGAATTACGCACCTGACCGCGGAATCACCGGGCGTCTGTATCCCACCGAGACGGAAGAGCGCCTGCAGCAGGAGATCGTGCTCGGAGTCGGAGGATGGAGATTGGTCGAGGCGCTGGGACTTTCCGAAGGCATCTGCCATCTCAACGAAGGTCATGCGGCGTTTGCGGCGCTCGAAAGGGCGCGCTGTCTGTCGATGCGGGCCAATCTCGATTTCCAAAGCGCGTTCTGGGCGACGCGCGCGGGCAACGTCTTCACGACCCATACCGCCGTCTCTGCTGCGTTCGACGTCATCCCGGCCGCCGCGGTCGAGCGATACTCGCGTGCGTTGGGTTTCGGAGCAGAGTTCGATGCCATTGCTGCGATGGGGCGCGCCCCATCGGACAACGGCAGCGATTTCAACATGGCCTACCTTGCGACACGTTGTTGCGGAAGCGTCAGCGCTGTAAGCAGACGTCATCGGCAGGTCAGCCAGACCATTTTTGCGCCGCTGTATCCGCGCTGGCCCTTGGTACAGGTTCCGATTGCTTCGGTGACCAATGGCGTCCATATGCCATCGTGGGATTCGATCGAGGCCGATGCCTTGTGGACGCAGACTTGCGGCGTCGATCGGTGGCTCGGGACGACCGAATCTCACGAAATCGCCTTATCCGCTCTGGACGATGCGCAGATCTGGCGCATGCGTGGCGCCGCTCGTGAAAGACTCGTCGACAGCGCGCGGCAGCGCGTCAGGCGGCAGCAGGAAGAGCGGGGGGAACCTGGCGGGCATTGGGTGCTGGATGCCAATGCACTGACGATTGGTTTCGCGCGTCGATTCGCGGAATACAAACGCAATGACCTGCTTCTGCGCGAGGCCGATCGCCTTGCGCGCTTGCTGACTCACCCGCAAAGGCCGATTCAACTCGTGATCGCGGGCAAGGCGCATCCCGATGACGAGAAGGCACAGGCCGAGCTGCGCAGATGGGCGGATTTCGCGCGGCGGCCGGAACTACGCGGACGCGTGGTGATTCTTGAAGATTACGACCTTGCCCTCGCCGAGCCATTGGTCCAGGGGATGGACGTTTGGATGAATACCCCTCGCCCCCCATGGGAAGCGTGCGGTACCAGCGGAATGAAAGTGCTCGTGAACGGCGGCCTCAATCTATCCTCCATGGACGGCTGGTGGCTGGAGGCTTACTCGCCGGCTGTCGGATGGACTTTCGGCGGCACCCCGATGGCCACTACTGACCCGGATGCCAGGGATGCTTCGGATGCCAGAGAGATTCTCGACTTGATCGAGCATCAGATCGTGCCGCTGTTTTACGAGCGCGACGCAAGCGGATTGCCACGGCGATGGATCGAGCGAATTCGATCGAGCATGGCGCGACTGGCCCCCCGTTACAACGCCAATCGCATGCTCAGGGAGTACGTGGATCAACTCTATGCGCCTGCCGCCGCAGCCCTTTCCGGCCGCAATGCCGATGGCAATGCGCAAGCGCTGCAATTGAAGGAATGGGCGCAGTCGATCGAACGCAGCTGGGATCATGTGCACGTCAATGAGCCGCATTTTGAATCGTCGACTGCAGGCTGTCAGGTCAGAGTCAGTGTGTACCTGGGCGAAGTGCCGCTCGAAGCCGTGGCCATTCATCTCTACGCTGACGGTCCTGGAATGGAATGCAGCGTGATTTCGATGGAGCATCAGGAGTCCGTCGAGGGCAGCCGCGGCGGACATATTTTCAGGGCTTGCGTGAAGACCGAGGAGCTTGCCCGTCGTTATACGCCGCGGGTCGTCGCATACCATCGCGGCGCATTGTTGCCGCAGGAGCTGCCATTGATTCGGTGGCCGCGCTGACGCTCCGGTGCGCGCTGTTGACCAGCGTCAATGAAATCGGCGACGGACCTCGCGATTCTAATGTTCGACTTCCCCCGGAGAGGATCATGCTCAACGAGACCCAGAACATCATCACCCGCATGTCCCAATCCGGAATGCATTCCTTGATCCGCTGTTGCCACAGCCCGGAACAGCGACGAGAGCTGATTGCGAGAAAAGCGTATTCGCTTGCGGAGAACCGCGGATTCGCCGCTGGAAAGGAGTTGGACGACTGGCTCGCCGCCGAACGCGAAGTCGACCTATTCCTGGAGGGCGAGCATTACTGCGGCGATTGAACGCGACTCGAATGCTCTGCTGATTGCCGGCGTTCCCCTTGCTTTGGAGCGCAGTGTTCTTGCGCCGCCCTCTGGTTGACGGCCTGTGGAGATGCCATGGAATCCATTCAGAACATTCTCGTCATCGCCGACAGTCACATGCTGCCGAGCGCGGCGCTGGGGCGCGCCGCCAGCGTCGCGCACTTGACCGGCGCGAGGCTGTGGCTGTGTCTGATCGCCTACGAGCCTGTCATCGCAACGGGAGATCGTAGCGCTCACCCTGACATTTATCGTCTGGCCCAGAACGAGTATGTCGGCGAAAGAGAACGATGGCTAGGTCAGAGAGCCGTTTCACTGCGAGATCAGGGATTGAAGGTTCATCATGAGGTGGTCTGGTCGGCCTCCATGTATGAAGCGATCGTCGCGAAGGCGATCGAGCATCGCGTCGATCTGGTCATCAAGGAAATATCGCGCGAGCATTCGCGCTGGCGCCATACATCGGCGGATTGGAAACTCATTCGCTATTGCCCGAGCCCATTGATGCTGGTTCGTCCCGATGCGCACAGTCATCCAGGGCGGATCGCAGCGGCTGTCGATGCATTTCAGGACAGTGGAGATGGTGCGGCGTTCAACGAATTGATCGTACGAACGGCGCAATGGCTGGGCAAGACCTGCTCGTCGGAGTCTTATGTCGTTTCTGCGTTTCCGTGGCGCCATGTGCCTTCAGCGAACGAAGCGAAACTCGCTGTTCTGCTGGAGCAGGCTTCACGCGACCATCGACTGGCTTTTACGCAGCTGTGTGATCGTTTGCAGGTCGATGCGACGGCTCGCTATCACCTGATGGGGAATGCGGGTTCGGTTCTCAAGAAGTTCGTGGAGGAGCGCCGTATTGATCTCGTGGTGCTCGGCTCTCACTACCACAGCTTGTTCAGTCGTCTGGTCATCGGCAGCACGGCTGAGGAATTGCTCGCTGAGCTGCCCAGTGACCTGCTTCTCGTCAAACCAGCCGGCTTCATGGCGGAGCTGGCTCAGCACCTGGACTTGCCTGCGCTGGCTCGACGTTATTGCCCAACGGCGCTGACGGCCTGAAGGCGATGGTGAGCCTGCTTGATGCAGGTCATGGCACGGGGGCGAGCGAAGCAGGAGGCTTATTCCACCTTCCTACTAGGTGGTTTCCATGGCTTTCACCAAGATGCTGTTCCGCAGCGAGGCGCGGGAAAAGGTTTTGCGCGGGGCGACACAACTCGCCGAGGCGGTGCGTGTCACGCTGGGCCCGAAATCCAAGTCTGTTCTGATCCAAAGGCAGTGGGGCAGCCCACTGGTCTGCAATGATGGGGTCACCATCGCCAAGCAGGTGAACCTCCAGGAGCCTGAGGAAAATCTCGGCGCGCAGATGCTGCGGCAAGCGGCCGAAAGAACCGGGGAGGCGGTTGGTGACGGCACCAGCACGTCCACCGTGTTGGCGCATGCGATCTATGCCGACGGCGTTCGTAACGTCGTCGCGGGCGCGAGTGCCATCGACATCAAGCGAGGGCTCGATCTGGGCCTGCAGCTGGCGATCAAGTCCTTGCAGGCCCAGTCGAGACCCGTGCAATCGCGAAAGGAGCGCGCCCAGGTCGCCACCATTTCCGCACACAACGAATCGCAGATCGGCGAACTCGTCGCTGATGCGATGGAGAAAGTCGGAGGCGAGGGCGTGATCACGGTCGAGGAGTCCAAGACCACTGAGACTGTTCTCGAAGTCGTGGAAGGAATGCAGTTCGACCGCGGCTACGTCTCCCCTTACTTCGCCTCGGACGCCGACAAGATGCAAGCAGTGCTGGAAGATGCTCACGTGCTGCTCACGGATCGGAAGATCAGTGCAATCAAGGACCTCATTCCGCTGCTGGAACAGATAGCCAAGACGGGCAGGCCCGTGGCCATCATCGCCGAAGACATCGAAGGCGAGGCGCTTGCAACGTTGGTGGTGAACCAATTGCGGGGCGTGCTCAAGAGCGTGGCGGTCAAGGCTCCCGGCTTTGGCGATCGTCGCAAGGAAATGCTCGAAGACATTGCCGTACTCACCGGCGGGCAGGTGCTTTCGACGGAAGTCGGACTGACGCTGGAACATGTCGAGCTTGACCGCCTCGGGCGTGCTCATCGCATCGTGGTCGACCGGGAGAAATGCACCTTGGTAGGAGGATCGGGGGAGCGGAGAGCCATAGAGGCACGCATGCAGCAGATTCGCCAGCAAATCGAGAAGGCGACCAGCGATTACGACAAGGAAAAGCTTCGAGAGCGCTTGGCCAAGCTATCTGGTGGCGTTGCAGTGATCAGGGCGGGTGCTCCGACCGAAGCGGAAATGAAGGCCAAGAAGGATGCGCTCGACGATGCCATTGCCGCGACCAAGGCGGCGATTGCTGAAGGCATCGTGCCGGGCGGCGGACTGGCCTTGCTCAAGGCGGTCCCTGCTCTGCAAAAGCAGGAAGAGACCGTCGTCGGTGACGAGCGCACGGGCCTGCAGATTTTGCGGCGAGCCCTGGAAGCACCGGTTCGCACGATCGCTGACAACTCGGCGGTCGATGATGGCGTGGTCGTGGCGCGCTTGCTCAATGAAGCGGGTTGCATCGGCTTCGATGCCAGCCGCAACTGCTATGTAGACCTCTATGAGGCCGGCATCGTCGATCCGACCAAGGTTGTGCGCATCGCGTTGGAGAACGCCGTTTCGGTGGCCAGTGTGCTGCTGCTGACCGAGGCCACCCTGACCGATATCCCCGAGCCTCGGAAGGATGCGGCGCCTGCGGAAGCTTGAGAGTCGGAAGGTCATGAGCCATGAAGCCGGGCACGCCCACCGAGGCCTTCATCGTTGATCGCGGTCAACGACGGAACCGGGTCCAGATCCGATCATGCAGGCTGATATCCAGCGCGAGCCTTGCGATGCGAATTCTCGAATACAGCACACGCCATGTTGCGGTCGTCCGTCCCTATGTCGGCGTTGCCGACGTAGCCCGGCTGATGCGCCAGTCCCATGTCGGCTGCCTGGTCGTCGTCGATGGAGATGACGGACATCCGGTGGGCTTGATCACAGATCGTGATCTGGTTCTCGAGGTTTTGGCCAAGGACGTCGCTCCGCAATCGGTCACGGCCGCCGATGTCATGTGCCCCGAGTTGGAAACGGCCGACGAGGAGGACGATGTCCTGCAGACGCTGGCTCGCATGCGCTCTTTGGGTATGCGTCGGATGCCGGTGCTGGGGCCGGATGGAAGACTGCGCGGAATCCTGACGGTCGATGATCTGTTGGATGTTCTGACCGACTGCATGCGCCAGCTGCAGCAGCTGATCTCGACCGAAACCGCTCGCGAGGTGCAGCTGCGAGCTTGAAGCCTGGCCTGATCCGGCGATGGCTTCCCCATCATCCGATCAACCATTCCCCCTTCGTTTGGCGACGGATTTCCGTCGCCTGGCAACGAGCAGGCAATGACGAGTAAGAAACGAATCGCTCAAGGCAGAAAGCGCGCATCGGCTTCTCGCGGTGAAAGCCAGCCGACACGATATCTCGTCGTTTTCTACTCGCGTACCGGATTCACGCGACGCGTAGCCCATCGGCTCGCGCAGCGCCTGGGCGCTAGTAGCGATATCGAAGAGATACAGGATCATCGCAAGCGCGCGGGCGTACTTGGCTTCCTGCGCACGGCCTTCGAGGCGGTTATGAAGCGCGCCCCTGACATCGCACCGAGCCAGTTCGATCCCGCAAACTACGACGTCGTCGTCGTCGGATCTCCAGTATGGGCTGCACATGTCGCCACACCGGTTCGCAGCTATCTGAAGCGTCATGCCCCGTCGCTGGTCCATGTCGGCATGTTTTGCACGATGGGGTCCTCGGGCGGGGACGAGACCCTGGCCGAGATGACGGGCATGCTGCATCCAGACGATGAAACCATCGAGACCGGGCGTTATCCGACGCTGGCACTACGGGATGCCGACATCAAGGCAAGACGCTTCCATCGAATGGAGACATTCATCGATGCCTTGCAAAGTCTCACCCATCAGCCTCATCGGGAGATTGAGCCTGGTAGGCATCACACAGACGCTACGCACACGATTTGAGGATGGCCCGACGCGTACGCCCAGGCGTATTCGAGTTCGCCTGAAGACTGTGAGTGGATGGTGAATAGTGGCTGCCCGCTCTCCACCTTCTGTCCAAGCCGTGTCTCCAGTACGAGGCCGGCAGCGGGAGACAGTGGCGCGCCCGCCAGCTTGGCGATGCGTCCGAGCCGACGATTGTCGATGCCACTGATCGTGCCGGCTACCGAAGCGGGGAATTCGCGCCGGTGCAAAGCTTGGCGCGGCTCGCGCAAGCCGCCCTGGATTTCGCAGATCGCCTGAAATTTTCGCCATGCCTTTCCGGATTCCAATGTTGCCGCCGCCATTTCGAGTCCCTTGCCTGCGTCGGCGCGGCCGGTCATTTCCAGCAGCGCCCCGGCGAGCTGGATCGCGCGCGCGCGCAGCTCCGGCGGGGCGCTCGTCTGTCGCTGTAGCACGGCGACCACATCCAATGCTTCCAGCACGGGTCCGATCCCACGTCCTATCGGCTGGCTTCCGTCGGTCTGGACCGAGCGCACGGTCAGGCCCAGGGCGTGACCGACTGCGCTGAGTCTGTCGGCCAGTGCCTGCGCCGAGGCGGCGCTGCGCAATTTGGCGGTGGGTCCAACCGGAATATCGATGAGCAGATGGGTAGAGCCTGCCGCGAGCTTCTTGGACAGAATGGATGCCGCAAGCTGCGCATCACTGTCGAAGTCCAGGTGACGTTCCACCTGGATGAGAATGTCATCGGCCGGACTCAGGGCGATCGCACCGCCCCAGACGATGCAGCCGCCTTCGCTGTCGACCACTCGTCTCATGTGTTCCAGCGTGAGCTCGACCGGAGCGAGAACCTCCATGGTGTCGGCGGTACCGGCGGGTGAAGTGATAGCTCTCGATGAAGTCTTGGGGATCGTCAGGCCGCAGGCCGCGGCGATGGCGACGACGATGGGCGTGGTGCGGTTCCCCGGCAGACCGCCGACACTGTGCTTGTCGGCCACCGGATGCTGGTTCCACCGCAACCGGGTTCCGGCGTCGACCATGGAGCGCGTCAGCGCCAATGTTTCTTCCATGTCCATGCGATTGCCGGCGCAGATGGTCAGGAAGGCGGCGAGTTCGACGGAAGAATATCGGCCCGTGCTGATGTCGCGGATGCAGCGATGCATCGCGTCTTCATCGAAGCGCGATCCGTAGATCTTGCTGCGGACCGCGGAGAACGATTCGAGCGCCGGTGGGTGGGACAGCATGCCAACGTCTCCTTCGTGTGCGCCCAGCGCGCTCCAAGCCGATTCGGACAGACCTGCCTCATCGCAAGCGAGCAAATCTCCATAAACGACATTGAGCGTGGCGATGAGGTCCCGTGATCCGCAGCGCAGTTGAACGCGCGACAGTGCGCGAAAACCCTCCGCGCGGCAGACGCTGCCGTCGGCGTGCAGAAAGACGATGGGCTCCCGGTACGTGTCGATGCCGAGCCGACGAAGCTTCAGTGATGCACTCGCAGCCAGTGTGCTCATGCCGGAAGCTGTTGCAGATCCACACGCTCCCGGTAATCCGGCACTGTGCAGGGCCAGCCAAAGCGCTCTTCGATCCGCCGCCGTAAGGCATCCGCGGCGTCGGGTTCACCATGCGTAACGAAAACACGCTTCGGTGCGGTCTTGAGCGCGGATAACCAATCAAGCATTTCCGCGTAGTCGGCATGCGCGGACAGATTGCCGATCGAAAGCACCTCGGCGCGAACAGGCACCTGCTCGCCATGAATCTTGATCGTCTTGGCACCATTGATCAGCGAGGCGCCTCGCGTGCCGCCCGCGCAAAATCCGGTGAAGACGATCGCGTTGGATGCGTTGGATGCGAAGGCCCGAAGATGATGGACGACACGTCCACCGATCGCCATGCCACTGCCGGCGATGATCAGCATTGGACCCTTGCGGTCGTTGAGGGATCGAGACTCCTCGACCGTGTTGACCATCTGCGCAGTGTGGGACATGGACTCACACTCTTCCGCCGACAGTCGGTGCTCCCCCAGATGGCGCCGGTACAATCGCGTTGCATCGATGGCCATCGGGCTGTTGAGGAAGATCGGCAATGTCGCCGGAATTCGATGAGACAGCTTGAGTTGATGCAGGCACCAAAGCAATGCCTGCGCGCGGCCGACGCAAAACGATGGCACGACGATCACGCCCCGGCGATGGCTCACGCGACGCACCAAGGCGCCGAGCTGTTCGATCGGATCGACTGCCTCGTGTTGGCGATTGCCGTAAGTTGATTCCACCACCAGCACGTCGGCGGCCACAGGCGGGTGCGGCGGTAGCATCAGCAGATCGTTCGGGCGGCCCACATCACCGCTGAAGAGCACGCTACGGTTTTCGCATTGCAGTCGGAGCATGGCGCTGCCCAGAAGATGCCCGACGGGTATGAGCTGAGCCTTGAAGCCTATTGCGGGTTCGAAGGTGTCCAGCGTGGCTCGTGTTTCCATCTGCTCCAGCGCACGCAGGGCATCAGCTTCAGTGTAGAGCGGCAGTGCTGGGCGGTGCTTGGAGAAGCCATGGCGATTGGCGAACTCGGCGTCCTCTTCCTGCAATCGACCGCTATCGGGAAGCAGGATCCTGCACAGGTCGCGGGTAGCCGCCGTGCAATAGATCGGACCCGCATAGCCACGGCGGACCAGAAGGGGAAGATAGCCCGAGTGGTCCAGGTGGGCGTGAGTCAGCACGATGGCTTCCAATGCCTTGGGGTCGAATGGAGGCGGCTCCCAGTTCCGCAACCGCAATTGTTTGTAGCCCTGGAACAAGCCACAGTCGACGAGGACCTGGCGCCCCCGGTGCGTCACCAAGTACTTGGACCCGGTGACCGTTCCGGTTGCGCCGAGAAATTGCAGCTCCATGGCTCTCCCCAAAAAGAAGCCCTCGCGAGAGCGAGGGCAAATGCGCACTGCCTCTCAAGGCTTAGCCGGCTTTGACGGCAATCTTCTTCTCCGTTGCTTCGGCCTCCCTTTTCTTGGGCAGACTCACGGTGAGAACTCCCTTTTCGAACGAGGCTTCGATTTTGTCGGTATCGACGTTGGTCGGAATACGGAATGTCCGTTCGAACAGTCCGTAGTGCCTTTCAGAGAGATAGCTGTCGTTGCTCTTGTCCTCCTTGGCCTCGCTCTTCTCGCCCTTGATCGTGAGCAGACCATCCGCGAGCTTGACGTCGACATCCTTGCCGTCCACGCCTGGCAACTCGGCGGTGATCTCGAACGCTTTGTCTTTCTCGATCACATCGACGGCCAACAAGTTGCCGGCACCGAATCCACGGTGCCAGAAGGGTTCGACGTCGAAGATCGAGCGGCCGAGATGTCGCGGTGCGATATCGAAATCGTCGAACAATCGGTCGATCTGGCGCCGAAGATTCTCCATCGGGCGCCACGATTCGACGGTCTTGTGCGATTTGTCATCGGCCTTCACGGGTTGCCTGTGTGCGATGTTCATGCTGTTCCCTCGTAGATCGTCGGTCCGGCTGGACCTGGGGCATTGTCAAGTGATTTTTTGCAGCGCTGCCATGACCGGGATCAACAGTTTCTGGATTGAACTGTAGGAACATCGAACGGCGGGGAAGAGGATTCGGAATGAAACCGGAACGATCCCAGTAAGCGACCGGCACCGATGCCTAAGTAACGTTAGGCATCGCACTGTGAGGTTATGCACAAAGCGGAAAATGCGCACAGGGATCTTAAACAGCGCCGGAGTTCGCCATGTCCATGTCTTTCGCCGCGAGCGATTCGCTCATCGCAAAATCGCCCTGCTCGGAGTGCTCGCGGGCCAAGCGCTGCTTCGCGGGAATGCTGGTCGAAGGGATGACGGAGAGTCAGATGCAGTCCGTCGGTGTGAGTCGAACCGCGGTGAATAAAGGCGACCATCTGTTTCATGCGGGTGATCCGGCCGAGCATATCTACGTGGTGCGCGGCGGAGCGCTCAAGACGTATGTCGTGTCACCGGGAGGCAACGAGGAGGTTCGTGGCTTTCAATTGGCCGACGATGTGGCGGGCCTGGACGCGGTCTGCCATGCGCGGTTTTGCACCAGTGCAAGAGCGATATCGAGGGCCTGGGTTTGCCGTCTGCCCATCGCTGCGGTACGCAGTCGCATGCTGGAGTCAGCGAGCTTCCGTGACCGCGTGCTGACGGCACTGGGGCGAGAGTTCGATCGCTTGCACAGCATGCTGCATAGGGAGCGCTGTACCGCCGACCAGCGTGTCGCCTCGTTCCTGCTTTCTCAGTTGAACTCCGATTCTCCGAACAGCAACGCCATCGAGCTGTCGATGTCGCGAGCGGACTTGGCGCGGCATCTCGATCTGGCCACCGAAACCGTTTCTCGCGTCTTCGCGCGGCTGCAATCGCGCCAGATCGTACTCAGCGAGGGCGCGCGTTGCGAAGTGATCGATCGCTCGGCCCTCAACGCACTGATTTGAACGAAGACTTGGAAAAATCGCTGCATCCAGACTCCACACAGATCAGTACCGGACTGAGTGACGGAGAAGCCCGGCGACGCTTGGCGAGCGATGGCCCCAACGAACTACCTCGTCGTGGGCGGCGCGGGCTCGGTCGCATCCTGCTCGATGTGCTGCGTGAGCCGATGTTTCTGCTGCTTCTGAGTGGCGGCGGCTTGTATCTGATCATCGGGGACATTGGCGAAGCGCTGCTGCTACTCGCATTCGCTTCGGTATCGGTGTGGATATCGGTATTCCAGGAATACCGCACCGAACGCAGTTTGGAGGCGCTGCGCGATCTTGCCAGTCCGCGTGCCTTGGTGATCCGGGATGGCGAGCGTCGGCGCATCGCCGGACGCGAGGTCGTGCGTGGCGACCTCGTCGTGCTGGCGGAAGGAGATCGGTTGCCTGCGGACGTGTGGTTGCGTGAGGCCAGCGAAATGCAGATCGACGAGTCGACCCTGACCGGAGAGTCGGTTCCCGTCGCCAAGCTATCTTCGATTGCGCGGCCTTCGATCACGAACGCATCAGGCGGAGAAGGAAGCGCCGTCGCATTCTCTGGAACGCTGGTCGTGCATGGACAGGGCTTGGGCGAGGTGCTGAAAACCGGCGCCGGCAGCGCGCTCGGACGTATCGGCGCCATGCTCGACGACATCGATCCACAGCCCACGCGATTGCATGGCGAAGTGCGCCGGCTGGTACGCTGGGCAGGCAGTGTGGCGGCTGTCGTCAGCCTTGCACTGCTGATGGTCTATGGACTCGCGCGGGAAGCATGGCTGGACGGTTTGCTCGCGGGCATCACGATGGCGATGTCGATGATGCCCGAGGAGTTTCCGTTGGTGCTGACGGTCTTTCTCGCGCTGGGAGCACGCCGGATCGCGCGCCAGCATGTTCTGGCAAGGCGAGCCGCAGCCATCGAAGCCCTCGGGGCCACCACGGTGCTGTGCACCGATAAGACCGGTACGCTGACGCAAAATCGAATGCGTGTCGCGCAGCTGCGCGCGGCCGCGGACGTGTGGCGTGCAGACGGTGGTACTCCCATGCCGGAAAGCCTGCGTCACGCCCTGATGATCGCGGTGCTGGCCAGCGAGGAGCACCCCGCCGATCCGATGGAGATCGCCTTGCACGATCTCGCCACCATGCAAGGCGCACGTTCTACCGAGCCGCTCAGTTGTCTACATCGCTATGGTATTAGTTCCGCGCTGCTCGCGATGGGGAATGTCTGGGAGGGACGGCAACACTCACGCTTGCTCGCGGTGAAAGGTGCGCCGGAAGCCGTCGCGCAGCTTTGCTGTCTTGCGTCGGCTGAACGCGCAAAGCTCGATGCCGATCTGTCCGAGATGGCGCGCTCCGGGCTGAGAGTGCTGGCTATCGCCGAAGCGCCCGGCTGCGCGGACATCGCCGCCACCACGCTGAACGAGGTGGGGGGCTTGAGATTCATCGGACTCGTCGGCCTGGCCGATCCCCTCAAGCCGTCGGTCCCCGATGCGATCGCGCAATGCCGGGACGCGGGTATTCGGGTGGTCATGATTACCGGCGACTATCCGACGACCGCAATCGCCATTGCTCAGCAGGCTGGCATAGATGCAAGCATGGGTTTCATCATCGGGGCGGAAGTTGACGCGCTCGGCGATACGGAGCTCGAGGGAAGATTGCGGCAGACCTGTGTCTGCGCACGCGTGATGCCACAGCACAAGCTGCGCATCGTCGAGGCTTTGCGGCGCTCGGGAGAGATCGTCGCGATGACGGGGGACGGTGTCAATGACGCGCCGTCACTGAAGGCCGCGCATATCGGAGTTGCCATGGGAGGGCGGGGCACCGACGTGGCACGGGAAGCGGCCGGACTGGTATTGCTCAACGATGAGTTCGGCTCCCTTGTCGAGGCGATTCGCTTGGGGCGACGCATCTTCGACAATCTGCGCAAGGCAATGGGTTTCATCGTCGCCGTCCACGTTCCGATCGCGGGATTGTCCTTGCTGCCCGTGCTGATCGGATGGCCGCCACTCTTCTTCCCGGCCCACATCGTTTTCCTTGAACTCATCATCGATCCTGTTTGCTCGATCGTGTTCGAAGCGGAGCCGGAAGAGGCCGATGTCATGAGACGGCCGCCACGCAATCCACAGGACTCGTTGCTGACGCGCAGACTGTTCCTGCGCAGCCTGCTTCAGGGAGGCGCCTTGCTGGTTTCGGTCATGGTGGTCTACGAGAGCTTGCTGTCCATGGGGACGGCGACGGATATCGCACGCGCGACGAGCTATGCGCTGCTCATCATCGGCAATCTTGCCTTGGTGCTGACCAACGAGAGCTTTTCGGGTATTGCACTGCGTGGTAGCAGCGCGTCGGCGACGTACGCCAGCCTGGCGACGTTGTCGGTGCTGGCGCTGATATTGATGGTTCCGGAGCTTCGCGGGCTGTTTTCGTTCGGTTTGCCCGGACTGCAGGAGCTGGGTATCGGTACTTGCGCCCTGGCGGTCTTTCTCGCGGCCCTTTATGCGATCAAGCGCCCGCGCCGCCCCAATTGATCATGCAGTTCCGGTGGGCGTTCTTGGCAGGCGCAAAGCGCCTCGCCTGGCTCAGGCATCGATCACGATCTCGGGGCATCAGCGCGTGGCTTCATAGAGTCCTGATACTGCTCGTAGGCGGTCAACGCATCCGCGGCATACATCAACGATGGTCCGCCTCCCATATAAACGGCCATTCCGAGCGCCTCCTCCAATTCGATTCGCGTCGTTCCCAGGCGAACCAGCGTCTGAACATGGAATCCGATGCAAGCGTCGCAACGAGCGGCTACCGCCAGTGAAACCGCAATGAGTTCCTTCGCCTTGGTATCCAGTGCGCCGGCACGGGTCGCGGCCTGTGCCAGAGATCCGAAGCTTCGCATCACGTCGGGGATGTCCGCACGCAGCTTTTCAAGTGACTTGGAAACAGAGCGCGTGATATCCGGGTAGTTCTTGCTCATCGGTGGCTCCTTGGAGAGTCGGCCTGAACATTCAATCGCGCTGCTTGACGACCAGCACATCGCAGGGACCAGCGTCGATGACGGCCTCTGCGACACTGCCCATCAGCATCCGATCGAAACCATGCCGGGCATGAGTTCCGACGACGATGACATCGGCACCTATCCCTTCGGCGAAAGTCGACAATGCCAGCGGGGTCCAGCCTGCGAGCGAATGAATCCGATCGCGGGGAATCTTGTGTGCATCGGCGTATGCTTTCAGCGCTTCGGCATGATTGCGATGCAAGTCGTTATAGAGTTCCGGTGCCCAGCCGCCGACCAGGGCCAGACCATCGCCCTGGATCATCGGAAAATCCACCGAAGAGGCGAGGTGCAGCTCCGCATTGCACTGAATCGCCAGGTCCAGCGCTTCCTTGATGATTTGCTGGTTGAACCGATCGTCGTCGCTTCCATCGATGCTATAGACGTTGATCGCCACGACGATCCGCCGCGGTAGCGTGTGCTTCGGCATGCCAACCAGCATGACAGGAGCCTTGCATTCACGCACCAGATGCCAGTCCAGCGGCGTCAACCAGACCCGCTTGGCCAAGGGTTCGTGTCGCACTTCCTTGACGATGAGGTCGGCCCCAAACTCGTTGGCGTAGGTCACCATTTCGGCGCGCGGCGAATGCGACCAGACGGCGTTGGCGGTCACGTCCAGGCCTTTGCCTCTCAGAATTTCGGCCTCCGTTTCCACCCAGTGGCGCCGCTGTTGTATCCATGCCTCGCGAGCCTGCGAGGCCTCGTGCCGCCCCAGGCGACTGGCCACTTCGATCAGCCGGCTGTGGTCGATGAGCACGATGTGCAGCTTGCTGCCCGCCGATTGTGCGAGCGCGACGCTCCGCTCGAACGCGGGACCTCGCGTCATGGCAGGATCGGCGAACAGCAGAATCTTCTGATAGCGGGCCATGAGTGTTCCTTGGTGTCGGATTTTCCCAAGCATCCCGCTGGTGGCGCCATTCGGCATTGACTTGCATCAAGCGATCTTTCTCATTCGGCGGCGATGCTGACGGTGGTCATGGCCATCTCGCAGGCTGCTCCCCATCATGATGAGAACCTCCTGCATGAGTTCGACTGCGCGCTCCTGAGCGTCGGAGTCCGGTGGTTTCGCCTGGTGGCGACGATCCGCCTCCACTCGGGACAAGCGGTCCTGTACTTCTTCCTGCATGGCGATCAGTCGCGCCAATCGTTGCGGCGGGGTGATTGGCGGTTTCTTCAATCTCTTCTCGATGGCCAAGATGCGGACGTCCTTAGGTGCAACGGTGGCGACAATCGGCAGAGGGGTGGCACTCCTCTTGGAAATGGTTCATGCGACGAGCACGCTCCGGTACGCAGCGACTTTCGGTCTGGTCACGATCCTTCCAGTTGAACGTGAGTGTCACGGGCTTTTGGGCTCGGATCCTGAAATTCCTCGATTGCTCGACACCCTGGTATCGCGCGCTCACCCGGTAGTGTCCGTCGGGCAGATCGGCGCTCAGGAAAGGGCCACCGCGCGTCATGAGCAGGGTCAAACCATTTTCGTTCTCGATGAGCACCTCTACGTCCGCTGCGTACGCATCGCGTTCACCGATACGGCTGGTGAAGAGCAGGTTCAGCGGATGATGCTGCGCATCCGCCTTCATCGCTTCTGCTTCTTGCTTGCCGATGCCGCCGGTTCGATACGTGAACAAGCCCGTGTCCTGTTGAGGAGGCAGATCGGACTGCTCCTGCGCACGCGCGATACCCGCGTGCAGGCTCGCAAACAGAACAGCGGTCGCCAGTAGAGTGGTGGAACTTTCAATTCGCTTCATCGCGGTCTCCAGCCTTGGGGCAACGCATCGTATAAGCGCAAGCCGTCCCAGGCGTTGACGATCGTCAACCCTGCACGGAAGAGGCGCGTTGCGAAGTGAGAATGACGCCGATCAATGACGGACGATTGTTCGAAGCGCCTGATGTGGATCAGCGCCCTGAATTGATCGGCGTATACCGATTCGAAACTGTCCCAGGAGGTTCACGTGACGATTGAAAAGCATTGCCTGAGCGAGGATTTTCCGGAGTATCGCAGCACCATTCACGAACTCAGGTCGAGGGACGCGCACTTTGCCCGATTGCTCGACGAGTATCACGAGACCGATCAGGCGATTCGTCGGATCGAGCAGCAGATCGAAACTCCTGGAGATCAATACGTGGAACAGCGAAAGCTCAGGCGTGTTCGTCTCAAGGACGAGCTGTACACCCGCCTGTGCGCAGAGGATGTGGCGGCGACTCGTCCGGCATCATCCACGGCTTCGACGTGAAAGACACTTCCATGGGAAAGCGCGTCGCCATCATTCAAGGGCATCCCGATCTGGAGCAGGATCACCTCGGCCATTCGCTCGCGGAAGCCTACGCTCAGGCGGCGGAGTCGGCGGGACACGAGGTCCGCTATCTCAACGTGGCCGAGCTCGATGTGCCGCCGCTGCGATCCAAAAGGGAGTGGGAGCAGACTCCGGTGCCCGATGCCGTCAGGGCCGCGCAGGAGGTCATCGAGTGGTCGGAGCATCTGCTGATCGTCCATCCGTTGTGGCTCGGCTCGATGCCCGCGGCTCTCAAAGGCTTTCTCGAGCAGGTCTTTCGTCCTGGCTTTGCAATTGATGCAGCTGGGCATGGATGGCGCAAGAAACTCACTGGCCGCTCCGCGCGCGTCGTCGTCACCATGGGCATGCCCGCAGCGTTGTATCGCTTCTGGTTTTTCTCTCACGGTCTGCGATCGATGGTGCGCAACGTTCTGAACTTCTCCGGCATCTCTCCGGTCAGGACCACGTTGATTGGCATGGTGGACGGATCACGTGAAAGGATCAGCGAACATTGGCTGCCGCTCATGCGCCGCTATGGCGCAGCAGCAAGCTGAGAATGTCCGGAGGCTGAAATGAATCTGGAGTCGAACCCTGATTATGCGCCGTTGCGCACGCATGCTCGCCATGAACGAGATCGATGGGATGACCGCTGATGCTGTCCGTCGAAGGACGTGCGATGGTTCTGGAGTGCCCCGTAGCGGCATTGCGATTGCTGCCCCGAAGCTTTCGGGAGCCCGATAAAGACCAGGTACTGATCGAGATCAGCGCTTGCGCAGTCTGCCGTACGGATTTGCATTTGATGGACGGCGAGTTGAATGGGGCTCGTTATCCGATTGTTCCGGGGCATCAGATCGTGGGGCGTGTGCTCGCCCGCGGTTCCGAGGCCGTGGGTCTTGAAGTTGGTCAGCGCGTTGGCGTCCCGTGGCTTGGACACGTTTGCGGAACCTGCGCCGATTGCCGCTGCGGTCGTGAGAATCTTTGCCATCAGGCCCGATTCACGGGCTGCCAGATCGATGGTGGGTTCGCTACCCATTGCCTGGCGGAGGCGGCGTTCGCATTTCCGCTGGTTCAGGATGCCGACGATCTCGCGGTGGCGCCGCTGCTATGCGCGGGGCTGATCGGCTATCGCAGTCTGCAAGCGTGCGGTGATGCGGAGCACATCGGCTTTTATGGCTTCGGCGCCGCCGCACATGTGATCGTCCAGTTGGCCAGGTGGCAGGGGCACAAGGTCTATGGATTCACGCGTCCAGGTGATCTTGAATCGCAGCGGATGGCCATCGATCTAGGCGCCGTCTGGTCCGGAGGATCGGATCAGATGCCGCCGCATCAGCTGGACGCCGCCATCATTTTCGCGCCTGCTGGCGAGCTGGTTCCCGTCGCGCTGGCTGCGGTTCGCAGGGGAGGTAGAGTGGTTTGTGGCGGCATCCATATGAGCGACATTCCTGCGTTTCCGTATTCGCTGCTCTGGGGTGAGCGTCAATTGCGTAGCGTCGCCAATCTCACACGGCGTGACGCGCGTGAGTTTCTGTCGCTCGCACCCAAAGTGCCCATCCGCACGCGGGTCCAGGCCTACCCGCTCGATCAGGCCAATCAAGCGCTTGATGATCTCCGTCACGGCCGCTTGCTGGGCGCCGCGGTGCTTCGGATTAAAAGCCAGGAGCGTACTGCCGTTGCCGCCTCTCAGCCGTGACGGGTGTGCTGTCCCATCCATTGCAAGAGAGCCGTAGCGGGCAGCGCCCCGCTATGGCGGGCGATCTCGTGGCCATCCCGGAAGGCAATCAGCGTGGGAATGCTGCGAATCCCGTAGCGCGCCGCCAGAGAGGGATGGGCCTGAGTGTCGACCTTTGCCAGCCGCAGCTGCGGTTCCAGCTTGGCGGCGGCTCGCTCATAGTCGGGCGCCATCGATCGGCATGGCGCACACCAGGGTGCCCAGAAGTCGACGATCACGGGAATGTCGCTGCGCTCGACGTGGGCGTTGAAGCGCCTCTCGTCAAGTGCGAGGGGATGCCCCGTGAATAGCCCATGATGGCAGCGACCGCAGTTCGGCGTTTCCGCGAGCCGCTCTTGAGGGACGCGATTGACGGTGTCGCAATGCGGGCAGACCACATGAAGCAGATGCGTTCTCATCGTTCTTCTCAGCAAGGGCCATAGTGGCGCACGCAAGCTGTGCGTTGGCGCCATCAATCGCTTTGAATGTGGACGAGGCGACGTCCTTCAAGGCTTTATCCGGCCGATGGGAGCGATGACCGGTTTGATCGGCGTCAAGGCGATCGAGGCGCCAGCCAGCGATCGTGCCTTCGCATATTGCTGAAGGACTGGAGGACCGGTGCTGCTTTCGATCGTCACCGCGGCCCACTCTTGCTCAAGGCAAGAGCGCATGAAACGTGGATCAAACTGGATGTGGTGTCTCATGGTGGTGGTGTACGCGCTGTCGGCTATCGCGCGTGCGGAGTCTCCACAGTCGGGTGACGACGTGATCGGTGCGCCTGAACACTTGTTGGCGCGTGAGTCGGACACGCTGCTCGATCTCGCCCTGCATCGAGGTCTGGGTTACGTTGCCATGCGCATCGCCAATCCTGGAGTCGACCCCTGGCTTCCGGGCGCCGGCCGGCCGATCAGCCTGCCATTGCAGCACGTACTGCCGAATGTCCGGCGCGAAGGGATCGTCATCAATCTGCCCGAACTGCGGCTATACCGTTTCGTTGCGGGACGTGCACCCGTGAGCTACGCGATCAGTATCGGTGACGAAGGGCGTGAGACCCCGCAGGGTTTGACGAAAGTGACTCGAAAGACGGTGATGCCCACATGGTTTCCAACGCCTTCCGAACGGATGGAGAACCCCGAACTGCCCAAGCGCATCGGTCCGGGGCCTGACAATCCGATGGGGAGTCGCGCCTTGTATGTCGGTTGGCCCGGGATTGCGATGCACGGCACCAACCGGCCCTACAGCATCGGTCGTCGCGGAAGCCACGGTTGCATCCGGTTGTATCCGCAAGACATTGAGGCCTTGTATGCCTCCACGCCCGTTGGTACTCCGGTGAAGGTGATAGATCAACGCGCAAAAGTGGGCTGGCTGCGTGGGCAGCTCTATCTGGAAGTTCACCCTGCAACCGGTGAAGCCAACGCCATCGAGGCACGTGGCGAGCGTATCGACAAAGGTGCCTACGATGCGCGCGCGCTGGTCGTTCGAGCCGCGGGCTCTGAAGTGTCCCGCGTGGATTGGGATGCGGTGTTCCTGGCGGGCCTGGAACAGACCGGCATGCCGTTGCCGGTGATGAAGCCGCTTCGCTGAAGTGCCTGAACGTTGATGCACGTCAATGATCCATCGACTGCGCGTCTTGATACTGCTGGGGCGGCGTTCAGGGCTGAGTCTGATATGACGGTCGCGAAGTGTCCGCTCTTCTTCCCTCTATTCTGGAGCGCTCCATGAATCAACAGATATTGCTTGCTTCCTTGATGTCCGCCGCATTATTGGGACTGGTTGGCTGCACGACCCTCAACGACAAGGACAGGGCCCTGCTACAGACCGCGTCCCAGGAAGCGGCGGCCGCCAAGACTCAGGCTGCGCAGGCCGATGCCAAGGCTGCTCAGGCCTTGCAGGTCGCCAACGCTGCGCAGGCAGCAGCACAGGCCGCGCAGGCCAGCACCGAGCGCTCCGCCAAGGCCGCAGCGCAGGCGGCTGCCGACGCTGCTGCCGCCAAGGAAAAGGCCGATCGGATGTTCCAGCGTTCCACGCGAAAGTAAGTCGAGGATGACGGTACGGAGGACTGTGGTTGTCCCAGCCGTACCGTCAGTCGTGGCTCCGAACGACGCGATCGTGGGTGCATCGAGGATGCGGTTCCAGCCATGAACTCAAGGGCCGTTGCGATAGCAAATGCTGGCGCCGTATCCGGCGGCTCCGCCCCGACGGGAGCAGTGCTCGGTGCGCAGCACGACCGCGACCTGCCACTCGTCGTGGATCTCGATGGCAGCCTGCTGCGCACCGACCTGCTGATCGAATGCATGCTGGAGCTGGTTCGCCGTCGTCCCTGGACATTGCCGCTGCTGTTGTTGTGGCTGCTGCGCGGCCGCGCCTATCTCAAGCATCGGCTCGCGTTGAAGGCAATGCCGGATTTCGCCGTGCTGCCCCGGAACCAGGCCGTGATCGACTATCTTTCGGCTCAGCGAGCCGGTGGCAGGCGGCTGGTGCTCGCCACCGGTGCGGACCGCATTCTCGCAGGACAGATTGCGCGCGATCCTGCGCTGTTTGAAGAGGTGATCGCCAGTGATGAAGGTCGCAACCTCGATTCGCGTGCCAAGCGGGACTTGCTGGTGCAACGCTTCGGCCGAGGCGGCTTCGATTATCTCGGCAACAGCTGGCGCGATTATCGAATCTGGCGTTCGGCTAGAAAGATGCTGATCGTCGACAATGGCGGCTTTCCCGCACGTTTTCTGCAGGATCCGAAAGTCGTACGAGTTTTCGAGCGCGATCGGGCCGGGATTGGGCCGTTGATGCATGCGCTGCGACCTCATCATTGGCTCAAGAACCTTTTGGTTTTCTTGCCATTCGCGCTTACGTTCGGCGGAGCAGCGGCCTCCCTGCTGTGGCGAGCTGGACTCGCGTTCGTTTCGTTTTGCCTTTGCGCATCGAGCATTTACCTGCTCAATGACCTGCTGGACCTCTCTGCTGACCGGCGTCATCCGCACAAGCGCCAACGGGCACTGGCATCCGGGCGTCTGCCGTTGTGGCATGCACTGGCGATGATTCCCCTGCTGACCTTTACGGCGCTGTTGATCGCTTGGCCCTTGAGCACGGCGTTCGTCCAGGTCTTGGCCGCATACTTCGTTCTGATGTCGATCTATTCGCTGGGATTGAAAGACATCGCGCTACTCGATGTCTTGATCCTGAGTGCCGGCTACAGTCTGCGCGTGGTCGGCGGCGCCTGGGCGGTGGGACTCGAGCCCTCGATGTGGCTCGTCGCGTCTACCATGATGTTGTTTTTCAGCTTGGCCCTGATCAAACGCTACGCCGAACTCGGCCTCATGGAATCGATGTCGGCCACCGCCGCCCGAGGCTACCGGATCGAAGAGCGTGACTTGCTTGCAGCCCAGGGTGTGGGTGCGGGGTATCTGGCCGTAATGTTGCTGGCGCTCGTCGGGCACGGTGTGGTCGATTCGACCCGTCCCGTGGATGCACATTACTTCTGGCCCTTGCTCGGGCTCTTGTTCTACTGGATCAGTTATCTGTGGTTGATGGCGCGTCGCGGCGGTCTGGCCAATGATCCGCTCGCATTCGCCGTGACCGACCGCATCAGCCTGGGCTTGCTCGCCGCAATGGGTGCGGCGACGGTGATGGCGAAATGAGCGGCAGGTCTTGGGCGTTGTCGCTGCTGTTGCTGCTCGGCTCGGCCGCGATCGCACAGGATGGACGCGAGGAACTGTCACGACAGTGGGCCGAGTATGAGAGGCCGGGCGCCAAGACGGTGCTGGAGCTTCAGCCCTATCGCAGCAGCCAGAGCCTGCAGAGCCGTGACCGAAACGGCAAGCCGCTGCACCTTGCGCTGGTGAATCTGAACCCGGCGGTGAACAGCTGGCATCTGCTGACACTGACCGACAGCGCCGGTGTCGCGAGGCAGTTCCATCTGGAAAACGCGCAGCCTGCCGCACAGCGGCTGAGGCTGATGGCTGACGCACCCGCCGGCCTGCTGCTGGAGACTGCGGAAGGTCGTCGCACATGCGCTTTGTGGGATGCGACCGACAGGCTCTCGCAGGCGCGTGCCGGCGGCTTGGCCTATGCCCCATTGTGCAAGGGCGCGCTGTTTCTGCGGAACTCGGTGCGCGGCACCTACACGCAAATCGAGAGGACCACTGATTTTCTGCGTGACTACGTCTGGGGCGGAGAACAGATCGTGGTGCTGGTCCGTGACCGCTTCTTCTCCGATGCTTATCGCCAGCAGGCCGAAGCCGGCCCGCCAACGCGCGATGGATTCGTGGCACTCCCCGATGCACCTCGCCCTGCGAAAGTGAATCCGGAAGCGGGCAAGCGTGACGTCGTTCCGCAGGGCTTGGGCCTTTCTCTGCAAGACGTCGGTACCTCCGTACACCTGGGCCATTGGTATGCGGTGCAGGAACAGCCGGGTGCGTATGCGAGCGCCATCACGCCCGAGGCGATCGGTGCGCTCGGCGATGATGCGGGCATGGCGCCGCTGGACGACATCGAAGCCTCGGCGCTCGATTATCTGGTCGCCTTCGATCTCGACACATTTGAACTCGGCTTCGCGTTGGGCACGGATCACCCACGAGTGGACTGGTCGACACGTGCTCCGAGACAGCCGCGTGATTCCGCGTTGCCGGGGCCGGACGGCATTGGCTCCATTGCTCCGCTCGTCGCCAACGGAATGGTCAGTCCGGTCGTGGCACCGCATGTGGCAGCCGCTTTCACGGGAGGCTTCAAGCGTGAACATGGAGCCTTTCGCGCCGGCGATCTCGCACGGCGCAATCATGGCAGCCATTACGGCTTCATCGAACAGGGGGTCATCCTCAGCAAGCTCCAGCCCGGCTTGTCGACGCTGTACGTGCTCGACGACGGCCACGTCGACATGAAGACCTGGGTTGAGTCCGACGAGGCACTGCTGCCTCGCATTCTTCATGCGCGTCAGAACGGGGTGGCGGTGCTGGAGTACGACGCGGACTCCGATCGCACCAGGCCGGGCCCACTGCTGACCCGATGGGAGCTGGGCAACTGGTCCGGCTCGAAGGACTCGCATCTGCGCACCTTGCGCGCCGGCGCCTGTATTCAACAAAGCGGCGCTCGACGCTTCCTGATCTATGGGTACTTCTCGAGTGCGACGCCCTCCGCGATGGCGCGTGTGTTTGAGGCTTATCACTGTCGCTACGCCATGCATCTGGACATGAATGCGCTCGAGCACACCTATCTGGCGATCTATACGCACCGCGGACGCGAATTGCAGGTGCAGCATCTCATCGAGGGCATGGCGGCCGTCGATCGCAAAGGAGGCGGCGGCATGCTGGCCCCACGCTTCATCGGCTTTCCCGACGACCGGGATTTCTTCTATCTGGTCCGGAAGCGAGTTCCGTGATCAAGCGACACCGTCATGTTCGAGGCTCCGCCCTGGGTTTGATATTGATGTCTCTGTCGTCGTGGACATCGGCGTCGCCGTTGTCGGAGCAGAACGAGCTGATGTTCGAACGGATGCAGCAGGCGCATGGCTACAGTGCAGAGCAGATGGATCGCCTGAGGCGTGTGTTCGAGCGGTCGGGTTATGCCGGGCAGGGCAATCCCGCCATCGCGCGTCATCCGATGACGCCCGGACAATGCGAGCAGGTGACGGGAGGCTCGGCGCGGTATGCCGATGCCGGCTTCCTGCGCATCTGCGGCGATGCGTTCATGGCCCCGTTGTACGACCCTGCGACCCAGACACCGGGCGACGCCACCGCCTGCATCGACCAGTTCGAGTTTCCCGACGTTCCGTGCACCTATCCGGTGGTGTGGATACGGGCCGTCGAGGCCGAGCAGGCCTGCGAGGCGCTGGGCAAGCGCCTGTGCGATGCGCATGAATGGGAAGGCGCCTGCGAAGGTGATCTGCAGCCGCCGGACTACCGTTTCGACCTGGCGCGCGGAGTCGATGCCGGAGCGGCTGTGAGCCGCATGCGCGCGGCTCATAACGCGGCGAACGAGGCGCACAAGCGCTGGAGCTACGGTCCGCAGTACCAGTATGGGATATGTGCCGCCAACAGCGAGAAGACGCCCGGCTGCGAAGGTGGAGGCTGGAACCGCTGCGGCTCCAACACCTATCCAACGGGATCCTTTCCCGAGTGCCGCAGCGCGCTCGGTGTCTACGACATCAACGGCAACGCCGCGGAGCACATGAACTTGCCGCTGTCATCGGAGCAGATGGCCAGCCGGGGCAGCCGTTCGCTTGGGGTCACTGAAATGAAAGGCAGCTGGTTCATCTTCGATCGCTATCGTGCGCACGAGGACTGGTGCCGCTGGCGTGCGCCGTACTGGCACGGCACGCGAGTCATGGATTCCCGTAGCCACGCGAACTATCACTTGGGCTTTCGCTGTTGCAAGGATCGCTGACAGGGGCGCGGGTATCGCCACAAGCCAAGGATCTACGGTGACCGCGAAGGCGGAGTGGACAGTTTCGCGATCAGTTCGCCCAGTCTGGGCAGCGGCCCTTCGTCGCTGAGCAGAGGGGCGTATGCCGGGTCCTGCAACAACCGCAGCAATGACCGGGGCTCGCCATCCACATATGCGGTTTGGCTTACCAGACGTACACCATGGCTGTAGTCGGCGTAGCGCTTGTCGTGCACGGTGCTCAGCGGCTGGATCGGCCGGCCATCAGGGCGATGCCAGCCGTAGATCGCCACCCGATCCGGCCGGCTCCAGAGCAGGCTCGTCAGCACGAGGTCCTTCTTGTCACCGGCCAATAGCGTGTCTCCTGCGGTCGTCCAGTTCGCTCGCTGCGCCTGCACCAGTTCGTTGTGGCGACGGTAATAGTGCGCCGAGCGCATCTCATCGCTCGCCGGAAGTGGTTGTGGGCTCAGCTTGATCGAGGACTGCCGGTAGATGGCATCGACGATCCGCCGAGTCGGCAGTAAAAAGCCGTAACGGCTCGCAACTTCCAGTGCCGTGGCGAGGCGCATCGGGATCAGCAACGGGTCCTCGTCGCTGCCGACGGCCAGATAGTCCGGCATGACGCACAAAGTGATCTCGTGCGCGGTGGCCGGGTCGCGCAAGCGCACGGGCTTGAGTCCGCGCAGTCCATTGGGCAGATCGCCGTCGAGCAGTGCAGCGCGGATGGCATCCTCGCGCGCGTCCTCGCCGAGGACTGAGATGGTTTGCAAGAAGACGCTACCCGAAGCGGCCGACATCGGGCGTGGAGGAATGGAGGCGGACAGTGTTTCTGCGCAGAAGGGCTCGGCCGCAATCGCTGCAAAGGTGAAAAACTGACAGCAGGCAAGCAGTAACAGACGCGCCAAACTCAGTGGAAGGTCGCGCCGAATCGTCGCGCCAGCGTGTCTTCTACTGCCTGCGCCACGCGACCGGAACCCGGTGGGCTGTGTCAATCACCGCTCCCGGAGTGGAAAGGAAATGAGGTCGGAATTGCGACATGACCGAGAAAGCATGATCGAGGGCCTGGAAACAGGAGGGGATCAGAATAGCCACTTCGCCATGGCAAGCATGCCATGCCGCCAAGGCAGGCGATGGGACACGCCGTGGCGGCCCTGATACTCCGCGTAGTGACCGAGATACCAGTCGTAGTTGTGAAGCAGCGCGACACGATTTGAGTAGCGCGGGGTGAAGTCTAATGCCTTTTCGATTTTCTCGGTCGATACCACACTCTCCTGTCCGGCTGACTCGTAAATCCAACGATAAAGCGGAGACAGGTGCAGAAATTCCAGCAGCCGCAAGATGGTGATCGCGGGGCCGAGGGGGAGCGCGATCACGTGTTTGCCGTGACCGGCCCGGTCGAGGACGGCCTGGATGTTCTCACGCATGCTTCCGAACTCGGTGGCGGCAACGTTGAAGGTTTCGTTGACATGCTCCGCGTCCTTCGTGAGGCAACGGTAGATCGCTTCGCAGAGATCTTCGACATCCAGTAGCTGATAGTGATTTTCGCCGGAGCCCAGCACGGGGAAATTGCGACCCTCCCTGGCCCAGCTGTACAGAAGCTCGAATGCGCCGAGGCGCTCGGGTCCGACGAAGCTCTTCGGCCGCAGGATGGATACGCAAAGGCCGAGTCGGCGAAAGTCGACACACAGCTTCTCGGCCTCGATCTTGGATTCGCCATAAGGCCCCACACCGCTCAGCGGGTCATCCTCCGCGATCGGATGGTGATCCGGAATGCCGTATACCGCAGTCGACGACAGGTAGACGAAACGGCCGACGTTGCCGCGCAAGGCCGCATCGAGCAGCAGCCGCGTGCCGTTGATTTCGGTCGAGAAGATTTCTTCGCGCGGGCTCAATGGCAGGGCCGCCGCCGCGTGCACGACCAGATCGATGTCGTGCATCGCCTCCTCGACCGCGACCGGATCGCGGATGTCGCCGAGAAGCGCTTCGACCCTGTCGCATTCCGGGTAGTCGAAGGGGGCGATGTCGAGCGAGCGCACGCGATGGCCGCGCGCCAGCAGATAGCGGCTCAGGTTGATGCCGAGAAATCCGGCTCCACCGGTGACCAGGATATGCATGGGGCCCTCCAGCTGCTCATGACAGGAACCCGGCATGCGCCTGGGTTCCCGTGGGTCCGTCGATATTGGGCAGCCGGGGGGCGGCATGCATTGATACTCATCAACATCCGGTCCGGTGGCTTTGCGCAGCCTGTCCTGCATCAATGCCGAACCGCGGCATTTCACATTCAATGGAGACCGGTCATCGTCGGATCACGCCATGCCACCTCGTTCCCGCTTCCACGTCCGGTACTGGATCATTGCGATCGTCGCCTTGCTGCTACTTCAGCTTTTTCTCAGCGCAAGCCGCCAGATACGCGTCGTTCCGTACAGTGAGTTCCGCCAGCTGCTGGAACAGAAGCAAATCTCCGAGGTCGCCGTATCGCCCAAAGTACTCGAAGGGCGGCTGACCCAGCCCAAGGACGGCGAACCGGCGCGGGTGTCGACACTCAGAGTGGATGCGGACGCGGCCCAATGGCTCGACAAAGCGGATGTGCGCTACTACGCGGTGCAGCAGGATGATTTCCTGTGGCAGCTGATCGGATGGGTCGCGCCCGCGGCGATCCTGTTGCTGCTGTGGCTCTACATCGCGCCCCGCATCGCGCAGCGGCAGTCGTTGGGCGGAGGGCTCATGGCCATCGGCAAGAGCAAGGCAAAGGTGTACGTCGAAACCGATACCAAGCTTACGTTCGCGGACGTTGCAGGCGTGGACGAGGTGAAGGCCGAGCTGCAGGAAGTCGTCAGCTTTCTCAAGGATCCGAAGCGCTACGGCAGGCTGGGCGCTCGATTGCCGAAGGGCATCCTGCTGGTCGGGCCGCCCGGCACCGGCAAGACGCTGCTCGCGCGTGCCGTGGCCGGCGAAGCCGGCGTACGGTTCTTCTCGATCAACGGATCGGAGTTCGTCGAAATGTTCGTCGGTGTCGGCGCCGCACGCGTACGCGATCTGTTCGAGCAGGCGCGCGCGCAATCGCCGGCGATCATCTTCATCGACGAACTGGACGCCTTGGGGCGTGCGCGCGGCGCCTATCCTTTCGGTGGGCACGACGAGAAGGAGCAGACGCTCAACCAGCTGCTGTCCGAGCTCGACGGCTTCGATCCCAGCGGTGGATTGGTGCTGCTGGCGGCGACCAACCGGCCCGAGATACTGGACCCGGCGCTGCTGCGCGCGGGCCGCTTCGATCGCCAGGTGCTGGTCGATCGGCCGGACAAGGTCGGGCGCGTGCAGATATTGAACGTGCACATGCGTAAAGTGCATCTCGACACCGGCGTCAAGGCCGAGCAGATCGCCGCGCTGACTCCGGGTTTCTCCGGTGCCGATCTCGCCAACCTGGTCAACGAAGCCGCGCTGCTGGCGACGCGTCGCGATGCCGGGGCCGTGGTGCAGGACGACTTCATCCAGGCGATCGAGCGCATCGTCGCAGGGCTCGAAAAAAAGAACCGCCTGCTGAACCCGGCGGAGCGTTCCTACGTGGCGTATCACGAGATCGGCCATGCCTTCGTCTCGCTCGCGCTCGCGAGTGGTGAGCATGTGCAGAAAGTATCGATCATTCCGCGCGGAGTCGGCTCGCTCGGCTACACCATCCGCCGGCCGACGGAAGACCGTTACCTGATGTCGCGCACCGAACTCGAGAACAAAATGGCGGTGCTGCTGGGCGGGCGGGCCGCAGAAGAGCTGGCCTTCAAGGATGTCTCGACCGGTGCGGCGGACGACCTGGTGAAGGCGACCGACATCGCACGCGCAATGGTGGCGCGGTACGGCATGGTGGAGGACATCGGGCCGGTCGTGTTCAAGGAGGAGGCGCATCCGGTACTCGACCAGCACGCCGGCCCCAGCGAAACCTACTTCGATCACGTGTCCGAGCAATCGCTGCAGAGCATCGATCGCGCCGTCAGCGTGCTGGTGAAGAGCGCGCATTCGCGAGCGGCCGAGCTGCTGAAGCAGCGTTGGCCCGCGGTCGAAGCCGCGGCTCATCGGCTTCTGGAACAGGAAACGATGAGCGAAGCCGAACTGCAAGCGCTGTTCTCCACCTCGTCCGAAAAGGCGGTTCCGTCCGGCTAGACCGAGCGCCGGCGTTCATGCCGGCCGTGGCACGCCGAGCGCGGGATTGCGCATGCAGTGGCGCTTCAGCCGCGCGCCACGCTCGCGCGAAAGCGCTGCAACGCCAGGACGTAGCAGGCAGCGCCGAGTCCGAGCAGCGTGAGCAGTTGCGGCCATACCGTGGTCCAGCCGGCACCGCGATACAGAATGGCTTGGGCGAACGAGACGAAATGCGTGGTCGGCGAGGCGAGCATGATCCGCTGGAGCAGCTCCGGCATCGATTCGCGCGGGGTGGAGCCACCCGACAGCATTTCCATCGGCAGCACGATGAGAATCATCAGCAGGCCGAGCTGCGGCATCGAGCGTGCGATGGTGGACAGCAGTATCCCCAGCGATGCCGAGGCGAACGCGTGCAGCGCGCAGCCAAACATGAACAGCGTCAGCGATCCGGTCACGGGAACCTGCAGCGCTGCGCGGATCACCAGGTTTACCGACAGCAGCACGCCGAGCAGGACCACGGCACCGCTGGCGAGCACTTTGGCCAGCATGATTTCGTTGGGACGCACCGGCATGACCAGTAGATGCTCCAGCGTGCCGTGTTCGCGCTCGCGCAGGACGGCGGCGCCGGCCAGGATGATCGACAGCAGGGTGACGTTGTTGACCAGTTCCATCACCGCAATGAATCGACCGCCGTCGAGATTGGGATTGAATTGGCTGCGAATGCGCAGGTCGACGTTCGCCCCCGCCGCGGAGCCGACGAAGCGCTTCATCTCGCGATCGACGATGCTCTGGATATAGCCCGCACCGAGCATCGTCTGCGACATCGCGGTGGCATCGAGATCGATCTGCAGGCGCGGGTCGCGGCCGTCGGCCAGATCGCGCTGGAAGCCGGCCGGAATGATCAGCACGAAGGTATAACGACCTTCCTCCATGAGGCGGTCGACCTCGTCGAAGCGAACGTAGTCGGCCGGCAGGAATTCCGGCGGAGCCAGCGCCTGTGCGATCGAGCGTGACAGCGGCGAGCGGTCTTCGTCGACGATCGCCAGGGGCGCACGTCGCATTTCCTGCCCGCCCGAGCGGCCAGCGATCCAGACGGCTCCCACCAGCGCGAACAGGACGAACGCGAGCAGGCCTTTGTCGGCCCAAAGACTGCGCCACTCCTTGAGCGTGAGCTGCCACAGCGGAAGCCAGGCGGCCCGGATCCCTTGCTGCCGATGCGAATCCAACGCGGGCTGGGCAGGGTTTCCCACGTTCAGCGCTCCTGCTTGCGCAGCAGCAGCACCGAGGCGGTGGTGATCGCCGGAATGAAAAGCGCGATCGGCAGCAACGCGGAGCGCACGTCCGCAAGCCCGAGGTTCTTGGCGAAGATGCCGCGCGAGACTTGCAGGAAGTAGGTGGTGGGAAACACTTTGGAGATCAGCGCGCCCGTGCCTTCGAGCGACGCCACCGGGTAGATCATTCCGGAGAACTGCATGGCAGGGATCATGGTTCCGATGGCGGCCGCCACCAGCGCCGCGATCTGGCTTCTGGTCAGTGTCGATACGAACAGCCCGATGCCTGTCGTGGCGATCAGATAGAGCGTCGTCGCCAGCCCCAGCGCCAGCAAATCGCCCTTGATCGGCACATGAAAGACGAAGACCGCCTGCAGGGCCAGCACGCAGGCGCTCAACAGCGATACCGCCACATAAGGCAATTGCTTGCCGATCAGGAATTCGAAACGCCGCGTGGGCGTCACGTAGAGGTTGGTGATCGAGCCGAGCTCCTTCTCGCGGACCACCGACAGCGCGATCAGAATCGCCGGAACGAATACGAGCAAGAGTGGAATCACCCCGGGCACCATCGCGTAGAGACTCTTGAACGCCTGGTTGTAGCGATAGCGCGGAGCCAGATCGCCGGTGCGGATGGAAGCGACGCCGTTCTCGGTATTCCGAGTCGCGAGCCATTTCGCATGCAAGCCCTGCAGATAGCCACGTATGACCTCTCCGCGGAAAGGCATCGCGCCATCGATGTAGGCGCCGACTTCGGTTGCACGGCCGCGACGCACGTCGCGGCCGAACCCGGACGGGATCTCGATGGCCAGGCTGATGCGTGCCGACTGCAAGGCCGCATCGAGATCGCGATTGCCGGACAGCGGAGCCTGCTCGAGGAAGTAGCGCGAGCCGGCGATCTGTTGAACGTAATCGCGGCTCTCGGGCGTGTGATCGCGATCGAGCACGGCGAAGCGCAAATCCTCCACGTCCATCGAAATGCCGTACCCGAGCACGAACATCAGCAGCACCGACCCTGCCAGGGCGAAGGTGAGACGGATGGGATCGCGCAGCAGCTCCAGCGTTTCGCGACGCGCGTGCGCCCAAAGCCGGCGCAGGCTGTTCACGGCGTCGGCACTGGTGCGCCGGCTCGCCGCCGATATGGCCGCCGCTTCCGGTGCCGTCGCCTCGCCCGCACCCGCGCTGCGAAGCCGCTGGACGAAGGCCTCCTCGAGGCTTGCCACGCCGTTGGCCTTGATCAGTGCGGCAGGCGTGTCACAGGCCAGGATGCGTCCGGCATGCATCAGGGCGACGCGGTCGCAGCGTTCGCCTTCGTTCATGAAATGGGTGGAGATGAAAATGGTCACGTGTTCTTCGCGTGCGAGCTGGCCGAGGAGCTCCCAGAAGCGATCGCGGGCGATCGGATCGACGCCGGAAGTGGGCTCGTCGAGAATCAGCACGTCCGGACGGTGGATCACCGCCACCGCGAGCGACAGGCGCTGGCGGATGCCCAGGGGCAGCGAGCCTGCGGTCGCATCGGCATGCTCCTGCAGCTCGAACTGGGCCAGCAGCTGTTCGCAGCGCTGACGGGTGGCCTCGGTATCGAGCAGAAACAAGCGCGCATGCAGGCGCAGATTCTGGCGCACCGACAGTTCGCCGTAGAGCGAGAACGATTGCGAGACATAGCCGACGCGCCGTCGCGTGCTGCGGTCGCCCGGTGCCAGCGGCTGGCCCAGCAGACGCGCCTGGCCGACGCTCGACGGAAGCAGGCCGCAGAGCATCTTGATCGTCGTCGTCTTGCCGCAGCCGTTGGAGCCGAGAAAGCCGAAGATTTCCCCACGCTCGACGCGCAGGCTGACGTCGTCCACGGCCAGGAAGCTGCCGAAGCGCTTGCTCAGCCCGCTGGCTTCGATCGCCGGCTGGTCCCCGTCCGCCGGTCTCGGCGGAATGCTGAAGCGATGATGGCGGCTGCGCACCGCCTCCGGCAGCAGAGCGATGAATGCCTCGTCGAGATTGTCCGTGCCGGTGCGGTCACACAACTCGCGCGGTGCGCCCCGAGCCAGGATGCGCCCCGCATGCAAGGCCAGGAGCTGGCCGAAGCGCTCCGCCTCGCCGATGTAGGCGGTCGAAACCAGCACGCTCATTTGCGGGCGTCTCGTGCGGATGCGCTCGATCAACTCCCAGAACTGCAGTCTCGACAGCGGATCCACTCCGGTAGTGGGTTCATCGAGGATCAGCAGGTCGGGGTCGTGTACCAGCGAGCAGCACAGACCCAGTTTCTGTTTCATGCCGCCGGAGAGCTTGCCTGCCGGGCGATCATCGAAGCCGCTCAGGTTGGTCGCCGCCAGCAACTCGTCGATGCGCCTGCGGCGCACATCCGGCGGATGCCCGAACAGGCGTGCGAAGAAGTCGATGTTGTCGCGTACCGACAGCGAGGCGTAGAGATTGCGGCCCAGGCCTTGCGGCATGTAGGCGATGCATGGCGCCACGCTACGGCGATACGACGCGGAGCGCATCGAGCCGCCGAGTACCGAGACGTCTCCGGTCTGCAGCCGCCGCGCTCCGGCGATCAGCGACAGCAAGGTCGATTTGCCGACGCCGTCCGGTCCGATCAGGCCTAGTATCTGGCCGGCCGGAAGTTCGAGGCTCACTCCCTGCAGTGCGAGCACACCGCCGTAACGGTGGGAGACCCCGTCGCAGCGAACGACGATCCCGTTCACGGAGGCAGCTTCACGGCCAGCGGTGCCGGCCACGCCGTCTCCGTGCGAGTGCGGACATAGGCCAGGCCGGGCATGCCGGGTTTGACGCGCGAGGAGTACCGCCGAAGCAGCTCGCGATCGATCTGTACCTTGACGCGGAACATCAGCTTGTCACGCTCGCTGCGGGTTTCCACTTCCTTGGGCGTGAATTGCGCTTCGGGAGAAACGAAGGACACGCGGGCCGGAAACACGTAGGCGTCGGCTGCATCGAGCACGACCCGGGCCTCGGCTCCGACCGAGAGCCGGCCGACCTGATCGGTGGGCAGGAACACGGTGATGAACACGTCGCTGAGGTCGAGTACGGTGGCCACGCGGCCACCGACGGCGAGCACTTCGCCGGGCTCGGCGAGCCGATACAGAACACGGCCGTCCACCGGGGCGCGCAGCTCCGCTTCGTCGAGATAGGTCTGGATCCGCCGTACCGTCGCGGCGCTGGCTTCCATCGTCGCCTGCGCGGCGGTGACCTGCGCCCGCGCCGCGCGAACGGCCACGCTGGCGGCGACGTCGCTGGTGCGTGCGCGATCCAGCTGCTCGGTGGAAACCGCCAACAGCTTGTGCAGACGGTCGGCACGCCCCAATTCGAGTTGCGCGAGCGCGCGTTCGGACTCGCGTTGCCGCACCATCACGCTGGCGCTTTCGGCGGCTGCGGCGGCCTGCCGCCGCTGCGCCTGTGCCTCCTCGAGCTGGGCGAGGAGTTCGGCGGTATCGATACGGCCGACGATCTGACCGGCGCGCACTTCATCGCCTTCGGTGATCGTCAGATCCGCGAGTCGCCCGGCGATACGCGTGGCGATGTCGTATTCGCGCGCTTCCAGTCGCCCGTTGCCGCTTTCGATTCCGTCCACGAGTACCGACTGCGGCTCACGCTGCCAGGCGCGAGTGACGATTCCGGCGGTGATGGCGACGACGGCGATCGCGATCGCCGCGGCGGCCAGGACCCACATCAGCAGTGCATGGCTTTTTTTGATGACACGACTCCGATCATGCGCAGTCGTAGCATCGCGTGGGCCCGTGCCGCGCTCATTGATCTCCATCAAGTCGCGCGGCCGGGCCGGAGTCGCTTCGAAGGCTCAGCTTCCCGGGCCGGCCGGATCGCCGTCTCGGGCCGCAGCGTAGAAGCGTCGCTTCGCGAGTTCGGAGGCGAGAGCGTAGAGCAGGGTGATCAGCAGCAGGGTCGCCAGCAGGGACGCGGGTAGCGGCACCAGTCCGAACCAGTCCGCCACAGGCGAGGAGTAGGGCAGGGCGATGGCCAATGCGGCGATCACCAGCGACGCCAGCGTCAGCCAGCGGCCGGCCCGGCTGCGATACAGCGGCCGATGGGTGCGCACCACGAAGATGATCAGCAGCTCGGTCAAGAGCGACTCCACGAACCAGCCGGTGCGGAACAGCTCGGGCACGTGATCGGCCATCTTCAGGAGCACGGTGAAGGTGAGCAGGTCGAACAGCGTGCTGATCAGGCCGAAAACGATCATGAAATCGCGCACCAGGCGGATGTCCCAGCGATGCGGCGTGGATTCCCACTCCGCATCGACGTTGTCGCTGGCGATGCCGATGGCGGGAATGTCGGAGAGGAAATTGTTGAGCAGGATCTGAGTGGCCAGCATCGGCAGGAACGGCAGGAACAGCGTGGCGATGGCCATGCTGATCATGTTGCCGAAGTTCGCGCTGGTGGTGATGAAAATGTACTTGAGCGTGTTCGCGAAGGTCCGCCGGCCTTCCTCGATGCCTTGGCGCAGGACGTCGAGATCGTGCTCCAGCAGCACGATGTCCGCGGCTTCCTTGGCCACGTCCACGGCGTTGTCGACGGAGACGCCGACATCCGCGGTATGCAGCGCCGGAGCGTCGTTGATTCCGTCGCCCATGTATCCGACCACCCGACCGCTACGCCGCAGGGCGAGGATGATGCGCTCCTTCTGGTTGGGGTCCACCTCGGCGAACACCGCGGTCTTCGGCGCCAGGTGCCACAGCGCCTCGTCCTTCATCTCGTCGAGCTCGCCGCCCGTGAGCACCTGCGGTTGCGTCATGCCCACGGCCTCGGCGACATGGGCGGCGACCCAGCGGTTGTCGCCGGTGATGATCTTCACCTCCACGCCCAGCGCCGAAAGCGCCGACAGGACCGGCGCAACGCCGGGCTCCGGAGGATCGAGAAACAGCAGGAAACCCGCGAAGCTCATTTCCCGCTCGTCTGCGCGGCCGTATCTGGGTTGTTCGGGCAGCGTCCGGGTTGCGATGCCGAGCACGCGATATCCCTGCAGGCTCCAGCGTGTGTAACGCTCGCGGATGGCGGCGATCCGTGAGGCATCGAGCGCTTGCGGGACATCGGCTTCCTGCACGCTGGTGCAGATGGAAAGCACATTGTCGAGCGCGCCCTTGCAGATGAGCTGTGCCTGGCCATCGGCCGTGCGCAACGCCACGCTCAAGCGCTTGCGCACGAAATCGTAGGGAATCTCGTCGAGCTTTCGCCGCGTGTCGATCTGCAAGCCACGAGCGGAGGCGGTGTCGACCACCGCCTGATCGAGCGCGTTCGGCAGGCCGGTCTGCAGGGCCGCGTTGGCCAGGGCGATCTCCAGCACGGCCGGGCTGTCGTGGCCCTGTGCGTCGAGCGTGGCGTCGAGCTGAACGATTCCGCGCGTGAGCGTGCCGGTCTTGTCGGTGCACAGAACGTTCATGGAGCCGAGGTTTTCGATGGCGTTGAGGCGGCGCACGATCACGCCTCGATGCGCCATGCGCTGCGCACCCTTGGACAAGGTCGCCGCGAGGATCGCAGGCAGCAACTCGGGCGAAAGACCGACCGCGAGCGCGACCGCGAACAGCAGCGTCTCGAAAGCGGGCCGCTCCAACAGAATGTTGACGGCCAGTACCGCCAGCACGACCAGCACCATGATCTGAAGCAACAGGTGGCCGAAACGGCGCAAGCCGAGTTCGAAGTCGGTCTCCGGTGGCGGCCGCGTCAGCTTCCGGGCGATACGACCGAGTTCGGTATCCGCTCCGCAACGCACGGCGAGCATGATCGCGGTACCGCTACGCAGCGACGTTCCGGCGTACAAGCACTGGGTTCGACCGCTCAATGCAGTCGCTGCCGCCACGGTGCCAGGCTGTTTCTCCACCGGGAAGGTTTCCCCGGTGAGCAACGCCTGCATCACGAAGCAGTCCTTGGCTTCCAGGACCACGCCGTCGGCCGGAATCAAGCTGCCTGCGGCGAGTTCCACGATGTCGCCGGGAACCACCTCATCGCTCGTGACTTCGTGCACCTGGCCCTCCCGGCGCACACGAGTTCTTGCGGCGATGCGCTGGCGCAATGCGGCAACTGCCTGGGTCGCCCGATGTTCGTGCCAGCTGCCCAACATGGTGCTTACGATGACGATGCCGAGCACGATGCCGGCATCAATCCACTCGCGCGCCAGCAGCGCGACCAGAGCGCCGAAGATCAGGATCAGCAACAAAGGGCTGGCCAGCGTCCTCAGCGTACGACCTATGAAGGCGAGCGCCGCGGCGCCATGCTGCGGCGATTCTCGGGGGCGTGCGGAACGCTTGGCGGCCGCCTGAGCCAGGCTCAGTCCACCCGGCTTGGTATCCAGTGAGGCCAGCAGTTGTTCGGCTGGCAGACTCCAGTAAGCGCCAGGACCGTCAGCCGGCTGTGCCGCTTCAGTGCGCTTCATCGCGCAACATCGTCTCAAGTTCGCCTTCGAAAGCCTCGACCACACGGTGGGGTTCGGCAATGACGTTGCGATCACAGCACAAGCCCAGCGTCAGGGCGCCCGCATAGCTCAGCAGGCTGATGCCGATGCCGACGTCTCCTGTTTGCGGAGGCCAGAACACCATCTGACGAATACGTGCCCCGCAGAACCGAAGCTCGTCCGTCGGGCCCGGAAGATTCGACACCACCGCAGCAGCCTTGCCTGCCACGAAGCGCACCAGGCGCTTCTCCAGAGCGGCCGGAAGCTGGCCGATCGCGGCGAGGCTCAGCAACATCGCACGAGCTTCGCCCGATTGCTTGAGTCGCCGCATGCGGCGACTGACTTCGGCGAGACGCTGCGCTCGATCCTTGATGCCGATAGGCAGATCCAGCAGCACCAAGCCGAAACAATTGCCCAGATGGTCGTCGTTCGCCTGCCGCAAATTGACCGGAATCGAGACGCGCAGCGTTTGATGACTCGGGATGGGGCCTCGCTCTTGAAGGTGACGGCCGATCGCGCCGGCCAATGTCGAGAGGAACACGTCGTTGACGCTCGTGCTCAACTTGTGTGCGAGGCCATGTACGGGTTGCAGCGGGATCGGCCTGCTCCAGTCGACCACGCGGCTCCCGGACAACGCGATACGGAACGCCTGTGGATTGCGGTCGGGTAATGCGAGCACGCGTCCGATAGCGAATGCTCCCTTGCCGACGTCCCGGATCAGGGGCAGGGCTTGCCAGGGTTGCTGGCGCAACAACTCGTAGGCGGCATTCCACCGCTCGGTCGTGCGATTCAGGGCTTCCAGTCGATCGATCAGTGGCCCCAGCGCTCCCGCGCGAGGCGTCCGACGCGCAGCGGCGCCGTCTAGGGATGACGTTGTAAGGGGCCCGTCTCCATCAACGATTTTCAACAGCATGCGCAGCAGTGAGATGCCATCTGCCATCGCATGATGGGCCCGGAACAGGACGCTGACACGGCTGCGGCCATGGGCGAACAGGTGCAGGCGCCACAGCGGATGCTTGCGATCGAGTGCTTTGCTCATCTCTTCGGAGATGGCGTCGAGCAGTCGGGCATGCTGGTCGCCGGAACTCATCCGATATATCGGCAGGTGATAGTCCCAGTCGAGATCCGGATGGGCTTTCCAGCGCGCCGGCGTGCAGCTGTCATCGGCGCATTGAACGAATCGTTCGTGCGCACTCAGTCGCTCGGCCAAGGTCCGACGAAGCCGACGAAGGTCGTGTACCTGATCGAGTTCGATCATGGCGCCGACGATCATCGGATTGCGCGGCGCATCCATCTCCAGCCACGCCCGGTCCGTGGCGCTCATTCTCTCGTCGGCTGCGATATGTCCGGTGCGTGATTCGTGCGCGCCGGCACGTACCTTCGGCGCAGGCAGGCTCCTGGACTGATGTGAGCGCCTGCGTCGGCCGGAGCGGTTGTCAGCGACCATGAAATTCTCCGATCGAGGGCTCCTGTCCGAGCATCTCGGGCGTCACGAGGGTGATCCCGCCTTCGCTGACTTCGAAGCGGGAACGATCGTCCGCTTCGTTGTGGCCGATGACGGTTCCCGATGGAATTTCACAACCGCTTTCGATCACCGCGCGCCGGATGCGGGAGCGTGGTCCGATGCGCACCTCTGGAAGAATCACGCATTCGTCGATCTCCGCCCCCTCTTCGACGCGAGAGAACGGAAACAGCAGCGAGCGCTCGACGAGCCCGCCGGAGATCACGCAACCACCCGCGATCATCGAATCGACGGCCATGCCGCGTCGATCGCGTTCGTTGAGGATGAATTTTGCCGGCGGTGCCTGGACCTGATAGGTCCAGATCGGCCAGTGACGATCGTAGACGTTGAGCGCGGGCGTCACCTGGGTGAGTTCGAGGTTCGCTCTCCAATAGGAATCGAGGGTCCCGACGTCTCTCCAGTATCCCAGGGCGTTGCCGGCCAGATCGCGGAATGGAAACGCATACACCGCATCGTCGTTGGACAGCGCGTCGGGTATTACATCGTGACCGAAGTCGTGACTGGATTCCGCGCGGTCGCGATCGCGCGCAAGGATGCGCAGCAAGAAGTCGGTGTTGAAGACGTACACACCCATCGAAGCGAGCGCCCGGTCTGGCCGAGCTGGAATCGGCGGTGGAACCTCCGGCTTTTCGCGAAAGTCGATGACGCGGCCGGCCCCGTCGGTATGCATCACGCCGAACGCCCGGGCTTCGGCCAGCGGCACCTCGATGCAGGCTACGGTCACGTCCGCCTGGCGATCGACGTGATATCCGAGCATAGCGCCGTAATCCATCTTGTAGACGTGGTCGCCGCCGAGTATGAGCACGAACTGAGGGGCATGCGCCTCGATGAAATCCAGGTTCTGGAAAACGGCATCCGCCGTACCTTCGTACCACCCCGGCCCGGTTCTTTGCTGGGCCGGTAGCACATCGACGAATTCGTAGAATTCGCGCGGCAGGAAGTTCCAGGCGCCGTGCAAGTGGGTGATCAGGGATTGCGCCTTGTACTGGGTGAGCACCCCGACGCGGCGGATTCCGGAATTGATGCAGTTCGACAGCGGAAAGTCGATGAGCCGGTACTTCCCACCGAATGGAACCGCAGGTTTGACGCGGTGATGCGTCAATGCACCGAGTCGCGTGCCGCGGCCTCCTGCCAGCACAAGGGCCAGGGTGTCACGCGTGAGCAGACCGGCAAATCGCGGCTGAGCTGTGAAACCCGTCGATGTCATCGCAGCCAATCCGCTCTCAGCTGTTGGCACTCCTCATACCAGCGACAAGCGTTGCTGTCACAGTAGCGTCGATCCGATGCGAAGCAGGGTTCGCCGCCGGATTGCAGTTGCTCCATCCGGATTTGCCAGCGCCGCTGCGTTCGCTGCAACGCCGACGCACAGGTCGCCGAATGCTTGATTTGAGCGTCTTGATGCTTCGTCGGCACTGGAGAACGACGTGCCGCGATGGGCGCGTTCTGCGTTGTCGAACGCTTGACGTTCGTCGATGCGACGGGCGACGGTCGCTCGATCTCGCGATAGTGGTTCAAGAATTTCTCCTTCCGGTAAAGAAAGCCGCTCCTCTCAAGATGGAAAGTTCGCGAGATTCGCGCATTGACCGGCGTCAACAGCAAGCGGCCCGGCAGTGTCGGGCCCCGTGCGATCGAGTGTCTTTGTGAGCGATCTAACACAAGCTGCCCAAACGCTGCGCTCAAGCCCCATTTCGTTGACTTGCGTCAATTTCGGCGACTTGGTTTGGCGAAAAGAATCGGTCCCCGGCGGCAGGAACGCCGCATCACGATGGAGCAGTGGGATGAAATCCGATATCGAATTGAAAAAGGACGTAGAAGCGGAACTCCAATGGGATCCGCAGATCAATGCGGCGACGGTCGGTGTCGAAGTCAAAGACGGCATCGTCACCCTGGAGGGAAAGGTGCGCAGTTATGCCGAGAAGTTCGCGGCCGAACGGGCGGCTCAGCGCATACAGGGCGTCAAGGGCATCGCACTGGAACTCCACGTCTCCGTGCCCGGCAGCAGTCGCCGCGACGATGCCGATATCGCCAAGGCGGCGCGCGACGCGCTGCATTGGAACAGTCTGGTGCCGGACGAAAGGATCAAGGTGCTCGTGGAAGACGGATTCGTAACCCTTTCGGGAGAGGTCGAGTGGCTGTACGAGAAAACGGCATCGGAAGCCGCCGTGCGCCCGTTGACGGCGGTGCGCGCCGTCATCAACAACATCGTCGTCAAGCCGAAGGCGAAACCCGAAAACGTCAAGGAAAAGATCGAAGCGGCGCTGCGTCGAATGGCCGAGAGCGAAATCAAGAACGTGCAGGTTTCCGTCGACGGCGGCAAGGTCACGCTTGACGGTCGTGTCCACTCTTACCACGAGCGGCAACTGGTGGAGGGCGCGGCCTGGGCTGCTCCGGGCGTGTTCTCGGTCGTAGACCATCTGCGCATCGGTTGATTCCCGGGCCCCGGTGGCAGAGGGGCGAAGGCGGGATTCGCTCCGCCACCTCCGCCATGCTCGGGAGGCGCGTGTTTTCTCGGTGTTCGTTCCATGCAACGGCAGCCGGAAGCTGCACGTCGACGCGGGACGGAAGCAGAAGTCCACAAGGCGTTTCGGTGCTCTATCGTACCGACCGCCTATGTGTGGTGATGCAAGCTTGGTTCATCACCATGCAGCGGATGCCGAGAGTCAATGCCGGAACTCAGGCTTTCACTTGTTCGAAGAGACGACTCATCGGACATAGCTGCGGTGTCATCGTCGATCGTGGGAGGCAGATAGATGGCGATGACGATCGTGACCGGTCCTGACTCGAACAGCTTGTTAACCAAGCTGCTGAATGTGATCGGTGTGGCGGAGATGGCGCCCAAGCTTGAGCGCGTGAGTCTGAAAAAAGGCCAAATTCTGCATGATGCGGGAGTTTCGATGTCGCATGTCTACTTCGCGACGGATGCTCTGATCTCCCTGCTGCAGGTGATGCAATGTGGGGAGGTTACGGAAACCGCATTGGTCGGCAACGACGGCATGGTGGGGGCGGAAATCATGATGGGTACGGATCTGACGCCAAACCGGGCGTTCGTGCAATGTGATGGTTTCGCGTATCGCTTGTCCATTGAATCATTCTCCTCCTACTTGCAGCGCTCGGCGAGAGCCAGGGAATTGGTTCTTGCACAGGTGAGGGCGTTGATGGTGCAAACGGCGCAGACGGTCGCATGCAACCGTCACCACACACTCAATCAACAGTTCTGCCGCTGGGTATTATTGGCTCTCGATCGGCTACCCTCCGAACAGATTCGCATGACCCACGAGAATCTCGCAAAAACGCTCGGCGTGAGGCGTGAAAGCGTGACACTGGCGGCCACCAGGTTCCGGGACGATGGCGCTATCGGGTATAGTCGCGGCCGCATCCACGTCCTTGATCGGGCCAAACTCGAACAGCACGTCTGCGAGTGTTACGGAATCGTCAGGAGGGAATGCGATCGACAGGCCGCTATGTTCGATTTAAGAGCATCGAGCTTCATGGGCTTCGGGCCATTCTTCGGAGAGCATTCGGGCTCACCAATGGCGACTCTGCCGACAGACGCCGCGCGGGCAGGTGCCCCTGCGACAGGCGCCAGCAGCAAGATCGCAGAATCTCGCAACGCAACATCACTTTCCCGGACCACAGAGGGTGTCGTGAGCGACGGGGCGAAGTCGACGGAGTCATAAGCGGTCGACGCTCGCATTGAATGAACGTGAAACGATGAGGCCCTCACGTTCTGATGGTTTTGTCCATCGCTATGTTTGGACATGGCGTCGGTTCATTTGCGGCCACCACGAGAACGATTGTGATTGACTCTGGTCAATGAAACCGTGGTTCGAGACGGCATATTGTTTAACGATGTCATCGTTGAGCACTGCAATGCGCAATCATTCGAAACCTGCGATTTGGGTTTTGGCTGCTCACCATCAGGCAGGCAGTTTTTACACGGCATCGAGCCCCTCTGCGGATCTGACGTTGTCGGAAACCATAAAGAACGACGATGCCAACGTTCGTGAGCGCGACCTGCATCGTCATGAGCCCGGCCACATGATGAACGATGCGGGGCGCAGGACGAGCCTGCAGGCACACAGCACCGCGCGATCACTGACGGCATCCGATCTGGCGCGACGGCTGGCCGAACATATCGAAAGCTTGCGGTTATCCGGTTCGGTCGAACGCATCCATCTGGTGGCAGAGCCGACCATGCTGGGCTTGCTTCGGGAACACCTCACGAAGCCGGCCGCAAAACTCATCAGCTCACAGCTGGTTCGCGACCCGGCGCACGATGATGGTGAGAGCTTGCGTCGGGTGTTGCCGAACTATCTTTGATATTCCGGTTTCGAGTGAACGCTTCGAGTGAACGCGCATCGAAGTCGTAACTCAGTTGATCAAGCAGATTCGATTCCGGGGTTTGAACGATACCGTCGGTTTGGGGCGTACAAGCGTTCGGACGCCATGGGCTCCTCCAAGCCTGATCTGTATGGGAGGGACAGGCGCTGCGTGCTCGACCAGGGACGTGAGGCGGGGCCTTGTCAGGTGTAGGGTCTGTCTTGATTTCATGACGATCCGCTCGATGGCTATCGGAATCAAAAGATCTTCACGAATGCAAAGGCATGTGGAGATCTTCGACATGAGAACACCGGCATCGGCTCACTGGGAGTAAGTGGAAACACGATGGGCGCTCGCGCAGCTTGCTCGGGTCCGGCGGTATCCGCATTGACCTTGGTCATGATGGCCAGGCCGAGGCTTCCGAGCGACGATGACGAAGGTTGGCGCTAGAGGACCTGTGGGAGAGATTCAGTCTCCGACCGTGATGTGGTTTTCGACGTGTCGGACACCCGAAGCGGACCAGGCTGCCTGTTCCACGGTGTCTCGTTCGATCAGCGTGCGCAGATGCCCGGTCAGGACGACTGTGTCGTTGGCAGCCAGGGCAATGCTGATGCGGCCGGAATCCAGGTTGGCGGCGCGTTCGAGCGCGGCACGGATATCGCGCTCCGTCCGGGCGCCATCGGCTTGAGATCCCACCGTGATGTGGTTGACTACTGCGACGACGCCTCCGAGCTTGGCGACATCGGCCTCGGCGCTATCGCGCTGGAATGCCCACCGCACTCGGCCGCCCAACTGCACGACGCCGTTTTCGACACTGACCTCGATACTGCCGGGAGGCAACCGTAAGTCCCAGTCCAGAATCCGGACCGCGCGCTGCGCGATTTCGTCGTCGCGCACATGCTTGTCGGACGGCAGGCGGACCTCCAGTTCCTGGGCGATTGCGCGCACGCCTTTCACTCTGCGAACGGCATTCAGTGCCGCTCTTTTCTGTGCGTAATCGTCCACGTAACCGGTCAGCGTGACGACGCCATGGTGCACGAATACGGCAATATGAGCCGCGTCCAGTTCGGGTTCGAATTCCAGTTCGTCGGTGACGGCCTGCTTGAGTTGCAATGCGTTCATGGTTCCGCTCCAGTGGGATGAATCCCAATTTGCAGCGGCCCGTTTTGCTCCGCGATGACGGGCGTCAAGACGGGGCTTGAAGTCTGTATCGCGCGACGCGGAATGGAACTATAGGTAGGAGGAAAACAGCCAGAAGAATGCGTCGCGCGCACGCCTTGGAAACGATCCGCTTGCCCATTCGGCCGATGTGATCTCGCGGCATAAGGGCCGGATCTCGTCGAAATGAGCGTTGAGTTCACTCGCGACCTTTCGGCAGTAGATCTCGACGACCACCTCGAAATTCAATCGTAGGCTGCGCGGATCGAGGTTGGCCGAACCGATGACGCCGTAGTAGTCATCCATGACCAGCAGCTTGCTGTGTGCGAACGGTGGTGGCCTAAGCAGGATGCGAACGCCTCGGGCGATCAGCGGCTCAAGCCAGCGATGACTTGCCCAGTCCACCCAAGGCAGATTGCTGCGCTCAGGCAGCATCAGTTCGACGCGGATTCCGCGTAAGGCAGCCGATTCCAACGCTCTGGCGAGTTCCGCGGTTGGGATGAAGTACGGTGTCATGATGCAGACGCGTCGATGGGCGTTCGCCAGCACGCCCAGCAGCAACAGCTCGATCTTGTCGAGTTCATCGTCTGGTCCCTCGGTGATGGCGCGGCAGGCACAGCCATCGATCAGGGGGGCAGGGTAATCCCTCTCTGTCTGATGCAGGCTCGGCCCGCCGCTGAGCTCCCAATCCGACGCAAAGATGTCGGCGAGTTGCCGTGCTACCGGGCCATGCAGCCGGAAGTGCAAATCCTCGGTGCCACGCCGGTTCGATGTCAGTTGATGATTGCCGATATTCATCCCTCCCGTGAACGCCAGGTCGTCGTCGACGATCAGCAGCTTTCGGTGGTTGCGCAAGTTGAGTTGCGGCACGGGAAGTGGGCGACGAGGTAACTGGAAGCGGCGAACGCTCACCCCGAGTGCCTTCAGCCGGCGTGAGGCGCGTGGCCAGTAGTAAAGATCCCCGATGGCATCGACGAGAACCCGCACATCGACACCGCGGCTTCGTGCCGAGGCCAAGGCTTCGACAAACTGCTCTCCGACACCGTTGCCGGAGAAGATGTAACTCGATAGCCAGAGTCTCCGCCGGCAGGCTGCGATGGCATCGAGCATCAAGGGAAACGCCGCTTCACCGTTGCGCAACAGCGTAAGCCGATTGCCAGCGAGCAATTCGCGGTGCGAGAGTGCCGTTCCGAGCCTCACCAGCTCTCTTTGCTCGAGGTCGCCCACGTCAAGTGGGACTGCGTCGCCTGGAGTCGATCGGTTGCCGGCAGCTTCGATGGCGGCGTTTGCCGAGGCACGTCGGGCGCAGGATCGCACGCGGTCGTGTCCCAACAGAAGATAGAGGAGGCTGCCGGCCATCGGGGCCAGCATGCAGGCGGCGATCCAACCCCAGGCGGCGCGCGGGTCCCGCACATTGAGCAAGGCATGCATCGCAGTGCTGCTTCCTATCGCGGTATGCAGGAGCAGCACGATTTCCGCCTGTGTCACATCAACGTTCATCGCTCCCTGAGGCGAGGCAACGAAATTTCGGCCGCAACAGGCAAGTGATCCGACAAGGCGCGAGGCAAGGCCCGCAAACGCTTCAGTTCCAGGGGATGCGAGAGCAGGATATGGTCGATGCCTCGATTCGGCGCCCAGCTCGGATACGTGGCCGGCGTGGAATCCGGAATCCAAAATCCCGACGCGCGCAAGGCCGGATGCAGCCGCAGGGCGTCCGCATGCGTGTTGAGATCGCCGATGATCGCTGCCGGCGTCTCGGGCAAGACATGTTCGGCGATGTATTCCAGTTGGCGATCCTGGCAACGGCGTCCCAATGAAAGATGAGTGACGAACATTTGGAGCGTGCGCCCCGCGTCGATGGACAGGTGCAGCTCCAGAGCACGGCGCCCGGGTATACGGCCCGGCAACAGATGCACCTGCTCTTGTCTCACCGGCAGACGGCTCAGATAACCCAGCGCGTGCCGGGCGAAAGGGCGCAGGTCACGAGTAACGGTTTGGCCGTGATAGTCGAAGCCGGCTTTGTCGGCCAGATGCGCGATCTGATCGACGAAGCGTGTCCGCAGGCTACCTGCATCCGCCTCCTGAATGGCGACAAAGTCGAAGGAGCGAATTCGCTCCGCGATCATGTCCAGAGCGCGCCGGGAGTCATTGCCGGGTAGCGCATGTCGCCATGCTCTAGTTAAGTAGTGACCATAATGTTCGGTGTCCAGGCCAACCTGGATATTGAAACTGGCGAGCCGCAGCTTCGAAACGGAGCGACGACGGGCAATTTTGGGCATGAGATGCGATAGACCGGTCGGAGAGAAGGTGCTTCGCTCGATATGGAGGACGTGCGCTGATGTGGCGCAGTTCAAGCCGTGGGATGGGGAAAGGCCGGCCGGTACGTGTCAGGAGGCAATCGCTGGAGGTCGTGCAGTACGTCCTCGTCGCGAAGCTGCGCAAAATTCTCGTAATAGGCACCGACCGACCTCTCGAACCGAGCGGGAGCTTCTGCGCAGATGAACTCATCCACTTTGCGCTTGAACCGATCAACTGCTTCGACGGGCGCGACCGGAACGGCGACGATGACATGCTTCGGTCCATCGGCGAGCAAATCCTGCAGCGCGGCCTCCATGCTGAGCCCCGTAGCGATGCCGTCGTCGATAAGCACCACACGATGGCCGTTTGCGCTGCGTCGGGGCAGCGGGCCGCGGTAACGCTCGCGCCGCCTGCGCGCTTCGGCGCGTTCCTCCTGAATGCGCCGTTCCAGCCAAAGCGGGTCGAGGTGCGCGCGCTGTCGTTCGTCCACTATCGGCTTGCCGTGCTCGGTGACGGCGCAGACGGCACATTCCGGTTGCATCGGGTGGCCGATCTTGCGTGCGATCACCAGGTCGAGCGGTTGATGCAATGCAAGTGCGACTTCCACCGCGACCGGTACGCCGCCGCGCGGCAGTGCATAGATCAGCGTGGATCTGTCGACCTTCTCCTCCAATAACGCAGCCAGCAGACGCCCCGCTTCATATCGATCAGTGAAGTACATTGTCGGACTCCTGATGGCGCACGAGCTCTGCCCGTTGCGATTCTTCGTGGCGGCTTGCCATGTCTTGATCTCGGATCAATGTCGCTACCAACGCATGTTGGAGCGGGAAGCCCTGGTGTGCGTTGACGGTCGTCAACGCGCCACGCCTTGCTCGCAGGACGGCGCCGACACGCCGCACGGATTCAAGGCGGTGGGAGGGCGGCGGTTCGGAAACAAGCTAGGCGGAGCCCGGGCCGGGTTGCTGCTCGCTGCACAGAATCTGTATTCAGAGGACCTTGCCCGGCAGGCACAATGCCTATCATGTCCCTGTCCGTGAGTCAGACTTCCGCCAAGGGACTGTCGACACCGATGGCAACCATGCTGTCGTGAATCCGGGAAATCGCACGGTTCTGGATTTGCCTCACTCGCTCCATGGAGATGTCGTATTGTTCTGAAAGCTCGCGTAGCCCCGCCCTGTCGTCCTTGATCCAGCGCTGGCGCAGAATGTTCCTCGATCGTTCGTCAAGTTGCGACCAAGCGGAATACAACGCCTTTTTCTGTAATTCACTCCATTGTGCTGCGGCGGCGTTCTCCACTACATCGTCGTTGCCGGGGAATTCAAGGCTGTCATGCGTTTCATTCCCGGTTTGGTCCAGGGATAAGTCGGTGCTGTCGAAGCGCAGCTCCATGTTCAATACATCTTCCCGATCGACGTGAAGTTCGTCTGCGATGGCTGCCGCCTCTCGGTCACTCAAGGATGCGCTATCAGGCTTTCGGCTGCGCAGACTGAAGAACAGCTTTCGTTGTGCTTTTGTCGTCGCAATCTTGACGATGCGCCAGTTTCGTATGATGAAGTCATGAATCTCGCTGCGTATGTGGTAACTGGCGAAAGTGATGAGGCGCACGTCCATTCCAGGATCGAAGCGTGTCAGCGCTCGCAGTAGGCCTAGATTTCCCTGTTGAACCAGATCGGCGAGTGGCAATCCATAGCCAGCATAGTCGCAAGCGATATGCACCACGTAGCGCAGATTGGCGTGGATCAGTTCGTCCTTTGCTCCGGCATCGAAACCGTCGCGCGCGCGAAGCGCGAGTTCGAGTTCCTTGCATTTATCCAGGCGCGGAACCTTATTGACCGATCGAATATAGGAATCGAGGTTGTCGGCGCGTAGTGGCTGTATCGAACGCCGCCTCGAGCATCGCGGATCCAGGGACATGGCGCGTGATCACTTGAGTCGTTGGTCTCACCGCACGCCGACGAAGTTGTCGAGATGATGTTCTGCGCTGCGGACGTTGCGCTTGACGGCCGCAAAGCTCGATGGGCTCACGGAGATCGAGTCAATGCCGGCTCTCACCAACAACCCGGCGAAATCGGGCTGACTGCTGGGGGCCTCGCCGCATAGCCCAACCGGGATATTGACCGCATGAGCGCGGTTGATAACGTCCTTGATCAGACCGATGACGGCAGGATTGCGTTCGGAAAATAGCGGTGCCAGCTCGTCGGAGTCGCGATCGATGCCGAGTGTGAGCTGGGTCAGATCGTTGCTGCCGATCGAGAAGCCGTCGAAGCGTTTGGCGAATTCCTCGGCGAGTAACACGTTGGACGGTATCTCGCACATGACGTAGACCTTGAGGCCCGCCTGGCCGCGATGAAGACCATAGAGAGCCATGGTCGTCAGTACTTGGTCCGCTTCTTCGGGAGTGCGACAGAAGGGCACCATGACAATGACGTTTGAAAACCCGAGTGTCTCACGTAGCCGTTTGACCGCACGGCATTCGAGGGCGAAGCCGTCGCGGTAACGCGGCGAGTAGTAGCGCGAAGCGCCGCGAAAACCGATCATCGGGTTTTGCTCCGGCGGCTCGAAGTCTCGTCCTCCAAGCAGATCGGCGTATTCGTTGGTTTTGAAATCCGAGAAGCGAAGGATCATCGGCTTGGGATAGCAGCTTGCTGCAATGCGCCCCAAGGCGGCTGCCAGACGCTCGACGAAGTACTCCGTTCTGTCGGTATAGCCGCGCGTAAGCTGCTCGATCTGTCGCCGCTGGTTTGCGTCGGTGACGCGATCCAGATGTGCCAGCGCCATCGGGTGAACCTTGATGGTGTTGCTGATGGCGAATTCCATGCGAGCCAATCCGACACCATCTGCGGGTAAGCGCCAGGAGCGAAGCGCTGAGGCGGGATTGGCGATGTTGAGCATCACCTTGGTGCGAGTAATGGGAATCTCGTCGAGCACAGTATGATCGATCTGGATTTTGGATTGCCCTTCGTAAACGTGGCCGATGTCGCCTTCTGCGCAGCTGACGGTGACGTCCTGGCCGTCATGAAGCAGGCGAGTGGCCTCGCTGGTACCGATGAGAGCGGGAACTCCCAACTCGCGACTCACGATGGCCGCATGTGAAGTTCGCCCGCCATGATCAGTTACGATCGCGGCCGCCTTGCGCATAAGCGGAACCCAGTCCGGATCGGTGTTCTCTGCGACCAGGATCGACCCGGCGGGAAACTCCTCAACCGCCCGGGGATCGGTGACCAGACGCACTCTTCCCGCTGCAGCGGCCTCGCCGATCGCCAAGCCCGATAGCAGGAGGCGACCAGGCGCCGCCACTCGATGCGTTTCGAGGGCGAACCCATGCTTGCGTTGCGATTGGGCCGTCTCGGGGCGGGCTTGCACGATGTAGAGCTGCCCCGTATCACCGTCCTTTGCCCACTCCATGTCCATGGCAAGGCCATAGTGCTTCTCGATGATGCAGGCCCAGCGTGCGAGTTGCAGGATTTCGCTGTCGCTAAGGACGCTGCCTTCGCGTTCCGCCACCGAAGTCGCCACGGTACGCGTCGTCGCTCCCGTCTCCGCGGAGTAGATCATCTTCAAGGCTTTGCCACCGATTTTGCGTTCGATGATCGGAGACAGTTTCGTATCAACAAGCAGAGGTTTGAAGATCAGGTATTCATCGGGATCGACGCGTCCTTGCACAATGGTTTCGCCCAAACCCCAAGAAGCATTGATGACCACCACGCGATCACAACCGGTCTCAGTATCGATCGAGAACATCACGCCCGAACCGCTACGATCCGCGCGCACCATGAGTTGGACTCCAACGGACAGCGCGACCGACTGATGATCGAAGCCACGGGCCTGTCGGTAGCTGATCGCCCGGTCGGTATAGAGAGAAGCGAAGCAATTGCGGCAGGCGTTCAGGAGAGCGGCTTCGCCGACGACGTTGAGATAGGTTTCCTGTTGGCCGGCAAAGCTTGCGTCGGGCAAATCTTCCGCGGTTGCGCTAGACCGCACGGCCACCGCCACGCGCGTGTTGTTGGTTTGCTGGCAGAGTCGCTGATACTCGCTGCGGACGGTCGCCGCCAAGTCATCCGACCAGATGGATCTCGAGAATGCGGTACGGATGCGCTCACCGGCTTGTGCAAGAGTAAGCGTCCCCGATGAAAGCGCCGACAGCGCTTCGTCGATCTCCGGGGCCAGCCGATTGGTTTCGACGAATCGTCGATAAGCGTGAGCGGTGAGCGCAAAGCCACCTGGAACGCGCACGCCTTGATCTGCGAGCTTGCGGATCATTTCACCGAGTGACGCGTTTTTTCCGCCCACCAAAGGCACGTCTTCGCGGCCGACCGACTCGAGAGGAACAACTTCAGGCGGGGACTGGCTCATGTAGATAACCTTTTCGCTTCAGTTGAGTAAAGGAATGTTGAGGTTGTGCGATCAGGCATGGCCCAGGTCGAGGACGGCTCGCCCCTTGATCCGGCCGGATTCGACATCGGCAAGTACGCTGTTAATTTCAGGGAGTGGCTTTCGACGGATCGTCGGGCGCACTTTCCCTTCAGCCGGGCCAGGAGTCGGGACCGGAGCCTCCTCGATGTTCAGCCGTGTTCCGAAGTGACGTACTACGTCGGCGCGCATGATTTGAAGCATAAAATCCCAACGAGCTTTGGACGGTGAGCTAGAAATAGTGCCTGGTCGAGCCTGACGCCATGACCCACGTCAATGGCGATGCCGTCGAGTCCTGGGGTGAAGCTGTGCTGTCGAAATCGAAAAGTCGGAAGAGGAGTGCAGGGCTGCTCGCTTATCGCAGGCGTGCTGGCTTGATCGAGGTCTTCCTGGTTCATCCCGGCGGACCGTTCTGGGCAGGGAAAGACGATGGATCTTGGAGCATTCCCAAAGGAGAGTGCTCGGAAGGAGAGGGGGGAATTGATGCCGCAGTGCGTGAGTTCCGCGAGGAAACCGGCTTTTATGCTGATGCCGGCCCCTTCATTCCTTTGGGCGTGGTGCGGCAGTCCGGAGGAAAACTCGTTGAAGCCTGGGCGGTCGAGTTCGACCTGGACGAAAGGAAGCTCATCAGCAACACCTTTGTGATCGAGTGGCCTCCGAGATCGGGGAGGCAGCGCAGGTTCCCAGAGGTGGATCGCGGAGCTTGGTTCAGCATCGAAGGCGCGAGGGCAAAGCTGCTTAAGGGGCAGCACCGCTTTCTAGATCAACTCATGAAGGCAGTTCGAGCGTGATCGCGAACGAAGACGCCAGTGCATTCGAAGCGCTTTCAGAGAAAGTCATGCATAAGAACCATCGCGACTTGAATGGCTGACCCGGGGTCGGGCCGTCCGTGCGGACATACTTCACTGCTTATCGTGATTCTGCTGCGCCAGCAGCTGCCTGGAAAAGAACAGCCCGGGGATCATCGGAAGCCAAAAACTCAGTCCCCTGAACAGCAGCGTGGCCGAGAGTGCGGCAGCTGCGGAAGCGCCGGTCCATTGCAGGGTCGCGTATGAAGCGGCTTCGAAGGCGCCGATACCACCCGGCATGAAGCTAAGGCTGCGGACGACGGATGAGATGACGAAGCTGGCGAATACCTGGGCGGGTGATGACGATGCACCGAGCGATCGGAGTAGGGACCACAGGGTCAAGGCATCAAGCAAGACGATAGACAGTTGCAGGGCGATTGCCTTCAGCAATATTCCCGGCTCCCGGAGAAGCTCTCGATCGGCTTCTTTGAAACTCTCAAGGCTTCTATCGAGCCAAGCGATCTTCTTCAAGGCGGGCGAAAGCGGAATGTCTCTGCCGACGAACATCCACGTCAACGCGATTAAGCCAATGCTGGCCAGGGTAAATAATACCGAGATCATCATGACAGGTCTGACTATCTGACCGGTGCCATACGCAATCAGCATCGCGGTAGCCAGGACAATCAAATACGCGGTGAAGTAGGACACGATGCTGACTCCAACGCCGCCCATGACCATCGATGCGGTAAGCCCCCGGTTTTTTAGAACGGAAGCCATCATCGTAGTCCCTCCGATCCCCATGAGTGGAATCGTCTGATCGATGAATAGCTTTGCAAAGCTCAGTTGAAGAGCGAGCCCCAGTGAAAGTCGATGTCCGGCGTGCCGAGCTAGATCGCGCCAGATTTGGCCTTGTGAGCAATAGGTTCCCGCCTGTAGTAGAACCGTCAGGATCAGCCACTCAGGACGCACTTCCGCGATGAGTCGAATGAACGCCTTCTCCTCCGACTTATGAAGCACGACTCCAATCAAAGTCGCCAGAATGCCAAGTCCCAGCAGCCACGAGAGTTGCGACAGCCTCTGATGTTGCTTGTTCGGCGCAGGGTGTTCAGTCGTCTTTTTCAGGACTCCCTCCGTGAGGTGCGCATGCTCGATGGTGTCTTGGCGTTACTGCGTACCGGCTATCGCGCATTGCCGGAATGGAGGCGTCCTGCGTGATTCTTCATCGCAGCGGAATCGGTAGCTCGGAAGCCAACTTGCGGTCAGTGAGGTGATGAGTGTCAGGACTTGCCGGTTCTCCATAAGGCGGCAACGACGAGTGCCACTATCAACACATAAATCATCAGTCCATATGTATAGAGTGGGTAGCCAAGGAAAATCTCGGCTTGTGCAATCGCCGCACAGTCCTTCGATGCTTCGGAGGTCAGTCCGCGCCACGTCCAGTATCCAGAAAGTGCGACTCCGGATACTGCGAAGAGCAAAATGAGCTGAAGTATCGTGTTCATTGGTCTCCCCATTGACATGGAACAGACTCATCAACTTCACAGATGGTCGCAATGACCTAGATCATCGGTTTGGGAGTGGGCGCAGCGAACGTTTCGGCTGGCAAGCGTTCGATATCTAACGCACCAGATACAGAACCTTTGATCCGCGTCAACGCATCGGCAAGACGTTTGGCGAATATCAATGTGGCGCCGGGGCAGGCTCGCCGCGGTTGGGGCGAGGCTGACCCTCTTCTCAGTGCTAGGCCGTTGAGTGATCTCCGGGGCAGGTTGAGGCTGCATCCTCCCGACGTTCACCAATAGCTGTCTCGTAGTCCGAGTCGAAAAGCGACTCGATTGACTATGAGATCAGCGACGAAACTCGTTGCTAAGACGATGAGGACGTCAGAAAAGCTCAGCTTTATCCAGAAAGAGAGCGCAAGTAGTCCACCGATAACGAAGTCCAGTTGATCTGCGGGAACCCAGCGGCTGCCGGGCTTCTTTCCAAGGCGTCGCTTCACAAAGCTTTTCGCGCAGTCCCCCAGCATGGCCCCAGTGCCGCAGCACACGCCTATTGCCGGCCAAGCGTCGTAATTCAGTAGGCTGCCTCCCCAGTCCAGCCAATGCTGAGTTGCAGTCGTCGTCGTGGCCCCAATCAGTCCGAAGAGGAAGCCGATGACGGTCTTATGATCTCCGAGCGTCTGTCGGTGGATCGGTTGGTTCCACCAGGGCCAGAACTTCACGAGTGGAGGCGCCATGTTCGAAAAGTAAACGGGCGCCATCAGATAGACCAGTTCGACTAGGCGGTGCATGCGGCGAAGGATTCTTGATCCATGAAGAAACTGCTTTGACCTAAGTCATCAAGGCGCCGCGCCGAGGGTCAGAGATCGAGAGCCGCAACTCCAGCGTCACTTCGCCGTCCTCGAGTTGATTGGTCTCGGACTTCCGGTGCGCCGCAGCTGATTCAAGCGTACGCGCGAGGCGATGCTGGAGCTGCGTGCTCGAAAAAAATTGCAGTCCCTGCTGGGCGAGGACGAGAAGTGATCGAAGCGATCCGCCAGGGACTCAAAGCCGATGGCTTCGAGGTGTCGATCAGCCAGCTGTGCCGCTGGTTCGGGTTCTCACGGCGAACGATCTACTACCGATCGCAAGAGGCGGCGCCGAAGCTGCAGGCCTGCTTCGCCGAGCCGATCAAAGCCTTGATCGAGCAGGCACCGTCCTTCTGCTATCGCACGGTGGCCGCGCTTTTGGGCTTCAACAAAAACACGGTGCAGCGGGTACGCTGGGGTCCATCGCAAGATACGTCTGATTCACTCAAATGCCTTCCTTTATTCTAGTATCTGTGATTCATGCTCATCATGAATAAAATGTATCGTATAGTTTACATTTTGTAAATCTAACGATACTTTTGTGTCAATTAAGAGACGCCATGATTAGGATTCTGTTCAGGCAGCAACTAGACGAGAAGGCGTTTCGAGAGCGGCGTCGAATCTCCCTTAATGATGTGTGCGAAGAAACGGGGCTCTCTCGGCCCACGGTTTCGCGGTTGGCTAACGTGCCTGGGTACATAACGAACACCGATACGCTGGACGTTCTGTGCCGTTACTTTCAGTGCCAACCGGGCAGTTTGCTCACATGGGTGGATGAGCAGCCCGACGGTCAAAAAAGTGGACGGTAAAGTCCCTGAGCCAGATGGGCTACTGATGGGACATGGGTGGGCCACGCGCTGTATTCGCGTCAAAAAATAATTCGTGCAACTTGGAATTCATGTGCCTATAATCGCCGCCCCGGCTGCCTCAGACGCGACCGGGAGGTTTGGAGTTTCACCAGTTTCATCAAGGACGTAGCAAGTATTTCCTTGAAGCGGTGACCTTCAGTCCTATATACTGATCGTCTGTCTGGTGCGGGGTGGAGCAGTCTGGCAGCTCGTCGGGCTCATAACCCGAAGGTCGTAGGTTCGAATCCTGCCCCCGCTACCAATTTTATCTGCGCTAGCAGTTGGACCAGGCCCCTCGAGGGCCTTTTTTGTTGCAAATGCGCTGATGACGCTTTGGAGGCTGTATTGCTGCGAGATCGACTGCAAGAATTGCTGGAGCCCGTGATCGAAGATTTGGGCTATGAGCTGGTGTTGTTGGAGTTCGCTCCCCAGGCCGGCTCGGCATTGTTGCGTCTGTTCATCGACAGTGAAGAGGGCATCACGCTCGAGGATTGCGAAACCGTCAGCCGCGAAGTGGCCGGCGTGCTCGATGTGAACGATCCGATCACTTCCGCTTATCAGCTCGAGGTGTCGTCTCCGGGCCTCGATCGTCCTCTCACCAAGCCGCAGCATTTCCTGCGTTTCATGGGCGAGGACGCCCGCATCCAGCTGCTCGCTCCGCGTAACGGCCGCAAGCGTTTTTCCGGACGCATCGACGCGGCGACCGATTCCAGCGTGACTTTATTTACCGACCTTGGCGTCGTCGAACTCGAATATTCGACGATAGAACGAGCCCGACTGATCCCGGATTTCGATAAGGGGAAGCCGTGAACAAAAACATCCTGCTGATGGCAGACGTCGTTTCCAACGAGAAGGGCGTCGACAAGGACACCATCTTCGCGGCCCTGGAGGCGGCGCTGGCCTCGGCGACCAAGGAACGCTACGGCGACGAAGCCGATGTGCGCGTTTCGATCGATCAGAACACTGGCGATTACGAGTCCTATCGTCGCTGGACCGTATACGAAGACGACAGTGAAGAGTTCGAGTTCCCCGAGCGCCAGATCAAGCTGACCTACGCGCGCAAGAATTATCCGGACATCGAGCCGGGCGAAGTGATCGAGCAGAAGATCGAGTCGATCGACTTCGGCCGCATCGGCGCGCAGCGCGCGAAGCAGGTCATCGTGCAGAAGGTGCGCGAGGCCGAGCGTGCGCAGGTGGTCGAAGCCTACAAGCATCGCATTGGCGAGCTGCTCACCGGTCTGGTCAAGCGCCTCGAGCGCGGCGCGGTGATCGTCGATCTGGGCGGTACGGCAGAGGCCATCATTCCACGCGAGCACATGATCCCGCGTGAGCCGGCGCGTCCGGGCGATCGCATCCGCGGTTATTTGTTCGAAGTCGGTCCGCAGGTTCGCGGTCCGCAGCTGTTCATGTCGCGCACGCTGCCGCAGTTTCTGATGGAACTGTTCAAGCTCGAGGTGCCGGAAATCGCCCAGGGTCTCATCGAGCTCAAGGGCGCGGCGCGTGATCCGGGCTTGCGCGCGAAGATCGCGGTTCAGGCCAAGGACAAGCGCATCGATCCGGTTGGCGCTTGTGTCGGCATGCGGGGATCGCGCGTGCAGAGCGTGAGCAACGAACTCGCGGGTGAGCGCGTCGACATCGTGCCGTGGGACGAGAATCCCGCCCAGTTCGTCATCAATGCGATGGCGCCGGCCGAAGTCGAGAACGTGGTCATCGACGAAGATGCGCACAGCATGTCGATCGGTGTCATCGAAGAAAAGCTCGCGCAGGCGATCGGTCGCGGCGGCCAGAACGTGCGCTTGGCGTCCGAGCTCACCGGCTGGACGCTCAACGTGATGACGACGAGCGAGCTCGAGTCCAAGAAGGACGAAGAGAACAAGGGCATCCTCGAAATCTTCATGAAGGAGCTCGACGTCGACGAGGAGCTCGCTGGCGTGCTCGTGGACGAAGGCTTCACGAGCCTCGAAGAAGTGGCCTACGTGCCGACCGAGGAACTGCTGCAGATCGAAGAGTTCGACGAATCCATCGTCGAGGAGCTGCGCAATCGCGCTCGCGACGTGCTGCTCACCAAGGCGATCGCCAAGGCGGAACAGGCTGCGTCGGTCAAGCCTGGAGACGACCTGCTGTCCGTCGATGGAATGGATGAAGAGACGGCCTACCGTCTCGCCGAGGCGGGCATCCTGACCGCCGAAAATCTTGCTGACCTGGCAACCGATGAACTGCTCGAAACGGTGGAGCTCGATGAAGCTCGCGCCCAGGCGCTCATCATGGCGGCCCGCCAGAAGCTTTACGCCTGATCGGATATCGATAAGGCGCACACCACAAAACGAGTCGATTCATGTCCATGGTTACCGTTCAAGATTTCGCCGACGAGCTGAAGAGGCCGGTGGTTGAAATTCTGGCTCAGTTCAAGGAGGCCGGCGTCTCGGTCGAAAACGCTCGTTCGCAGATCAGCGCCTCCGACAAGGTCTCACTGCTCAACTACCTGCGTACCAAGACGCGCGCGCCGGTGACGGCGCCCACCGCGGCCCCGTCCAACCGCGGTTCGATCACGCTCAAGCGCAAGGAAACCACCGAGCTGCGTCTCGGCGGCGCTCGCGGCGCGCCGACCAAGACGGTCAGCATCGAAGTGCGCAAGAAGCGCACGTTCGTGAAGTCGGAACTCGAAGAAACAGCTGCGGCGGCGACCAGCGCCGTCGCCCAGGCGGCCGAAGAAGCAGCGGCGCTCGACGAAGAGGCTTTGGCCCTGCAGGCCGAGGCCTCCGAGCGTGCTCGCCTCGAACTTGAAGAAGCAAAAGCCAAGGCGGAAGCCGAGGCCGAAGCCGTGCGCTTGCGGGAAGAAGCCAAGCTTCAGGAACAAGAGGCCGAGCTCGCGCGTCAGCGCGAAGTCGCCGAAGAAGCCGAGCGTCAGCGCAAGCAGCACGAGGACAGGCTCAAGACCGATCCGATCTACCGCGCGAAGATGGAAGCCGAGTCGGCTCGCCGTCGCGCGCAGGAAAACATCGCGCGTGCGGCCGAAGCCGCGCGCCTGCTGCGTGAAAGCCCGCCGCCTGCGGCTCCGGCTGCGCCCGCCGCTGCGGCTGCTGCAGCCAAGAAGCCTCCCGCTGCGGCGGACACGCGCGGCAACAGCAACGACCGCGATCGCGGTCGTGGCGGTCGCGCCGAATTGCATATTGCCGAAGGCAAGGGCGGCAAGCGCGACAAGAAAAAGCGCAAGCCCACCGGACAGGTGCGCGTCGAGAACGCGCATATGTTCGAGCGCCCGGTCGCGCCGATCGTGCGCGAAGTCGACGTGCCCGAGGCCATCTCGGTCGGCGAACTCGCCAACCGCATGGCGGTGAAGGCGACCGAGCTGATCAAGATCATGATGAAGAACGGCATCATGGCCACGATCAACCAGACGCTCGATCAGGACACGGCGGCGCTGATGGTCGAGGAGCTCGGCCACAAGGCGCGCCTGTCCAAGGCCACCGACGCCGAAGACAGCCTCGTGCAGGCCGTCGAAGGCGCCAAGCAGGATGGTCCGCAGGAACAGCGCCCGCCGGTGGTCACGATCATGGGCCACGTCGATCACGGCAAGACCTCGCTGCTCGACTACATTCGCAAGACCCGTGTCGCCGCAGGCGAAGCCGGCGGCATCACCCAGCACATCGGCGCGTATCACGTGAAGACGGCCAAGGGTGTCGTCACGTTCCTCGATACGCCGGGCCATGCGGCGTTCACGCGCATGCGTGCCCGGGGTGCGCAGATCACCGACATCGTCATCCTCGTGGTTGCGGCGGACGACAGCGTGATGCCGCAGACGCGCGAGGCCATCCAGCACGCCAAGGCGGCCGGCGCGCCGCTGGTGGTGGCGATCACCAAGATCGACAAGCACGACGCCAAGGCCGATCGCGTCAAGAACGATCTGCTCCAGGAAGAAGTGGTCGCCGAAGATTTCGGCGGCGACGTGCAGATGGTGGGCGTCTCGTCGGTCACCGGCCAGGGCATCGACGAGCTGCTCGACGCCGTGCTGCTGCAGGCCGAAGTGCTCGAACTCAAGGCGCCGATCGATGTTCCGGCGCGTGGCAGCATCGTCGAATCCTCGCTCGAGAAGGGCCGCGGCCCGGTGGCGACGGTGCTGGTTCGCGCCGGTACCTTGCGCCAGGGCGACGTGATTCTGACCGGTCCGCATTTCGGTCGCGTCCGTGCGATGTTCGACGAAGCCGGCCGTCCGGTGAAGGAAGCCGGTCCGTCGATTCCGGTGGCCGTGCTCGGTCTGTCGGGCGTGCCCGATGCGGGCGACGACGTGGTCGTGGTCGCCGACGAGCGCAAGGCGCGCGAACTCGCCTTGCTGCGTGAGACCAAGCTGCGCGATCAGAAGCTCGCGGCTTCGCAGGCCGTTCGCATGGATCAGATCTTCGCGCAGATGGGCGACGGCAGCAGCGGCGACGCCAAGCAGCTGAACCTGATGATCAAGACCGACGTGCAGGGTTCGGCCGAAGCGCTTGCCGATGCGCTGCGCAAGCTGCCCAGCGCCGAGGTCAAGGTCAACGTGCTGGTGTCGAGCATCGGTGGCATCAGCGAATCCGACGTCGATCTGGCGCTCGCATCGAAGGCCATCATCATCGGCTTCAACGTGCGTGCGGACAGCCAGGCGCGCAAGCGCATCCAGGATTCCGGTGTCGACGTGCGCTACTACTCGATCATCTACGAGGTGATCGACGACGTCGCGGCGGCCATCGGCGGCTTGCTCGGAACCGAGACGCGCGAGCAGATCGTCGGCATCGCCCAGGTGCGGGACGTGTTCCGCAGCTCGCTGCTCGGCAACATCGCCGGCTGCCTGGTCATCGAGGGCTCGGTGCAGAAGAACCTGCCGATTCGCGTGCTGCGCAACCAGACCGTGATTTACGAAGGCGTGCTCGAATCGCTGCGTCGCTTCAAGGACGACGTCGCCAAGGTCGAGGCCGGAACCGAGTGCGGTATCGGCGTGAAGAACTATAACGACGTCAAGCCGGGCGACCAGATCGAGTGCTTCCAGCGCGTCGAAGTGCGTCGCACGGTGAAGTCCGAGGCCTAAGGCTTTGCCGAAGGACTACTCACGCACGTCGCGGATCAATGTTCAGCTGCAGCGCGAGCTCGGCGAGCTGATCCGCGATGAGCTGACCGATCCGCGCGTGACCAACACCACGGTCACGCGCGTCGACGTTTCGCCCGACCTGCGCAATGCGCGCGTCTTCATCAGCGTGATGGGCGACGACGCGCGCGCGGAGCCCGCGGCCAAGGCGCTCAACCATGCGGCCGGCAAGCTGCGCCACGGGCTGGGCGTGCGGCTCAGCCTCCGGCACCTGCCGCAGCTGCATTTCGTCGTCGATGCCCAGCTTGTTCAGGCGAGCAAGCTCAACTACCTGATCCGCGATGCCGTTCGCAGCGACGAGGCGAATCACGCCACGGAGCCGAAGGACGACGGCAAGCCGTCGGACGACCAGGACGCATGACCCAGCGCGGTGAACGTCGTCCGCCGCTGCGGCCGGTGGACGGCATCGTGCTGCTCGACAAGCCTTTGGGCCTCAGTTCCAACGATGCCTTGCAGCGGGTCAAGCGGGTGTTCCGCGCCCAGAAGGCCGGCCATACCGGCAGCCTCGATCCGCTCGCGACCGGCCTGCTGCCGATCTGTCTCGGCGAGGCCACCAAGCTTTGCGGCCTGCTGCTCGACGGTGACAAGCACTATCGGGCCCGCGTCCACGTCGGTGCGAGCACCACCACGGGCGACGCCGAGGGCGACATCGAGCACCGGTCCGACTGCAGCCTGCTCGATCGCGCGGCGCTGCTGGCCGCGATCGATCGCTTTCATGGAGACATCGAGCAGATTCCGCCGATGCACTCCGCGCTAAAGCACCAGGGCAGAGCGCTCTACGAGCTGGCGAGGGAGGGACAGACGATCGCTCGTGCGCCTCGCCGCGTGACGATTCGCCGGCTGTCCTTGCTGGAAGCCCGGCCGGACGAGATCGACATCGAAGTCCTTTGCTCCAAGGGCACCTACATCCGCACGCTAGCCGAAGACCTGCTCGCGAGCGTCGGCCAACGCGCCCATCTGCTGGAGCTGCGGCGCCTCGGCGCTGCGCCGTTCGCTCATCCAGCCGGCATGTTCACGATCGAGCAGCTCGGCGAACTGGCCGAGCGCGGCTTGCCGAGCATCGACGGGATCCTGCTGCCTCCGGTCGCCGGCATCGCGGACTGGCCGCGTGTGCTGGCCGATGCCACCGAAATCCAGCGGCTGAACAACGGTCAGCGCATCCGTCTGCAGGCTGCGGTCGCCCATAGCCGCCTGGCCGTACTGGACCGGTCGGGCAGGCTGCGCTTTCTCGGCCAGGTGGACGCCGCCGGTGTTTTCCACCCCGAACGGCTGTTGCACGTTCGCGACTAGCTTGCGGCCCGACTGGATTTACTTGTGACACCCTTTGCAAGGGCGCTAGAATGACGGACTTTGGTGCCGAAATCAGGCACGTCACACGACGCATTCGGGGCATTCGAATCCCTGGAGCGTTCGTCTTTTGGAGCTTGTAAGCATGACCCTCAGTGTTGAACAAAAGCGCGAAGTGGTTGAGAAGTATGCGCGTGGCAAGAGCGATACCGGTTCGCCGGAAGTCCAGGTTGCCCTGATCTCCGCCCGTATCGCCGATCTGTCCGGCCACTTCGAGAAGCACTCGAAGGATCACCACTCCCGCCGTGGCCTGCTCAAGCTGGTCAATCAGCGTCGTAGCCTGCTCGACTACCTCAAGCGTAAGGACGAAGCGCGCTACACCAAGCTGATCGCCGATCTGGGCCTGCGCCGCTAAAGGCGCGCCAATCAATCAGCACCAGATGGGGTCATGAGGTGCCTGGAATCGCGGCCAAAAGCCGGGGTTCCGGGTACGGCATGACCCCATTGTCGTTGGCGCCGACTGGCCCAACGGCTCCGAAACATTAAAAAAGCGAGCAAAAACATGGCAATTCCTGCCACCCCAGCACCCGTCATCAAGAAGAGCTTCCAGTACGGCGACAAGACCGTCACGTTCGAGACCGGTCACATGGTCCGCCAGGCGACCGCCGCGGTCATGGTGACGGTCGACCAGACCGTCGTCATGGTCACCGTCGTCGCCAAGAAGGAGGCCAAGGCCGGCCAGGACTTCTTCCCGCTGACGGTCGACTACATGGAGCGCACCTACGCCGGTGGCCGCATCCCGGGCGGTTTCTTCAAGCGCGAAGGCCGCCCGACCGAAAAGGAGACGCTGACCTCGCGTCTGATCGATCGTCCGGTCCGTCCGTTGTTCCCGGAAGGCTTCTATAACGAGATTCAGCTCGTCGCGACCGTGGTCTCGCTGAATCCGGAAGTCGACGGCGACATTCCGGCCATGCTCGGCGCCTCCGCCGCGCTCGCGCTCTCGGGCGTCCCGTTCCAGGGGCCGATCGGCGCCGCCAAGGTCGGTTATGCCAACGGCCAGTACATCCTCAACCCGAGCAAGACGCAGCTGGCGACTTCGCAGCTCGACCTCGTCGTCGCCGGCACCGCCGACGCGGTGATGATGGTGGAGTCGGAAGCCAAGGAGCTCTCCGAAGACGTCATGCTCGGCGCCGTGCTCTACGGTCACACCCAGATGCAGGCCGCGATCAAGGCCATCAACGAACTCGTCGCCGAAGCCGGTCGTCCGCGCTGGGACTGGCAAGCGACCGCCGAAGCCGCCGACCTCACGGCCGCAGTCGGCGCCTACGAGGCCCGAGTGGTCGACGCCTACGCGATCACCGACAAGGGCGAGCGCTACGGCGCGCTCGACGCGATCCGCAAGGACGCCGTCGCCGCGCTGGCGGCCGGTGAAGCGGCCCGCTTCGACGACGGCAGCGTCAAGGACGCGTTCTTCAACCTCGAATCGCGCGTCGTGCGCAACCGCATCATCGAAGGCCAGCCGCGCATCGACGGCCGCGATACGCGCACCGTGCGCCCGATCAGCATCGACGTCGGCGTGCTGCCGCGCACCCATGGTTCGGCGCTGTTCACGCGCGGCGAAACCCAGGTGCTCGCGGTGGCCACGCTTGGCACCGGCAAGGACGCGCAGCTCATCGATGCCGTCGGCGGCGAGTACCGCGACACCTTCATGCTGCACTACAACTTCCCGCCGTACTCGGTCGGTGAAACGGGTCGCCTGAACGCGCCGAAGCGCCGTGAAATCGGCCACGGCCGCCTCGCCAAGCGCGGCGTCGCCGGCGTGCTGCCGGACCTCGAGAAGGATTTCCCGTACGTCGTGCGCGTGGTTTCGGAAGTCACCGAATCGAACGGCTCGTCGTCGATGGCCTCGGTCTGCGGATCGTGCCTCGCGCTGATGGACGCCGGCGTGCCGGTCAAGACGCCGGTCGCCGGCGTGGCCATGGGCCTGATCCTCGAAGGCAACCGCTACGCGGTGCTCACCGACATCCTCGGCGACGAGGATCACCTCGGCGACATGGACTTCAAGGTGGCCGGTTCGCGCAACGGCATCACCGCGCTGCAGATGGACATCAAGATCACCGGCGTCAACGGCGAGATCATGAAGCAGGCGCTGGCCCAGGCCCTTGAAGCGCGCTTGCACATCCTCGACCAGATGGACCAGGTGCTGCCGGCTCCGCGCAAGGAAATGTCGAGCTGGGCGCCGCGCATCACCACGATCAAGATCCATCCGGACAAGATTCGCGAAGTCATCGGCAAGGGCGGCGTCACCATCCGCAGCATCACCGAAGAAACCGGCACCACGATCGACATCGACGACGACGGAACGGTCAAGGTCGCCGCGGTCGACAAGTCGGCCGCCGATGCTGCGATCGCTCGCATCCTGTCGCTCACGCGTGATGTCGAAGTCGGCACCATCTATGAGGGCAAGGTCGCCAAGCTCATGGATTTCGGCGCGTTCGTCACGATCCTGCCCGGCAAGGACGGCCTGGTTCACATCTCGCAGCTCGCCGACAAGCGCGTCGAGAAGGTCGAGGACGTGGTCAAGGAAGGCCAGGCCGTGCGTGTGAAGGTTCTCGAGGTGGACAAGCAGGGCCGCATCCGCCTCTCGATGAAGGCAGTCGATCTGGGCGAGTGATCGCCTCGCGGTACAAAAAAGCCCCGACCCGTTCGGGGCTTTTTGTTGGCCCTCCGGAAGATTCGTGCACAACGTCCCATTGTGCGGCGCAACAAGGCACAACTGACTCGCATGTCAATTAATGCTTTCCGACTCAAAGATTTGCGCTAGCAGTACCGCTTGTCGTCTACGCGAATGCAGACGGTAAAAATGCTTGCTTCACGCTGGGCGAGGGAGCAAAATCGTCTTAGCTTATCGCGGGGATTAACTAAACCAATGTGTCAGCACGATTGACACACCCGCAAAAAAGAACCCCCGGATTAACCGGGGGCAAGGTGCGAGAAAGGCGCTTGGCCTTTCTGGAGGAGACCCTAAGCCCGGCAACGTCGCCCGATGTTGTCGGGTTTTTGCGTTGGGGCTTCGATGAAGCGACTCTACTGACTAACTTACCTTTATGTCAATTATCTGAGTCGAAGCTCGGATTGCGGAGTAGAGTTAAGCACGGCTCATGCCAATCATTCCCCGGGTTTGGCTCGGCTCAGGCTTTTGAGAAATTCCTTGCGAACCGTGCGCCAAATCGGCACCTGACGATCGGCCAGTTCCTTGAGCGCCGCCAGCGGCTGCTGGGCCTGGCCCAACATCTGGCGCAACTGCTCGGTGAAATTGCCCTGCTGGTCGAGGAACAGCCGCATCGACAGTTCGAGATAGCGGCTGAAGCTGTTCTGCATCGGGTCGCCATAGAAACGGATGATGAAAGTCAGCAAATCGCTCGTGAAGATCGGGTCGCCCCCTTCTTCCTGTTCCGCGATGACCTGCAGCAGGATGCTGCGCGTGATGTCTTCGTGTGAGCGCTTGTCCTCGACCTTGAACCGCACGTTCTGCAGCACGAGCTGCCGCACTTCTTCCAGGGTGATGTATCGGCTGATCTCGGTGTCGTACAGCCGCCGGTTCGGGTACTTCTTGATGATTCTGACGTCGCTCATGGGCTCCACTGCTTATGTTGCAGTGCATTAAGAATAGCCCGCCGAGCCGCTCCTACAAAGTATTGATCACCAACATGGGGCGTCGCGGGACGTTTTCGACGCGCCAGTGCGCCCGCGCCCAGTCGAGCAGATCGAAAACGCTCGCGCGTCGCAGCGCCGGGGCCGGGTTCTGTCCGAGCAGATCGAGGCACAGATGCAGATTTTCGGCTGCGTGGGCCTCGTCGATCGCACGCGCATGATTCTGTTTGCTGAGCTTGCGCTCGCCGGCGCTCGCGAGCACCGGCAAATGCCGATAGCGCGGGACCTGCAACCTGAGTTCGTGCATGAGATGAATCTGGAAGAACGTGGAGGACAGCAGGTCGGCTCCGCGGACGACCTCGGTGATCCGCTGGGCATGCTCGTCGACCGCGCAGGCAAGCTGGTAGCCGAAAATGCCATCGCGGCGGCGCAGCACGAAGTCCCCGAGATCGATGGCGAGCCGTCGGCTCTGAGCTCCCTGGCTCGCATCGACGAATTGCAGGCTCTGGTCGGGCATGCGCAGGCGCAGCGAACGCCCCTCGGCTGCCAGATTCCGCTGCCGGCAGGCGCCGTTGTAGACGGAGCCCTCGGGGCCCGGCAGTGAGTTCTGCGCCAGAACGGCGCGCGTGCATTCGCAGGCGTATACGAGCTGGCGGCGATCGAGCGAACTCAAGGCGGCGGCATATTCGTCGCGATGCTCGCTTTGTCGCCTCGGAGCTTCGTCCCAGAACAGGCCGTGAGCTTCCAGCTGCCCTTGGATGCGGGCTTCGGAGGCGGCATCGACCCGCGTGGTGTCGAGATCGTCGATGCGCAGCAGCCAGCTGCCCGCCTGACGGCGCGCTTCGAGGAAGCTCGCCAGCGCCGTGAGCAGGGAGCCGAGATGCAGGGGCCCCGAAGGCGTCGGGGCGAAGCGACCCCGATACCGGACCGCGCCCGGGCTGCTGAAAGGTGAGGCTGGGTTCATGAACGGCGATGCGTCGACGGCAAATATTCAGTCCGCTTCTTTACACTAGCCGATCAGAAAAATCTGACTTCATTCTCATGGACGTAAAGGTAGCCGACGACTCGGACCCGCAAGCGGCCCGATCCCGGTCTTCGATATGACGCTCAGGGCGCTGTTGCTCGACGTCGACGGTACGGTCGCCGATACCGAAACCTTCGGTCATCGGCCGGCTTACAACCGTGCCTTCCGCAAGCTCGGCCTGCAGTTTCGCTGGGGCCCCAAGCTTTATCGCAAGCTGCTGTCGCAGCCCGGCGGACGCGAACGCCTGCTGCACTATCTGCGCCGCTACGCGCCGCAGCTCGGTGAACAGCAGCAGCGCTATGACGAAGACCCCGGCCGCTGGGTCGACGAAGTCCACGAACTCAAGAGCCGCTACTTCCGCAGCTACTTGCGCAAGGGCCGGGTGCCGATGCGTCCGGGAGTCGCGCGGCTGATTCGCGAAGCCAAGGCCTCCGGCATCAAGGTCGCACTGGTGACCAATGCCAGCCCCGCGAGCCTCAAGGCGATGCTGCGCCACGGGCTCGACAAGAGTCTGGCCGAGCAGATCGACTTGATCGTCGGCAGCGGCGACGTGCCGCGCAAGAAGCCGGCGCCGGACAGTTACCTGCACGCGATGAACAAGCTCGGCCTGCAGCCCTGGCAGTGCGTGGCGGTCGAAGATTCCGCGACCGGGCTCAAGGCGGCGACCGCGGCCGGCATTCCGACCATCATCACGCTGAATCCGAATACCGAGGCCGACGATTTTTCGCATGCGGCGCTCGTACTCGATGGCCTGGGCGAGCCCGATGCGCCCGCCACCGTGATCACCGGCCAATTGCGGCATCAATACCTGACGCTCGAAGACATCGAGCAGATGCTCGAGGCCAGGCTCAAGGCCGCGTGATCGCGGCCTTGCAGCGGCCGATCAGTCGGCTGCTTACTGCTTGATCCATTCGCCGGGCGGCAGGATCACCGGCTCGGCCGGCTTCCAGCTCGCGGCGCGATGTTCGGCGACCACGTTGGTGAAAATGCCGCCGCGCACGCCGAAATCGGCGGTCAGGCGGGCGAAGCGCGGCTGCATGAGCGCGACCAGATCGTCGAGAATCTTGTTGGTCACGGCTTCGTGAAACGCACCCTGATCGCGGAACGCCCAGATGTAGAGCTTGAGCGACTTGAGCTCCACGCAAAGCGCTTCCGGGATGTATTCCAGGTACAGCGTCGCGAAGTCCGGCTGGCCGGTCTTGGGGCAGAGGCAGGTGAATTCCGGAATCCGCATGCGGATCACGAAATCGCGGCCCGGATTCGGATTGGGGAAGGTTTCGAGATCGGTGCTGGGCTTGGTGGTCATCGACAAATCCGGCGCGGTGGATGCGCCGTAGCAAAGATGGCCGCGTAATTTACACTATGGCCTTGGACGCCGAGGCCTGACCGGCGCCACAACCCGGACCCTCGAACTTCTTCTAAATGCGTCTATCCGGAATCAAGCTGGCCGGTTTCAAGTCTTTCGTCGATCCCACCCAGCTCCCGCTGCCCGCGAACCTGACCGGCGTCGTCGGTCCCAACGGCTGCGGAAAATCCAACATCATCGACGCGGTTCGCTGGGTGCTCGGCGAAGCCAGCCAGAAGCAGCTGCGCACGCAGGATTCCGAGGACGTCATCTTCAACGGCTCCAAATCGCGCAAGCCGGTCGGGCGCGCGATGGTGGAACTGACCTTCGACAACAGCGACGGCCAGATCACCGGCCCCTACGCGGCCTACAGCGAGATCGCGGTGCGCCGCGAACTGCTGCGCGACGGCAATTCGCAGTACTACCTGAACGGCCGCAAGTGCCTCAAGCGCGACGTCACCGACCTGTTCCTCGGCACCGGCCTGGGCGGCAAGAACCAGTACGCGATCATCGAGCAGGGCATGGTTTCGCGCATGGTCGAGGCCAAGCCCGAGGAACTGCGCACCTGGCTCGAGGAGGCCGCCGGCATCTCCAAGTACAAGGAGCGCCGCAAGGAAACCGAGAGCCGCATCCGCCAGACGCGCGAAAACCTCTCGCGCCTTTCGGACCTGCGCGGTGAGCTGCAATCGCGCCTGGATGTGCTGCGCAAGCAGGCGGCGAATGCCGAGAAGTACAAGGAATTCAAGCAGCAAGAGCGCGTTCTGAAAGCCGAGATCCTGGTTCTGCGCGAACGCCTGCTGGTCGAGCAGAGCCGCGGGCACGAACAGGGCATCGCCGATCTCCAGGCGACCCTCGAAGCGCGTCGCGAGGCGCTCGCCGAGGCCGAGGAAAAGCGCAGCCAGTCCGAGGTCTTGCAGCGCGAACTTCAGGCCCGGCTTTCGGACGAGCAGACACTCGTCTACGAAGCCGAAGCCAGGCTCGCGCGCCAGGAGCAGGGGCTGCAGCACGCCCGCGAGCTCAAGAACCTCAAGCTGCGCGAGATCGAGCAGATCACGCGTCAGCTGTCCGACGTCGAGCGCCGCCGCCAGAGCGAGCAGGCCCGGCTCGAAAGCCTGAGCCGCGAGATCCAGTCGCTCGAAGCCCAGGCCGAGCAGGCCGAGCGCAACGTCGCCGAAACCCAGGAACACCTCGTCCGCATCGAGGACGAGGCGCAGGAACAGCAGCAGCGCTGGGACGAATTCCAGACGCGCTCCGAGGAACCGTTGTTCCAGACCGAGGGCGAGCGCGTGCGCTTGCAGGGCCTCGAACGCGCGCAGTTCCAGATCGACGAGCGCGTCAAGCGGCTCGTCAACGAGCAGGGCGCGCTGAACGCCGGGCCGATCCAGATTTCGCTCGAAGAGGCCGATCTCGATCTCGAACAGCTGTCCGCCGAACAGGCCGAAATGCAGGACCGGCTGCAGGTTCTCGATCGCGATCTGCAGGCCCAGCGCGAGCAGCGCTCGGCGCTCGAAAGCTCGCTGCACGAAACCCGGCAGCAGCTGCAATCCGCGCGCGGTCGCCTGGCTTCGCTCGAAACCTTGCAGCAGGCGGCGCTGCGCCAGGACGACGCGGACCTCGCGAACTGGCTCAAGTCACGCGGCCATCAGCAGGTGCAGCGGCTCGCGCAGGTACTCAACGTCGAGCCGGGCTGGGAGGCGGCGGTCGAGCAGGTGCTCGAAGGCTGGCTGCAGGCGCCGCTGCTCGGCTTCGCTCCGGAGACTTTCGAAGCGGCCGGCGCGCTGCCCAAGACCGGCGCGGCGCTGATCTTCGATCGCGCGGCGACCGGCGATCGCGGCGGCGATCGGCTCGCGGCCAAGCTGCAGGGGCCGGCCGCGCTGACCGATCTGCTGCACGGCATCTACGCGATCGAAGACGAGGAGCTCCATTCCACGCGGCTCGCGGCCTTGATCGCGGGCGAATCGGTGGTGACGCGCTCGGGCGTCTGGGCCGGGCAGGGCTGGGTGCGCTATCCGCGTCGCGATTCCGATCGCAGCGGCGTGCTCGCGCGCGAGCAGCTGCTCAAGCAGCTGCGCTCGCAGGTCGACGAGCACCAGGAGCGCGTGAGCGAAGGCGAGCAGGCGCTGGCCGAACTGCGCGAGCGCCAGCAGAAGCAGGAATCCGAGCGCCGCGAACTCGCGCCGCGCTTCGAAGGTGTGCGCAGCCGTCATGCGCAGCGGCTCGCGTTTCGCCAGGCGCAGGCCGTGCGGCTCGAACAGACGCTCGGCCGGATCGACGCGCTCGGCAAGGAAATCGACGGCCTGCGCGCGCAGCGCGAGCAGGGCGCTCAGGAACTCGAAGCGTCCCGCGCCAAGCTCAGCGAGCTCGAAGCGATCGCCCAACGCCTGCGCGATGAGCGTATCCAGCTGCAGCAGAACCTCGCCAGGACGCGCGATTCCGCGAACCGGGCGCGCGCCGCGGTGACGCAGGCGCAGCAGTCGCGCAACCAGGTGCAGGTGGCGCTCGCCGGCAAGCGCAGCGCCGTCGGCGCGCTGACCCAGACACTGCATGACTTGGCCGAGAGCCACGAGATCGTCGCCCACGAGCGCGAAGGCCGGCTGCGCGAGGCCGAGGAACTCGAAACGCCGCTCGAAGAGCAATCCGGCGAACTCGAGGCCGCTCGCGTCGCCGTACAGCAGGCGCGCGAATCGCAGCGCGCGGTGCGCGAAAAACTCGCCGTCGCCGATGCGGCGATGCAGGCCGTGCATCAGGCCCTGCGCATGGCCGAGCAGAACAAGGACGCTTCGCAGGAGGCGCTGCAGCAGGCGCGCCTGGAGTTCGAAAACCTGCGCGCGCGTCGCGAAGGACTCGATCAGCAGATCGCCGAAGCCTGCGAGGAGAGTGGCCTGGAGCGCGAGGCGATCGTCGCCGGCGTGGCCGAAGACGCCAGGCTCGACGCCTGGGAAGAAAAACTCGCCTCGACGCTGCGCCGCATCGACCGCCTCGGCGCGATCAACCTCGCCGCGATCCAGGAACTCGAGGAGGCCGATGCGCGCGAGAAATATCTGTCCGACCAGAACGCCGACCTGAGCGGCGCGCTCGACACGCTCGAAGAGGCGATCCGCAAGATCGACCTCGAAACCAAGGAGCGTTTCAAGCAGACCTTCGACCAGGTCAACGGCATCTTCATGGATCGCTTCCCGAAGCTGTTCGGCGGCGGCGAGGCCTATCTCGAACTGACCGGCGACGACCTGCTCGACACCGGCGTGCGCGTGATGGCGCGGCCTCCGGGCAAGCGCAATTCGTCGATCCAGATGCTCTCGGGTGGCGAAAAGGCGATGACCGCGGTGGCGCTGCTGCTCGCGCTGTTCCAGCTCAACCCGGCGCCGTTCTGCCTGATGGACGAAGTCGACGCGCCGCTCGACGACGCCAACGTGGTCCGTTTCTGCGGCATCGTCCGCGAAATGGCACAAAACGTTCAGTTCATTATCATCACGCACAACAAGATCACGATGGAGCTCGCGGCGCATCTGCACGGCGTGACCATGCAGGAGCCGGGCGTGTCGCGCCTGGTCAGCGTGGACGTGCAGCAGGCGGTCGATCTCGTCGGTGATGTCCCGCCGCGCCCGCTCGCGGCCGAAGTCCAACCGTTCCAGACCTGATGACGACCCTCCAGCAGCCAAGGACCAGCGCATGACCGCATTGCAGTGGGCATTGCTCATTCTGAGTGTCGCGATCGTCCTCGCGGTGGTGGTGATCAGCCGTCGCGAACGCCCGCAGCGCGCCTCGCGGCGCTCGTCGCGGTCGTCGTCGTCCGGCAGCCGTCGCGCCAGCGCGCCGCCGCCTGCGCCGGTCGAGCAGGAAGAAGTGCGCGAGCAGCTCGACATCTTCGATCCGCCGCGTCAGCCGCCCGAAGAAGAGGAGCCGTTCGAAGACGAGGTGGTGTCGGCCCCGCGGCCGTCCGCCGCGCCGCCGCGCCGCGCGCCCGAGCCGGTCGACGAACTGCCGCCCGAGACGATTCCGGTGGCCAGCCCGCTCGCATCGCCGCAGTACGACGAATACGGCGTCGGCCGTCCGCGCCGCCGCGTGATGCCCTCGCTCGACTCCGAGTTCTCGCAGCCGGCCGCCGCCGCAGAACCCGCAGCCCCGGATGCGCCGATCGCGCCGTGGCTCAAGAACGGCGCGCCGGCGACGCCGGTGGTCCCGCCGCCGCCGGCTCCGGTCGTGCCGCCCGCTGCGTCCAAACCCGCGGTTCCACGCGTCGAGCCGAAGTCCGAGCCGCGTCTCGAACCCAAGCCGGCGCCGCCGGCCGCCGCAGCGGTTCCGCAGAAGATCGTTTCGCTGCTGCTCGTCGAGCGCGACGGTGGGGCGATCGCCGGCGCCAAGCTGCATCCGGCGCTCAATGCGCAGGGCCTGCAGTTCGGCGCCAAGCAGATCTATCACCGGCTCGCGCGCAACGAGGCCGTGTTCTCGGTCGCGAGCCTGGTCAAGCCCGGCGTGCTGCTGCCCGAGGCGGCCGATCAGTTTTCGACGCGCGGCTTGCAGGTGTTCATGGTGCTTCCGGGTCCGGTGAAGCCGCTGACCGCGCTGCACGACATGCTCGCGACCACGCAGTCGCTCGCGCGCGCGCTCAACGCCGACGTGTTCGACGGCAGCAAGCAGCCGCTGAGCTCCGAGGCCATGCGCGCGCTGCAGGCCGATGTCGAGGGATGGGCGAAGACGGCTGGGCTTTAGAGGTCGGTGACGGTGGCCAGCGTCGAAAAACGCATCGCCGAGCTGCGACAAGCGCTCGAAGAGCATAACTATCGCTACTACGTGCTCGACGATCCGGAAGTTTCGGACGCCGAGTACGACCGCCTGTTCGAGGCGCTGCAAAAGCTCGAAGCCGAGCATCCCGAACTGCTCACGCCCGATTCGCCGACGCAGCGCGTCGGCGGTGCTCCGCGACCGGGTTTCGAGGAAGTGCAGCACCGGTTGCCGATGCAATCGCTGCGCAAGTGCGCGGACGAAGGCGAGCTGCGCGATTTCGATCGCCGCGTGCGCGAGACGCTCAACGTGGAAGCCGCGCACTACGTCGCCGAACCCAAGCTCGACGGCCTCGCGGTTTCGCTGAGCTACGAGAACGGCGTGTTCGTGCGCGGGGCCACGCGCGGCGACGGCACGACCGGCGAAGACATCACCGAAAACCTGCGCACGATCCGGCGCATTCCGCTGCGCCTGCGCGGCGATGCGCCGCCCGTGATCGAAGTGCGGGGCGAGGTCTATCTGCCGCTCGCGGGCTTCAAGCGCATGGTCGAGGAAGCCACCGCCAGCGGCGACAAGGTGCCGGTGAATCCGCGCAACGCCGCGGCCGGCAGCCTGCGCCAGCTCGATTCGCGCATCACGGCCAAGCGGCCGCTCGCGTTCTATGCCTACGGCATCGGCTACAGCGAAGGCTGGAAGGCGCCGAAGCTGCATTCGCAGGCGCTCGAACAATTGCGCGGCTGGGGTTTTCCGGTTTCGGAATACGTGAAGACGGTGCAGGGCGTCGAAGCCTGCATCGCGTTCTTCGAGGACATCGGTCGCAAGCGCGCTGCTCTGGGTTTCGATATCGACGGCGTCGTCTTCAAGCTCGACGATCTTGCGGGCCGCGAGGAGCTCGGCAGCGTCTCGCGCGAACCGCGCTGGGCCTGCGCCTATAAGTTCGCGGCCGAAGAAGCGCAGACGCTGCTCGAAGGCATCGAATTCCAGGTCGGCCGTACCGGCGCGATCACGCCGGTCGCGCGGCTCAAGCCGGTGTTCGTCGGCGGCGCCAACGTCAGCAACGCGACCCTGCACAACATGGACGAGGTCCGGCGCAAGGACGTGCGCGTGGGCGACACCGTGCTCGTTCGGCGCGCAGGCGACGTCATTCCCGAAGTGATCGGTGCGGTGCTCGAAGACGAGGCCGCTCGCGAGGCGCACGAGCAGCGCCCCGAGCCCGAGATGCTCACGCAATGCCCGGTTTGCAGCGGGGCGATCGAACGCGTCGAAGGCGAGGTCGTCGCGCGTTGCACGAACGGTTTGTCGTGCCGCGCGCAGCTGCACGGCTCGCTGATCCACTTCGTGTCGCGCAAGGCGATGGACGTCGAAAAGCTCGGCGAGAAACTGCTCGCCCAGCTGATCGACCAGAACATCGTCAAATCGCCGGCCGACATCTACGACACGAGCAAGGTCAATGCGGGCGTGCTGACCGATCTCGAACGCATGGCCGAGAAATCCGCCTCGAACGTGATCGCGGCGATCGAAGACAGCAAGAGCACCACGTTCCAGCGCTTTCTGTATTCGCTCGGCTGCCCGCAGGTCGGCGAAACCACCGCGCGCGATCTGGCTCGCCACTTCGGCACGCTGGACGCGCTTTACGCCGCGACCGAGGCCGACGCACCGACCGAGCACGACGAGGCGCTCAAGGACAAGGACCGCTTTCCACAGCTGCGTGCGGTGCCCGATGTCGGCCCGACCGTGGCCGCGCACGTCGTGCACTTCTTCAACGAGCCGCGCAATCGCGAGGTGATCGCCAAGCTCGTCGAAGCCGGCGTGCACTGGCCAGCGCCGAAAGCCGCGGCGACCGGCCATCTGTCCGGCAAGACCTTCGTCATCACCGGCACGCTGCCGGGCGTTTCGCGTGAAGAAGCGTCCGCGCTGATCGAAGCCAATGGCGGCAAGGTTTCGGGTAGCGTGTCGAAGAACACCGACTTCCTGCTCGCGGGCGAGGCCGCTGGCTCCAAGCTCGCCAAGGCCGAGAAGCTCGGTGTCGCCGTGCTCGATTGGGGGGCGCTGCAAAACCTCATCGAGAACGGCCTGTGATCGTGCAGCCTCGCGCCCGTGCCGATGCATGGCCGGTTCGAGGCGTTTACGGCAGAGTGCCGGAATGATCGCCTGGTTCTCCCTGCTCAGTTCGATTGCGCGCATCGCCCTCGCGGTCACGCTGACCTGGCTGTGCGCGCAGGCGCTGCCGATCTGGGACGCCTGGCAGGCCTTCGACGCGCTGCCCGACTACGACTACGCGCTGCAGGCCGACAGCCTGCGCAGCCAGCAGCGTTATTCCGAAGCCCTGCTCGTCGCCGATGCCGGACTTTCGGCTTCAAGCGACAGTTTCAGGCACGAGCAGCTCGGCGAGTTGCGCCAGCGCATCGTCGACGAGCGCGACGACTGGCGTCGCAGGCTAGCCGACGCTGGCACCGGCGCGCTGACCGGAACCGGCAGCACGCCCGAGGCGCTCGCCGGCGCGGTGGTCGCGGACCTGTTCGTGTTCGGAGACATTCGCGACCTCGTCGTGCAGGGCAGCAAAGGGTTGCAGGGCCAGGACGTCGACGAGGTGATCGTCGGCCTGTCGGCGGTCGGCATCGCGCTGACGGCGGCGCCGGCCTTCGATCTCGGCACCGCGCTGCTCAAGTTCGCGCGCCGGGTCGGGGCGATGACCGATGCCTTCGCGCATCAGGTCGCGAGCTTGGCGCGCCAAGCGATGGGCAGCCGCAGCGTGCTGCCGCTCGCCGACGTCGCCGAGGACGCAGCCAGACTCGGCAAGCGCGCCGAGCCCGCGGCGACGATCGCGATCCTCAAGAACGTCGATGACGCCGCGGCCCTGAAGTCGGCGGCGCGCGTTTCGGAACAGCAGGGCGGCGCTTTCGCGCTCTGGGTCGGCGAGCGGCCCGCGATCGAACTCGCCCAGGCCGGCGCCGACGGCGAAGCCTGGCTACTGCGCTCGGCACGCAAGGGCAAGGCCGGCATCGAATATGCCGCGCGCGAGCTGTCCGTGCTGACTCGCGTGCATCCGCTGCTTGGACTCGCGAAGGGCGTCTACAAGGGCAACGTCCCGCGCCTGCTCGACGAAACGCTCAAGCGCCACACGCCGCAGCTGCTCGGTTTTCTGTTCGGCTGGGTGGTGTTCGAGGGCTTGCTGCTGATGTGGCGGATCAATCGCTTCGACGATCCGGCGCCGGCGTCGAAATCGTCATCCGACGACGACGGCGAGGAACCGCCGAGGAAGCGCGCCGAGCCGTCGATGCGGGCCGAGTCGAGTGCGCCGACGGCGCGGCCCTCGCGCAAAGAGCCCAGCCTTTGACGAGCTGTGCATCCCTCCTGCCGCCAGGAGAGGGATGCACAGCTCAAACCCTCAGGTCACCACGTCCGGCGCCTTGCGCCCGGTGATCTCGCCGATTTTGATGAGCTGATCGGCGATCGCGGCCAGCGGGCCGAGCGCCTCGTTGGTCTTGTAGCCGAGCTTGTCGCTCGCCGTCTCGTAGCGCTCCAGGTACAGGCGCAGCGTCGCGCCCTTGGTGCCGGTGCCGGACAGGCGCAGGATCAGGCGCGCGGCCTCGCCGAAGACGATGCGGATGCCCTGCGATTTCGCCACGCTGCCATCGACCGGATCCTCGTAGCCGAATTCGTCGGCCTGGCTGACGGTCCATGCTCCGAAAGTCTGCCCGGCGAGCTTCGGCAGCGAGGCGATCAGTGTCTCCATGACCTGGTTGGCGACGGCCGTGGGCAGCTCGTCGTAGTCGTGGCGCGCGTAGTAGTGGCGGCCGTACTGCTTCCAGTGCGCGTCGGCGATCTGCTGCACCGACAGTCCGGTTTCGGCCAGCACGTTGAGCCAGGCCAGCACGGCCCAGACGCCGTCTTTCTCGCGCACGTGGTTCGAGCTGGTGCCGAAGCTCTCTTCGCCGCAGAGCGTGATGCGGCCCGAGTCGAGCAGGTTGGCGAAGAACTTCCAGCCGGTCGGCGTCTCGTAGCAGGCCAGGCCGCGGCCCTTGGCGACCATGTCGAGCGCACGGCAGGTCGGCATCGAACGCGCGACGCCGGCCAGGCCCTGCTTGTAGCCCGGCAGCTTGTCGAGGTGAGCTGCGAGCATCGCGAGCGAATCACCCGGCGAGATGAAGATGCCGCGGCCGAGGATCATGTTGCGGTCGCCGTCGCCGTCCGAGGCGCCGCCGAGGTCGGGCGCGGACTCCGAGTACATCAGGTCGACGAGCGGTTTGGCGTAGATCAGGTTCGGGTCCGGATGGCCGCCGCCGAAGTCCTCGAGCGGCGAGGCGTTGAGCACCGATTTCTGCGGAGCCCCGAGCAGGTCGACGAAGATGCGCTGCGCGTACGGGCCGGTGACCGCGTGCATGGCGTCGAAGGCCAGCGAATGGCCCTTCTTGAACCAGTCGCGGATGCGGTCGAAATCGAACAGGGTCTGCATCAGCGCGGCGTAGTCGTCCACGCAGTCGACGACCTCGATCTCCATCTCGCCGAGCTTCTGGCTGCCGCGACGGTCGAGGTCGACCCAGACGTTCTCCTCGATCCGGTAGCGCGAGATGCTCTTGCTGGCCTCGTAGATGCGGTTGGTCAGCGTCTCACTGGCCTGACCACCGCCCGCGATGTTGAACTTGAGCCCAAAATCGCCGTCTTCGCCGGCCGGATTGTGACTGGCGGTGAAGACGAGGCCGCCTGCGGCCCCGCTGATGCGGATCATGTGGCTCGACGCCGGGGTCGACAGGATGCCGCCCTGGCCGACGATGACCTTGGCGACGCCGTTGGCGGCCGCCATCGCGATCGCGGTCTGGATCGCCGTGCGATTGTGGTAGCGGCCGTCGCCGCCCATGACCAGGGCCTGGCCGCGCAGCGAGGTTTCGACGTCGAAGATCGACTGCAGGAAGTTTTCGAGATAGTGCGGCTGCTGGAACACCGCCACCTTCTTGCGAAGCCCCGCCGTGCCGGATTTCTGGTCGGAGAAGGGTTTTGTGGCGATTTCGCGAACGGGCATGGCGTTACGTGGTCCTATCGAAGTTGTGGGAGCGAGGCACTTTATTTCCAGTCACCTGACTCTAGCCCGCGTATGGGCCGACGGGAAGTTTGTTTTCCGCCTGTTGTGCCCTGAAGACGGTGCCCTTCTCCGCAATCGCCCCAGCCCTTGAATCAGCCCAGACAACCCTTATAGTCGGCCAATGCCTGCGATCTCTACTTCAAACCCTGCCGTCGTGGGTGGACAGACCCGGCGGCTCGCCCAGCTCCTCGACCTCTATGAGCGCAATTACAAGCTCATCGAGCGGCTGATTCCCGAGCTGGACCTGCCGTTCCAGGACGCGGTGTCGAATTCGAAATCCGACCTGCCGTTGCACCTGTCGGTGCAGGAGCGCGATCGCTATACGGTCACCTTCAAGCTGACCTATGAGTTCATCGACGCCGACGGCGTGCGCCGCCATCCGGACATCTGGGTGCGGGTCTACCGCGACGCGGCGATGGCCGAGGCGCTCGAATGCAGCCACCGCCCGCCGTGGCAGGCCGAGGACGACGCCGATCCGAGCGCCTGGCGCTTCTTGAGCGAGCAGTGGAGGCGCAACCTAATGCTCGGCAAGTGGCTCGAATACCTGCTCGAGCACGGCCACGGCTTCACGCTCACGGCCCGTCCGCGCTCACGCTCGAAGTCCTCGGCGGCCTCGTCGGCGGCCTGAGCTTGTTTGCTTCCCTCTTCCTGCGGGAGAGGGATCGAGGGAGAGGGATTCTCAGTGCCAGCGACCCTGGCTCTCGGCGAATCCCTCATCCGGCGCTTCGCGCCACCTTCTCCCGGGGGGAGAAGGCAAAAAACTAGAACTGCTGCCCCGACAGCCCGCGGCTGTCCGGCCCCAGCAGCCAGAGCAGCTGCGGCACCACCTTTTCGGGGAAATCGACCGGCGTCAGCGATTCGCTCGCATAGCCTTTGCCGCGCAGCAGCGTGCGCATCGGCCCCGGGTGCCAGCTGTTGAAGCGCAGGCCGCTGGCGGATTGGGCTTCGTTGCCGAGTTCGAGCGCCCAGGTCTTGAACATCGCCTCGGCGGCCGCCTTGGTCACGCCGTAGGCGCCCTGGTAGGGCTTGGGCGCGCGCCCGGCGTCGTCGGTCACGAACACCACCGAGGCATCCTTCGAGGCCCTCAGCATCGGCAGGCACAGGCGCGTCAGCGTGTACGGGGCGGTCAGGTTGATCTGCAGCGTATCGAGCCAGTCGCGCGGGGGCAGGTCTTCGAGCCGGATGAAGCTCTTGAAATGCGCAGCCGCATGGACGATGCCGTCGAGCCGGCCGAAGGTCTGCTCGATGGTCTGCGCGAGGTTTTCGTACTCGGCCCAGGTGGCGGTCATGAAATTGAGCGGCACGATCGCGGGCTGCGGGCCGCCGGCGGCCTCGAGCTCGTCGTAGAGCTTCTCGAGCTTGGGCACGGTGCGGCCGACCAGGATCACGGTCGCGCCGAGTCGGGCAAGCGCGAGCGAGGTGGCCGAGCCGAGGCCGCCGGTGGCCCCGGTGACCAGGATCACGCGGTCGCGAAAACTGTCGGGCTGCGGCGCGAAGCCGGCTGGTATGACGTTGATGGACAAAGAAAAATCCTTAGGAAAGTAGGGCGCCGAGCTCGGCCACGGTAGCGGCGATCACATCCGCGCCCCAGTGCTCGATCGGCGTGCCGGGGCTGATGTAGCCCCAGCCTGCAGCAATGCTTCGCATGCCGGCGGCCTGGGCCGCCTCGATGTCGCGCAGGTCGTCGCCGACGTAGATCGCGCGCCCGGCCGCGATGCCGGTGCGCTGCAGCGCGAGATTCAGCGAATCGGGTGCCGGCTTCGGCGCGGGTACGTGATCGGCGCTGATCACGCAGGCCGCGCGATCGTAGAGCTTGAGCTCGCGCATCAGCGGGTCGGTCAAGAAGCTCGGCTTGTTCGTCACTACGCCCCAGCGCCGGCCGCGCAGCTCCTGCGCCAGCAGCATCTGCGCGATGCCTGGAAACGGGGCCGAACGCCGGGTCAGCCGGGCGCGGTAATAGGCCAGGAAGGCATCGCGGCGCACCGCGAATTCCGGGTGATCGGGCGTCAGGTCGAGCGCGACCTTGAGCAGCCCGCGCGCACCGGCCGAGGCGACCGGCCGATACAGCGCGTCGGCGAGTGGCGGCTGGCCGAGGTCGGCGCGGACCTGGTTGGCGGCGCCGCCGAGGTCCGGCGCGGTGTCGACGAGCGTGCCGTCGAGGTCGAACAGCACGAGGTCGATGTCGGCGACCGGCGTCATGCGGCGGGCTTGCGGCAATGGAGCAGATAGTTCACGTCGATGTCGTCGCCGACCGTGGCCGATTTGAGCAGTGGGTTGTAGCGCAGGCCCTTGAGTTCGACCGAGGTCAGTCCAGCCTCGCGGCACCAGGTTTCGAGCTCGGACGGCTTGATGAACTTGGCGTAGTCGTGCGTGCCCTTCGGAATCAGCCCGGCGATCAGCTCGGCGCCGACGATGGCGAGCGCGTAGGCCTTCGGGTTGCGGTTGATGGTCGAGAACACCACGTCGCCGCCGGGCTTGACGAGCGTGGCGACGGCGCGGATCACCGAGGCCGGATCGGGCACGTGCTCGAGCATTTCGAGGCAGCAGACCAAGTCGAAAGCGCCCGGCATTTCGGCGGCGAGCGCTTCGGCTGCGATGCAACGGTAGTCGGCCTTGATGCCCGACTCGAGCCCATGCAGCCGGCCGATTTCGAGCGAGGCTTCGGCCATGTCGATGCCGAGCGCGCTCGCACCCTTGGCGGCGAGCGCCTCGGTCAGGATGCCGGCGCCGCAGCCGACGTCGAGCGCGCGCTTGCCGCGCAGGCCGCCCGCGACGCGCTCGATGTAGCGCACGCGCGCCGGGTTGATGTGATGCAGGGCGGCCATCTCGCCGCGCGGATCCCACCAGCGCGAGGCGAGGGCGGAGAAGCGGCGGATTTCGCCTTCGTCGACGTTGCTCATGCGGCTATTGTCCCAGATGCAAAGGGTCCGGTGCATCGACTCTCAAGAACCCTCTCCCGCGTGCGGGAGAGGGGCAGGGGTGAGGGAACGCGGCTCGACAAATCTGCGCCGTCACCGGTGGGGACTCCCTCACCCGGCGCTTCGCGCCACCCTCTACCGCAAGGCGGGAGAGGGCAAGCGTTTCAAGGGCGAATCTTCGCGCGCCACTCGCGCGCCTTGGCCAGCAGCTCGTCCTCGACGAGCGTCTGCAGGCGCCCTTCGGACAGCAGCGCGCGGCCCGCGACGTAGACGTGATCGACCTGGCGGCTGTTGACCGCGTAGGCCAGGTGCGAGAGCACGTTGTAGAGCGGCTGCGTGTTGACCGCGCCCATGTCGACGGCGATGAAATCGGCCGCCTTGCCGGGCTTCAGCGAGCCGATGGTGTCGTCCCATCCGAGCGCGCGGGCGCCGTTGATCGTCGCGAGTTCGAGCGCGGTCGCGGCCGGCAGGGCGCGCGCATCGCCCGCGACGGCCTTGGCGAGCAGGCTCGCGGTGCGCAGCTCGCCGAACAGGTCGAGATCGTTGTTGCTCGCGGCCCCGTCGGTGCCGATGCCGACGTTGGCGCCGGCTTCGAGCAGCTTGTGCACCGGGCAGAAGCCGCTCGCGAGCTTCAGGTTGGATTCCGGGCAGTGCGCGATGTGCACCTTGTACTGGCCGGCCTCGGCGATCTCCTCGTCGGTCAGCTGGGTCATGTGCACGGCGATCAGGTCGGGCCCGAGCAGGTCGAGTTCCTTGAGCCGCTGCCAGGGCCGCTTGCCGCTTTGCGCGACCGCCATTTCCACCTCGCCCGCGGTCTCGTGCACGTGCATGTGAATGCCGATGTTGAGCTCGGTCGCGTACTGGCGAATCTGTCGCAGCGGCTCGTCCGACACCGTGTACGGCGCATGCGGGGCGAACACGGTCTTGACGAGCGGCTCCTTGAGCAGCTTGTCGCGCAGGTCGAGGCCCTTGTGGATGTACTCGCCGGGCTGAGCCCAGGCGGTCGGGAAGTCGATGACGATGAGCCCGACGGCCGTGCGCATGCCGGCCGCGATCGCGGCCTCGGCGGTCGCTTCGGGGAAGAAATACATGTCCGAGAACGTGGTCTGGCCGCTGCGGATCATCTCGGCCATCGCCAGCCGCACGCCGTCGCCGCAGAACGCGCGGTTCATGTGCTGGCCTTCGGCCGGCCAGATGTGCTGCTGCAGCCAGTCCATCAGCGGCAGATCGTCAGCCAGACCGCGCATGAGGCTCATCGCCGAATGCGTGTGCAGGTTCACCAGCCCCGGCATCACCGCGTGTTCGGGCAGCTCGAGCACCTGCCTGGCCTTGTATTTCAGGCGCGCTTCGTCGGCCGGCAGGATCGAGACGATCTTGCCGCCGCTCACGGCCAGCGCGTGATCGAGCAGCACGCTGCCCGCGGGCTTGATCGGCACCAGGTAGCCCGGGGTGACGAGAAGGTCGATGGATTCGACTTGGCCGACGATGTCAGGCGATTGCATGAGGTTCACGGGCTCGGAGGTAGAATGCGCCCCCAAATTCTAGCGACTCTGGCGACTGGTCTTACGGCTGGGCGCGGGAATCCAAGCTTAGGAAAACTTCATGACCGCGAGCAGTTCCGCGACGGGCATCCGCCCGATCATCTGGGCCGACGACCACTTGAAGCTCATCGACCAGCGCGTGCTGCCGCACGAAGAACGCTGGGTCGACTGTCGTAGCGCCGCCGAAGTCGCCGACGCCATCCACGGCATGGCCGTGCGCGGCGCGCCGGCGATCGGCATCGCCGCCGCCTACGGCCTCGTGCTCGACGCGCTCGCCGGCCGCGACTACGACATCGCCGACCGCGTGCTGATGGAATCGCGCCCGACCGCCGTGAACCTGCGCTGGGCGCTGCTGCGCATGCGCGAGCTCAAGAGCCGGGGCGCGAACGCGCAGGCGCTGCTTGCCGAGGCGATCCGCATCCACGAGGAAGACCTCGCGCAGAACCTCGCGATGGGCGAAGCCGGCGCCGCGCTGCTGCCGCCGGATGCGGTGGTCATCACCCATTGCAACACCGGAGCGCTCGCCACCGGCGGCCACGGCACCGCGCTCGGCGTGATCCGCAGCGCCTGGTCCCAGGGCCGACTGTCGCAGGTCTACAACGGCGAAACGCGTCCGTGGCTGCAGGGCGCGCGGCTGACCGCCTGGGAGCTGCTCCACGAGAAGATTCCGGCGCGTTTGATCGCCGACGGTGCGGCTGCGCACCTCATGCAGCGCGAGAAGATCGACTGGGTCATCGTCGGCGCCGACCGCATCGCCGTGAACGGCGATACCGCGAACAAGATCGGAACCTATGCGCTCGCGGTCGCGGCCAAGCACCACGGCGTCAGGTTCATGGTCGTCGCCCCGAGCGGCACCTTCGATCTCAATTGCCCGAACGGCGCGGCGATTCCGATCGAGGAGCGCCCGCCGAACGAGCTGACCGAATTCCGCGGCAGCCGCGTCGCCCCCGAGGCCATGCAGGCCTGGAACCCGGTCTTCGACGTCACGCCCGCGAGCCTGATCGACGCGATCGTCTGCGAACGCGGCGTGATCGAACAGCCGACCGAGCAGAAGATTCGGGCGCTGCTGGGGTGAGAGGTCTACGGCGTCGCGAGTCAGGCCTGGCCGATTACAAGATCGAGAACGATCGCACGTGATGCGGCCATAGGATGGTGTAGTCGCTGCCGCTTTCCTTGCGATACGCAGCGGTAACCGCAGCGAGTAAACCCAGCTCATTCAAAACCGCTTTCGCCCGCTCAAAAGTCTTTTCCGGATTGGGCGTGATGATGAAGATATCGGCCTGGCCGGAGCCGATGTCATGTCCGTCGACATCCGCCGCATCCTCAAGCTCCTCGATCAAGGCGTCCTCCAGCGAGATCAGTTCCTCATGGCTGCTGAGCGATTCTTCGCCGAACTGGAGGACGAGCTGGTAAAGCATCTGCATACCTACCGCCGCTCCCGCGCATACGGGTTGTAATTGCGCGGCAGCGCTTCGCGCACCTCCGCGCGCCGGGCCGCCATGCGCGCCCGGTCCTGCTGCGACAGGCTGTCGAGGCGCAGGCCGGCGTCTAGCTGGGCCAGCGCGCCGCCGTAGTCGCCGCGGTAGTAGAGATAGTTCGCCATCTCGTAGCTCGCGGCGCCGGTGTCCTTCATGTCGCGCGCGGCGTTCGACAGCAGCCGGTAGGTTTCCATGCGCGTGCCGAAGGATTGCTCGGTCGACAACAGCAGCTGGCGCGCTTCGGCCGGCTTGCCGGCCTGGAGCAGCGCCGAGGCGTAGCCGAGGATGGTCGGGGTGCTGCGCGGGTAGAGCTCCTGCGCCTTTTTGGCTAGCGCCAGGCCTTCGGCCTGCTGGCCCGCGTAGAGCTTCAGTTCGCTCATGAGCAGCAGCAGGTTGACCTGTCGCGGGTTGGCATCGAGCACCGGCTTGAGCGCGGCGATGCCGCCCGCGAAGTCGCCGCTTTCGCGCAGCGACAGCGCCAGGCCGTAGCGATTGCCCGGGGTGTCGCGGCCGGCCTTGAGCTCGGCCGCGTAGAGCTCGATGCCGTCAGCCGGGCGGCCGAAGGTCAGCACGCGGGCGCGCTCGCGCATGAGCCCGTATTCGAAGGAGTTCTCGACCTTGCGCGTCTTCATCGAGGCCGCGCGCGCACGCGCCTCGGAGATGCGCACGGTGTTGACCGGGTGGGTCAGCAGGATGTCCGGCACGCCCGAGCCGTAGAGGCGCGACTGCTGGGCCAGGCGCTGGAAGAAGCTCGCCATGCCCTCGGGGTCGAAGCCCGCTTCGGCCATGGTCTGGATGCCGATGCGGTCGGCCTCGAGCTCGTTGGCGCGCGTGAAGTTGACCTGCTTCTGGTACAGCGAGCCCTGGCCGACGGCCAGCGCAGCGAGGATCACGTCCGGGTTGGCCGAGCCGGCGATGATCGCGGCGAGCACCGCGGCCCAGGTGGCGAAGGTGCCGACGCCGCCCTGGTCCGCCTGCGAACGCGCGATATGACGCTGGATCACGTGCGTGAGTTCGTGGCCCATGACGCCGGCGACTTCGCTCTCGGTGGAGCTCGCGATCAGCAGGCCGGCGTTGAAGCCGATGTAGCCGCCCGGCATCGCGAAGGCGTTGATGCGCGGGTCCTTGACGACGAAGAACTCGACGTGCGGCGGCTGCTGCGCGGCCGCGGCGACCAGCCGGTAGCCGATCGTGGTCAGGTAATCGGTCAGCTCGGTGTCTTCGAGGATGTATTCGTACTGATACAGCTGCGACATCACGCTCGCGCCGATCTGGGCCTCCTGCGTCGGCGACAGCGCGGCGTCGGCCGGCTCGCCCATCTGCGGCAGGTTCAGCGGCGGCTGGGCCCCGCTGCCGAGACCGTCCGAGGGCACCATGTCGATCATCTGCGCCGAGGCGCTGATCGAGAGGCTGACCGAGACGGTCAGCGCCGCGGCCAGGCCGGCGGATACGAGGGAGGCGATGGGGCGCATGCGGCTGGCGGGTCGGGACGGCCTGGGTTCGGTGAGATCGGTGGGTCCACCGTCTCTTATGGTAACGCCGCTTGGAAACCGGACGGAGCCCGAAGTTCGGTTCGGCGTGAAACTGCTTACGAACCGTTACGCGGGGCGCTCGCCGCCAGCGCCGCCAGTTCGGCTCCGGTGATGCGGAACATCGTCCAGTCGTCCAGCGGGCGCGCCCCGAGCCGGCGATAGAAGCCGATCGCCGGCTCGTTCCAGTCGAGCACCGACCATTCGAAGCGCCCGCAGCCGCGCGCCACCGCCAGCGCCGCGACGCTGGCCAGCAGGGCCTTGCCGATGCCGAGCCCGCGAAACGCCGGGCGCACGAACAGGTCTTCGAGGTAGATGCCGGGCCTGGCCAGGAAGGTCGAGTAATTCGGGAAGAACAGCGCGAAGCCGGCCGGCTCGCCGCCGCAACGGGCGATCAGCACCTCGGCGGCCGGGTGCGCTCCGAACAGGCTTTCGCGCAAGGCGGCTTCGGTGGCGCTGACCTGGTCGGACAGCTGCTCGTAGTCGGCGAGTTCGCGGATCAGGGCCAGGATCAGCGGCACCTCATCCGCGGTCGCGGGCGCGATGGTCAGCGCTGCGGGGCCGCTCATGCGAGCCCGGGCCCGAGCTTGCGGCCGATCGGCCGGCCCATGGTCAGCGGCAGCGCCGGACGCAGCTCGGCGTTCCATTCGAGCGTGCCGCGCGGCGCGAGCAGGATCACCGTCGAGCCCATGTTGAAGCGGCCCATTTCGGCGCCGCGGGCCAGCGCCACGGGCTGCGCCGGCTGGTGGCGCGAGACCGTATTGCCGCGCCGGTGCGGCGGGGTGACCAGGCCCGACCAGACAGTTTCGATCGAGCCGACGAAGAACGCGCCGACCAGCACCATCGCGAAGGGTCCGAGCTCGGTATCGAAGATCGCCACCACGCGCTCGTTGCGCGCGAACAGTCGCGGCATCGCGCGCGCCGTGGCCGGGTTGACGCTGAACAGCCGGCCCGGCACGTAGACCCATTCGCGCAGCGTGCCGGCGAGTGGCATGTGCAGGCGGTGATAGTTGTTCGGGGCCAGGTAGATCGTGCAGAACTCGCCGTTCTCGAACGGCTTCGCGAGATCGTCCGCGCCGAGCAGTTCGGCGGCCGTGTAGCTTTGGCCCTTAGCCTGGAAGATGCGCCCGCCTTCGATCCTGCCGAACTGGCTCACGGCGCCGTCGACCGGCGAAATCAGCGCCGACAGGTCCTCGTGCAGCGGCCGCGCGCCGTGCTTGAGCGCGCGCGTGAAAAATTCGTTGAAGCTGCCGAAGCGCTCCACCTGCTCGATCTCGGCTTCGGCCAGACTGATGCGAAAGCGCGACATGAAGAAGCGGATGAACGCGTTCTTGAACGCCGGGTTGCGGATGCGCGTGAGCTTGAAGATCAGCCAGGACAGGAAGCGCGTCGGCAGCACGCGCTGCAACGCGGAAAACAGCAGATCGCCGGTACTGGCGTCGGTTGCGGCCATGGGGAGGTCGTGTCTCGGGTCGAAGCTTAGTTGGAGCCCGGAGGCTGGTACTTGAGCACCTGCGGTGGACGCACGGGGAACTTCACCACCGCGCTGGTGGTGTCGCAGCGCAGCTCGATCAGGCTCTCGTCGCCGCTCGCGAGCGGGCGCGAGGCCTGCATGAGCATCAGGTGATAGCTGCCCGGTTCGAGCCGCACGACCTGGCCCGGATCGAGCGTCAGCGTCTCGACGCGGCGCATGCGCGCCTGGCCGGCTTCGAGCGAGCTCTGGTGCAGCTCCACGCTGCCGAAATCGGGGCTGCTCGCGCCCGTGATCGTCAGCGGCGTCGCGCCTTTGTTGGAGAGTTGCGCGAAACCGACCATGGTCATTGCGCCCGGCGGCGCCTCGCGTATCCACGGGTCTTCGACCTTGAGGTTGGCGCAATTGGCCCAGGCGGCGGCCGGCAGAGCCAGCGAGAGCAGGGCGGTCGAGACGCGTTTGATCATGGCGAGCCTCCTTTGATGACTTTGGTCAGGTCGCGCGTGAGCGCGTCGATGCGGTGCGGCGGCAGGAAGTAACCGGCCACCTGCGCCTGCGGATTGACGAGCACGAGCGCGGCGGAATGATCCATCGTGTAGTTCTCCGGCGTGCTGCCGGGCACCTTGGCGTAGATCAGGCTCAGGCTGCGCGTGAGCGAATCGAGATTATCGCCGTTGCCGGTCACGCCGATGAATTCCGGGCTGAAGTAATGCGTGTAGAGCCCGAGCTTCTCGGGCGTGTCGCGCTCCGGGTCCACCGAAACGAACACCACCTGCAGCGGCGCGCCGGCTGCGTCGAGCTGGGCCTTGACGGTCTTGAGCACGGCGAGCGTGTTCGGGCAGACGTCCGGGCAATACGTGAAGCCCGTGAAGATCAGGCTCCACTGGCCCTCGAGCCTTGCGAGGCCGAAAGTCTTGCCGCTGCTGTCGACGAGCTGGAACGGGGCGATGGCGCGCGGCTTTTCGAGCAGCGTGCCCGATTCGATTTCGATGCTGCGCGGGGCGAACGCGAACTGCGCCGCCACCAGGCCCGCCACTGCGGCGACTGCCGCGACCACGCCGATCAAGATGGATTTGGAAGCCGACATGAGAGTCCTGAGTCGAGAAGCTGCGTCATCCCGGCGGCTGCGGGCACGTGGCGGCCGAGAACAGTTTAAAATTGCGGACTTATCTTCAGTCCGTGACCTCTTTTGTCCGCCGATTATTCCATAGCGATGGTGCCCGCATGATTTCTGACGAGACCACTGCGCTCGAGACGGTGCGCGATCTCGTGCGCTGGGGCGCCAGCGAGTTCGCCCGACAAGGCCTGATTTTCGGCCACGGCACCGACAACGCGCTCGACGAGTCGTTTCACCTCGTGCTGCATGCGCTCAAGCTGCCGGCCGATCTGCCCACGCTCTACCTCGAATCGCGCGTCACCGCGAGCGAGCGCGCCGCTGTCGTCGAGCTGCTGCGCAAGCGCGTCGACACGCGCCAGCCGGCGGCCTACCTGATCGGCGAGATCCAGTTCTGCGGGCTGCCGTTCTACGTCGACGAGCGCGTGCTGGTGCCGCGTTCGCCGATCGCCGAGCTCATCGAGGCCCAGTTCGAACCCTGGGTCACGCAGACGCCGACGCGCATTCTCGACCTCTGCACGGGCAGCGGCTGCATCGGCATCGCCTGCGCGGCCGCGATCGAGGACGCCGAGGTCGATCTCGTCGACATCGACGCCGGGGCTCTGGAAGTGGCGCAGCGCAATATCGATCGTCACGGGCTCGGCGACCGCGTCAAGGCGATACACTCGGACCTGTTCGCGGGCCTCGGCAAGCGCCAGTACGAGCTCATCGTCAGCAATCCGCCGTACGTGCCGACCGCCGAATGGCAGGCGCTCGGCCGCGAATTCCACGAGGAACCCAAGCTCGCGCTCGAAGCGGGCGCGGATGGCATGGACATCGTCGATCGCATCCTGCGCGAAGCGCCGAAGTACCTGTCGGCCAAGGGCCTGCTGGTCTGTGAAGTCGGCGGCTCGGTGCCCGAATTCGAAGCGCGCTGGCCCGACATTCCGGTGAGCTGGCCCGATTTCGAACGCGGCGGCGACGGCGTGTTCGCGATCTCCAGGTCCGATCTCGTCGCCTGGCTCAAAGGTCGCTGAGCGCGGATAGAGCCCTATGTATCAGCCGCGCCACTTCGAGGTTCATGATCGTGAGGCGATGCTCGCGCTCGTGGCCGCGTATCCGCTGGCGACGCTGGTGATGTCCACGGCCGATGGGCTGCAGGCCAATCACATTCCGCTGTATGCGCACATCGACGACGCCGGCGATCTGCAGCTGCACGGACACGTCGCTCGCGCCAATCCACTGTGGCGCGATGGGCTTGCCGATCGCGAAGTGCTGGCGGTGTTCAACGGCCCGCAGGCCTACGTCACGCCGAGCTGGTATCCAAGCAAGCGCGAGCACGGCAAGGCGGTTCCGACCTGGAATTACACCGTCGTTCATGCGCGCGGATCGCTGCGCGTGCATGACGACAAGAACTGGCTGCGCGCCCAGATCGGTGAACTCACGAAGCGTCACGAACAAACGCGCGATCCGGCCTGGTCGATCGACGATGCGCCGGCCGATTATCTCGACGCCATGCTGGGCGCCATCGTCGGCATCGAACTGCGCGTGAGCCGGCTCGAAGGCAAGTTCAAGCTCAGCCAGAACCAATCGGCTGCCAACCAGGCCGGTGTGTTGGCAGGCCTGTCCGCCGAGGCCGCACCCCAAGCACGAGCCGTCGCCGACGCCATGCGCTCGATCACTCCGAATTCAATGCTGTCGTAGCCGAGATTGCGATGTCCGGAAACACGTTTGGCAAGTCGTTCTGCGTCACCAGCTTCGGCGAAAGCCACGGCCCTGCGATCGGCTGCGTCGTCGACGGCTGCCCGCCGGGGCTGGAACTGTCCGAAGCCGACATCCAGCCCGATCTCGATCGCCGCAAGCCCGGAACGAGCAAGTACGTCACCCAGCGCAAGGAAGAGGACAAGGTCCGCATCCTGTCGGGCGTGTTCGAAGGCAAGACCACCGGCACGCCGATCGCGCTGCTGATCGAGAACACCGACCAGCGCAGCTACGACTACGCCAAGATTTCGCAGGTGTTCCGGCCGAACCACGCCGACTACGCCTACATCCAGAAATACGGCATTCGCGATCATCGCGGCGGCGGGCGCAGCTCGGCGCGCGAGACCGCGGTGCGCGTCGCGGCCGGCGCGATCGCCAAGAAACTGCTGCTCGAGAAGTTCGGCACCCAGGTGCGCGGCTATCTATCGCGGATGGGCGACATCGAGATCGCATTCAAGTCCTGGGACGAGATCAACCAGAACGCCTTCTTCGCGCCCGATGCGGCGCGCGTGCCGGAGCTCGAAGCGCTCATCGACGCGCTGCGCAGCGAAGGCGATTCGGTCGGCGCGCGCATCGAAGTGGTCGCGACGAACGTGCCGCCGGGCCTCGGCGAGCCCGTGTTCGACAGGCTCGACGCCGATCTGGCGCATGCGCTCATGGGCATCAACGCGGTCAAGGGCGTCGAAATCGGCGACGGCATGAAGGTGGCCGCAATGCGTGGCACCGAGCATCGCGACGAGATGACGCCCGCCGGCTTTCTGTCGAATCACTCGGGCGGTGTCGCGGGCGGTATCAGCACCGGCCAGGACATCGTCTGCGCGATCGCGATCAAGCCGACCTCGAGCATCACCACGCCGGGCAAGTCGATCGACAGCGAGGGCAAGGCCGTCGACATGCGCACGACCGGCCGTCACGACCCCTGCGTGGGCGTGCGCGCGACGCCGATCGCCGAGGCGATGGTCGCGCTCGTGCTGGTCGATCACTGGCTGCGCAATCGCGCCCAGTGCGGCGACGTGGTGCCCGGAACGCCGCGCATCACCGGCTGATCGCGGCAGGCGCTGATCGGCTTAGAAGCGATCGCTGTCGACGGCCCGAGCTGGAAGCCCGTGCTTTCAGTGGCCGTCGAAACTCCGGCGAAGCAGCTCGGCGGCGGCCGACTGGTCGCGCAGGAAGGCGAGGTGTTGCAAGGCCTCGGCTTCCCACGGGCGACTCTGGCCGTTCACGGTCTGCTGCCAGAGATCGAACGATCCGCGCGGAGTCAGCCGGCGCGAGACCGGATCGGGCAGCGCCGGCTTGCTCGGGTCGCCGCCCCAGTTGACGGTGTGCGCGAACTCCGGACGCAGTACCAGCAGCAGCTGCCGCCGGGCCCGCGAGAGCACCAGCCAGGCGGCGCCGGCCGCTTCGGACAGCGCTGGAGCCGAGTCGAAGCGCTGGCTCACGTGCGCGGTGGCGCCCAGGTCTTCACTCTGCGCAAGTACCGAATCGATGAGACCCCTGGCGCCGTCGGGTACCTGGCCGAAAGTCCTCAGGCGCGGGCCGTCGCAGAGCAGCGCGCCGCTCGCATCGAGCGACTGTAGCAGCAGACCGACGGTGGCTTCGGTCGGACCCGCCAGGCTGTCGACGAGCCGCGCGCGCGCCAGCGTGTAGCGGTGTTCGCGCGCCTGGCGTTCGCGTACGCGATGCTCGGCGATCACCGCCGCCGCCTCGGCTGTGAAGCTGCGCATGCGCTCGTGCGCGTACCACGGGAACGGATAGCGGCTGCGGTGATGGCAGGAGATCAGGCCCCAGAGCTCGCCTTCGGTGACCAGCGAGGTCACCAGCGTGGCCCCGGTTCCCATGTTGCGCAGGTACTGGATATGCACGGGCGAGACGCTGCGCAGCACGCTGTGCGACAGGTCGAGCTGCGGCTCGCCGACGAGCGGGTCGGCGTCGAGCAGGATGGCGTCGCGCGAATAGACGTCGGCGATCACGCGCGCAGGCACGGCCAGATAGAGCTGGCGCGCCTGCGCCGGAATGTCGGAGGCCGGATAGTGCAGGCCCCGGTACGGCGACAGCTCGGGCTGCACCGATTCGGCGACGACCTCGCCATGCCAGTCCGGATGGAAGCGGTAGACCATCACGCGATCGATGCCGGTGGCCGCGGCGACGCCTTCGGCGATGTACTGCAGGGCCGCATTCATTTCGCCTGCGCCGCGCGCACGGGCCATCGCACCCGACAGCGCGCGTTCCATCGCATCGGGCGCGGGCACGCGGTGCTCGGTGTCGGGCAGCCATTCGACGAGGTCGTGGTCGTCGTAGCGATGCGCGATCACGGTGCCGGCGTCGCCGCTGTCGAGCACGAAGCGGGCGCTGCGCGGGCTGGCCGGCGGCAGGGCCGCAAGGGTTTGCGCGACCCAGCCCGCAGGCTGGGAGCCGAGCGCGTCGTGCAACGGCTTTTCGAGCAGATCGTGGGCCGCCACGCCGAGCAGCAGGCGCGTATTGCTGCTGGCTCGCAGGATATTGCCTTCGCCGGACACCTCGAACAGGCAGCCATGCGACTGGATGGCGCCCGGAATGTGGATGGGCTCGTCTTCGCAGCGCATCAGGTCGACGGTGGTCGGCGGCGCAAAGTTGCGCAGCTCTGCGCTGAAAGCTCCGGATTGGCTCATGCCGGTGTCAGGGTCATGCGTGCTGGCTGTCTTGTTCCGGCAAGCCTAGCATCGAAGCCGCAGCCGGGCGGTAGACAGTTTGACGGATGGCGTCCAGAGGGTTTTCCGACGTTGCGCCGCGCGCCGCGGACTGCTGCAGTAGCTCCACGACTCAGGACAGAACCGCGGGAGAGTTGCATGTCCGAATGGCATTTGCGCCCCGGCCGGCTACGGCTGCGGGAGCTGCGGCACCTGCTCAATGGCCAGGCCCGGCTGTCGATCGAGCCCGACGCCTGGGGCGCGGTCGAAGCTTCCGCCGCGGCCGTGCAGGCGGCGGTCGCGCGTGGCGAGCCGGCTTACGGCATCAACACCGGCTTCGGCAAGCTCGCCAGGACGCATATCGCTGCCGACCAGCTCCGGCAGTTGCAGGCCAACCTCGTGCGCTCGCATGCGGTCGGTACCGGGCCGCTGCTCGACGACGAAACCGTGCGCCTCATGCTCGTGCTCAAGGCCGCGAGCCTCGCGCGCGGGGCCTCGGGCGTGCGCAGGCTGGTCATCGAATCGCTGCTCGCGCTCTGCAACGCGGGCGTGCTGCCCTGCATTCCGGCCAAGGGCTCGGTCGGTGCCTCGGGCGACCTGGCGCCGCTCGCGCACATGACGCTCGCGCTGATGGGCGAGGGCGAGGTGCGCGTGGACGGCGCGGTCGTGCCGGCGGGCGAGGCCTTGCAGCGCGCCGGCATCAGCCCCTTGCAGCTCGAAGCCAAGGAAGGCCTCGCGCTGCTCAACGGAACCCAGGCTTCGACCGCGCTCGCGCTGCGCGGCCTGCTCGAAGCCGAGGACCTGTTCGCCGCCGCGGTCGTCACCGGCGCTATTTCAGTCGATGCGGCGCGCGGCTCCGATGCGCCGTTCGACGAGCGCATCCACCTCGTGCGCGGCCAGCCCGGCCAGATCGCGGTGGCCGCGGCGTATCGTCGGCTGCTCGAAGGCAGTCAGATCCGGCGTTCGCACCTCGTCAACGACGATCGCGTGCAGGATCCGTACAGCCTGCGCTGCCAGCCGCAGGTCATGGGCGCCTGCCTCGACCTGCTGCACAACGCAGCGCGCACGCTGACCATCGAGGCCAACGCGGTCAGCGACAACCCGCTCGTGTTCGGCGCCGAGGTGATTTCGGGCGGCAACTTCCACGCCGAACCGGTCGCGCTCGCGGCCGACACGCTGGCGCTCGCGATCGCCGAGATCGGTGCGTTGTCCGAGCGCCGCATCGCCCTGCTGATCGACGCGAGCCTGTCGGGCCTGCCACCGTTTCTCGTGCGCGAGCCGGGCCTGAACTCGGGTTTCATGATGGCGCACGTGACCGCCGCGGCGCTGGCGTCCGAGAACAAGTCGCTCGCGCATCCGGCCAGCGTCGACAGCCTGCCGACTTCGGCGAATCAGGAGGACCACGTCAGCATGGCCACCTTCGCCGCGCGCCGGCTGCTCGAGATGGCGGCGAACACGCGCGACATCGTCGGCATCGAGCTGCTCGCGGCCGTGCAGGGCATCGATCTCCACGCGCCGCTGAAAACTTCCGAGCCCCTGCAACACGTGCGCGAAACGGTCCGCGAGCGCGTCGCCTTCTACGATCGCGATCGCTACTTCGCTCCGGACATCGCGGCCGTGCGCGGCCTGCTGTGCGAGGAGACGCTGACGCCGATGGTGTCGGAGCTGCTGCCGAGCTGGGCGCCGGCCTGATGCGCACGGCGCCGGCGCAGCGGCGTCAGTGGAAGTCGCGGGACAGCGACGGAATTTCGGAGAGCAGATAGGTCACGTCGTGGAACTTCTCGACCATCACATGGATGACGCCGCTGGTCGACTGCACCTCGCCCGTGACGACGGCGACGCGCGCGCCGAGCACTTCGGCGCGATGGTTCTCGACGAACTGTGGCCGCAGGATCAGGTTCACGCTGCCGGTTTCGTCTTCGATGGTCATGAACATCACGCCCTTGGCGGTCGGCGGGCGCTGGCGAAACATCACCATGCCGGCGACGCGCAGCTTGCTGCGGTCCCTGGCGTCGACGACATCCTTGGCGGTGCTGACCTTGCGGGCGCTCAGGCGCTCGCGCAGCAGCGCGAGCGGATGCTGGCGCAACGAAAGGCCCAGGCTGCGGTAGTCGTTGAGCACGTCTTCGCCGGGCGTCGGCGCGCGCAGCTCGCTGGTGTCTTCGAGCTGCCGGTCCAGGTGCAGCGTGGTGTCGGCCTGATGCGCCGCGACGTTCCAGCGCGCCGCATGCCGATGGCCGCTGAGGCTTTCGAGCGCGCCGGCATTGGCGAGCGTGAGCAGTTCGCGACGCGAAAGACCGGCCCTGCGCGCGAGGTCGTCGGTGCTCTTGAACGGGCCCTGCCGGCGCGCCTGCGCGATCGCGGAGCCCGCGGTTTGCGACAAGCCTTCCACCTGCAGCAGGCCGAGTCGCAATGCCGGATCCTGGCTGCCTTCGACGCGTTCGAGCGTGCATTCGTAATCGCTGTGCTGCACGTCGACGGCGCGTACCTCGACGCCCGAGCGTCGCGCCTCGGCGACGAGCATCGACGGCGGATAGAAACCCATCGGCTGGCTGTTCAGCAGTGCGCCGATGAAGGCCGCCGGGTGATGGCACTTGAGATACGAGGACGCATACGCGAGCAGGGCGAAGCTCACCGAATGCGATTCGGGGAAGCCGTAGGAACCGAAGCCGAGGATGCGCTGGTAGATTTCGTTGGCGAAGTCGAGCGGGTAGCCGTTCTTGAGCATGCCGCCGATGAGCCGCTCTTTCAGGTGTTCGAGTCCGCCATGCCTTTTCCAGGCCGCCATCGAGCGACGCATGTTGTCGGCTTCGCCGGGCGTGAACTTCGCCGCGGTGATCGCGATCTGCATGACCTGTTCCTGGAAGATCGGCACGCCGAGCGTGCGTTTCAGAATGTCCTGCAGTTGAGGTGGGTAGTAATGGTCGAAATTCGTTTCCGGTGGGAGCCCTAGTTCCTTGCGCTTGCGTTGCTCGGCCCTTCTCTGCAAATACGGATGCACCATGCCGCCGGTGATCGGACCGGGACGCACGATCGCGATCTGAACGACCAGATCGTAGAACTCCTCCGGCAGCAGGCGAGGCAGCATGCTTTGCTGTGCGCGCGATTCGATCTGGAATACGCCGATCGTCTTCGCCTGCCGAATCATCGCGTAGGTTTTGGCATCGTCCTTCGGCAGATTCGCGAGCGTGTAGCGCGTTTGTGGTTCGACGCTCTCGATCAGCTTGAAGCACTTGCGCAGTGCCGTGAGCATGCCGAGCGCGAGCACGTCGACCTTGAGCAGGCCCAGCGATTCGAGATCGTCCTTGTCCCACTGGATGACCTGACGCTCTGGCATCGCGGCGTTTTCGATCGGCACGAGCTCGGCTAGCGGGCGCTGTGTAATCACGAAGCCGCCGACGTGTTGCGACAGGTGGCGCGGAAAGCCGGTGAGTTCCGAAGTCAGCCTGAGCCAATGCTGCAGGCGTGGCGCTTCGGGATCGAAGCCTTGTTCGACGAGGCGATTCGCGAGCTCTTCCTTCTTGTCCCACCAGGCCAGCGCCTTGCTGACACGGTCGACGTCTTCGGGCTCCATGCCGAGCGCACGGCCCACGTCGCGCAAGGCCGAACGCGTGCGATAGCTGATGACGGTTGCCGCGAGCGCACAGCGATGGCGCCCGTACTTTTCGAACACGTACTGGATGATCTCTTCGCGCCGCTCGTGCTCGAAATCGACGTCGATGTCGGGCGGCTCGTTGCGCTCCTTCGACAGAAAACGCTCGAACAGCAGATTCTCTTTGCTCGGATCGACCGCGGTGACGCCGATCGTGTAGCAAACCGCCGAGTTCGCAGCGCTGCCGCGGCCCTGGCACAGAATGCCGCGCTGCTTGGCTTCGCGGACGATGTCCTGCACGGTCAGAAAGAAAGCTTCGTATTTCAGATCGGCGATCAGATCGAGTTCTTTCTTGACCTGATCGCGCACTTTCTGCGGAGCACCTTCGGGCCAGTACTCCCGCATGCCCTGCTCGGTCAGGAAGCGCAGATAGGACGTCGCATCGTAGCCTTGCGGCACGAGTTCGGCGGGGTAGTCGTACTTGATCTGCTCGAGGTTGAAGTGGCAACGCTCGGCGATGCGCAGCGTCTCATCGAGCATCGCCCGCGGATACAGCGTCAGCAGCTCGTCGATGCTGCGCAAGCGCCGCTCCGCGTTCGGCAGCAGCGCCTTGCCGCATTCGGACACCGGCTTGCCGATGCGAACGGCGGTCAGCACGTCGTGCAGCATCTTGCGCGAGCGATCGTGGAACAGCACGCCTCCGGTGGCGACGCAGCGCAGCCCGCTGGCCTGCGCGAGTTGTTGTCGATGCGCGAGCAGGGCCGCATCGTCGTGGCCGCGATGCAGTTCGACGGCGAGCCAGGTTTGCGCGGTGCGCCCGGCGAGCCAGTGTCCGTGCTCGCTCGAGCTGTGCTCGTCGGCGAGCCAGAGCGCGAGGCAGCGATCGAGCGCATCGCAATCTCGCCGATGCAGTTCGTAGCGGCCCTTGGGCTGCGTTTGCCGGCCGCGCGTGATGAGCCGGCTGATCTGCGAATAGGCTTCTATATCGGGCGCGAGCAGCACGAACGACGGGCCATCGCGCAAATGAAATTCGGCACCGACGATCAGCGCGGGCTCCGGCGGCCATTCGCGATGCAGTTCATCGAGCGTGGAGGGAGTCGCTTCGCTGAGGGCTTTTTCGCGTTGTTCCACGTAGGACTTGATCGCGTCGCGTGCGCGCACGATGCCGGCGAGCGAGCACTCGTCGGTGATCGCGATCGCCGCATAGCCGAGCCTGGCCGCGCGCACGACGAGCTCATCCGCATGCGAGGCGCCGCGCTGAAAGCTGAAATTGCTCAGGCAGTGCAGTTCGGCATAGGCGGCGGGCGAGCTCATGAGGCCATTGTCCGTCAGCCGTGCATCCGAGTGGGATGCCGAAGCCGTATGATCGCGCGTCTTCAATGCCGTCGACATCGACCGAGGTTCGCCATGGCTGTTTCCGCAATGTTGGGTGTGCGCCGCATCGCCGCGGCGGTTCTGCTGACCGGCTGCGTCGCGCTGCCGGCCTGGGCCAGCCTCGAGATCGGCGCCTCCGCGCCGGATTTCACGACCGAAGCGTCGCTGAACGGCCAGCTGTTCAAGTTCTCGCTCGCCGATGCGCTCAAGCAGGGGCCGGTGGTGGTGTATTTCTACCCGGCCGCGTTCACCAAGGGCTGCAACATCGAGGCGCGCAAGTTCGCCGAGGCGATCGACCAGTTCAAGGCGCTCGGCGCACAGGTGATCGGGGTTTCGAAGGACAACATCGAGACGCTGCACAAGTTCGCGGCGAGCCCGAGCGAATGCAACGGCAAGTTCGCGGTGGCGGCCGATCCGGGACTCAAGATCGCGCGGAGCTACGACGCGACCTTGCTGATCTATCCGGGGCATGCGGACCGCACCTCGTATGTGATCACGCCTGATGGAAAGGTGCTGTATGCCTATTCGGCCTTGAGTCCGGACAAGCATGTGGAGAATACGTTGAAGGCCTTGCGGGAGTGGAAGGCCGCGCAGCCGGGGGGCTGATGGTTTTGGTCTTTCCGGCCGGGCTACTTTCTTTCGCCACTCCAGCCGGCGCTGCCAGGGGTTGAACATCTGTGTCTAGCGGCCGCTACGCCTCGCCGCTGATTTTCGGAGTCGAGCTGTCTTGTTTGTCCTCTCTCCCGCTTGCGGGAGAGAGTCCCGCCGAAGGCGGGGAGAGAGGGTTCATCGGCAAAGTGAGCACACTTTTCGAGCTTCCCCTCTCCCGGTCCTTCGGACCACCCTCTCCCGCAAGCGGGAGAGGGGACAATCAACAGCGGCTGCAGCTTTGCTGGTGCTTTGCTTTGGATTTATCGATCCCAGGATGAGCCCTCAAAAACTCTCAGCTCGCAGCTGAACCAGCGCAAAGCCTAACGAACACTCACGTCGCCGGCAGCATCACCAAACTCCAGACCCTGCAAATACCATTTCCCATCGCGCCGGTCCTGATAAACCCACAGGCTTTCGCCGTCAGCTCCGGCACTACGGTAGTAATCGCGCTCCACCGGATCGCCATCCCACCATCCGCCACTGATGCGCTCGGGCGCCGCCAAGGGCGCATGCGGCGTCCACGGACGCGGATGTCGCAAAAGCCATAGCGGCCTCGGCGGCAAGGCCCCGGCAGCCGCCGGCTTGAGCGACCCGTCCGGCGACCAGGCCCGCTCGGGCCGATGATCGTCGGCCAGCCCGGGCTGCCAGATCGCGGTGTCGCCGAGGCGTGCGCGCAGGCGGTCGATCAGCCCGTTCCAGGCTTCGCCTCCACGGGTTTCGTCATCGTCGAACAGCCCGGCCTGCGGCGGCGCGAGTGGGGAAAAACGATCGGCGCTCAGGCGCAGTTCGGTGGCGGCGGCGCTCGGACCGCGCGCGGTCCAGCGTTCGCGCAACAGCCGGTGGAAGATGGCCGCGCTCTGCGTCGGCGCGGTGGTGCGCAGCACGAAGCGTTCGCCTTCGCTGCGCCGGCGCGCGAGCGTCAGCGTGAGCTGGCTCGTGGTGACCTGGCGGGCGCGCAGATAGGCTTCGAATTCGTCGAACAGCCGGCGCAGCGGAAACAGCAGGGCCTGCCAATCGTCGATCTCGGCATCGAGGTCGAAGCGGCGCCGGTAACGCGCTGGCGGCACGAACCATGGACGCGGATCGGGCAACTGGCCGAACAGGCGCTGCAGGGCGCGCGGGAATTCCTGGCCCAGACGCGCCGCGAGCGCGGACGCGCCGTGGCGATGCACGTCGGCGAGCGTCTGGTGGCCCGAGCCGGCGAGTACCGATTCGGCGGCCAGCGGCCAGCGCAGCATGGTGATCGGCAGCGCCGACAGATGCCGCGTCCAGTCGCCGTCGCCCTCTTCGACGATCGGCGCGAGCCCCGCGCGTGCGGCGACCGCGGCGGCCTCGAAGCTCGGCGCGACCCCGATGCGGGTGGTGTAGGGCAGCGGCGCCAGCAGCGCTTGCGCCCGATCCATCAGCCCGTCGATGCCGCCGAACAGTTTCAAACTCGGCCCGACATCGACGCTGACCGCGAGCCAGGGCGTGTCGAACAGCCCGCGCGGGGCTTCGCTGACGATGGCGATGCGATCGCCGAGCCCATAGGCGGCGAAGGCCACGGCCTGCAGCGCCGCCGCTTCGGCCGCGGTGTCGCGCGGCAGCACGCGCAGATCGGGAAAGCGCGCCTGCACGCTGCCGAGCGCTTCGCCGAGGCCGATGCGCGCCTGCGTGCCGCCGACCACCCAGCGCCGCGAGCCGTGCTGGGCGTAGACCACGCTGCGGCTCGCGTCGGCGTTCAAGGCCTCGAGCGGCAGCTGTGGCAGCTGGATGCACAGCCAGAGGCTCATGCGGCCTGCCCGCCGAGCTTGAGGCTGTGGCCGCTGCGTCCGCCGCGGGCCTTCAGAATGTCGATGCGCGGCCCGCCCGCTTCGGGACTCAGGCTCAGGCGCAGGGCCGAGACCGAGGGCTGCCGATGCGCGCCGGGCGGACGCAGCAACAGGCCCAGCGGACCGCTGCCGGCCTGCTCGGCCGCGAGTTGCAGGCGCCGCTGGACGCGCTCGTCGGCCGTCTCGCACCAGCCCACCACGGCGCCGAGCGCGCTGCTGCGCAGCAGCTGTTCGATGGCCCAGACGCCGTCGGCGGCCGACTCGGGCTGCACGATCCAGCAGCACTCGAGCGCGATGCCCGCGCTGGCGAGCGCGGGCGCATACGGCAGATGCGGCGGGGCGACCAGGGCAATGCGTTTTCCAGCCTGGGACAGGCGCACGAGCGCCGGCAGCAGCAGCTTCCATTCGCCGACACCCGGCCGCGGCAGCAGGATTTCGCTGATCGCCCCGCGCGGCCAGCCACCGCCGGGCAGCAGCGCATCGAGCGCCGCATGGCCGGTGGGCTCGGCCGAGATGCGCTGGGCCTTGTGCCCGAGCCAGAGGTCGGAGCGCTGCAGCAGGCTGTCGGGAAGCGGGCGCGAGGACACGGCGGGCGAGACGGACGGCGACCACGAAGGGTCATGGACGGATACGGTAGCGCCGCCGGAGCGCGACGCAAACCGGGGCCTGCGCAGCTTCGGTGGAAGTCTCGGAATCGCTTCGAAAATTAGTTCGAACTGATCCAACGGCACGCCGAAGTGCTTGATCCGGCTCGCGTTTGTGACTTTTTGTAGAAAAGCGCCCCCGCATGGGGTGGGTGGCGAGCAGCCCGTCGGGCCTGGGTCCGCCGCCGGCTGCCAGCTTGTTGACGCCCGGCCGCCGCCCGCCGGCGACAACACTTCGTCACCTTCGCCGCGGTGACAAAAAACCGCTGTCCGCACGGCGGTGAATCCGCTGTGAACCCCTGGAACGGCGGTTGCACCTGCCGCCCGCCCGAAGGAATCGGTCCTTCGCGGCGGACACAACGGGTGTTGCCAACGCGTATGAAGATCAAACGATTCCAGGCCACCACCATGCGCGAAGCGATGCGCCTGGTGCGCGAGGAGCAGGGAGGCGATGCGGTCATCCTGTCGAGCCGCCGCGTTCCGGGCGGCGTCGAGGTGGTGGCGGCGACCGACTACGACGCCGCGCTCATGCACAGCGCGGCGCGCCAGCGCAGCGAAGCCGGCCCCGACGGCGATCCGACGCCGCCAGCGACGCAGGCGATTCCGCCGCCGCTGCGCACGAAGACGCAAGTCGTCGCCTCGCGGCCCGCGCCGCAGACCTCACACGCCGACGGCCCGGCGCATGCGCAGGCCGAAGCCCATGCGCCGGCGCAAGCGCCGCAGGACTCCCCGGTCACCGCGATGGCGGCCGCCGCCGGCATCGAAGCCGCCGAGCAGCTCAACCGCGAAATCCAGACGCTGCGCTCGCTGCTCGAAGAGCAGCTCGCCGGTCTGCGCTGGGGCGACATGCAGAAGCATCGTCCGCGTCAGGCCGCGGCGCTGCGCGCGCTCGCCAACCTCGGGCTCGAACCCGAGCTCGCGCGCTCGATCGCCGAAGAGTTGCCCGAAGGCTCCGACCCCGAACGTGCCCGCTTCCTGCCGCTGGGCCTGCTGTCGCGACGGCTCGCGGTCGATGCGAGCGATCCGGTCATGCAGGGCGGGGTGATCGCCCTCGTCGGCCCGACCGGCGTCGGCAAGACCACCACCATCGCCAAGCTCGCGGCGCGCTATGCGAGCGAGCACGGTGTGCGCGAGATCGCGCTGGTGACCGCCGACCAATATCGAGTCGGCGCGCAGGAGCAGCTGTTCACGTATGGCCGTCTGCTCGGCGTGCCGGTGCACGCGGTGACGGCGCAGGACACGCTGTCCGCGGTGCTTTCTCGCGTGGCCGATCGCGGCCTCGTGCTGATCGACACCGCCGGGCTTTCGCAGCGCGACAAGGCGCTCGTCGCCCAGAGCCAGCAGCTGAAGATGGCCGGGCGCGGGCTCAAGATCTGGCTGGTGCTCGCCGCGAATGCGCAGCCCGGCGCGCAGCACGACATCGTCGAGCGCTTCGGCGCGCTGACGCTCGACGGCTGCGTGCTGACCAAGCTCGACGAGGCACACCGGCTCGGTGGCGCGCTGTCGGTGACGATGCGCCATGGCCTGCGCGTGAACTATCTCGCCAATGGCCAGCGCGTTCCCGAAGATCTGCAGCCGGCGCGCGCCGACCGGCTCGTGTTGCACGCCACCCAGCTCGCTCGCCAGAGCGAGTCCCCGGTGGACGAATCCTTCCTCATCTCCAGCTTCAGCCAGGCGGCGCAGGCCCATGCCCTCTAACTTTCATGATGCACCCGCTCACGATGCACAAGACCAGGCCGCGGGATTGCGGCGACTGCGTCCTCTCAAGCCGGTGCAGGTTCTGGCCGTCACCAGCGGCAAGGGCGGCGTCGGCAAGACCAACGTCTCGGTGAACCTGTCGATGGCCATGGCGATGGCCGGCAAGAAAGTGGTGCTGCTCGACGGCGACCTCGGGCTTGCGAACGTCGACGTCATGCTCGGCCTGCAGCCGAGCTACAACCTCGCCAACGTACTCGCGGGCGAATGCACGCTCGACGACACGCTCGTCGAAGCCGCGCACGGCCTCTGCGTGGTGCCCGCATCGAGCGGCAAGCGCCACATGGCCGAGCTGTCGTCGCTGCAGCATGCGGGCATCGTGCAGGCGTTCTCGGAACTGCGCCGTCCGCTCGACGTGCTCGTCGTCGACACCGCGGCCGGCATCGCCGATTCGGTCATCACGCTGAGCCAGGCCAGCCAGCAGGTGATCGTGGTGGTGACGCAGGATCCGTCGTCGATCACCGATGCCTACGCGCTGATCAAGGTGCTCAACAAGGGCCACGGCGTGCAGCGCGTGCAGGTGCTCGCGAACATGGTCGCCAACGATGCCGAGGCGCGCGAGATCTTCGAGTCCCTGCGCCGCGTCGCCGAGCGCTTTCTCGACATCACGCTGAGCTATCTCGGCTCGGTGCCGCAGGACGAATGGCTGCGCCGCGCGGTTCGCCGCCAGCGCGCGGTCGTCGACGTCTATCCCAACTGCCCGTCGTCCGCGGCGTTTCACCAGCTCGCCAAGAAGGCGCTGACGTGGAGCTCGCCGACCGGCGCGCGCGGCAACCTCGAATTCTTCGTCGAACGTCTCGTTCAAAGGAGCGCGGGATGAGTCTCGCCACCGCCTACACCAACCTGAAACCGGCTCGCGACGCTTCGGCCGAAGCCATGCTGCTGCAGCAGCACGCGGACCTGGTCAAGCGCATCGCCTATCACGTCGCGGCGCGCCTGCCTCCGAGCGTCGACATCGACGACCTGATCCAGGCCGGCGTGATCGGGCTCATCGAAGCCTCGCGTCACTACAACGGCGAGCGCGGCGCTTCGTTCGAAACCTATGCGGGCATCCGCATTCGCGGGGCGATGATGGACGAGCTGCGCCGGGGCGACTGGGCGCCGCGCTCGGTGCACCGCCGCCATCGCGAAATCTCCGGCGCGATGAAGACGATCGAGCAGCGCGAAGGCCGCGAGGCGCGCGAAGACGAGATCATCGCCGCGCTCGACCTGACGCCCGAAGCCTATCGCGCCGCGATCCAGGACGCGGTGCAATGCCAGGTGCTCTCGCTAGACGAGCCGCCCGAAGGCAGCGACGACCCGTTCGAAGCGCCCGATCCGAATTCGTCGCCGCTCGAGGCGATCGAGCGCGACGAATTCCAGAGCCGACTGGCGCAGGCGATCGCCGCATTGCCCGAACGCGAACGCATGGTGCTGTCGCTGTACTACGACGAAGAGCTCAACCTGCGCGAAATCGGCGCGGTGCTCGACGTCACCGAAAGCCGCGTCTGCCAGATCCACGGCCAGGCGCTGCTGCGCGTGCGCTCGCAGCTGCAGGAATGGGCCGGCGCCACCGCCTCGACCCCGATCAAGAAGGCCGGCCGTCCGCGCAAGAACGCGGCCGTCGGCGTCTCGGCTCGCGCCGCCTGATCCCTCATCCAACACTCCATCGATTCCAGAACCTCATGGACAAGAACGCCAAGATTCTCATCGTCGACGACTACTCCACGATGCGCCGCATCGTGAAGAACCTGTTGCACGACCTGGGCTATACCAACACCACCGAGGCCGACGACGGCCGCACCGCCTGGCCGATGCTGCAGGCCGGTGATTTCGAATTCGTCGTCACCGACTGGAACATGCCCGGCATGACCGGCATCGAGCTGCTGCGCGCGATCCGCGGCGACGCGCGGCTCGCCAGGCTGCCGGTGCTGATGGTCACCGCCGAAGCGCAGCGCGACCAGATCATCGAGGCGGCGCAGGCTGGCGTGAACGGCTACATCATCAAGCCGTTCACCGCGGTGACGCTCAAGGAGAAGATCGACAAGATCTTCCAGCGCGCTGCCGCTGCGGCCTGAGCCTGACCATGAGTTCGAACGATCAGCAGCCGCGAGCCGCAGTCGCGCTCGCAGCCGGCTTGCGTGCGGCGCTTGCCGCGCTCGAAGCCGGCGACGAAGAATCCGCGCATGCCTTGCTGAGCGAGCTGGGCCACGCGGAGCGGCATCCGCTGGCCCAGGGCGTGGTGCGGCTCGCGCACGAAGTCAGCGCCGCGATGCGCGAACTCGATCTCGACAGCCGCATCGCCGGGCTCGCCCAGGGCGAGATCAAGGACGCCTGCACGCACCTCGATCACGTGGTGCGCATGACCGAAGACGCTGCGCATCGCACGCTCGACCTCGTCGAAGACAGCCGGCGCATCGTCGACGAGCTGCACGACGCGGGCGGCCAGCCCGTGGCCGATGCGGTGGAGCGCCTGCGCAGCAATCTGCTGTCGCTCGCACTCGCGCAGGAATACCAGGACTTGTCGGGCCAGCTGATCCGCCGCGTGATCGCGCTCGTGCGGCAGGTCGAGAGCGCGCTCGTCGATCTGGTTCGCGTGGCCGGGCCGATGCTCGCATCGGCCGGCGAGGCCGGCCTAAAGGATGAAGCCCGGCGGCCGATAGAGACGCATCAGCCTTCGCTCGTCTCCGACCTCAAGGGGCCGGCGGCGGCGAACGCGGCGAGCCAGCAGGATGCCGATGCCTTGCTCGCGGATCTCGGCTTCTAGATCGGCGGCGCACAAGGCTATACAGGCGACACGGGCGACATGGCCATCGAAATCGACAACGAGCTCAAGACCGACTTTCTGAACGAAAGCCTCGATCTGATCGAGCGTGTGTCGGAGCAGCTCGTCGGCCTGGAGCGCAAGCCCGACGATCGCGAACTGCTCAATGCGATCTTTCGCGGCTTTCATACGATCAAGGGTAGCGCCGGGTTCTTCGAGCTCGATGCGGTGGTCGAGCTCGCGCACGCGGCCGAGGATGTCTTCGGCTTGCTGCGGGCGGGTACTCGCACGCTGACCCCCGATCTGCTCGACGCGATTCTGGAATCGCTGGACAAGCTGCGCGGCATGCTCGAGTTGGTGGCGATGGATGGGGTGCCGGCGCGTTGCGACGAGCTGGTGATGGCGTTGCGGCAGATGGCGCAGATGTCGAACGCCGTGAGTAGTCGTTCCTCTCTCCCGCTTGCGGGAGAGAGTCCCTCGCGTAGCGAGGGGAGAGAGGGGCTTTCTGAAAAGGGAGCGCTCCTTCCGAGCTTTCCCTCTCTCGGCTCTTCGAGCCACCCTCTCCCGCAAGCGGGAGAGGGGACAAGCAACAGCGATCCGTTCTCCGATGACGAGTTCGAGGCGCTGCTCGATCAGCTGCAGGGCAAGCCAGCGTCGGTTTCTGCAACGCACACCAACAGTACGCAACCGGCCTGTCTTTCCTCTCTCCCGCTTGCGGGAGAGAGTCCCCGCGCAGCGGGGGAGAGAGGGAATCTCGATTCGTCGAGCATGGCTCATTTTCCAGGCAGCCCCTCTCCCGGCGCTGCGCGCCACCCTCTCCCGCAAGCGGGAGAGGGGAACGGCGCAGCTCACTTGGCCGCCGCTGGACAAGCCGACCCCGAGCGCCTCGAAATCCGCGTCGACACCCAGCGCCTCGACCACGTGATGGACCTGATCGGCGAGCTCGTGCTCGTGCGCAATCGCATCAAGCGTCTCGGCGCGACTCCGGGGACTGCGATCGGCGAGCTGCGCAAGACGTTCTCCGAACTCGACGTCATCACCTCCGGCCTGCAGGCGCAGGTCACGCGCATGCGCATGCAGCCGATCCGCAAGCTGTTCGCCAAGTTCCCGAAGCTCGCTCGCGACACCGCGCGCAAGCTCGGCAAGCAGGTCGAGGTCGAGCGCATCGGTGAGGACACCGAGCTCGACAAGACGCTCGTCGAAGCGCTCGGCGATCCGCTCATGCACATGGTGCGCAATGCGGTCGATCACGGGCTCGAAATGCCCGAGGCGCGCATCGCGGCGGGCAAGCCGGCCTGCGGCCGCATCGTGCTGTCGGCCGAGCAGTGCGGTGGCCAGATCGTCGTCACCGTGAGCGACGACGGCGCCGGCATGAACGCCGATCGGCTGCGCGCCAAGGCGCTCGAGCGTGGACTCATCGGCGAGGCCGAGGCCGCGCGCATGACACGCGAGGAGTGTCTGCAGCTGGTGTTTCTGCCAGGTTTCTCGACCAAGGAGCAGATCAGCGATCTGTCCGGGCGCGGCGTCGGCATGGACGTGGTGCGCTCCAACATCGTTGCGCTCGGTGGCGTGGTCGTCATCGAATCCGAACCCGGCCGCGGCAGCACCATTCGCATTCGCCTGCCGCTCACGCTGGCGATCCAGCCCGTGCTGATGATCGAGCGCGCCTCGCGCCTGTTCGCCTTGCCGCTGCAAGCGGTGCAGGACGTGTTCACGCTCGATGCCTCGCTCGTCGGTGAGGGCGACGCGGGCTGGGAGCGCGTGCCGTATCGCGACCAGTCGCTGCGCCTGCTGCGGCTGTCGCGCTGGACCGGTGACGAGCACGACGGCGAGCGCGAGCACGTGGTCGTCGTCAACATCGGCAGCGAACGCTACGGGCTCGTCGCCGGCAGCGTGCGCGGCCGCGAGGAGATCGTCGTCAAGCCGCTCGGACGCCTGCTCAAGGGTCTGTCGGGCATCGCCGGCGGCACCGTGACGAGCGAGGGCCGCGTCGCCCTCATCGTCGAACTTCCCGGCCTGGTGGCCGCCTACGAACGCGATCTGTCGAGGACTCGCTGATGGACATCCTGAGTCTGGTCGCCGCGATCCTCGCCTTCGTCGTGCTGATCGTCGGCACGATCCTGAAGGGCGCCAACCCGCTCGCGCTGCTGTCGCCCGCGGCCTTCGTCATCGTCATCGTCGGCACCTTGTCGGCGGTGATGATGCAGATGCCGCTGAAGACCTTCCTGCACGGACTCAAGCTCGGCAAGTGGATTTTCAAGCCGCCGCAGCAGCAGCCGAATGACCTCATCGCGAAGATCGTCGAATGGAGCAACGCGGCGCGCAAGCAGGGCCTGCTCGCGCTCGAGCCCAGCGTCGAGAGCGAATCCGATCATTTCACCAAGAAGGGCCTGCAGATGCTCGTCGACGGTGCCGAGCCCGACGTCATCCGCGGCACGCTCGAAGTGGAGCTGTCGGTATCCGAGCATCACGACCTGGCCGGGGCGAAAGTGTTCGAAGCCTTCGGCATCTATGCGCCGACGCTCGGCATCATCGGCGCGGTGATGGGCCTGATGGCGGTGATGGCGAACCTCGCCGATCCGTCCAAGCTCGGCCACGGCATCGCCGCCGCCTTCGTCGCCACGATCTACGGCATCGGCTCGGCGAACCTGTTCTTCCTGCCGATGGCGGCCAAGCTCAAGTCCGTCATCAGCGACCAGACGCGCGTGCGCGAAATGATCATCGAAGGGCTGATCGGCATCAGCCAGGGCGACAACCCGCGCAATATCGAAGTGCGCCTGCAGGGCTACGTGCACTGAGCCGACCGGATGACGGGGCTTCAGGGGGCGGCTTCACGAAGCGGATCGGTGAAGGCCGCCGGGTCTACTTCGCACGCAATACCAGCGACACCAGCTCCGCCTGCCGGCGAACGCCCGTCTTCTGGAAGCAGCGGCGAAGCTGAGACCGAACGGTTTCGTAGCTGACATCGTTGCGGCTGGCGAACTCCTTCAATGTTTCACCGCCTGCGAGCGCCTGTACCAACTGGGCTTCGCCAGGGCTGAGCTTGTAGGCCTTGCGAAGGGCGGCACTACGATCCGCCGGGCGCGCATCGGGGTTCGCGATGAACAGCAGGGCGATGGCGTTGAAAGCGCCAGACAGTTCCTTGGGCAGCGGTTGCAGGGTCAGGATCAGCGGACGCCCCAGCGGTCTTGGAACGGCGATGCGCACGGGCGGCATGACGCCAGCGCCAGGAGTCCACAGCAAAGGGCTCGCGCACTGGGCAAGCGCAGCCGCCAATGCCGTTCGCGCCGGGCTCGTGGAAAGAACCAGCCGTCCGTCCGCCGCTCTGTCCATGCCGCCCGCATGACGGATGACGGCTTCCGCCGCCCGGTTGGCCCGCACGACCCTGCCGCTGCGATCCAGCAGTGCCACGGCGTCCGCCACGTTGTCGAGGGCCTCGGCGAGTGCCTCCCTTTCCTGGCGAACGCTCTGTAGGCGGGTCTCGGCGGTAATGGCTCGACGAACATGCGGGAGCAGCATTCCGAGCCGCTCGCGCACCTCCGCCTGCTGCGGACCCCTGCTGCGGAAATGAGGAGCCAGGTAAGCCCAGGGTTCGTCCGCGGTCTTGCTCACGCATCCCATGAGGCATTCGCCGCACTGAACGAGAGGGTGGTAATACTCCTGGAAGAACATCATCCGCTTGCGTGCCGGCGCGTCCCAGAAGTCGATATCGGCGACGACCTGTCCCTGCCGCATTCCCAAGGCGATCGGAACGCGCGGCTGGACCTCCGCCCAGTTCGCCGCCATGTAGGTCCTGGTGTATTCCTCGACGGTCTGCGTATCGAGCCGGGCCTGTTCCCAGCGCGTGAGCTGCTGCAGGACAGGATCGGAGAACGTCAGGTCCGCGCACTCCGCTCCCAGGTAATCCGCGATAGCGGTGAGTGCCGATGCCCAGGTGGATTCGCCGAATGGCACTTGATGGATGCTTTCGAGAACGAACGACAGCTGCTGTTCGAAGCGACGCGGCCCGCCGACCATCTTTCGTTCCCCCGGAATCCCCTGCGGTAAACGTTATCACCGGACCGGCGATCAGCGCACTGCGTTCCGCCTACGGCGCTGGGCTCGGCCGTCTTGAAATGGTCTGCGCAACCGGTGGAAGAATCCGGCAGCGTCGAGAAGCGACGATTGGCGCAATGGAGCTCAAGATCGGGCGGAATCGGCCGAAAAGCGTCAAGCGATTGCCGATTCCCGCCCCATGGCCCGCAAGAAACCCCACGAAGACCACGTCAATCACGAAGCCTGGGCCATTCCGTATGGCGACATGCTCGTGCTGCTGCTCGCCCTGTTCGTGGTCATGTACGCGGTGTCGTCGGTCAACGAGGGCAAGTACCGCGTGCTCGCGGATTCGCTGCAGGCCGAGTTCAGCGGGGCTCCGAAATCGATCAATCCGATCCAGTTCGGCGAGAAGCAGCGTGGCTCGGAGCCCGACAGCCAGTCGAGCATGATGCGCCAGAAGGCGGCGATGACGGCCGGCGGCCCGGTGGCGAAGAAGCCCGACGTCGCGCAGATGATCCAGGCGCGCCTGCCGATGCCGCTGCGCGCCTCGCCGGACACCATGACGGGCCGTGGCAGCGGGCGTGCGGTTTCCGAGCGCCAGGCGCTCGAGAAGATGGGGCAGGACATCGAGAACGCGCTCGGCGATCTGGTTCAGAAGAAACTCGTGCGCATTCGTTCATCGGAGCAGACGCTCGAAGTGGAGATTCGCGCGGACATCCTGTTTCCGAGCGGCTCGGCCGCGTTGTCGAACGAGGCCAGGCCGGTGCTCGGCACCGTGGCCGGCATCCTCGCCCGATTCCCGAACCCGATGCGGGTCGAAGGGCATACCGATTCGATGCCGATCAGTACGCCGGTCTATCCGAGCAACTGGGAGCTTTCGGCCGCGCGTGCGGCGAGCGTGCTGCATCTGTTCGTCGCCAAGGGCATCAAACCTTCGCGGCTGAGCGTGGCGGGTTTCGGCGAGTTTCGTCCGGTGGCCGACAACGCGGCGCAGGAAGGGCGCAATCGCAACCGTCGCGTGCTGATCGTGGTACTCGCCCGCGGCGGCGAGAGTGTGCCGATGATGCCGACGGCCGAAGCGGGCCGGCCCGAGGAAAAAGACAAGATCGCCGCGACGACACCAGGCATCGGCCAAGCCGAGCTGATGCCTTAGTCGTTCGCTTTTTCCCCTCTCCCGCACTGCGGGAGAGGGGCTTGCCGCATCACGATTAGGTATCAGCGACCGGTCGCGCTGACCTGTCCGTTCTGATGCGGCTCCGCGGAACCCACCAGCTGGTTGCTGCCATTCTCGATCACGAGCGCGACGCGACGATTGGCCTGGCCGCGTTCGCCCCAGGCGCCCGGCGCGAGCTGCTTGTCCTTGTCGTCGCCGTAGCTCACGGCGGTGACCTTGTCGGCCGGCAGGCCGCTGGCGACCAGATGATCGCGCACGGCCTCGGCGCGGCGCTGGCCGAGCTGCTTGTTGTACGCGGCCGAGCCGGCGGGATCGGCATAGCCTTCGACCGTCACCTTCATGTCGGGGCGCTTGTTCACTACGCTGGCCACGTCGTCGAGCGCCTTTTCGTCCTTGGCGCGCAAGTCGGCCTTGTCGAAATCGAAGTGCGCCGTCATGTTCAGGATCAGCTTGTCCTGCAGATCGTTGATGGCGACTTCCTGGTTCTTGAGCTTGCCTTCGAGATCGCGGCCCAGCGCGGCGATCTGTTCGCGGTTCTCGGCGCGAGCGGTTTCGATGTTGCCGCGCAGCTCGGCGACGGTGGAGTTGAACTCGTCGCGTTTGACGTAGTTGTGGCAACCGGCAAGGCTCAGTGCGGCCAGTCCGAGGGCCACGCTGCCGGCCCGTGCGTGCATCTTCATCGTGCGATCTCCTTCGCTTATGTGTGACTTCCTTGTTGCGTTCACCCGAAGGCCGCGCAAGGCGGCTTCCTGACGCGCCATCGGTCGCCGGGCTCTGTGCGAGGCGATCGATGTCGGTAAACGCCTGTACCAACAGCAGACCCGACCGTAGGTTTCGGCAGATTAAGTTCGGCTGAATCCAAAAGCTCCGCGCGGTGCTCAAGTTTTCCGCAAGCGGACCGTTAAGCGCTTGAGACCGCATGCGCGAAACGGCGCCGGGGAGGGATCCATGCAGCTGCAGACGAGGCGTCACGACGATGGCGACATCAGTCGCTGGGTCGGATTCTCGATCGGCGAGCAGTCGTTCGCGCTGCCGATCCACTGCGTGCGCGAAGTGAATCCGTCCGCGCGCTACGAAGCGGTGCCGGGGGCTCCGCGCTTCGTGCTCGGCGTCGCCGCGCTGCGCGGACGCATCGTCACCGTGATCGACCTGCATGGCCGCTTGCAGATCGAGCGGCCGGCCGACCGCGCACGCGACCCGGCGCACTGTCTGATCGTCGTCGAATCGGCCGGCGAGATGCTGGCCCTGCGCGTCGACGCGATCGGCGAGCTCTATTCGCTGCCCTCGTCGCTGATCAAGAAGCCGCCGGCGGTTGCCATGCCAGGCACCGATGATGCGGTCTGCGGATTCGTGAGCCGCGCGGCCGGCGAGCGCCACATGCTGAGCCTGCTCGCGCTCGATCCGCTGATCGATGCCGTGGTGCCCGCATGCGTGCACTGAAACTCAGCACCGCGCCATCGGCGACGAGTTTCCGCCGAATGCGGCCGGGCACGGCGCTTGCCCTTGCCGCAGGCCCTCGTTCGCTGATCGGAGAATCCTCATGAGCCAATCCCAGCTCGACACCGGTATCGAAAGCACCGTCATCAAGCTCGATGCGAATCTCGGCATCGAACAGGCCGCCGCGCTGCACGAAACGCTCAAGCAACGGGTCGACGATGCCGATCTCGTGCAGTTCGATGCGTCGGAGCTGCAGCGCATCCACACCGCGGCGCTGCAACTGTTCTGCCTGTTCTGCCGCGACCGCCGCAGTGCGGGACACAGCGTCGAATTCCTGCGGCCCTCGGAAAGCCTGCGCAAGGCCGCGGCTTTGCTGGGCGCCACCACTCTGCTCCAACTCGCCAAGGCCCATCCATGAGCGACGCCTCGAATCGCATTCTCGCCGTCGACGATTCCAATTCCATGCGACAGATGGTCGCCTTCACCTTGAGCTCGGCCGGCTTCGACGTGACCGAAGCCGAGGACGGCGCGGTGGCCCTGTCGATGGCGCAGACGCAGAAGTTCGGCCTGGTGCTCGCCGACGTCAACATGCCCAACATGGACGGCCTGTCGCTCGTGCGCGCCCTGCGCGGCATGGCGGACTACAAGTTCACGCCGATGCTGATGCTGACCACCGAATCGACGCCCGAGAAAAAGGCCGAAGGCAAGGCCGCGGGTGCGACGGGCTGGATCGTCAAGCCCTTCAACCCCGATCAGCTGATCGCGACGATCAAGCGGGTTCTCGCCTGAGGCGATCCCCATGGCCATCGATCTCGCCCGTTTCCACCAAGCCTTCTTCGAAGAAAGCTTCGAGCGCGCCGATGCGATGGAGCAGGCGCTGTTGCAGCTCGATGTGCAGGCCGACAATGGCGAGGTCGTCAACGACATTTTCCGCGCCGCGCATTCGATCAAGGGTGGTGCGGCGACCTTCGGATTCGCAGCGGTCGCCGGCTTCACGCATCACCTCGAAACGCTGCTCGACAGCTTGCGCTCGGGGCAGCGCGGCGTGGATGCGGCGCTCGTCGAACTGATGCTGCGCGCAGCCGATCACGTGCGCGGCCTGCTCGTCGTCGCCCGCGACGGCGGCGCGCACGACGAGGCGCTCGGCGCCTCGCTGCAATCGGCCTTGCAGGCTGCGCTCGGAGCCCCTTCGGTTGCGGCCGACACGCCGGCCGCCGAGCCCGCGAAGGCCAGCACTGGCTGGGCGATCCGCTTCGTGCCGATGGCCGATCTGTTCCGCAGCGGCAACGATCCGCTGCGCATCCTGCGCGAGCTCGCCGAACTCGGAAGCCTGCATTCGGAGCTCGAATTCGCCGACGGCATTCCGGGCTTCGGTGCGCTCGACGCCGAGTCCTGCTATCTGCGCTGGAACCTGCGTCTCGAAACGCTTGCGAGCGAGAGCGAAGTGCGCGAGCTGTTCGCCTGGGTCGAGGACGAATGCGAGTTGCATCTCGAGCCGCTGTCCGCGGCGATCGCCGTCGCCGAGCCGGTCGTGGCCGCGCCCGAAGCCGCGCCGCCCGCGGCCGCGAACGGCGAAGACAAGGTCGTGCCGATCGGCGCTGCGGCTCCGGCGCGTCCGCAGCCGCAGCGCAATCCGGCCGCCGCGCTCGAAAGCTCGATCCGCGTATCGACGAACAAGATCGACGGGCTCATCAACCTCGTCGGCGAACTCGTGATCACGCAGGCGAGCCTGTCGCAGTACGCGCAAGGGCTCGATCCGCTCGGACACGAGCGCCTGCTGTCGGCCGTGCAGCAGCTCGAGCACACGACGCGCCGCCTGCAGGAATCGGTGATGTCGACGCGCATGCTGCCGATCGATGCGGTGTTCAGCCGCTTTCCGCGCATGGTGCACGACCTCGCGACGCGGCTCGGCAAGCAGGTGCGCCTGCAGACGGTCGGCGAGGGCACCGAGCTCGACAAGAGCGTGATCGAGCGCATCGGCGATCCGCTCACGCATCTGGTGCGCAACGCCATCGATCACGGCATCGAATCGACTGACGATCGCGTGCGCGCAGGCAAGCCCGCGCAGGGCACGGTGACCTTGCGCGCCGCGCACCAGGCCGGGCAGATCGTCATCGAGATCGCCGACGACGGGCGCGGGCTGTCGCGCACGCGCATTCTCGACAAGGCGCGCAGCAACGGCATCACGGTCGCCGACAATGCGAGCGACGCGGATGTCTGGAACCTGATCTTCGCGCCCGGATTCTCGACGGCTTCAGAAGTCACCGACGTCTCGGGCCGTGGCGTCGGCATGGACGTGGTCAAGCGCAACATCCTGAGTCTCGGCGGTCAGGTCGAGCTGTCTTCGACCGAAGGCCAGGGCGCGACCGTGCGCATCCGTTTGCCGCTGACGCTCGCGATCGTCGACGGCATGAGCATCGCGGTCGGCGAAGACACCTACATCGTGCCGCTATCGACGGTCGTCGAATGCCTGCAGCCGACGGCTTCGCAGATCAAGCGCGTCGGCAATGAAGCGACGCTCGTCGCGGTGCGATCGGAATATCTGCCGCTGATCGACCTGCACACCGAGTTCGGCCTGCGCGGCGCAGCGCGGGCCGCGCACGAATCGATCCTCGTGATCGTCGAGGCGGAAGGCCGGAAGGTGGCCTTGCAGCTCGACGAACTGCTCGGCCAGCAGCAAGTGGTGATCAAGAGCCTGGAAGCCAATTACCGACGCCTGCCGGCGTTCTCGGGCGCGACCATTCTCGGCGACGGTCGCGTCGCGCTGATTCTCGATGTCGTCGAGCTCGTCCGCGGCGCGGGCCGCGCGGCGGCGGCCTGAAATCGCTTCGATTCCGCAGGAGACCTAACCATGTTGCCAACAGTGGGTGCGCGGCTGCTGCCGCTGGTGCAGACGGTGTTGAGCCGGCTGTTCGACGCTTTCGATTTCATCGGCCGCCTGCTCAGCAGCGAGATGCTGCTGCCGCTCGGATCGAGCCTGGACATGGAGCGGGCCCGCTGTTCGCTGCGCGGCGGCGCCGACGGCCGGACCCTGCAGGAGAGCGCCCGATGAGCCTTCCGAATCCGGCCCGGCAGGGCGAGCGCTCCCCGGCGGTGGAGGAGCCGCGCGAGTTCCTCACCTTCACGCTCGGCAGCGAGGAATACGGCGTCGACATCCTCAAGGTGCAGGAGATCCGCGGCTACGACACGGTGACGCGCATTCCCGATACCCCGGCTTTCATCAAGGGCGTCATCAACCTGCGCGGCACCATCGTGCCGGTGGTCGACATGCGCCTCAAGTTCAAGCTCGACCAGGCCGACTACAACGTGTTCACGGTGATGATCATTCTCAACGTGGCGCAGCGCGTGGTTGGCATGGTGGTCGACGGTGTCTCCGACGTGCTGCAGCTCTCGGCCGAGCGGATCTGCCCGGCGCCCGAACTCGCGGGCCAGGTCGGCAGCCGTTTCGTCACCGGCATCGGCACGCTCGACCAACGCATGCTGATCCTCGTCGACATCGAGAAGCTCATGAGCAGCCCCGAGATGGCGCTCGTCGACGCGGCCACCGTGCATTGATCCGTCGCCCGGTGCAGCGAATCCAGAACCAAGGAATCCCAACATGAAGAAGAAACCCTCCGCAGCGGCCAAAGCCTCTTCCAAAGCCAAGCCGAAAGCCGCCACCAAGTCCACCAGCAAGCCGAAGCAGAAGGCGCCGATGCGCCCGGCGGCGCTGGTGGTGTCGCGATCCAAGCCGGTCAGCAGCGCGAGCGCCAAGTCGGCGCGCAACGCGGGTGCTGGACGCACGGCGGAACTCGAGCGCGAAGTCGCCGAGCTGCGTGCGCATATCGTCGCCATCCGCAGGCTACGGGCTTACGCCGAGCTCAGCATGATCGGTGAGATCGTCGATCTGAACGACAACTTCGCGCAGCTGATGGGGCATGCGCGGGGCGATCTGCTCGGCCGCAACATCACCAGCTTCATGGACGCGAACTGGCAGCGCAGCGAGGCGCGCGGTTTCTGGGACCAGCTCGCACGCGGAGAATCGGTGGCCGGGCGCTATTTGTTGCAGGTCGCCGGCGGTCGCGAGATCTGCATGCAGGCCAATTTCAATCCGGTCGTCGCATCGGGCGAGCTGCTGCATATCGCGCTCTACGCGACCGACGTCACCGACCAGGCCCGGCAGATGGCGGACTACGCCGGACAGGTGCAGGCCATCGGCCGTTCGCAGGCGGTCATCCACTTCACGCTCGACGGGCACATCCTCGAAGCCAACGACAACTTTCTGGCCGCGACCGGCTACAGTCTGGACGAGATCGTCGGACAGCATCACCGCATGTTCGTCGATCCGGTCGAGCGCTCGAGTGCCGAATACAAGACCTTCTGGGAAAAGCTCGGCCGCGGTGAATACGACGCCGGTCAGTATCGTCGTGTCGCCAAGGGAGGGCGCGAGCTCTGGCTGCAGGCTTCGTACAACGCCATTCTCGATTCGTCAGGAAAGCCGGTGAGGGTCGTCAAGTACGCCAGCGACATCACCGCGCAATGGCAGGCGAATCAGGCGCTGACCGCCGCCGTGCAGCAGACGCAGGGAGTGGTCACGGCGGCCGGCACGGGCGACCTGACGCAGCGCATTCCGCTCGAAGACAAGAACGGCATGATCCGTTCGCTCTGCGAAGGTGTGAACACGATGCTCGACGGCATCGAGGCGGCGACGCGGCGCGAGCGCGTCCAGGCGGCCGAGATGACGCGCATCAAGCAGGGCCTCGACGTGGTGGCGACCAATGTGATGGTGGCCGACGCCGGTCTCGACGTGGTCTACGTCAACGAGTCGATCAAGAAGATGCTCGCCGAGGCCGAGGCCGACATCCGCAAGGACGTGCCGACGTTCGTGTCCGCCACCGTGGTGGGTACCAACATCGACGTCTTCCACAAGAATCCGGCGCATCAGCGCGGCATGCTCGCCAGGCTGCGCGACACCCACAGCGCCAAGCTCGTGCTGGGCGGCCGCCACTTCTCGCTGCTGGTGAGCCCGATCGACGGCGCCGATGGCCAGCGCCTGGGCTACGTGGTCGAATGGAAAGACCAGACCGCCGAGCTCGCCGCCGCGCAGCGCGAACGGCAGCTGGCCGCCGAGATGGCGCGCATCAAGCAGGGCCTCGACGTGGTGGCGACCAACGTGATGGTGGCCGACGCCAATCTCGACGTGGTCTACGTCAACGAGTCGATCAAGAAGATGCTCGCCGAGGCCGAGGCCGACATCCGCAAGGACGTGCCGGCATTCAGCGCCGCGAGCGTGGTCGGCACCAACATCGACCGTTTCCACAAGACGCCTTCGCGTCAGCGCGAAATGCTCGCGCGGCTCGACAGCAGTTTCAACACGCGGCTCAACCTCGGCGGACGCTCGTTCTCGCTGATCGTCAATCCGATCCGCAGCGAGGCCGGCGAGCGCCTGGGCTTCGTGGTCGAGTGGAAGGACATCACCGCCGAACTCGCGCAGCGCGAGATCGACGCCGAGAACGAGGGCCGCATGGCGGCGATCAGCAAGGTGCAGGCGATCATCGAGTTCGAGATGGACGGCACGATTCGCGACGCCAACGAGAACTTCCTGTCGGCGACCGGCTACACGCTCGCCGACATCAAGGGCCGCCATCACAGCCTGTTCGTCGAGCCGGCCTATCGAGAGAGCGCCGAATACCGCCAGTTCTGGGAACGCCTGCGCCGTGGCGAGTACGACACCGCGCAATACCGCCGGCTGGGCCGGGAGGGCCGCGAGATCTACCTGCAGGCCAGCTACAACCCGATCCTCGATGCCCATGGCAAGCCGCGCAAGGTCGTGAAGTACGCCACCGACGTCACCGCGCAGGTGCTGGCCGCGCGGGCGCTGCAGCTGGCGGTCGACCAGACCGGCGACGTGGTGGCGGCGGCACGCGACGGCGACCTCGCTCGCCGCGTGCCGCTCGACGGCAAGAGCGGCGCGATTCGTGACCTCTGCGACGGCATCAATACGCTCGTCGACAACATGAGCGGCGTGATCGGCGAGGTCGGCCGTGTGCTTGGCGCGCTCGCCGAGGGCGACCTGACGCAGACCATCGACGCCGACTTCCAGGGTGCGTTCAAAGTCATCAAGGACGACAGCAACCGCAGCGTCGAGCAACTGGCGCTGGCGGTGTCGCAGATCAAGACCGCCACCGACACCATCAACGTCGCCGCCCGCGAGATCGCCAACGGCAACAACGACCTGTCGGCGCGTACCGAGCAGCAGGCCGCGTCGCTCGAGGAAACCGCTTCGTCGATGGAGGAGCTGACCAGCACGGTCAAGCAGAACGCCGAGAACGCCAAGCAGGCGAACCAGCTCGCGATGGGAGCCGCCGACGTCGCCCGCCGCGGCGGCCAGGTCGTCAGCGAAGTGGTGACGACGATGAGCGCGATCAACGAATCGAGCAAGAAGATCGTCGACATCATCAGCGTGATCGACGGCATCGCGTTCCAGACCAACATCCTCGCGCTCAACGCGGCGGTGGAGGCGGCGCGGGCGGGAGAGCAGGGACGTGGCTTCGCGGTGGTCGCCGCCGAAGTGCGCAGCCTCGCGCAGCGCAGCGCGGCGGCGGCCAAGGAAATCAAGGGCCTCATCGGCGATTCGGTCGAGAAGGTCGGCAACGGATCCAAGCTCGTCGAGCAGGCCGGCCGCACGATGGACGAGATCGTGACGAGCGTGAAGCGCGTGACCGACATCATGTCCGAAATCAGCGCGGCTTCGCAGGAGCAGAGTCAGGGCATCGAGCAGGTCAACCAGACCATCACGCAGATGGACGAAGTGACACAGCAGAACGCGGCGCTCGTCGAAGAAGCCTCGGCGGCGGCGCGCTCGCTCGAAGAACAGGCCGCCGGGCTCGCGGAATCGGTCAGCCAGTTCCGGCTCGAAGAAGGGGGCGCCGCGGCCGCCAAGCCGCAGCCGCGGGTGGTGGCGAGCGCCGCCGCGCCGAAGCCGGCCGTGCGTCCGCCTGCGGGCAAGCCGGCGGTGGCCAAGCCTGCGCCGGCACGTTCGAACGCCGCGCACTCGGCCAATGGCAAGTCCAGCGGCAAGGCCAATGGCAAGGCGCAGGCACCCGCGGCGAACGGGGCCGAGCAGTGGACGGAGTTTTGAGTCGATAGGTCTTGCTTCCCGCTTTTACATGCGCGCAGCAGCTGTTGTTTGTCCCCTCTCCCGCTTGCGGGAGAGGGTGGTCCGAAGGACCAGGAGAGGGGAAGCCCGGAAAGTGCGTTCACTTTCGAAGGAACCCTCTCTCCCCTCGCTCACGCGAGGGACTCTCTCCCGCAAGCGGGAGAGAGGACAGGCTTTCGATGTGCGCCACTCAATCAGGACCACCGCCATGACCCTCACGCTCGACCGCGAATTCGATTTCACCGGACGTGATTTCGAGCGCATCCGCAAGCTCATCCACGGCCGCGCCGGCATCGCGCTCGCCGACGGCAAGGAAGAGATGGTTTACAGCCGTGTCGTGCGCCGCCTGCGTTCGCTCGGGCTCGATTCGTTTCGCGGTTATCTCGACCGGCTCGAAGGCAGCGACGACGAAGAGGAATGGCAGGCGTTCACCAATGCGCTGACCACCAACCTGACCTCGTTCTTTCGCGAGGCCCATCACTTCACGGCCCTGCGGCGTTTGCTGGAGCGCCGTCCGCGCGGGCACAAGGCGCGCATCTGGTGCGCGGCGGCGAGCACCGGAGAAGAGCCTTACTCGCTCGCGATCACGGCCTGCGAAGCCTATGGTTCGATGACGCCGCCGGTGGCGATCCTGGCCACCGACATCGATACGCAGGTGCTCGCGACGGCCGAGCGCGGCGTGTATCCGATCGAGCGCATCGAAAAGCTCAGCGACGAGCAGCGCAAGCGCTTTTTCCTCAAAGGGGCGGGCACGGCTGCGGGACAGTGTCGCGTCGTCGAACCCTTGCGTCAGCTGCTCACGTTCCGGCCATTGAACCTGCTCGATGCGCGCTATCCGATGCGCGGGCCCTTCGATGCGATCTTCTGCCGCAACGTGATGATCTATTTCGACAAGCCCACGCAGCTGATGGTGCTTCGACGCATGATTCCGCTGCTCTGCGACGATGGCTTGTTCTTCGCCGGGCATTCGGAGAGCTTCTTCCATGCTGGCGATCTGATTCAGTCGGTCGGCCGCACGGTCTACAGAAAAGCGGGTGCACGCTGATGAGTTCCATGCCCCGCGCCCGCAGCGAGCAAGCGCCGGCGACGCCCACGCGCTACTACGACAACCGCTTCGACGCGCAGGCGCTCAAGGTGCTGCCGGGCGAGTATCTGGTCACCGCCGAAGACGTGATGCTCGTGACCGTGCTCGGCTCCTGCGTCTCGGCCTGCATCCGCGATCCGCTCGCCCGCGTCGGCGGCATGAACCACTTCATGCTGCCGCAGAGCGAGTCCGACGTCGGCAACTGGGCCACCGAATCGGCGCGCTACGGCGGCTACGCGATGGAAATGCTCATCAACGAACTGCTCAAGCGTGGGGCCGCGCGCAGCCGACTCGAAGCCAAGGTCTTCGGCGGCGGTTCGGTGCTGCCGGGCATGACGATCAGCAATGTCGGCGATCGCAACGGCGAATTCGTGTTGCGCTACCTGCAGGCCGAAGGCATCCGGCTCGTCGCGCAGGACCTGTTCGAAACCTGCCCGCGCCGCGTGCACTACTTCCCGCTGTCGGGACGCGCGATGGTCAAGCGCCTGCCGACGGCCAATGACAGCGAGGTGCTGGCCAGCGAACGCCTGTACCGCTCGCGACTGAAGGCCGAGCCCACGCAAGGCTCGGTCGAACTGTTTTGAGGAGAAAGCATGAGCGACCGGATCAAGGTTCTCGTGGTCGACGATTCCGCGCTCATGCGCAAGCTGCTGAGCGAATTCCTGGCGCGCGATCCGCAGATCGAAGTGGTCGGCGCGGCGCCCGATCCGTTCGTCGCGCGCGACAAGATCAAGGCGCTCAATCCGGACGTGCTCACGCTCGACGTCGAGATGCCGCGCATGGACGGGCTCACGTTTCTCGAGAACCTCATGCGCCTGCGGCCGATGCCGGTGGTGATGGTGTCCTCGCTGACCGAGCGCGGAGCCGAGACCACGCTGCAGGCGCTCGAACTCGGCGCAGTTGATTTCGTCACCAAGCCCAGGATCGATCTCGAGGCCGGCTTGCGCGAATACGCCGACGAGCTCGTCGCCAAGATCAAATCCGCCGCCAGGGCGCGCGTGCGTAGCAGCATCGGCGCACCGGCCCTCGCGCGTCCACCGCTGCGCCGCAAGCTGCTGCGCACCACCGAGAAGATCATCGCGATCGGCGCTTCGACCGGCGGCACCGAGGCGATCAAGCAGGTGCTCGAATGCATGCCGGCCGATGCGCCCGCGATCGTCATCACCCAGCACATCCCGGCCGCGTTCTCGGGGCCGTTCGCGCAGCGCATGAACCGCAGCTCGGCGATGAGCGTCTGCGAAGCCCGCGACGGCGAGCAGATCGTGCCGGGTCATGTCTACATCGCGCCGGGAGACTGGCATCTGCGGCTCGCGCGCGATGGCGCGCGCTACGTCTGCAGGCTCGACCAGGGTGCGCCCGAGAACCGCCATCGCCCGAGCGTGGACCTGCTGTTCAAGTCGGTGGCCCAGCAGGCCGGCGCGAACGCGGTGGGCGCGATCCTGACCGGCATGGGCGAGGACGGAGCGCGCGGGCTGCTCGCGATGCGGGAGGCCGGAGCGCGCTGCATCGTGCAGGACGAGGCGAGTTCGGTGGTCTGGGGCATGCCGGGTGTCGCGTTCAAGCTCGGCGCGGCCGAGCAGGCGCTCGACATCGCGCTGATCGCCGATCGCCTGCTGGCGCTGTGCAGCGGCGAGCGCGCGGCGGCTTGAGATGAGTATTGCCCTCTCCCGCGTGTGGGAGGGGGGAACAAGCCGAGCTGCAATTCATCCATTCAAGCTCCGCAGCGCGCGGCCGATAAACCACCCAGCCGTAGCCGCAGATCCCCCGGTCTCGAGGACCGTACGAATGACCAAGATCGACTCCATCCCCTCCGTCATGGCCCAGCTGCACATGCCGGCCCTCGCGGGCTCGCTGGCGCTCGCCGTCGCGGCGATGACGAGCCTGCCGCCGTTCGCGGACGGGCTTTGCGTGGCGGCCGCTGCGGCCGGCTGGGGCTACTTCTTCTGGCGCCGGAATCGCGAGCAGAGCGAACGCGCGCAACAGCACAGCGCGCTGAGCCGGCAGCAGCAGGACCATGATCGGCGGCTCGCGGAGATTCGCGAAGGACTGGCCGGTGAAGTCGGCGGGCTGGCGCATGAGATCACGCGCGTACGCGCCCTCGTGCAGTCCGCGATTCGCCAGCTGACGACGAGCTTCGAGGCGATGAACCAGCACGCGCGCCAGCAGAACGCGGTGGTCGCGCGCATTCTCGACCAGGCCGATGCCGATGGCGCGCAGAACGTCGGCGTTCGCCACTTCGCCGAACTCGCGGGCCGCTTGACCGGCGATCTCGTCGACACGCTCGCCGAAGCCGGCCAGCAGAGCCTGGCCAGCGTGCAGCAGATCGACACCATGGTTCAGCACCTCGACGCGATTTTCGAACTGCTCGGCGACGTGCGCTCGATCGCCGATCAGACCAATCTGCTCGCGCTCAACGCGGCGATCGAAGCCGCGCGCGCCGGCGAGGCGGGCCGCGGCTTCGCGGTCGTCGCCGAAGAGGTGCGCAATCTGTCGGAGCGCTCGAACAACTTCAACGAGCAGATTCGCAAGCGCGTCGCGAGTTCCAAGGAAGCGGTCGCCAAGGTGCGCGAATCGGTCGGCGGCATGGCGTCCAGGCACCAGGACCGTAGCCAGCAGGCGCGCAGCGAGGTCAACCGCCTGCTCGAGCGGATCAAAGACATCAACCAGTCGCTCGGCGACGGCGTGCGCGAGGTTTCGACCAGCTCGGAGCGCATCGGCAAGGCGGTTTCCGAAGCCGTGCGCTCGCTGCAGTTCGAAGATATCGCCACGCAGGCGCTCGCGGCCGCGGATGCGCACCTGACGCGGCTTTCATCGATCCACGACGAAGCCGGCAGCCTGCCGCTCGTGCGCGGAGCCGACGCGGTGCATGTGCCGAAGGCCTCTGCCCAACCGGCGCCGGTGATCGCGCCAGCCGCGGCCAACGCGGCGATCGCCACCGGCATCAACGGCAATCTCGCGGTCGCCGACTGGCGCCAGCCGCAGCACAAGCCGGTGGCGCAGGTGTCGATGGATTCGGGGGCGGTGGAGCTGTTCTGAGCCGCGCGTTCGGGACTCGCGCGTTTCGCGGTTACACACACCATGGCGACGCTTGATCGGTGACAGGGACTCACCGGCGTTCGCAGCGGATGGCCTCGCGGTTGTCGTGCGACAGCCGTCGGAGACACAGCATGAAGAACTATTCGGTTTCCGAAGTCGTCCATGGCCTGCGCCACCATCAAATCCGTCTGGCGCTGGAGCCCCAGGTCAATCTCAAGACCGGCGAAATCGTGGGGATGGAGTGCCTGGTGCGCTGGCACCATCCCGAGTGCGGCGTCGTCTCGCCCGCCGCGTTCCTGCCGCAACTGGAGATCAGTGGACTGCTGACTCCGCTGACCTTCGAAGTGCTGACGCGCATGCTGTCGGTACGCAAGCAGCTCCGGGCCGTCGGCTACACCGGCCGCTTCTCGATCAACGTATCCAACAAGACCCTGCTCGACTGGACGTTCGCGCGCGACGTCAGGCAGATCGCGCACGACACTGGCGAGACGCTGGGCGGCGTCACCTTCGAGATCACCGAGTCGTCTTCGATCGCTGACGACAATCTCTGCAGCGAGTCCCTGCAGGAGCTCGCCAAACTCGGGATCGCGCTGAGCCTGGATGATTTCTGGACCGGATATTCCTCGCTCAACAAGCCCGATCTGGATCTCTTCGGCGAGGTCAAGATCGACTACAACCTGACGTCGAAGATTCACGATGATCGTGTCGCGCTCGCCGGCGTCGCCTCGATCGTGACGTTCGCGAAGAACTTGAACTGGCATTGCGTGATCGAGGGCATCGAAAGAGCCGACACGATCCACCGGCTGCTGGAATTCGGCTGCGAGATCGGGCAAGGGTACTTTCTGTCGCGCCCGATTCCCGAGGCTGAAGTCGTCGAATGGTTCATCTCCAACACCGTGGACCAGCGGCTGTGCAGGTCGTCGTGGACGCAGCTGCCGACGTCGCCAACCAGTGCGCTGCCGCTGCTGGACGAGTCGCTGATGACGACGGTCGGCGCGATGAAGATGCCGGTCTGGTGTTTCAACGTCGAAAAGATGCAGATGGAATGGGCCAACGGGCCCGCGGTGGCGTTCTGGCGGGCCGATGATCTGCAGGAACTGCTGAATCGCAACTTCAGCGCGGACCTCAGCACCACGGCGCGCGAGCGGATCGGAAACTTCCGCGACCGGCTCAAGGACGGCAGTCAGTTCGCCGAGCAGTGGACGGTGTTCCCCAAGGGCGTTCCGACCCCGGTGTACTGCGTGTTCTCACTGATCGTCTCGCCCTGCGGCGACGAGTTGCTGCTGATCAAGGGATTCGAGGGCTTCCTTTCCGTTCCGAAGTCGGTCGACCACAGCCAGTTCGCGGAAGCGGCGAACATTCCAGCCGTCGCCATGACGCTCGACGCGCGCATCTACTGGCGCAACATCGCGGCCGCGCATCAGTTCGGATCGCAGACCCAATTCCTGGTCGAGGTGGCGACGCAGGTGATCGACGGCAGCTCGCTGCTGGAACGCGTACTGGCCTGCGGAGCGGTCATCAAGGATCTGCTGATCCAGACCGGACATTGCAACAGCTGGTTCCGGGTCAACGCCCGCACGATCCGGGACGAGAACAGCGGTGACTGGTCCATCCTGCTTTACCTGACGTCGATCTGCGATCTGCGCGGCTGTTCGCTGAGCGCAGCGGCGGCACCGTCGAGCAGTCCCGTCGCTCACGTCCTGGCGCTCGATACCCTGAAGCGGGTGGCCAGCCCTCGAGCCGGACGGTCCGATCAGACGTCGTCCGTCGTTTCCGGCGGCAGAGCCGGATCGGCCTTGCCGACCAGCTCGTCATAGATCGGCCGCATGCGGTTGACGAGCAGGCAGAACAGCTCGGCGGTGCGCTCGGCGTCGTAGATGGCCGAATGCGCTTCGCGGTTGTCGTAGGGCAGGCCGGCGCTCACGAGCGCCTTGGCGAGCACGGTCTGGCCCAGCGCGACGCCGCCGAGGGTCACGGTGTCGAAGGCCGAGAACGGGTGGAACGGGCTGCGCTTGATGCCGGTGCGCGCGATCGCGGCGTTCAGGAAACCGAGGTCGAAATGGGCGTTGTGCCCGACCAGCACGGCCCGCGTGCAGCCCTGTTCGGAAACCGCCTGGCGGATCGGCTTGAAGATGTGGCCGAGCGCATCGGATTCGTTGCGGGCCAGCCGCAGCGGATTGTCGATCTTGATGCCGTTGACCTCCATCGAGGCCTTTTCCATGTTCGCGCCCGGAAACGGCTCCACGTGGCTGAACACGGTCTGCTTCGGCACCAGCCTGCCGCTCTCGTCCACGCCCAGGATCACCGCCGCGATTTCGAGCAGGGCATCGGTGTGGGAGTTGAAGCCCCCGGTCTCGACATCGACGACCACGGGCAAGAAGCCGCGGAACCGATGGCCGACGCGGGGCAGGGCGGGAGACTGGGGCATGGGCAGCAAGCGAAGAGGTCGGGCCGGATGATAGCGCTACCGACATGGGGACGACTCGCGGGTGCACAAGCGCGATTTCGGTATTCGCACGGCAAACGCGATGCCCGTAGCGCCATCGCAGGACGATATAATCCGCCCCCGCTTTTGCCGTACGCCTACCTCCACCGTCGTTTTCCACCGGTTTTCTCATGAGCAAGCCCCGCAAAGTCGCGCTCGCCTACTCGGGCGGCCTGGACACCTCCGTCATCCTCAAGTGGCTGCAGGACACCTACCAGTGCGAGGTCGTGACGTTCACGGCCGACATCGGCCAGGGCGAGGAGCTCGACCACGTGCGTCCCAAGGCGCAGCAGTTCGGGGTCAAGGAAATCTTCATCGACGACCTGCGCGAAGAATTCGTGCGCGATTTCGTCTTCCCGATGTTCCGCGCCAACGCGATCTACGAGGGCGAATACCTGCTCGGCACCTCGATCGCGCGTCCGCTGATCGCCAAGCGCCTCGTCGAGATCGCCCGCGCCACCGGCTGCGACGCGATCAGCCACGGCGCCACCGGCAAGGGCAACGACCAGGTCCGCTTCGAGCTCGGCGCCTATGCGCTGTGGCCGGAAGCCAAGGTCATCGCGCCGTGGCGCGAGTGGGACCTCAACTCGCGCGAGAAGCTGCTGGCCTACGCGGCCGAAGCCGGCATCCCGATCGCCAAGAAGAAGGATGGCGGCTCGCCGTACTCGATGGACGCCAACGCGCTGCACATTTCGTACGAAGGCGGCGGCCTGGAAGATCCGTGGTGGACGCCGGACGACAGCATCTGGCGCCTGACGACGAACCCTGAAGAAGCCCCGAACGAGGCCGAGTACGTCACCATCGAGTTCGACAAGGGCGACGCCATCGCCGTCAACGGCAACAAGGGCACGCCGTACGAGATTCTCGAGACGCTCAACGCGCTCGGTGGCAAGCACGGCATCGGCCGCCTCGACCTCGTCGAGAACCGCTACGTCGGCATCAAGAGCCGCGGCTGCTACGAAACCCCGGGCGGCACCATCCTGCTCAAGGCGCATCGCGCGATCGAGTCGCTGTGCCTCGACCGCGAGCAGGCGCATCTGAAGGACGAGATGATGCCGCGCTACGCCAAGCTCATCTACAACGGCTACTGGTTCTCGCCGGAGCGCCGCGCCCTGCAGGCGCTGATCGACGACACCCAGGTCCGTGTCAACGGCGAGGTGCGCCTGAAGCTCTACAAGGGTGCCGTCTACAACGCCGGCCGCCGGTCGAAGGACACGCTGTTCGACGCCACGCTGTCGACCTTCGAGGACGATCGCGGCGCGTACAACCAGAAGGATGCCGAGGGCTTCATCAGGCTCAACGGCCTGCGCTTGCGCACCGGCGCCAAGCGCGACGCGCGCTGAGAATCGCTAGGCTGGATTGCTGAAGCGCCGGTGTGGCGCAAGACGGAAAAGCCCCTCGGTACGCCGGTACCGAGGGGCTTCGTTTTGAGGCGACGACTGCTTGCTGCCGCCGGGCGCCGTCGGCGGCCAGGAGTTCAGCGCGTCTGCGAGAACGAGGGCGTCGATTCGGGCGCGACGGCTTTCTTGAGTTCGTCCCAGCTCGGATCGCTGAGCTTGGGCTCGCCGGGGTCGCGATAGCTCGAGGCGGCCACGAGCGCCTTGCGGCGCAGCGCCGCGGACTCTTCCCAGCGATTGTGGGTCTCGCGGCGCGCGGCCATGTCCTCGCGCAGCTGCTGCTTGGCGTCGGGCGTCTTCGCGGTGGCAACCACGAGCGGCAGCTGCTCCTCGAAGGTCTTGATGTAGTACTCGCGCCGCGCCCGCTCGCGGTCGATCCACTGGATCTCGTAGGCCCGGCTCTCCTCGACCGGCAGGGTGCCGTCGTTGTCGTAGGCGGGCAAGACGCCGATGCGATCGTAGGTCTGCTTCGACAGCTTGTAAGGTTCGGCCTGGCAAAGAGCGGGCAGCAACAGCGCCGGGAAAAGCAGCGCAAAACCACGTAAGTGCTGGAAAGCCATCATCTAAATCCGAGCGCGGATGAGGCTTCCGACGGTAGTCACTGCCGTCTGAACTGTCTATGACGGTGAGGGGATTTCCGCTCGAATTGGCTACTCTTATCTACGGAGCCTGCCGTCAGATTCAGGAGCCTTGTTCGCCGACGACGGCGTGGGCCCGATCGGCAGGCGGACGCCGCGTCCGGCCGAAGCCGAGCGCGGCGAACGAGCGGTTTCAGCCTGCCGCGGTCGGCCTGCGCTTCACGGCTCGTTCCCGAGCGGCCCGAACGCGGGTGGCGGGTGGCGCGCCCGCGTCGCCGATTCGAAGGCGCTAGCGATCTTGAGCAGCAGCGGCTCCGAGAACGGACGTCCCGCGAAGTCGATGCCGACCGGCAGGCTGGCCCGCACCGGGCCGACCAGCCGCGTGCGATCGTCACCGGCGAGCCGGCTTTCGCCCCCGCCGCCGCCCGCGCCGCTACGCCCCCAGGCCTCTTCAGGGGTGGGCGGAGCGTTCGGGTCGCGGATCAGGTCGTAGACCTCGGTGGTGAAGCCGGCCGGCACGGTGATGACCGGAAAGCCCTGCGCGCCCATGAAAGTCCAGACGCCACTCGCGCTGCGTCCGTTGACCGGCGGGCCTCCCGGAGCACCGAGCTTGGTCGGCGGCAGGTTGCTGGTCGGGTAGACCAGGGCGTCGAGCTGCTGCTCGGCCATGCAGGCGAGCAGGGTCTGCTGCACCGAAAAGCGCAGCAGCAGGCGCTCGCCCATGTCGAGTTCCTTGGCCTTCTGCACGTTCTCGCGGCCCTTCAGGCGATCCGGGAAGGTGGGGTCCTGGTGAAAGCGCGCGTAGGTGATCAGGTCCGCATTGGTCTTGATGCGGGCGTCGCCGCGCTCGCGCAGGTAGAGGTCGATGAAGTACTTGCTCTGGCCGTCGCCGGTCGAGCTGCCGAACTCGCGCAGCGTGAGCTGCTGCGGCACCTGATCGGGGTTCATCTTGAAGTCGATGAGCCTGGCGGTGTGATCGGCCGTCGGCTTGCCGTGCTCGTCGACCGGGAACAGCTCCGGAAAGCGCTTGGTGAACAGCTTGTTACTGTCCTGCGGCGCGTACTTGCGGATGCAGGCGCTCAGCAGATCGCCCTGCGGGCCCGGATCGACCACGGTGGCGCCGAGCTTCGACAGCTGGGCGATGCCGGCGTCGACGATGTCGATGGTCTGCTCGTCGGCCTTGGTGAACAGCGACTTGTTCATGTACTCGCGCAGCACGCCGATGCGCAGTCCGTCGAGCCGCTGCGGCTGCGCGTAGCTGACGTAAGACTGCGCCGGCATGCGACCGACCGTGAAAGCCGTGAGCTCGTCCTTGGGGTCGTAGCCGGCGATCACGTCGAGCACGCGCGCCGCGTCCGCGACCGTGCGGCAGATCGGTCCGACGCGCGTGTTGATGCCGATCTGCACCATGCCGTCGCGGCTCACGAGCTCTTCGGTCGCGGCGATGCCGACCGCGCTCGCGGCGCTGGCCGGGCCGCGGATCGACGAGCCCGATTCCTCGGCGATGGCGCACATCACCAGGTTCGCGCCGACCGCCGAGCCGGAGCCCGAGCTCGATCCGCGCGGGCTGCGCTCGGTGTCGTAGGGGTTGCAGAAGGTGCCGCCGTAGGAGCTGCGCGGAATGCCCGAGGCGTATTCGCCGAGGTTCGACTTGGCGATCACGATCGCGCCGGCCTCACGCAGGCGCTTGACGAAGGTGGCGTCGTCCGGCGGACGATCGTTGGCGTAGTCGACGTCCGCGCCCGAGGTGGTGCGCATGTCGAAGGTGTCGTACTGATCCTTGATCGCCATCACCACGCCGTGCAGCGGGCCGACGAGCTTGCCGGTGCGGGCGAACGCGGCGTCCTGCGCGGCGGCGATTTCGAAGGCGTCGGGCATCGCCGCGTCGGCGTCCTTTTTGTCGGTCAGGCTGCGCGCCTTGCGCTTGTCGAAGCCCCATTTCTTCAGCGCGGCCGGGCGCAGGTTCAGGGTCACCAGCGAATTGATCTGCCCGGCATTCGCGATCGTCGTGATCGGGCCGAGCACGCCCTTGGGCTGGCTGACGCAGACGCCGTCATAGGCCTTGATGCGCTTGAGGTAGAGCGTGACGAGTTCGGTGGAGGTGATCTGCTTGTCGAGGATCGCCTGCTGCACCTGCGGGATCGTCGCTTCCTCGAGATGAAAGCGCGGCTTGTCCGCCGCTTGCGCCGAGGCCGCGCCCGCAGCGAAACAGAATGCGAGCAGCCAGTGCCGGCGAGTGCGAGGCGATGCGGGATGCGCTGCTCGTAGGGGACGACACGCGATTCGATGCCGAATGCTCATGGGCCATGTCCGATTGATTGATGAGATCGCTCGCGGCCGTCGTCAGAATGGCCGTCCGTGCTGTTGCAGACGCGAGATCGGTGCTCGTCCCCTACCGCGGGTGGGGTTCGCGCGATCGCTGCCGTCATCAGCAACAGACGACACGAACCCAGGGGAAACACACGATGAGCACGAGCGGACGGACTCCGCGACTCCTTGCGCGCTGCGCCGCGTGGGTGTGGATCGGCTTTGCCGGAGCGGCGGCGGCCTTCGACATCGAAGAGTCGACGATCGACGGCCTGCACAAGGCGATCAAAAGCGGCGAGACCAGCTGCTACGCCGCTACGCTGGCTTACGTCGAGCGTGCGCGTGCCTACAACGGGGTCTGCACCGCGCTCGTCACTGCCGATGGTGCCGCGATCGCCGATGCCGGCGGCACGCTGCGCGCGCGCGGCAAGCTCGCGTTTCCGGTGCAGACCGTGAAGGCCTCGAGCATCCTGCCAGACCTCGATCAGTTCAAGGGCAAAGTCGAATACGGTCACATGCAGGCGACGCTCTCGGAGCCGGCTGCGCAGCAGCAGTACGGCATGGTCGTCGGCATTCCGGGCAGCAACCAGGTCAGCGCGCTGTCGACGCTGAACCTGCGCGGCGAGCGTTCCACGACCTGCCCGGCCGAATGCGATACGCCGCCGAGCAGCGGCGCGCTGCCGGCGAGTTGCCCGCGTGCCTGCGAGGCCCTGCGCACGCAGCCCGATGCGCTCGAGACCGCGCGCTCGCTCGATGCGCGCTACGGCCGCAAGCCCGATCTCGCGAAGATGCCGATGTACTGCGTGTCGTTTTCGTTCAAGGACGTCTACGACACCAAGGACATGCGCTCCACGGGCGGCGCCGACGTGGCCTATGCGATGGACGTGCCGCGCGCCGATTCCACCGTCGTTTCCGAACTCCGCAGCAAGGGCGCGATCATCCTGGCCAAGGCCAATCTGGCCGAATACAACGGCGGTGCCGGCGACCCGGGCGGCGACGCCAAGGCGGCGACCAAGTCATACGGCGCCGGTGCGCGATCCACCTGGGGTGGAACCTCGTGCAATCCGTTCGATCCGACGCGCGAAACCGGCGGATCGAGCGCGGGTTCGGCCGCCTCGGTCGGCGCCAATCTGGTCGCCTGTTCGATCTGCGAGGAAACCGGTGGATCGTGTCGCCAGCCGGCCTGGCGCAACGGCGTCACCGGCCTGGTCACCACCAAGGGCCTGATCGGCTACGGCGGCGCGATCGGCGCCGATCCGTATCTCGATCGCGCGGGCATCAACTGCCGCAGCGTGCGCGATACCGCGCAGGTGCTCGACGCGCTCAAGAGTCCGCACCGCGGCTACTTCGATCCGCGCGACATCTACAGCGCGCTGCCGAGCGGCACCGCATCGGAAAAGCCCTATGCCGACGCGACCAGGCCCAGCGGCAAGGCCAAGCCACTCGCCGGCATGCGCATCGGCATCGTGCGCGAATACATGGTCAAGCACAGCGCCAACGATGCGGCGATCAGCGATGCGCTCAACGATGAAATCAAGCGCGTGCTCGGTGACGAACTCGGGGCCACGCTCGTCGAATCCTACGATCCGAAGTATCCGGATGATCCGAAGATTCCGAACATGCCGTACAACTTCCAGCACGCGCTCGCCGAAGTGCTGCCGCCGCTGATGCCCGAGCTGCTCGCGAAGAAGGACAAGCAGGGCAAGCCGCTGTTCTCGCTGCCCGGTTACGACCTGACGTCGCGCGACTACATGGTCAAGGCCGCCGAAGGCCGCGCGCCCTGGCCCGAAAATCTCAATCTGCGCAGCATCAACGACTCCGACTCGAGCTACGCCTTCAGCTATCACTTCGCGCAATACCTCATGCGCCGCGCCGACGATCGCGTGATCGACTGGGCCAGCCTCAACGCCAACGCGAGCTACTACGTGGAGACGCGCAAGGCGGCGATGAAGAATTGGGAGAACAAGATCGACATCGTCTCGCTCGGCAACACGCAGGACATCAAGATGCGCGAAGTCGGCCGCCTGGCCGTGCTCAAGGTCCTGCGCCAGAACGACATCACGGTGTTCGTGAATCCGACCACCACGATTCCAGCAGCGAAGATCGGCTACGCGAGCCAGCCGAGCGTGAACAGCCGGCCGATCGGCCGTTTCCCGACGAGCGCGAATCTGGGCATTCCCGAAATCACCGTGCCGGCGGGCTTCAACAGCACGGTCTACGAACCGGGCTTCGCGCTCAAGGCCGACAAGAGCGACTACGAATCCATCGCCAACGAAACCCAGGCCAGCACGAGCGCGCAGCCGATGCCGATCGGCCTGTCGTTCTGGGCGGGGCCGGGAGACGAAGCCGTGATCCTCAAGGTCGCCGCGGCTTACGAGCAGGCGACGCAGCATCGCAAGGCGCCGCCGCTGCTGCCGAAGCTCGCGAAGAAGAACTGAGGCTCGCCGATCGCTTCGGACAACAAGCCCAGGCCGCAAGCCTGGGCTTTTTTCTTGCGCGGCGCCGGCGCTGCGTAGGGCTCGCGGACGCTCGCGCGTCTGACTGCATATCTGCCGCGATGGAAGTTCCCTCATGCGCCTGCCTCATTCGAAGCGGATCGTCCGCCTGTTCGCCGTTTGCCTCGCGATGTCGTCACTCGGTGTTGCCCACGCCGAGTTCGCGGTGGAAGAAGCCACGATCGAACAGATCCACGCGGCTTACCTGAAAGGCACGACCACGGCGCGCGAAGTCACCGCGGCCTATCTCGCGCGCATCGAGGCCTACGATCAGCAGGGGCCGATGCTCAACGCCATCATCACCGTCAACGAGCAGGCGCTCGCGCAGGCCGATGCGCTCGATGCGCAGCTCAAGAAGACCGGCAAGCTCAGCGGCCCGCTGCACGGTATTCCGTTCGTCGCCAAGGACAACATCGACAGCGGCGATCTGCCGACCTCGGGCGGCTCGGCGTCGCTTGCGCACTTCCAACCCGAGCGTGATGCGACTTCGATCGAGCGCATCCGCAAGGCCGGCGGCATCCTGATCGCCAAGGCCTCGCTCGCGGAATTCGCCAATGGGGGCTTCGACAGCATCAACTCGCGCTCGCCAGGCTACATCCGCAATCCGTACAACACCGCGTACGCATCGGGCGGATCGTCCGGCGGAACCGGCGTCGCGATGGCGGCGAATTTCGCGGTGGTGGGGCTTGGAACCGATACCGGCATTTCGGTGCGCGCTCCGGCGTCGATCAATAGCGTCGTCGGCCTGCGGGTTTCGCATGGACTCGTGAGTCTCGACGGCGTGATGCCGCTCAATGTGTTCTGGGACACCGTGGGCCCGATGGCGCGCACCGTGCGCGATACCGCGATCCTGCTCGAAGCGATCGCAGGACCGGACGCGCGCGATCCGATCAGCCAGAAGAGCAAGGGCCATGTGCCGAAGCGCTACACCGCCGGACTCAAACCCGGCTCGCTCAAGGGCAAGCGGCTCGGCGTATTGCGACAGATCGTGCCGGCCGACAATTCCGACCCGCGCGTCGTCGCGCTGATGGATCAGGCGATCGCGGATCTGCGCCAGGCGGGCGCGGAGATCGTCGATCCTTTCGCGATGCCCGAGCTGCCCGAGCTCACCAAGGGCTGGACCAACTTCATGCGCCTGCGCGACGACTTCGACGGCTATCTCGCGAAGCATCCGAACGCGCCGTACAAGTCGTTCAAGGACATCGTCGCCTCCAGGCAATATCTCGCGCCGCGATTCGAGGCCTCGTTCACCGCGCAGGCGAACTATCCGTACAAGGCCGACGAAGATCCGACGACGCCCGAGAAACAGCAGCGCAGCGAGGAGATTCGCCAGGCGTTCCTGAAAGCCTTCGATGTGGCGAGGCTCGATGCGATCGTCTATCCGCAATTCAATTTCCCGCCGAAGAAGAACGGCGACACCTATACGCCGCTGGGCCGCGACCAGAACCTGTATTCGTCGGTGACCGGCTTCCCGGCGCTCGTGGTGCCGATGGGCTTCGTCGCTCCGGGCCTGCCGATCGGCCTGCAGTTCTTCGGCCGGCCCTGGAGCGAAGCGACGCTGTTCGAGATCGGCTACGGCTATGAGCAGGCCACGCATCACCGCGTGCCGCCACCGACCACGCCACCGCTGGCGGACAGCTTCGCAAGCAAATTCATCGGCACCTGGAAGCTCATCGCGATCGCCGATCGCGATCCGAAGACGGGTGCGCAAACGCCCGCCGAACGCGGCGCCGCCGACGGCCAACTCGTCTACGCGCCGAACGGACGCCTGTCGGTGCAGATCGTGCGTACTGGGCGCGACAAGATTCCGGTGGGTTCAGCCGATGGCTTCAGCAGCTATTTCGGTCGCTGGGAACTGCTGGCGGCCGAGGGCTGCATGGTGCATCACCAGGATGGCAACCTGAATCAATCGCGCATCGGCGAAGCGGGCAAGCGTTACTACGGATTCGATGCGCAAGGCCATTTGTCACTGACCACGCCGCCGAGCCAGCGGCCCGATGGCAGGACGCTGTCCTCGGTCTTCATTTGGGAGCGCATTCCGTGAAGCGGTCTGCGCAGCCCCGCTCGTGACGGCTTGCCCCTCTCCCTCCGGGAGAGAGGCAGGGTGAGGGACTCTCAGGAATAGCCAAGTCCGGCTATCACAACGAATCCCTGATCCGCCCTGCGGGGCTCCTTCTCCCGGACGGAAAAGGCAAGGCCCCTGTTAACGTGCTCAGCTCGATGCTCTCGCAAGCCCCTCGTGACCGCGAGGGGCTTTTCGACGCTATGGACGGCAGACTCAGTATTCGAAACGCTCCCCGGCCAGCGCCGGCGTCGTCGCCGGCGGCACGAGGTGATGCGTGGCCTGTTCGTAGCTGTAGGCGTAGCTCAGCAGGCGCGGCTCGCTCCAGGCCGGGCCGAAGAAGCTGATCGTCACCGGCATCTTCTCGTTGGTGAGGCCGGCCGGCACGATCACGTCCGGGAACTGGGTGACGTTGGCGATGCTCGTGAGCGAAGGTGCGCCAGGGCGATCGACCACGTTGGCGACGTTCGGATCGATGATCTCGGGCTGGCGCGAGCGCGTGGGATAGACGATCGCGTCGAGCTGGTGTTGCTCGATGAGCCCGAGCACCGCGCCTTGCACGGCCTTCATGCCGTAGAGCTTGGCCGAGGTGTAGCTGATGTCGGTGATCGGCTCGCGCTCGCCGAGCGCCTTGAAGCGCGTGAACACCGAGGGATGCGGCATGAACTCGCCCTTGGGCTGCGTGAGCTTCATGCCGAGCGCGGCGAGTTCGGTGACCGTCTTCGGCAGGCCGGGCCTGAGCGTGCCGAGATAGGCGACGTAGTTGTCCTTGACCTCGGCGCGCATCGGCTCCATCACGTTGGCGCGGTTGTTGAGCGCCATCGCCGGATAGTGCAGGCCATCGACGATGATCGCGCCTTGCGCCTTGAGTTCGGCGAGTGCCGCATCGTACACACGATCGACTTCCGCATCGGTGCCCTGATGATCGCGGATCGCACCGAGCCGCACGCCCTTGAGCGCGTCTTTCTTGAGGAACTGCGTGTAGTCCTTGTAGAACAGCCCGGCGCTCGTCGAGGTCAGCGGATCCTTCGCGTCGACGCCGGTCATGTAGCCGAGCGCGAGCGCGGCGTCGTAGACGCTGCGCGCCATCGGTCCGCCGGTGTCGAAGCTCAGCACGCAGGGCATGATGCCGCTGCGCGAGATCAGGCCGTTGGTGGGCTTGATGCCGACGATGCCGTTGGCCGACGACGGTCCGCGGATCGAGCCACCGGTGTCCGAACCCAGGCCGAGCGGCGAGAACCAGGCCGCAAGGCCGGCGCCGGTGCCGCCCGAAGAACCGGACGGAGTGCGTCGCGGATCGTGCGGGTTGTGCGTCTGTCCGAGGCGCGACGAATAGCCGATGCCGCCATGTGCGAACTCGTCCATGTTGACCTTGGCGATGATGATCGCACCGGCGTCGCGCAGCTGCCGGATGCTCGGCGCATCCTCGTACGGCAGCGAATTGGCGAGCACGAAGCTGCCGCCGCTGGTCGGCATGTCGGCGGTGTCGTAGTTGTCCTTGGCGAGGATCGGAATGCCCATCAGCGGAGAGCGCAGGCCCTTGCTCCTGCGCTCCTGATCGAGTGCGCGCGCGGTGGCGATCGCGTTCTTGTTGAGCGTGATGACGGTGTTGAGCGCAGGCCCTTTCTTGTCGTACGCGGCGATGCGGGCCAGATAGAGCGTGACGAGCTTTTCGTAGCTCAGCGCGCCCGCATCGACCGCGGCCTGGATATCTTCGATGCCGGCGGTCTGCAGATCGAAGGTCTTGGCTTGCGCGACTGATGGGAACGCGAACGCGATCGCGGCGCTGATCAGCAGGGGCTTGAAGCTGGAGTGCCGCCGGGATTTGCGGCGGACATTTCGCGGAATCGGATGGACGAGTCGCATGGCAATGTTCTCAAGTGGTCAGAGATCAGAACTCGATCCGGTCGCTCGGCAGCGAGGGCGTGTGCTTGGGCAGCACGCGCGCATGCGTGGCCTGCTCGAAGTCGTAGCCGTAGCCGAGCAGCTTGGGTTCGCTCCAGGCCGGGCCGAAGAAGCTGATCGTCACGGGCAGTCCGTCCTTGGTGATGCCCGCCGGCACGATCAGATCGGGATAGCCGGTCTGGTTGGCGATGTTGGTCGGGCTGTTGGCCGCGCCGGGCGGAGCCGCCGCCGGATCAATCGGCTGCGCCGGACGCGGGTTGGTCGCGTAGACGATCGCGTCGAGCTTGTTCGAACTCAGCACCGCATCGACCGAGGCCTTGACCAGGGCCAGGCCTTCGTTCTTCGCGACGAGATAGATCGGATCGTCGAGATCGAGCGCCTGCGTCGCCGTGTAGGTCAGCGCGTAGGCTTTTTCGGGCTGGCGATACTTCGTCTTCGGATCGTTCGAGAGCCTGACGACGTCGTCGAAGGTCTTCGGGAAGCCGGGCTTGAGTGTTCCGAGATAATCGGTCACCTGCGCCTTGAACTCGCTCGCCATGATCAGCGAGTAGCCCGGCTGGCGCATCGCGAGCATGTAGCTCGGATAGCGCACATCGATCACCGTCGCGCCGAGCTTCCTGAGCGTGGCGATCGAGGCTTCCATCACGCGATCGACTTCGGCGTCCTGGCCGAAGAAATCGCGTGCCACGCCGATGCGCGCGCCCTTGAGCGAGCCGGTCTTCAGATACGGCGTGTAGTCGGTCTTGAACTGGCCGGCGCTCGGCTGCGTGGCGGCGTCGGCCGTATCGACGCCGGTCATCGCGCCGAGCGAGATCGCGACGTCGGTGACGCTGCGCGCCATCGGTCCGCCGGTGTCGAAGGAGAGCGCGAGCGGAATGATGCCGTCGCGGCTCAACAGGCCGCGTGTCGGCTTGAGGCCCGCGATGCCGTTGACCGACGAAGGGCTGCGGATCGAGCCGCCGGTATCGGTGCCGAGTCCGAATTGCGCGAATGCGGCCGCGAGGCCCGCGCCAGTGCCGCCCGACGAGCCCGCGGGGCCGCGCGACAAGTCATGCGGATTGCGCGTTTGCCCGCCAGCGGTCGAAGAGCCGTTCGGCACCGCGCCGCGCTTGAGCACGAGCGGATCGGTCGCGCCGCTGACGCTGCCGCCACCACCGGCCCATTCGGACAAGTTCACCTTGGCGACGATGATCGCGCCCGCCTCGCGCAGCTTCTTGACGACGAAGGCGTCGTCGGGCGGAACGCTGCCGAGCAGCAACTGCGAACCGCCGGTGGTCTGCAAGTCGAAGGTGTCGTAGTTGTCCTTGAGAATCACCGGAATGCCGTGCAGCGGGCCGCGAATCTTGCCGGCCTTGCGTTCGGCATCGAGCTTCTTGGCTTCGGCCCTGGCTTTTGGATTGAGCAGGATCACCGCGTTGATCGTCGGCCCTTTCTTGTCATAGGCCTCGATGCGCTTGAGATAGGCGTCGAGCAGCTTTTGCGACGTCAGGCCTTGCGAAAAAGCGGCTTGTACTTCGGTGATGCTCGCGGTGCTGATGTCGAGTGTCGCTGCGTTGGCGGCGTGAAAGCTCAGCGCCAGTGCGCAGGCGAGGGCGGTAGAGGCGAACAGACGCTTGGCGAGCATGGCGGCACCGGTTGCGGGAATGTATCCATGCAGACGCGGTGTCGGATGAAGCACCCTACGTGAGCGATGCGGGCTTCGATCGGCATGGGTGTCGCAGCGATGCCTGGTGCTACAAGTGCGAGCGCAGCCGCTGTTCCTCTCTCCCGCGTGCGGGAGAGAGTCCCTCGCGAATGCGAGGGGAGAGAGGGTTCGCCGGATGAAGTGAGCGCACTTTCCGGGCTCCCCCTCTCCCGGTCCTTCGGACCACCCTCTCCCACGAGTGGGAGAGGGGAACAGCCCGTGATGTCGCGCTGA
>NZ_JBYSYG010000008.1:0-28519 GCF_058783045.1 Hydrocarboniphaga sp. FW305-C-57 | reverse complement strand
CCTCTCCCGGTCCTTCGGACCACCCTCTCCCACGAGTGGGAGAGGGGAACAGCCCGTGATGTCGCGCTGAATCAGTAACTGATCACATCGCTCGCCAGCGCCGGCGTGTTCTTCGGCAAGCGGATCGCCTTGGTCGCCTGCTCGAAGTCGTAGCCGTAGCCGATCAGCCTCGGTTCGCTCCCTGGGCTCCCCCTCTCCCGGTCCTTCGGACCACCCTCTCCCACGAGTGGGAGAGGGGAACAGCCCGTGATGTCGCGCTGAATCAGTAACTGATCACATCGCTCGCCAGCGCCGGCGTGTTCTTCGGCAAGCGGATCGCCTTGGTCGCCTGCTCGAAGTCGTAGCCGTAGCCGATCAGCCTCGGTTCGCTCCAGGCCGGGCCGAAGAAGCTGATCGTCACGGGCAGGCCTTCCTTGGTCATGCCGGCCGGCACGATCAGATCGGGATAGCCGGTCTGGTTCGCGATGTTGGTCGGCGACAGGCCGGCCGCGCGCGCGGTGGCTTCGTCGGGAACGATCGGCGTCGCCGGCTTCGGTGAAGTCGGATAGACGATCGCATCGAGCTTGTACTTGGCGAACACCGCGTCGACGCCGGCCTTGGTCGCGGCGAGCGCCTGGTTCTTCGTCGCCAGATAGAGCGGATCGTCGAGCGTGAGCGCAACCGAATTGGTGTAGTTGAGCGCGACCGCTTTCTCGGGGCTGCGGTACTTCGTCTTCGGATCGTTGACGCGGGCGACGACCTCGTCGAGCGTCTTCGGATAGCCGGGCTTGGTGGTCTTGAGATACTCGGCGAGATCGTGCTTGAACTCGGCGCTGACCACGGTGTTGTAGATGCCCTGGCGGTTCTGCAGCACGAAGTCCGGATACTTCACGTCGAACACGGTCGCGCCGAGCTTCTTGAGCGTGACGACGGATTGTTCGACGACCTGATCGGTGCCGGCGTCCTGGCCCATGAAATCACGCGCGATGCCGATGCGCGCACCCTTGAGCGAGCCCTTCTTGAGATACGGCGTGTAGTCGGTCTTGAACTGGCCCGCGCTCGGCGCAGTGGCCGCATCGGCCGCATCGACGCCGGTCATCGCACCAAGCGAAAGTGCGATGTCGGTGACGCTGCGCGCCATCGGTCCGCCGGTGTCGAACGACAGCCCGAGCGGAATGATGCCGTCGCGGCTCATGAGGCCGCGCGTGGGCTTGAGCCCGACGATGCCGTTGGCCGAAGAAGGACCACGCACGGAGCCGCCGGTGTCGGTGCCGAGGCCGAACTGCGCGAAGCCCGCCGCGATCGCGGCGCCGGTGCCGCCCGAAGACCCCGAAGGTCCGCGCGTGAGATCGTGCGGATTGCGCGTCTGTCCGCCGGCCGAGCTGAAGCCGTTCGGCACGCGGCCTTTCTTGGCGATCTCTTCGGGCGCACCGGAAACCGAGCCGCCGCTGCCGGCCCATTCGGACAGGTTCACCTTGGCGACGATCACCGCGCCTGCTTCGCGCAGTTTTTTGACGACGAAGGCATCGTCCGGCGGCACATGGCCTTCGAGCAACTGCGAGCCGCCCGTGGTCTGCAGGTCGAAGGTATCGAAGTTGTCCTTGAGCACGATCGGCACGCCATGCAGCGGGCCGCGCACTTTGCCGGCCTTGCGTTCCGCGTCGAGCCTGGCGGCCTCGTCCATCGCCTTGGGGTTCAGCAGGATCACCGCGTTGATGACCGGCCCCTGCTTGTCGTAGGCCTTGATGCGTTCGAGATAGGCGGCGACGAGCTTCTGCGAGGTCAGGCCGTTCTTGAACGCGGCGTCGATGTCGGGGATGGAGGCCTTGTCGATGTCGAGCGTGTAGGCCTGCGCGCTCGCAGCGGTCAGCGAGAGCGCGGCGGCGAACAAGCCGGAAGCGGCGAGGCGTGAAAAGCGGGAGGCGTTCAGTGAAGGCACGGCGGATCTCGTCGTTGGATGATGCTGATCAAGACGCGCGCCGATCGCCGCGCCCCTACGTGCGGCTCGTCCTCCGCGCCGCTGGCGAAAGCAGGCGCAGGCTCAGTCCGGCGACAGCGAGGCGGTCTGGCTCTGCTGGGCCGCGAGTTCGGCCGACAGGCTCTGCATCCAGTCGCCGGCCTGGCGCCTGGTCTCGTCGTACTTCTGCGCCTGCTGCAGATCGCCGATCGCCGAACGCAGATCGTTCATGCGGTAATCCGCCAGCGCGATGCGAAACCAGACATCGCCCGGCTTCTTGAGCCCGCCTTTCTGCAGCGCGAGCTGCAGCATCTCCTTGGACTCCTGCCAGCGCTCCTGTTCGCCATACATGGCGCCGAGCTTGAAGTAATACTCGCCCTTGTCGGCCACGGCGGCGACCTTTTTCAACGCCAGCTCGGCCTTCTCGGACTCGCGTGCGTTGATCCAGGCGTTGGCGATGGATTCGAGCGTCTTTTCATCCTCCTGCACCTTGCCTTCCGCCAGCGCTCTCTCGAGCAGCTGGCCACCCTTCATCGGAACGTCGATCACCATGTAGATGTTGTACAGGTTCATGATGTCGGCGGGTCGCTCCAGAAAGCCCTGGCGCTCGGCCAATGCCATCACCGCGAGCGACTGATCCTTGTCGTCCATTTCGAGCAGCACGCCCGACAGCTGCTTCCAGTATTCGGGCTTTTCGGGCTGCATGGCGATCAGATCGAGCAGCGTTTCGGCCGCGGCCTGATACTGCTTGAGTTCGTACTGCACGCCGAGCTTGAACTGTATCCAGTTCTCGCGCGGCTTCTTGCTCTGCGCGAGCGCGGTTTCGACTTCGGGCAGGGCCTGGTCGTAGAGCTTGCGCTCGGTCAGCGCGCTGGCGAGGAACATGTGGGCCTCGGGCGTCGGCACCGTGCAGCTTTCGGCCATGTACTTCTTGAGCGCGGCGATGCCCTTGTCGTGCTCGCCACCGGCCACGTAGAGCTGCCCGAGATTGAACTGCAGCTGGTCGCTCTGGTTCTTCGGCAGCACGTCGAACGCGAGCGCGTTCTCGAACGCATGCGCGGCGTCGAGGAACTGCTGCTTGTCGCTGTAGGCGACGCCGAGGTTGTACTGCACGCTGGCCTTGTCGAAGGCCTGGCCGCGCGTCTCGAAGGGCTTGAGCTTTTCGATCGCCTCGTCGGACTTCTTCTGCGCCACGAGCTCGCTCGCGCGGCGGATGGCGTCGGAGGTGGCTTCGCCGAGCGTTCCGGAGGCCTGCCGCGGCGCGACACACTCCGCGCGGTTGGCGATCTGCGGCGCGTTCGCGGCGCTCTCGGCGGCCTTGGCCGCCTGCGCCGCCTTGGCGACCCGGGCTGCGGCCTGGCGCGCCTTCAGCGCTTCGATCTTCGCCGCCTCCGAGCCCGCGGGCGGCGCCTTGCGGGCTTCTTCCGCCGCGGTCGCCTGCATCGCGAACATCGAGGCGGCGAGTGCGGCGACGCGGCACAGCTGCCACTTCGAACGATGGTTGCCGTGGGAGATCATCGGCTGCTCCGTGCGCATTTGATGGCGCTCACTTGTTGATGGTGAATTCGATCTTCTGCACGCCGCGCTGCTCGACGGCCTTGCCATCGACGGTCTTGGGCTTGAATCGCCACTTGAGCACCGCCGTGACCGCGGAAGCGTCGAACAGGCCCTTGGGCTTGGCATCGACGACCTTGGCCGAACGCACCGAACCATCGGGCGCAACGAGCAGGTCGAGCTTCACGTAGCCCTCGATGCGATTGCGCCGCGCATCCTGCGGATACGCCGGGTTCACGCGCTGCAGCGGAACCAGCTCGCTGTCGAAGCCGCCGCTCGCCACGCCGCCGCCACCACCGCCGCCCGCGGAGAGATCGAGGCTGCCGGGCACCGAGATCGCCGGGCCGTCGCTCGAGGCTTCGGTGGCGACCGTCATCTTCGATGTCGGTGGCGGCGCCTTCGGCGGCGGCGGCGGCGGCGGCTTGCGGCGTTCGTTCGGCGTGACCTGCGAATCGCGCTTGAGGCGTACGAAGTCGATCGTCGGCAAGGTTTCGGGCTTCTTCGCGCCGTGGCCCGAAACGGTGATCAGCGCGTGCATGCCGATGAACATGCCGAGCGAAAGGGCGAGCGAGGCCGTGAGCGCCGGCACCCAGCCGCGCGGGCGGCGCACGTCCTTCGAACGCAGCATTTCGGCGAAGGTCATCGGCCGGGTCGGAATCAGCAGCTGTTCGCTGTTGAGTTGCAGGGGCATGGGAGAACTCGTCGGTTGAAGTCGTCGGGACAGTCGTCGGATGACGTGGGCGTTGTCTGCGGTCGCGGCGATCAGCCCGGAGGCGGCGCGGCGGCGATCGACACTTCGGCGACGCCGCCGAGCTTGACCTGGTCCATCACCTTGGTCAGCACGCCGGTCTTGGATTCGCGGTCGGCGATGATCACCACGGTGTCTTCGGGGCGCTCGATGTGCAGGCGTTCGATCGCGCTGCGCACGTCGCGCACGTCGATCTTCTGCTTGTCCATCCAGACGTCGCCGTTGGGACGCACGGCGATCAGGATGTTGCCGCTCTCCTTGCTCTCGGCGGTCAGCGCCTCGGGGCGCGTCACCGTGACGCCGGATTCCTTCACGAAGGAGGTGGTGATGATGAAGAAGATCAGCAGGTTGAGGACGAAGTCGAGCATCGGCGCGAGGTCGATGCCGGTGTCTTCGCTTTCCTCGATGCTGTGTCGATGCGAACGCATGTCGGTTTCCTTAGAGGTCAGGTCGAGCTTTCGCCCGGTGCGATCGAAACCGCCATCACGCCGCCCTGGCGAACCTGGTCGATCACCGAAACCAGGATGCCGGTCGGCGCGCCGCTCTCGGCGACCACCACCACCGCGTCTTCAGGGCGCTGCGCATGCAGGCGCTCGATGGCGGCGCGCACGCTGCGCTCGTCGGTGAGCTTCTTGTCGACGACGATGTCGCCGGCGTCGTTGATGACGATGACGATGCTGCTCGACTCCTTCTTCTCGGTGTTCGACGAAGCATTGGGCCGGCTCACGGTGATGCCGACTTCCTTCATGAACACCGCGGTGATGATGAAGAAGATCAAGAGGTTCAGGACGAAGTCGAGCATCGGCGCGAGATCGATGCCGGTCTCCTCGACGTTGGCTTCCGACATGCGGCGGTTGCGCAGGCGCATAAAAGGCTTTCCGTAGTGTCAGCTGCGATGGGGCGGAGGTCAGAACAGGAACTTGTCGGCGAGACGCTCGGTCTCGTGGCGGATGCGGCGCCGGAAGTAGTACACCGGGTAGAGGCCCGAGATACTCACCGCGAGACCGGTCAGCGTGCAGATCATCGCTTCGGACACGCCGTTGGCCATCGAGCGCGCATCGGCCGAACCGCGTGCGGCCATCGCGTCGAACACCGCGAGCATGCCCGACACCGTGCCGAGCAGGCCGAGCAGCGGGCTCATCGGAACCAGCACGCGCAGCAGCTGGATGTTCGCGTTCATGCCGGAGTTGAGCGTCGAGATCATCGCCTTGCGGATCTGGTGCGCGCTCCAGCTGTGACGCTCGGGGCGGGCGTTCCACTCCCGCAGCAGGCGATTCGCCTGCCGCGGGAGCACGCCGGTGAAGAACCAGAAACGCTCGATCACGATCGCCCACATCAGCACGCAGGCACCGAAGATCCACAACACGATCGGTCCACCGAGCGAGCGCATCTCGCTCATGATGTGCAGCGGCATCGCGAGCGCCTCAAGCATGGCGGGTGGCCTCGAGACGGCCGGCCAGCAGACCGGTGCTCTGCTCGTCGAGAATCTGCAGGATCGACTTGGAGATCGACGACAGCCAGGCGTGGGCGAACAGCAGCGGAATCGCGATGCCCAGGCCCAGCACCGTCGCGATCATCGCCTGCGAGATACCGGCCGCCATCAGCTTGGGATCGGACGATCCGGATTCGGTGATCGACTGGAAGGTCACGATCATGCCGACCACGGTGCCGATCAGTCCGAGCAGCGGACCGGCGGCGACCGCGAGCTTGATGAAGGACTGGAAGCGTTCGAGCGCGGGCACTTCCTTGAGCACCGCCTCGGAGATGCGCAGCTCGACGATCTCGGCGTCCTCCTCGAGCTTGGCGTGGTTGCCCTGGAAAGTCGACAGCACGCGGCCGAGCGGGTTGTCGCTGCGCGGCACTTCGATCGAGGCGAGCTGCTTGCGGACCTTGGAGCGCGTGATCAGCAGATGCACGAACTGGTAGAGCGCGAGCAGGGCGCCGATCACGCCAACCGCGATGATCACGTAGCCGACCGCCTCGCCGTGATCGATGCGCTCCTTGAGGTTCGGGCGCTGCGAGTAGATCGACAGCAGCACGCCGCGCGTCGGATCGATGCTGGTCTTGACGTAGCCGGAGCGCGAGCTTTCGAGACGCTCGGCGGCGTCTTCGAACTTCGGCCCGGGTTGGCGCGCCATCGCCGCGAGCTGGCCCTGGCTCGGCAAGTACTGCAGGTACTGGCCGTCCGAGGTCGCCGTGAACGGACCGACGCGCGTCACCGTGGCATCGACCGAGTCGCCATTGGGCTTGACGATCTTGGTCTTGAACTTCACCACCTTGCCGCTCTCGGTCATCTCGCGCTGCAGCTCGAACCAGAAGCGCTCGAGCACCTGCGTCGACGGCAGCTCCTTGGTTTGCGCGAGGTTGACGATGAAGTCCGAGCGACCCGGAAACTGCGCGCTGATGATCGACGAGTTCACCACCGACGAGAAGTCGTTGGCGACCTGGCGCACGACGCCGAACAGCTCGCCGAGATTGCCCGAGCGCGATTCGAGCGCAGCGCTCGCATCGGCGATCGCCTTCTCGTTGCCGTCGAAGCTCGCGGTCAGGCCCGCGCCACGCTTCTGCTCGTTGGCGAGGCGGGCCTTGGCTTCGGCGAGCAGCGTCGCCTGGTTGTCGAGTTCACGCTTGAAGCGGGCCTCGCGCTCGGCGTTGGCGGCCGCTTCGGCGGAGCGCGCCGATTCGGTTTCGGCGAGCAGCTCGTCAAGGTTCTTCGGGTCGGCGGCCGTGGCGTAGCCACTCGCGCTCGCGAAGCTCAGTGCGAGAACGGCGCAGGCGAACAGCTGGCCCAGCGCGGATGGTTTCTTCGGGCTTTTAATTGAGGGGTTCATTACTTGGCCTCCAGCGGAGACGAAACGGCTACGGTGACGAAATCAGGTGCGGCCTGCTTCTTGGCGACCTTGATGGCGGCTTTGATTTCTTCGCGGAACGAGTTGTCGGAGACGAACTTCTTGGCATTGGCATCCCAATAGCCGGTCTCCATGCCGTCGAGCGTCTGGTACAGCAGCGAGACGCGACCGGCGCGCAGGAAGTCGACGGTCTTGTCTCCGACCTTGCCCGCGTACGACTCGAGCGTGCGGCCGTACTCCATCTCGATCTGATAGGCCTCGACGATGCGGCGGTATTTTTCGGACAGCGAAACGTCGGCGCGGGCCATCATGTCCTTGAGTGCCTTGATGCGCTTGGCACGCTCTTCGGGCAGGAACGGAACGTCGAGCGAGACGAACTTCTCGAGCGTGGCCACCATGCGCGTGAGCATCGGCAGAACCTGATGCGCGGTGGTGTCGATCTCGCCGAGCTGCAGGTTGATCGCATCGAGCTCCTGCTGCTGCGAGCCGACCTGCACCGCGAGCTGATCGTTGTAGGCCTTGAGCGTGTCGTATTCGGCGAGCGCCTGCCGATACTCGGCGAGCATGCTGCCGGTCTGGTCGTCCATCTTGGCGACGTTCGACTGCGAGCTGCGTGCGGCCTGCACGGTCTTGGTCTGCTCACCGATGACGGCCGTGACCTGCGCCTTCTCGGCGGCCAGGACGGTCAGCGGGACGAGGGTGGGAATCGCCAGAGCGGCCGAGGCGGCCACGATCAGGCGAAGACGGAATCTGCGTGGGTCGGACATGAATCTTTCGCTCCTGAAGTGAAATCTCTCAACCATTCGATGCCGCCTCATCAGAAATCCAGCTTGACGGTGAACTCGTAGCGGACACGCGGCATCACCGAGATCAGGTTGGTGCCGGTGTCGCTGTTGCGGGCGCGGAAAACACGCTCGTCGGTGATGTTGTAGCCGTTGACCTTGAGGTGCCAGTTGCCGGTGTCGTAGGTGACGGCGCCATTGATCGTGGTCGTCGACGGCACCTTGAGCATCTCGAGACGGTCGGCATACGTCGACGAGAACCAGTTGCCGCCGAGCAGCACGCCGATGCCGTTGCGGAAGCGGTAGTTCATGTTCAGGCCGAGCTGCGTCTCGGGCGAGCCGTTGCGCGCGTTGTACTGCTCGAGGATCGCGGTTGGAATCGTCATCTGCACGCGGCCGCCGTAGAGGAAGGCTTCGGCCGGGTAGACCACGTTGCCGTTGTCGTCGAGCACGTCCTGGAAGCCCAGATCGCGACCGTTGAACTCGTAGGCGCCGGATTGCGGAATGATGTACTTGGCCTTGGCGAACAGGGCGTAGGCCTGGATCGATGCGTTCGGAACCGGAGACCACTTGAGCTCGGTTTCGATGCCCTTGGTCTCGGTCGACGACACTTCGGCCGAAGCGGTCGGATCGGCAGCGCTGCTGATGTCCGTACGCGTCTGCTTGAAGTGCGAGAGCGTGAAGAACAGCGTGTCCTGTAGCCAGCTGCCCTTGACGCCGTACTCGAGCAGTTCGGCCTCGCCGATATGGCCGCCAGGCGCGTTGACGGTCTCGTAGACGATGATGTTGTTGGCACCGTCGAGGGTGACGCTCGACAAGGCCTTGGTGATGTACGGACGGATGCCGCCGGGCAATTTCTGCGAGAGGCTGACGCTCCAGGAGGTGCCGTCATCCCAGCTGCGCGTCGTGCGCTGCGGCAGCCAGACGCCGTTGTTGACCGCGTTGCTGGCGTTTTCGTTAAAGCGATCGTAGTCGTTGGCTTCGGCCTTGGAGTTGTCCCAGCGTGCTCCGAGCACGAGGTTGGTGTTGGTGAAGAAATCGATGTCGAACATCGTGCCGACGCCCATTTCGCTGAAGGTGCTGTCGCGCACCGTCGTCGTCGGCGCACCGGTGTCGTAGCTCGGATTGTCGAGCCAGTTCCAGAAAATCGTGTTCGGGTAGTGATTGCCGTCGTTGAACATCACGTCCTGGCGATAGTCGAAGTCGCCGCCGGAGCTCGTGATCTTGCCGAAGGTTTCGCGATAGTTGATCGAGGCCAGCGTGTTGATGCGCAGCCACTCGGGCAGCTTCTCGTCGGGGATGCGATAGGTCGCCGTGATCTTGTCTTCCCACAAGTGAATGTCCTGCTTTTCACCGTAGGGCAGGTAGGAGTTCTTGTACGAATCCAAGAAGTCGTGGAAGAACTGGTTCTTGAGCTGGAAGTCCGGGTCGGCGTCGTAGACCAGATCGGCGTAGATCACCGCCAGGCGCGCGTTCTGCTCGGTTTCGAAGGCACCGTTGCGACGCTGGTCGACCTTCACCTGCTGCACCGTGCGCGGATCGAGAACGAAGCCGATCGGCAGCTGGCCTGAAGTCGGCACCGGTCCGCCGGGGCCCTGTGCGACCAGTAGTCCCGTCGGATCCGCGGCAGGGTTGGCGAGCAGATAGTCGTACATCGTCTGCGGAATGCCCTTGATCTTCGGAAACTCGTCGGGCTGACACGGCACGCCGTCGCACATCGGCCAGGCGAAGGTCTGGTTCAGCGGCCGGTTCGAACCGCTGACGTTGCCCTTGATCGGCGACATTTCATGCGTTTCCTTGAAACCGATCGCGCCGTCGCCATTGCGGTCGAGATTGATGAGCGGTTGGCCCGAGATGTAAATGCCGTCGTCGAGCAGGCGCTGCGTCACGCGGTTCATGTAGGCGCCCGAGGTGATCGAGTTCTGCGCCTGCGTGCCGACTTCGAGCCTGAACGGGCCGATGAAATTGTCGAGCGTCGAGGTCGCCTGGATGATGCGCTGGGTGACGCCGACTTTCTTGATGTAGGTGTCGGAATCCTCGAGCAGGCCGTAGACGTAATAGCCGCCGGTCTTGTTGCCGATGGTCATCGGACCGCCGGCGCCGGCCGAGATTTCGGACTTCATGTAGTCGCCGCCGACGACCTGCGCGAAGCCTTGCGCCTGCTCGAGATACGTGCCGATCTTGGCCCGGCCGGACTTCGGCGTGAGATTGCTGTAGCCACCGATCTTGCCCATGCCGAAGATCGGCGAGGGCGGTCCTTTGATGACCTCGATCGAATCCATCGCCGCGAGCGAGGTTCGCGCATTGCCCTGCATGTTGATGCGCTTCATGCCGCGGAAATACATGTCCGCCGCGACGCCGCGCACGTTGATGCCGCCCTGCAGGCCGTAACGCGTGGTGGTGAAAGTGCCTGGAACCACGCGCGTCAGATCGTCGACCGAACTGATGCCGAGCAATTGAATCTGCTCGGAGCTGACGAAGGAAACCGAACGCGGCGTATCGAGGATGGGCTTTGCGAAGCCGATCGACGAGCCCGTGGTTTCGTTCGCGATCGAGGCGAGCGGATCTTCGCTCACGACGATGTCGGTGAGCACGGCGGCATCGGATTCCGCCGACGATCCACCCGCTTCTGTGCTCTGGGCATGCACACTCGTTGCGATGAAGGCAGCGAGTGCGATCGCCAGATCGGTTGCTTTGAAGCCAAGCGCAGGCATGCTGCGCTTGCGCTCGTTAGGACTGCGCATGAGCTCTCCTGTTTAGATACCTCGCCAAGCACTTGCGTGCGGCCTGTCGAAGAATCAGACGTGAGCTTTTCGTGTCCCCCCTACCTGACAACGAGGTAATGATTCGCGAAGGTGACGTGATGCGTGAGGCGCAGGAAGTGAAGCGGGGCTTTTTCGCCTCACGCCTCACTCCTTACGAAAAAACATTCAGAAGCAATGCGAGACCGTGAACTGGAAGCGCCGATCGGGCATCGCGGAAACCGGAAGATCGGCGAGCGTGTCTCCGGTTCGTGCGCGGAAGTAGCGTTCGCCGTTCAAGTTGAAGACGTCCGCGCGCAACTGCCACTGGCCGCGATCGTAGAAAGCGCCGGCGTTGAATACCGTGGAAGCGGGCAGTTCGATCAGCTGCAATCGGCCGGCCGGCACTGCCGAGAAGTGATTGCCGCTGAGCGTGAATCCGAAACCCGAACTCAGGCGTGCGGTCAGCGACGCGCCGAGCTGCACGTTCGGGTTGCCCTGCTTTTCGCGATAGGCCTCGACGCCGGGCGGCAACTGGATGAAGGCGCGGCCACCGAACAGAAAGGCTTCGGCCGGATAGACCACTTCGCCGGTGGCGGGATCGACGACGTCCTGGAAGCCGAGCGAGCGTGCGTCGATCAGAATGACGCCGCCCCGGTTCGGGTCGTACAAGGTCTTCTGCGACAGCGCGTAGAACGAAGCGAAGACGTTGGGCGTCGGAACCCATTTGACCTCGCTTTCCCAACCGCGCGTGACGGTGGACGAGGCTTCGACGGTGATGGTCGGGTCTTCCGGATTGCTGACGTTGATGCGACGTTGCTCGTACAGCGCCGTGCTGAAGAACAGGCGGTCGTCGAGCAGGCTGGCCTTGAGCCCGAGTTCGCGCAAGCGCGACTGGCCGATGTGCCCGGCTTCGACGATGGCGTTGGAAATGCGATTGGCGTTGTTGTCGAGCGTGAGGCTTTCCTGGGCGATCGTGAAGTACGGACGGATGCCCGGCAGCACTTCGTGCGACAGACTGAAGGTCCACGAGACACCCTCGTCCCAGCCGCGGGCGGCCGTCGATCGGTCGACGATCGCGCCTGGTGCGCTGGCGGTTCCGGTGTTGACGTTGATCGTGCCGGCGTATTCGACGTTATGCACTTCCGAGCCATCGATGCGTCCGCCGATCAGCAGATTGGTCGAACGCGCGATGGCGACGTCGAACAGCACGCCGAGGCCGAATTCGCTGAAGCTGGTCTTGCCGTGGTCGGTGTACGGAAAGCCGGTCTCGTAGCTCGAATCGACGAGGCAGTTCGTGAACGTGGTGTTGGGCGTCATTCCGCCGAGGCTGTCCTGCCAGGTGTCCGCCATCGCATCGGTGCGGTGGGTGCTGAAATCACCGAAGCACTGTCCGCTCGGAGAGCTCGTATGGCGATAATTGATCGAGGCTAGGCTGTTGACGTCGAGCCAGGCGGGCTGCCGCGGCAGGCGGCGCGTGATGGTGAACTTCTCTTCGAAGATGCGCGGCTTCTGTTCGGTTCCGAACGGCTGCTCCGAAATCTTGTACTGATCCATGCCGTCGAAGAACAGCTGGTTCTTCATCGTGAAGTCCGGATCGCGATCGTCGATCAAGTCGATGTAGGCGGTCGCGAGATCGGCGTGCAGCTCGCGCTCGAACGCGGCGAAGCGCCGCAGATCGAGCTTGTCGTAGCCCACCGTGCGCGGATCGAGCATGAAGCCCAGTGGCACGTAGCCACTGCGCGGCAATGGACCGCCGATCCCCTGGGCGCGCAGCAGTCCGCCCGGATCGGCCTCAGGATGCGCCTGCAGGTAATCGAACATCGCTTCGGGTATGCCCGGCACCTTCGGAAACTGGTCGACCGTCAGCGGCCGGCCGTCGGCGTCGAGCGGCCAGTCCCAGCGCTGCGACAGCGGCTGGTTCGAGAGCGACAGCGAGCCGCGAACGGCCGACGCCGTGTTGTATTCGCGATACGAGATCGAGCCGTTGTGGTCGAGATCGAGATTGATCAGCGGCAGGCCGCGGATGTAGCGCCCGCTGTCGGCGAGCTCCTGGGTGAAGCGGCCGATCAGCGCGCCGCCGCTGCGTGATTTCTGCGCGCTGAGGCCGGCTTCGAGCCGGAAGCGCGGCACCAGTTCTTCGATGCTGACGCCGCCCTGCAGCATCGAAGCATCGAGCGGCACGCCGCGGGCATAGGTCTCGCTGTCGATGATCATGCCGAACAGGTGGTATCCGCCACGCGCCTGGCCGACCTTCAGCGGCCCTTGCAGCGAGCTGCTCAGGTCGGTCGCGCTGTAATCGCCGACCATCGCGCTGACCTGGCCGTGCGACCGATCGAGGTAGCTGCCGTCGGCGGCCCGTCCGGAGCGCGGAATCATGTCGGTGTAGCCGCCGATCTTGCCCATGCCGTAAAGCGGCGAGGGCGGTCCGCGGACCACTTCGATCGAATCCATCGCCGACAGCACGGTCGGTGCATGTCCCTGCAGATTGAGCCGCTTCATGCCGCGGAAGAAGGTGTCGGCAGGTACGCTGCGCACGTCGATCCCGCCCTGGATGCCGAAGCGGGTCGGAGTGAAGGTGCCCGGCACCACGCGAACCAGATCCTCGACCGCGGAGAGCCCGAAGCGATCGATGGTCTCCTGGCTGATCATCGACACCGAGCGCGGCGTCTCGAGCATCGACTTGGAAAAGCCGAAGCTCGTGTTGATGGCTTCGATCGGCAGCCCGCGCAAGGGATCGGCGCTGACCTGGATGTCGCTGAGCACGACCACGCCGCTGCCCGGCAGGTCGCCGGTGGCCGGGGCGGGCACCGCGGGATCGATCGACGGGGGCAACGAAGGCGGCTCGGCTACCCCGCGGATGGCGACCGTGTGGCCGTTGATCAGCGTCCAGTGCAGACCGGAGCCGTCGAGCAGCTTGCGCAGCGCCTGGTCGGCGCGCATGCGCCCGAGCGTCGCGGGCACCGAGCGGCCGTGCACGACGCTAGGGTCGTAGACGATCTGCAGCCCGGCCTGCTCGCTGAAACGGTCGAGCGCATCGTCGAGGCGCCCGTGCGGAATCGAAAAGTCGATGGTGGCCGTCAGGCCTGGACGGTGCTCGGAAGCCTGCGGAGCCTGCGCGTGCGTGGGTTCAAGCGAGACGATCGTCGCGGCCGCCAGGGCGGTCGCCAGCACGTGCCTCATGGGTCGGTATGGCCGGCCCGTCGTTGGACTCGACTTCGCGTTCAATGGCGTCCCAAGGTCGGCCCGCGGGGCGCGGCCGACACAGTGCAAACGTCCGCCCGTTCCTCGGTCGGATCGGATACCGCTCGCTCGTCTCGTTCGCTACGCCTCGGCGTGGAGCCGCTTTGCTCCACACCGGCATCGAACCGGAGGCTAGGTAAAACGCGGTCTGAAGACCGTGGTTCAGTCGCCGGCTCCGTAGAGTCCGAACAGCAAAATTTCGTCGCCGTTCTCGATCGGCCTCAGCGGCAGCACCGACGCGATCGCCGATGCGATCGAGCGGCTGTCGCCCGGAATGAAGTTGCCGCTGACGAGCAGCCGTCCAAGGTCGGGATCGCCGAGATGGACCTGCACCTTGGAGTAGCGATTGATCTCGGTCAGCGCTTCGGAAAGCGGTGTGCCGCGAAACACCAGGCGGCCGTGGGACCAGCTCGTCACCACGTCGGAATCGACACGGCGACGGCTCCAGCTGTCGTCGCGATCGGGCGCGATGCGCAACTGGTCGCCGGGTTCCAGGCGCTCGCGGTGCGGATGCCGCGAACCGAGGCCTTCGACTGCCACCGAGCCTTCGGTCAAGGTGACGATGACGGTGTCCGCGTCGTTCTGCACCTGGAAGCGCGTACCGAGCGCCGTGGTGCGCGAGCGCGCGGCCGAAACCGAAAACGGCCGCGTGCTGTCGTGCGCGACTTCGAACAGCGCGCGCCCCTTGTCGAGATCGATGCGGCGTTCGCGCGGCGTCAGTTCCACGCGCATTTCGCTGCCGACATCGAGCTGCACGACGGAGCCGTCTGCCAGTTCGATGCGTCTGGCGGCGTCGACCGCGGAATACAGATCGCCGGAAGGCACCAGGTGATGCGGCTGCAGCGCGCTCAGACCGACGACCGCCGCGACGACACCCGCCGCCAGGCCCACGGGCAGGGCCCAGCGACGCCGCTGCGGTGCGCGCTGCCGCCGCTGCGCGCTGCGCGGCGGTACCGTCGCGCGGGCGCAAGCCGGATCGTCTCCCGCGCCCATCGCATAGGCCTCGTCGGCCATCGCCGCGAGTTCGGCATCGGCATCGGCGAGCAGGCCGACACCATCGGAAAGGAGTTGTGTCGCTGCAAAGGCGTCCGCGTGCGACTCGTCCGCCAGCATCCAGCGCTCGAAATCGGCGCGGTCACGATCGGAACAGTCGGGCGCGCACAGCCGCGCGGACCAGCGCGCGGCTTCCTCCAGCGTTGCCTCGGTCTTGGTTTCGTTCATCAACCCTGAGACGCGCCCTCCTGGCAACCCCCTACCTTCTTCAGACAAACGGCCAGCGCATGGCTGATGTGCTTCTCGACCATCTTGACCGAGATGCCGCAATGACGGGCGATCTCCGGGTAGGTCATGCCGCGTGCGCGGCTCAGGAGAAACACCTGCTTGCACTTGGGCGGCAACAGGCGGATGGCATCTTTGAGCTGGGCCAGTTCCTGCTGGCCGGCGACCTGCCGCTCGGGCGAGGGAGTGTCGGCGACCAGCTCGACGTCATCGACGCTGACCTGATCCGAAGCCCGGCGCACCTGCTCGGCGCGCTCCAGATCGTTGGCCACGTTGATGGCGATGCGGAACAGCATCGACGACGGTGACTGGATCTCGCGCGAGCCTTCGTACTGCAGCAGGCGGATGTAGGCTTCCTGTGCAACGTCGAGCGCGTCTTCGGGCCTGCGCAGACGCTGGCGCAGGAAATGAACCAGCGAATCGTGATAGCGGCGGATCGTGCTCTGGACCGACAGCGCGTCGCGAGACAGCGACTGCGTGAGGTCGAACGCGATCTCCCCGCTGGCTATGACATCTTCTGGTCCGCCGCTCATCCCCAAGAATCCCTAAGAATCGCGCTTCAGGTTCGAGAACCGAAGACTCGAACCGGCCTGGCCCGACGACTTCATCGTGGATCGCTGAACACCTGCCGATCGCAGAGGGCATCGAGCAAATCCCATGCCGATGAGTAATGTGGATTGCAGTTTGAGCTGTAATTTTTTCGCCCGGAAAGCCCCGATTTAGCGTGCGTATCAGTGATCGCAGTCCACCTCGTGATTCAGACGGGACGCAAGCCCCGACCCCTACCACGTTCGATGCGTTTTTTTGCGTAGGCAAAAGCCCCGTGCTTGGAAATCAGCTTCTTTCGACCGAAACCAGTTCGTGCGTCGCGAGCTCGAGCAGCACCGAACGCAGTGCGCCGGTCGGTACCTGCGGCAAGTGTTCGCCGAGTTCCTGCAGGCTGCACGAACTGCGATTCGACAAAAGCATCACGATGGCGCGCGCGATTCCGTCGATGCTCATTTTTGAGCCATTGCCGAGCAGCTCCAGCTGCCCGCCGCTCATATGCACGCCGGCGATCAGCGCGATCCGGGTCGAAGCGTTCAGCAACGAGGCCGCATCGCGAGCGAGGAACAGTTCGGTATCGAAACCGGTGCAGCGGTTTTCGCGTTCGCCGCGCTCGGCATGGAAACGCGCCAGCCATTCGGGTTTCGTCGCCTGCGACTGCAGGGCCTGCAGGCTCGCGGCGACATCCTCGAGCGGCGCGCCCGGCAGCAGGCTGCGGCGCGCGCCCGCATATCCGGGCAACAGTTGCTGGCTCGCCCAGACGATGTAGTCCTGAACGGTGGCCGTGTAGCTGCCGATCGAAAAATGAAAGCTCGGCTGATCGCCCGGCAATACCTCGTGCCACCAGCCGCGCGGCAGATACAGCAGATCGCCGGCCTGCAGCGTCACGTCCAGAACGGGCTGGGCCGGGCAGGGCAGCGGCGAACGCTGGCTGGTCTGCTCGGCGAGCGGCAGGATCTGTGTCGGCTCGAATACGCGCCAGCGCTTGAAGCCGATCAGCTGCACGGCGAACACGTCGTGCGTATCCCAATGACGGCCGAAGCTGCCGTCTCCACCGATGCTCAGGTAGGCGTTGCCGCTCGTGGGCAAGCTGCAGAAGCGCGCGACTTCGGAGCATAGCCGCTGCATCGCGCCGGATTGATGTTCGAGCCGGTTGAGGACGACACTCGCGCCCGAATGCAGCAGAGCCCAGAAGCGCCGCTTGTGCAGGCGGCGTCGCTGCAGGCCCATCGTGGTCGAATCGTGGGTGTATTGCGCTTGTGGAACCAGGCCGTTGCGAAACAGCTGGAATCCCGCTTCGGTCGGTTCAATGTGGTGCAGCAGCTCATCGAGATCGCGCCACGAGAAGCCCTGCGATCGCAGCGCGGCCCTGCGCAGCATCGGACGACGCTCGAAATGCTGCCGCAGGAAGTCTTCAGTCGTCAGGCCGAAATCGAGCATCGGTGCACTCGGTGGTGGCGCCTGAACCTGCACGATGCACGATCCGATCCTGAAAAGCCTCGCTCATCGCCGGCGTCGTGCTGGAATCACGTTGGAATCACGCGGGCAAGGCGCTGGCTTCGGCGTCGGCTTGCAGCGGTTTGCGCTTGCGGCTGCCGAGCAGCACGTACATCGCCGGAATCACGAACAGCGTCAGCACGCCACCGCCGATCAGCCCGCCGATCACCGCGATGCCCATCGAGGTGCGGCTTTCGGCACCGGCGCCGAGTGCGAGCGCGATCGGCAGAATGCCCAGGATGGTCGCGAGCGTGGTCATCAGGATCGGGCGCAGGCGCGCGGCCGCCGCGTGCTGCACGGCGGCGAGCGGACTCGCGGCGCCGTCTTCGAGGCGCTGATTGGCGAATTCGACGATCAGGATGCCGTTCTTGGTCACCAGGCCGATCAGCATGATCAGGCCGATCTGCGAAAAGATGTTGAGCGTCTGATCGAAGTACCACAGCGCCGCGAGCGCCCCGGCCAGCGCGAGCGGAACCGTCAGCAGGATCACGAACGGATCGACGAAACTCTCGAACTGCGCGGCGAGCACGAGGTAGATCAGCAGCAGCGCGAGCACGAACACCCAGCCCAGCGAGGACGCGCTTTCGACGAAGTCGCGCGCCTGTCCGGTCAGCGAGGTGGTGAAGCGTGTATCGAGCGTGGCCTGCGCCACCGCTTCGAAGGCCTGGATCCCGTCGGCGATCGTCGCGTCGCTCGCGAGCGTGCCCGAAACGGTCGCCGAGTTGTAGCGGTTGTAGCGATAGAGCTCGGGTGGGGAGCTGCTTTCGGTCAGGCTGACGAGATTGTCGAGGCGCACCGGAACGGCGGCGCCGGAAGCGGAGCTGTCGGGCAGGACCGCGATGCGCCCGAGATCGCGCGGGCTCGAGCGAAAGTCGCGCGTGAACTGGCCGATGACGTCGTACTGCTTGCCATCGAGCACGAAGTAGCCGTAGCGCTGTCCGCTCAGCGCGGCCTGCAAGGTCTGGCCGATGTCGAGCACCGAAACGCCGAGCGTCTGCGCCTTGTCGCGATCGATCGACAGGCGAACGTCGGGCTTGCTGAATTTGAGATCGGAGTCGATGAAGCTGAATTCTGGACGCTTGCGCGCCTCGTCGAGAAAGTGCGGCAGCGCATCCTGCAGATCGGCGAGCGTCGGTGCCTGCACGACGAAGCGCACGCCGGTTTCGCTGGCGCGGCGCTCGCCGATGGTCGCCTCCTGCGTGATGTTGACGCGCGCCCCGGTGAAGCGGTTCTGCAGCACGCGCAGCTGTTCGGCGATCTGTCCCTGGCTGCGTTCGCGATGCTCCTTCTCGCTCAGAAAGATGCGAATGAATCCGCTGTTGATCACGCCTTGCACGCCGTTGCCGCCGCCGGTGCCCGGAACCTGCGTCATCAGCACCTGTGCTTCGGGCACCAGGGCGGTGGTGGCCTCGGTGAGGTCATCCATGAAGCCCTGCATGTATTCGTAGCTGACGCCTTCGGCTCCGGTCGCGCGCAGCCAGATGCGTCCGCGATCCTCAAGCGGCGACAGCTCGCGCGGCAGCTGCACGAACAGCGCGGCGATGATCGCGCCCGCGGCCGCGAGTATCGCCAGGGCGATCCAGCGGTGACGCAGGAAGCCCGCGAGCCTGCGGGCGTAGCCGGCTTCGAGCCCGGTGAAGAAAGGCTCGGTGCGCGTGAACAGCCAGCCGTGGGCCTGGTGCGGCTTGAGCAGACGCGAACTCAGCATCGGCGTCAAGGTCAGCGCGACGACGGCCGAGATCAGCACCGCGCCCGAGATGGTGACGCCGAATTCGCGGAACAGCCGGCCCGACAGGCCGCCCATGAACAGCAGCGGCAGGAACACCACGGCCAGCGTGATGGTGGTCGAGACCACCGCCATGAAGATCTCGCGCGTGCCCTGGATGCCGGCCTGCATCGGCGCCATGCCGTTCTCGATCTTGGCGTAGATGTTCTCGAGCACGACGATGGCGTCGTCGACGACGAGGCCGATCGCGAGCACGATGCCGAGCAGCGTCAGCACATTGATCGAGAAACCGGCCGCCGCCATCACCGCGAACGCGCCGACGATCGAGACCGGGATCGCGAGCACCGGAATCAGCGTCGTGCGCCATTCGCGAAAGAACGCGAACACCACGAGCACCACGAGCGCGAACGCGATGAAGATGGTCTCGGACACCTCGAGCAGCGAGCGGCGCACGTACTCGGTGTTGTCGTAGGCGATGTCGATGCGGATGTCGTCCGGAACATCCTTCTCGATCTGCGCGAGGCGTGCGCGCAGGCCATCGACGATCTCGATCTGGTTCGCGCCGGGCTGCTGCTTGAAGTAGAGCCCGGCGATCGGCTTGTTTCCCATCTTCAGCGCGCCGCGCTCGTTCTGGGCGCCGAGCTCGGCGTAGCCGACGTCTCGCAAACGCACGATGCGATCGCCATCGCGTTTGAGCACGAGGCGGTCGAATTCCTCCGCCGTGTTGAGGCGCGACAGCGTCTTCACGGGCAGTTCGATCGATTCGCCTTCGATGCGTCCCGATGGCAGCTCGATGTTCTCGCGCTGCAGCGCGGAGCGCACGTCGAGCGGCGAAATGCCGTAGGCGACGAGTTTCTCCGGGTCCATCCACAAGCGCATCGCGTACTTCTTCTCGGCCGGCTGATCGACCGCGGCGATGCCCGGAACCGTCTGCAGGCGTTCCTTGAGCAGGTTCGCGTACGCCCCGAGCTCGAGCTGCGAGCGCGCTTCGCTCGACAGCGCGATGCCGAAGATCGGCGAGGAATCCGCGTCGGCCTTGTTGAGGATCGGCGGGTCGGCGTCGGCGGGCAGGTTGCGCAGCGCGCGCGAGAGCTGGTCGCGCACGTCGCTCGCGGCGGTTTCGAGATTGGTGTCGAGCGAGAATTCGGCGTTGATCTGGCTCGCGCCTTCGCGGCTCGTCGAGGTCAGCGAGACGATGCCGGCGACCGAGTTCACGGCCTCCTCGATCGGCTCGGTGATCTGCGCCTGCACCACTTCGGCGGCGGCGCCCGGATACGAGGTGGTGATCGAGATCGACGGCGGATCGACGGCCGGATATTCGCGTACGCCGAGCCGGCCGATCGACAGCAGGCCCGCGAGCAGGATCAGGATCGACAGCACGATCGTGAGCACCGGCCGGCGGATGCTGAGCTCGGCCAGGCCTCCGCCATTCGCGAGCTTGTTCATGGCGCGCCGCGCAGCCTGGCCGCAGGTACGACGGCGCCGGTGTTCGACGCCGGAGCGCTGCTGGCGATCGCGTCGATGGCGATCGCCTGGCCCGCGCGCAGATTCTGCAGGCCCGAGGTGATGACGACGTCGCCCGCCGCGAGGCCCGACAGGATCTGCACCGTGGTCGCGGTGCGCGTTCCGGTTTCCACCTTGCGACGCTCGGCGTGGCCATCGCGGAACACGAACACATTCTTTTCGTTGAGCCCCGGAATCACCGCCACCGCCGGCACCAGCAGCGCGCCGGACAGCGTATCGAGTACGAGTTCGACGTTCGCGTAGGCGCCGGGTAGCAAGCGATGCTGCGCATTGTCGGTCTGCGCGCGGATCAGGACCGAGCGCGTGCCCGAGTCGATGCGCGGATCGTAGGCGTAGATGGTCGCTTCGAAGCGCCGCTCCGAACCGGCGACGCTGAACTGCACCGGGCTGCCGATGCGGATGCGGCCCGCGTATTTCTCGGGCACCGAGAAATCGATCTTGAGCTTGTCGAGGCGCTGCAAGGTGGCGACGCGCGTGCTCGCCCCGACGAAGGCGCCTTCGCTGACGTAGCGCAGGCCGATCACGCCGTCGAACGGGGCGCGGATCTCGGTCTTGTCGATCTGCGCGCGCGTGAGCTCGATCTCGGCCTTCTGCACGTTCACTTCGGAGGCGACGATGTCGTAGTCCTCCTGGCGCACGAGGCCCTGCTTGATCAGCGGCGCGAGCCGGCGCTCGCGGGTTTCGGCGAGCGCGAGCTGATGCTGGGCGCGTGCGAGCGTCGCGCGCAGCTCCGCATCGTTGAGCTTGACGAGCAGGCTGCCCTTGGCGACGCGCGCACCTTCGCGAAAATTGATCGCGATGACCCTGCCGCTGGTTTCGGCCTGCAGCTCGACCCCTTCTTCGGGGATCAAGGTGCCGGTCGCACTGAGCGTTTCGGTGAAGGCCACCGGATCGAGGCGCACGGCCGATACTTTGAGCGCGGTCGATGCGGCGCCGGTCTTCGCCGGCGCTGCCGTCGCCTGCGGCTTGAGCAAGGGCGAGAGCTTGGGCCAGGCGAGAGCACCGGCGCCGGCGATCAGCAGCGAGGCGAGCAACACGGATTTCATCCGCATGCGGAACTCCGGAGGCACCTAAAGCGCGATCTGCGTTTCCTCTCTCCCGCTTGCGGGAGAGAGTCCCGCCGAAGGCGGGGAGAGAGGGTTTGTTTGAAAGATGAACTCCTTTTCGAGCAAACCCTCACCCGGTCCTTCGGACCACCCTCTCCCGCGAGCGGGAGAGGGGACTGCAGAGGAGGCGTGCTCCGCGGTTTCCGCTGATGTTTCTCTCTCCCGCGTGCGGGAGAGAGTCCCGCCGAAGGCGGGGAGAGAGGGCTCGTCTGAAAAGTGAGCTCCCTTTTCGAGCAGCCCCTCACCCGGTCCTCCGGACCACCCTCTCCCGCAGGCGGGAGAGGGGACTGCAGAGTGGGCGTGCTCCGCGGTTTCCGCTGATGTTCCTCTCTCCCGCGTGCGGGAGAGAGTCCCGCCGTAGGCGGGAAGAGAGGGTTCGTCTGAAAAGTGAGCTCGCTTTTCGAGCAAGCCCTCACCCGGTCCTTCGGACCACCCTCTCCCGCAGGCGGGAGAGGGGACTGCAGAATGGGCGTGCTCCGCGGTTTCCGCTGATGTTCCTCTCTCCCGCTTGCGGGAGAGAGTCCCGCCGATGGCGGGGAGAGAGGGCTCGTCTGAAAAGTGAGCTCGCTTTTCGAGCAGCCCCTCACCCGGTCCTCCGGACTACCCTCTCCCGCGAGCGGGACAGGGGACAAGCGAGCGCAAACCAGGCTGGGCTGGAGTTCCATATCGATTCAATGCGTATCGAACACGCGCTGGTATTCGGCGATGCGCGCCTTGATCGCCTTGAGCTCGGCTTCGGTCGGCTTGTACGGATCGGCAGCCGGAGGCAGCGCGCCGAAGCGCATCAGGCAGGCCATCAGCAGCATGCGCGCCTTGGTCGAGCTGAGGTTGCTGCCCTCGATGAACAGATTGTCCGGATTGCCCGCGAGATAGCCGACGGTCGGTCCGCGCGAAACCTTGACTACCGGAATGCCGCTCGCAGCCGCGAGTGCGAAGGCCGCGTCGTAGGCCGGAACGAAGCTGCCGCCCTGGTTGCCTTCGGCCGCGATGCCGCTCAGCGGTTCGCCGTCGAGCGCCTGGTCGATCTGCGCGAGCACGTCGACGGCCACGTCGGCCTTGCGCGATTCGTCGACGATCGACCAGCGTGAACCCTTGACGATGACGACGTTCGGAATCGCCGTCGGCAGCAGCTCTCCACTGGCGTTCTTGAGCGCCACGTCGATGACTTTGACGCCGCCCCTCGGATTGCGCTGGATGCCTTTGACCTTGACCGGAATCAGCGTGCTGCGCACTTCGCTGCGATGCGTGTGCAGGCGGTTCGGAACATAGGCCACGGTCAGCGGATCGGTGTCGCCGAGATAGCCGCCGAAGCCGCCGGTGGGCACGTAGCCGCCTGGACGCGCATCGCCCTTGGTGATTTCGCGCGCGGTGTAGAGCACGTCGTCCTGGATCGCGATCGCGCCGAGCTGGTTCTTGCCCTGCGCGTCCTTCCAGACCTCGGAGACGATGTACTCGACCGAGTTGATGATGTTGGCGTCGCCGTCCGGCGAAATCTTGCCGCGCGTGCGCTGGGCCGCGTTGAACACGAGCGGTTGCGGCGTATCGATGAGCAGGTTCATCCAGTACGCCGAATCCTCGATGTTCGGCGAGCCTTCGAACCAGATGCCGCCCGCGTAATCGCCGCTGCCCATCGCCGCCTGCACGACGTTGGTGGCCCTGGCGAGCGCCGCGCGCGTCGGCGAGGTGCCGTAGGCGCCGTACTGGAAGAAATCGACGCCGGGTTTTTCGGGCGCGATGTCTCCGCTGCCGACGTCGGTGCGCAGCTCGGCCTTGAGGCCCTTGGTGTAACCGCCGGATGGCGCCGCGCGATAGAAATCGAAGCTCGCGAGCGACTGCAGGTTCGCGCCTTCGCGCTCGATCTCTTCGAAGATGCGCGAGGCGTCCGGATAGAACGTCTGGCGTGATTTGGCGAACGGAGCGCCGGGCTTCGTCGCGTTCGAATCCCAGGCCGAGCCGTCGACCTGGCGCGCCATGTACGGCAGCGGATACAGCCCGTCCTCGGGCTTGAGTTCGACTTCGTACACCGGCTTGTCTTCGGGTGAGCGACGTTCCTTCGAGAACGCGCCGCTCGCGTCGAGATAGCCGTCGGGCGGGCCGTAGAGCTCGGCGACGTCGCGCTCGAGCGGATGCGCCGAGAACTGCTCGACATAGACCTTCACGGGAGCGGCGAGCCGCTGCGGTCTCAGCACATCGACGCTTGCTTCGTGGCCATGCGCATCGATCAGCGCGGGCAGGCCGTATTTCTCGCGTGCCTTGATGCTCGTGACGAAGGGCTCGTTGTTCTGGATCGTCGCGGTCGGGCCCGAGAAGATCGCGATCTTGGGCTTGGCTTCGGCACCGTAGGCATCGAGGCTGAAGACGCTCAGCATCGCGGCGATGCAGAGCAGCGTCGGCATCTTCTGTTCGTCGTGACTCATCGGGCGAGGCTCGCAACGGCGGGGCTCAGCGGCGGCACGCTGGCCGGCGCATGGCGGTGATGCGTCGCCTGTTCGTAGGCATACGCGTAGCGGATGATCCGGGCTTCGTCCCAGGCGCGGCCGAGGATCTGCAGGCCCACGGGCAGGCCTTCGCCGAGATAGCCGCTCGGCACCGACAGCGCCGGCCACTGCAGGCTGCTGCCGACGAAGGTCAGGCTGCTGCCGAGCGCGGTCGGACCTGCGTTCGGAGCCGGCTTCGGATCGGCGACGAGCTGCGTGTTGCGATCGCCATTGATCGCCGGCAGCTGCGCCCAGGTCGGGAACACCAGTGCATCGACCTTGGCCGCATCCATCGCCTTGGTGAAGATGTCGCGATAGCGCTGTTCGTTGGCCGCGCCTTCGATGGTCTCGGGATCTTCGGCAACCGGTTTGGCGACGGCGGCCGCGTCGAAACCGGCCTGGTGCAGCGGATGCAGCAGGTTCGACTTCGCGATCGCTTCCACCGACGCAAACGGAATGCCGGGGTGTTTGGCGATGAACTTGGCCAGGTCGTCCTTGAACCGCGCCGGCGTCTGCGGTGGACGCGGAATCTGCTCGAAGCCCTCGACCTTGAAGTCTTCGATCACGGTCGCGCCGGCCGCGCGCAACTCGGCGATGGTCTGGTCGAAGTGCGCGATCACGCGCGGATCGGCGACCTTGTCGGTGAACACCTGCCTGAGCACGCCGAGCCGCGCGCCCTTGAGTGCATCGGGCTTGAGCACTGCGCTGTAGCTCTTGGCGATGTGGCCCTTGGCGCGCGCGGTGGCGGCGTCGTCGGCATCGATGCCGGCGATCACGTCGAGCAGGATCGCCATGTCCTCGACGCTGCGCGCCATCGGGCCGGCGGTGTCGCGCACGCTGTTGAGCGGCACCATGCCGCTGCGCGAGACCAGTCCCACGGTCGGGCGCAGGCCGGCGAGTGCATTGTGCGCGGCCGGCATGCGCACGCTGCCGCCCGTATCGGTGCCGATGCCGACGACGCCGAAGCTCGCCGCGAGCCCGGCGCCGGTTCCGCCCGACGAGCCGCCGGTCGCGAACGCAGTGTTGTACGGATTGCGCGCGTAGCCCGAGACCACCGAGTTGATGTTGTCTCCGCCGCCGCGCGCGAATTCCGACAGCGAGGCCTTGGCGATGATGATGCCGCCGGCCGCCTTGATCTTCGCCACCACCGGCGAATCGGTCGGCGGGTAGTAGTTCTTCCAGCCCTGGAAGCCCGAGGTCATCGGCATGCCGACGGCGTCGAGATTGTCCTTGATCAGCACCGGAACGCCGTGCAGCGGGCCGACCGGCTTGCCGGTCTTCTTGAGCGCCGCATCGAGCGCGGCCGCGTCTTCGAGCGCCTTCGGGTTGACCGTGATCAGCGCATTGATCAGCGGGCCTCGCTTGTCGTACGCGGCGATGCGTGCGAGATGCGACTGCACGACTTCGACGGCGCTGGCTGTTCCGCCCAGATACGCCGATTGCAGCGCCGCGATGCTGGTCTCTTCGACCGGAAAGGCCGCATGCGCAGCGAACGAGGCGTGGAGTGCCGCGGCGGCGAAGAAGCCGCGCGCCGCGCGCTTCGATGCGTGGTTTCGCGTAGGAACCATGGGGCGAGGCTATCCGTGCGGGTGTCGCAGAGTCAGACGGGCTCGATTCGCCGACACCCCACCTCGACTCAGCGTGGCCGATCGATGCAGTGGGGTGAGGCACCGGTGCGCGCGTCTGAATGCAGACACTCATACGCACGATCCGACGATGAAGACTCCGCGCCCGCTGTCGAAACTGCTGCCCGCTCCGACACGGCTCTGCTTGGCCGCCGCGATGCTGTTCGCCGCATCCGCGCTCGATGCGGCCGACCAGCGCTTCGTGCTCGAGGAAGCGACGATCGCGGACATCCAGTCGGCGATGCAGTCCGGCGCCTTGAGTTCCGAGCGCCTCGTGCAGTTGTACCTTGCGCGCATCGCGGCCTATGAAGACGGCGGGCCGAAGCTCAACGCCATCCTGAGCCTGAATCCGCGCGCCGCCGAGCAGGCCGCGGCGCTCGATCGCGAGCGTGCGGCCAAAGGGCCGCGCGGTCCACTGCATGGCATTCCGGTGCTGCTGAAGGACAACGTCGACACCTACGACATGCCGACGAGCAATGGCTCGGCGCTACTGCGCAACGCGGTTCCACCCGACGATGCGGCGATCGCCAAGGCTTTGCGCGAAGCCGGCGCGGTGATCCTCGGCAAGGCGGCGATGGGCGAGTTCGCCGGCGGCAGCTACAACTCGGTCGGCGGGCAGACCGTCAATCCATATCACTTCAAGCGGCATACGGGCGGATCGTCGAGCGGCTCGGGCGCGGCGATCGCGGCGAACTTCGCGGTGCTCGCGGTCGGCACCGATACGAGCACCTCGGTGCGCGGACCCGCGGCCTACAACGGCATCGTCGGCCTGCGTCCGACCACGGGCCTGATCTCGCGCGACGGCATCGCTCCGAAGAATCTCAACTTCGATTCGGCCGGACCGATGGCGCGCAGCGTCACCGACATGGCGCAGATGCTGAGTACCATCGCGTTCAAGGACGCGGCCGATGCGCTCGGCCTGCGCGTCTGGGACGAAATGCAGAAACGCTATCCGGTCGAGAACGGGCATCTCGACTTCACGAAGTATCTCGACGCGGGTGCCCTGAAGGGCAAGAAGCTCGGCATCGTGCGCGACTTCTTCGGCGGCGATCCGCAGATCGATGCGCTGGCCGAGCAGGCGATCGCGCAGATGCGCAAGCTCGGTGCGACGACCGTCGACATTCGCCTGGATGCGGCTTTCGTCCAGCGCTATCTCGGCGAAGGCAATCGCGACATCCGGCGCCTGTCGGACTATCGCTTCAAGGCCGATTGGGAGCGTTACCTGGCCACGTTCAAAGACCCCAAGCTGCCGAAGACCGTCGCCGAGATGGTGCGTCTCTACGAAACCGAGGTGATGAAGTCAGCGCTGCCGGTCGAAGACAGCGTGATGCGCCTGCTCAAGACTTCGCTGACGACCTCGACCGATGCGCCCGAGTACAAGGCCTTCATCAACGAGACGATGCCGAAGGCGACGGCCGACAAGCTCGCCGTATTCGAGCGTTATGGCGTCGACGCGCTGGTGTTTCCGTACTTCAGCAGCTTCGCTCCGCCGATCAAGAACCCGGTCCAGACGATCGAGGACAAGGCCTACGTGACGTCGGAACTGCCGCAACCGGCGACCTTGTCGGGCTACAGCTCGGTGGGTTTCCCCTCGGTTGTTGTGCCGATGGGCTTCGGCACACAAGGTCTGCCGATGGACATCACGATCTTCGGCAAGCCCTACGACGAACCCAAGCTGATCGGCATGGCCTACGCCTACGAGCAGGCCACGCATCTGCGCAAGCCGTCGCCGCTCATGAAGCCGCTCGCGGGGGAGACGATTCGGTATTGAAGGCTGAGCAGAGCGAGGCTTCCGAATTTCAGAGTGATCCTTCGGATAGCTGATTCCTGAAGATCCCGAAACGCTCGGCAGCTGGCATCGGCTCCGCGAGTGCCCAGCGTTCGATATCCTGCAAATCGACCGGCTGACGTCTCGCGATCGCCAGTGCCTGCGCGAGAGACTGGCGATCGCTCCAGTAGAAGAAGGCGGAAAGCCGGTCTTTCACGGCATCAGTCGGAGTCAGCAGTCGGATCACGCCCATCGATGTTTTCCGCTCGTGACTGCGAGTGACCCTCTGATCGCCGACCATCAAGGGGCCCGGTGGAAACTCGATCAGGTACGGCGTTCGCGGATGGGTGAAGTGGCGTCCTTTGCCGCGGACGTAGCCCAGTGCCGCGAGCGGTGCGACGACTTCCTTCATCGCGTGCGAGGTAATGAAGTCGAGATCGTAGGACTGGAATTCGTTTTCCGAATAGATCGAACCACCGCCCCGCCACTCAAGACGGCGTTGATGCCTGCCCGAGCCAACGCCTCCGAGACCAGAGCAGCGATGTGTTCGAGCGAAGTGAGTTCGTCGATCATGATCCAAGCGGCTTCCCGGTACGGCGTGGCCGCTTGCGGGAGTAGAACCAGCGAGCCCGATCTTTTTCAGGTATCAGCGACAGCGCTTTTTCGAGCAAGGCGGAAAGCTCCGTACGCAAAGGATACCGAGGGTTCCAGGTGAAGACGCGCGTTCGCCCTTTGAGCTGGCTTACCAGCACACCGTCGCGTTCGAGGCGTAGCAATTGCTTCTGCACGACGCTGTGCGGCAGCCCGTAGAGATCGGCGATCTGCCGTGCGTAGCCTTCGCCATAGTTTTGCAGTGCGAGCAGTGTGCGCTCGGCGGTCTCGTTGCCGAAAATACTCACGGGGTCTAATGCCTCAAAAGTAGGCCATATGGCCTCTATTGTGGGCCGATTTTGCTGTGAGTACACCGGTGGTATTGCGCCGAAACATTCCTGCCGCGGAGCAGCCAGGCTTCCTCGATGCTTCGCGCCAGCCTTTCTCCTCGGCCAGTACTGTCCGGTTAATTCCCGAATAAAGACAGCTGGTTGCCCGAATCGCTGTCGAGATTTTGTAGAGCGGGAG
>NZ_JBYSYG010000007.1:0-324886 GCF_058783045.1 Hydrocarboniphaga sp. FW305-C-57 | reverse complement strand
GCCGAACTCATCAGGCGCTACAACCAAACAGCGATTGGCTGCATGACTGAGGCGACAACTATCTTGACGCGCGCCGGCGGCCAGAACTTCACGAATAGCCGAATGCCTGTTGCCGCCTACGTGCGCGCTCGGTTGGATTCGGAGTTAGGGAGGAATCAAAACGGCGGGTGGTCGGGTAGGGCGCTCAACGATTGTTTGGATCAGTCGCGCGGCCGTAGCGGGGCGCCGAGCTAGGCGGCTCTCAAAAGCCGAGTTCGGTTTGGATCTGTAGGGACGTTGCTTGCCGTCGAAGCCGCTGAAGAGGTAACCAAGCCTGGCTTCATCGATGGCTGAAAACAATCCAGCCTAAAGCCCCGGCAGCAAGAAGGGCGACCGCAAATAGCGCCATCGATGGAGACTTCCAGCCAGATTTCCTGGGCCACCACAAATCCAGAATCGCCTCGACGTGTTGCTGCGCTGGTGTCAGAACGATCAGCGCGTTTGTCCCGTGATCGATGTAAATTCGCTCAAAAGTTGGCTTGGTGGACCAAATCGAACCCAAGGCAGGCCGCAAATAGCGCAGTGCTTTCTCGATTTCACTACTGTGAAGCGGAAGGCTGTTCTTTATGAGCAACCAAGTTTCAGCTTGCGGTCGAAATCCGGCGAGTTTCTCGCATTTTCCGGTGATAGCATCCGAGATGTTCTTGGCCCACTCCTGCTCGACCGCGTCCCCCATATACGGGGCGGCTGTCAGCCTACCGCTCGCGAGAATGGATCGCTGCGTATCTCGCGGCACGTGCCCAGCGCGAAAGTGCCCAGGCTCCATTAGCGCCTCGGGAAATTCCCGCTCTTGAAGGATTTGGTGCTCGGCGTAATTAGCCGGCAGGGCCTCGGTCACCTCAATGCCGATCGTCAAGCCTCCCTGAATTAGGTCAAAGTCAGGGCGCTCGCTCTTCTGAATTTCTAGAGGGTAGGTGAGTTTATCCCGCTGCGCTAGCGTGGCAATCAGCCTAAAAAGAACCCACTTCTCGACATGGTGCTTTCGGCGCCCCTCGCTGCGAAGCGGCAAGGGAATGCTCTGTTTGCGCAGCCATCGAACCAGGTGAAGGCGACTGTTTTGCAGCGGGACCATTATCTCAGCTGCCACGGTATTTGCTCCCAGGTATTGTCCGCTCTGAACGCCCCCACATCGCGCCCACTCTCATGGAGAGTAAGCTGTTCACACATCATTACAACCGGAACATGCATGAACATCGCGAGCGCTATCAAAGTGGAGATTGAGCGCGTAGCCAAGCGGATAGTGCGCCATCAGCTCTTGCCGCTCCAAAAATCGCTACATGGGCAGCGACAAGTGAATGCTCAATTGCGCGCAGAGCTCTTGAAACTAAAGCGCCAACTAACGGAGCAGAAACGTGCAGTGAAGGCGAGGGCGCTCAAGCCGAAGAAAGAGCGTCGACATGCGCCACGCTTCACCGCAGAACTATGCCGCCAACGCCGGCAAAAACTTGGGCTATCCCAGAAGGCCTTCAGCCAATTGCTTGGTGTCTCTCCGCTGTCCATTTACAACTACGAGAAAGGACTGTCCTTACCGCGGAGCGCACCGCTTGAGGCTTTTGCGAATCTTGCGACCGTCGGAAAGCGCGAGGCCCAGCGTCGGGTGGCGGCACTGACCGAATAGCCCTGTAGCAACCACCTGCGGCCGGGATATCATTGCCTCGGCGGGCCACAGATCGATGACGCTCGTCCGCGAGCATTCCTCAACGCTGCCCCTAACAGCACGAGTCTGTGGCCCGCCAACTTTTGCCAGACGAAGCGGCTTCTTTGGTTGCCGGTGTTTGAAGAGTATTCCGACAGCTGTCTTGTTAATCGCGCGGTTTTCGATCCAGAGCTTTTCGAATGCGGCTTTCAGATCCTTAACTGTAGGGATCACGCCTACGCCAATGCCCGAAACAAAGATCCAACATTACGTTCCACAGTTCTTGCTTCGTAACTTTGGGGCGGGGAAAAAGGATCAAGTTCACGTCTTCGATAAATGGACCGGCCGTAGCTTTTGCACAAACGCAAAAAATGTCGCCTGTGAGGGCCGCTTTTACGACTTTACTATGGACGGCGAGGTAGTGAGCTTTGAGCCGTTCTTGTCTCAGATCGAGAGCGCTACGAAGCCAATCATTGAAGGCGTTCTAAAGGCAGATTCGCTGGTCGTTCTCAGCTCAGAGGACAGGGAGACAATTGCTGCTTTTCTCTCGGTGCAGTTGACGCGAACCAAAGCCTTTCGCGAACAGTGGAACGAGTTTCCCAAGCTTCTAAGAGAGCGTCTGGAACGAGACGGCAACACCGTGGAGCCAGGGACTCAGGTGGCTCAGCTCATTGCGGATATCTCGGATAACGAGTCCAAAACGCAGACGGTGAGCTTTATGATGAAAGCACCGCAACTGTTTTCTCGTGCATTCCTCAGCAAACCATGGTTGCTGGTCGCGACTACGCCGATAAGGCCATTCATGCTCGGAGACAATCCGTTCGTTCGCCAAAATAGCCTGCATCCGGGAGAGTCGGGTTTGGAGTCGGAGGGCATTGAAATCTATTTCCCACTCTCGTCAACGCGCTCCCTGGCAATTTGGTGCCCAACATTAGTGAATATTGTCCGAGATGCTGCACGGCGCCAGCGCCAATCAGGTGATGACGCAGGCAAGCGCGGCAAAGTTGATCTCGAAGGGATTCTCGCACTCGACTACGCGATAACCCACGGATGCCCCGCTATGTTTGGCGGAGACAACGTGATCAACTTTAACTCGCTACAAGTGGCAGGGAGTGAGCGTTATGTGTGCTCCTCGAATGACGATTTTTCTCTGGTAAAAACGATGCTCAAGGATCGACGTCCCCCCGTAGTTGAGTAGCGGCCCGGTTTGGAATCCAATCCCTGACATCAAGGAGATTGGACGTGAAGAAGCGGTTCAGCGAAGAGCAGATCATCGGATTTCTGAAGGAAGCGGATGCCGGCGTGCCGATCAAGGAGCTGTGCCGGCGGCACGGGTTCTCGGACGCCAGCTACTACCTGTGGCGGAGCAAGTTCGGCGGCATGGACGTGTCGGATGCCAAACGGCTGAAGGCGCTGGAAGTCGAGAACGCGCGACTGAAGAAGATGCTGGCGGAGAGCCTTCTGGAAACGGAGGTGATCCGTGAGGTTCTGCGAAAAAAGTGATGACCGCACCGGCTCGACGCGAGGCGGTGTGGGAGATGAAATCGCTGGGACTGACAGAGCGACGTGCGCTGACGGCGATCGGCATGAGTGCCAGTTCGCTGCGCTACGTGCCAGCGCCGGACCGCAACGTCGATCTTCGGCGGAAGATCGTGGCGCTGGCGCAGAAATATCGGCGTTACGGCGCGGAGATGATCTACCTGAAGCTGCGGCAGGATGGCCTGCAGGTGAACCACAAGCGCGTGGATCGGCTGTACGCACTGGAGAAACTGCATGTGCGCCGGCGTCGCCGAAAGAAGGTACCGCCAGCGAACCGTCAGCCGCTGATCCGTCCCAGCGCGGCGAACGAGATCTGGTCGATCGATTTCATCTTCGACCGGATCGCATCGGGTCGCGCGCTCAAGTGTCTGGTCATCGTCGACGACGCGACGCACGAAGCGGTTGCCGTGATGGCTCAGCACAGCATCGGCGGCCACCAGCTCACGCGGATGCTCGACGAAGTTTGCGCGCGTCGCGGCAAGCCGTCGGTGATCCGCTCGGACAACGGCCGCGAACTGATCGGCAAGGCCATGCTGACCTGGGCACATCGAAACGGCGTCACGCTGCGACAGATCGAACCGGGCAAGCCCAATCAGAACGCCTACGTCGAATCTTTCAACGGACGCCTGCGCGATGAATGCCTCAACGAGCACTGGTTCGTCAGCCTCGCGCACGCGCAGGCGGTGATCAACGCCTGGGTCCGTGAGTACAACGAGGAGCGACCGAAGAAAGCGCTCGGCGGACTGACGCCCGCCAGCTATGCAAAGCAGTTGGCCGCAAAGGCCGTTACATTAACCTCGGATTCCAAAACCGCCTGCTACTGAACGCGGGGGGACGTCGGGATCATCCGCAGCTCCGGAGCGGGCCACGATCAAAGATTGAGTGAATGCAGCTCAGGCAAACTGAGGAGCGCAGATTATCAAGGCTGTGGCGCGTAGGGATGCCCTACTGCCTTGCGCTCGGAAGCCTAGACGGCACCGCATTGTTGGCCGAAAGGGCGGCGCATCGCCGCCAATGCTTCGGGACGGACTACTTCACTGACGCCGTGGCTTGTCCAGCCACCCTGTAAACAGAAATAAGTCCAGCGTGACAACACCATGCAAGCACACGGGCTAGTAGACTAGTCTTCTCCCAAAGTGCATGAGGCCCAGGTCGTGTCGTATGACAACCATGACTTTGCACAAGAGAATGCTTGGCATCCTTGGCACGTATCCGATAGAGCAACCGAGCTAAGCGAAGAACTTGATGAGGCCGCGCTTCGTCGGCTTTATGATTCCCTGAGGGTCAAAACGCTTTCCGAATGGCTGACATGGCTTGAGGACGCGCGGAAAGACATTACCAAGTACGATTGGCAGAAGGCTCGTGATCGGAAGCGCCATCTTCAGAAGAATCCCACGTCAGAAGCTTTGATGCTTCACCATGCGTGCATTTTCATCGAGTTGTGGCGCACGAGACTAAATAATCAGTACTTTCCGCTCCCGCCACGGGGATTGCCAATCGACGGGCCCGAGTCGCAGCGGGAGATGATGCTGGCAGTCCTTACGTCCTATAACGCCTTAGACAAGACGGATCTTTGGCCCTTTAGATTCCCGGATGGCGAGGATCAGCTACCTTTCCGCAGCGAGCGCCATCAGCACCGTGGACAGTGAGAGCCCAAGATGATGAAAGCGACGCCCAATTGCCAAATGGCCGGACCGGAGTGCTAGCAGTAGTCGGCTCGATCTTACTGTCCAGCTACTAGTATTGGCTGCTGCCTCTATTTTTCCGTGCCGGAGCGGAGGATGCGAGTTGGGGTGAGCGCTTTGCGCCGTTACTCATCATGCCCGCTTCCAGGTTGGCAAAGCGACTCCAGACTAAGCTGCGCTCGAACTCCAGTGTGGCGGGGGCGGGAAGCCCCGCGCGAAATGCTTTCTCCGCTTTGATGATTTCTTCAGCAAGCGAAATACACCATTCCTGAGCGTACCGGGCCTCATCTCCAAGTACCTCGTCTGTTATGCGATATATCAGCGAGAAGCAGGCTCGATCCCACCATCGATTGATGCGAAGTAGTTCCTCGCGAAGCGACGGCTCTTCAACTGGGCCCTCGAAGATTGTGAGCCTATGAAGTGTGCGAATCGCCTGTTGCCGCAGCTCATCTCTCTCAGATCGGATTTGATGGTGAGCCTTGCAGAGACCGCCTAGATAGGGAGGTTCGCGACAGTCATCTAGAGCGCACTCGTAGTTCTTTCTTTTCATATTTTATATTGGAACCAGTCATTTACATAAAGTCTGGGCGAGTGGTGATCGATCTAGTGCTTGTGTTCCTGGTCGTGGTTCACATGTGAGCCTAGCGTTCTCCGCTTGAAGTTCGGAAAAGATATCAATCTAAACCTGTTCGCTGCTGATGATATATGCGCGTTTCTAAACGAGTGAAAGCAACCTTTGTCATGTAAAGCGCCTGATTCATCAAGACAGTCAGAGCCGACATGCTGCATCTAATTGCTTGATACGAATTTCAAAGGAGGAGTCGATGAGCAAAAACGAGGTCATTAGTGGTTTGATCGCACTGCTGCAGGCATGTATTGCCTTGGGCGCATTAGTCCATGCACAGCGAATGTACGCCAAGCAGAGGGCGGATGATCGAGCTGATCTCATTGCCCAGCTCGAACTAGAAAAAGCCGAACGGCTGGCGGCCCAGAGGGAGGCCGAGAACCACCTGCGCCCCAGCGTGATCACGAGTCTTCATCAGCTCGATCTCGATCTTAGGAAGATATCGCACGAACTCACAACGTGGTCACTTGGTCCGATGCAGCCGTCCGGTTCGCTCTATGTAGCGCCTGCCTCCAACGCGTGGAGTTTGTCGGCCTTCGACGACCTGCAATTTATTGCAGCTCAAGCTTTCGGCGTTACTAGCGCAGCGTTCTCCGGGCCACTGGCTACGCATGCGGCCCGTGGGAAACTGATTCGGTCGCTGCTCAGGCGGCACGAAGACATTACTGGTACGACGACGGGGAGGGTATTCAAGCCCGCAATTCTTGAAGTCCGACGCGAGGTCGATGCGCTGCTCGACGCAAATGGCAACTTGCAGATTCTCTTCCCGTACAAAGAGTCCCCGTTGCGCGCAGCATGACGTCTGCAATCGAATCGTTTGGCGCAACCATCGTGTCGGCCAGTGCCTGGTCCCCGCCATGATCCTGTATCAGCGTCCGCTTGCGCAGCGCCCTTGGCCGAGTGGGCACGCAACTCTCCCTACGTGCGCGCTCGGTTGGATTCTGCGTTAAAGGGGAATCGAAGCGGCAGGGGGGGCTAACGATTGCTCGGGTCAGCAGTCCTTCGGCGCTTCTTTAACTGAGCCATAGCGCCGCGCGCCGCATTCAAACTCTCGCTATATCTGATCACCATTCGCTCGGTTTTCCAGCGCCCTTGGCGCATGATTTCAGCACTACTGAAGTTGGCAGCCACTAGATCCTGAGCAGCCCCGACACGCGTGCTGTGGCCTGAGATCAGTTCTGCATCGAGTCCGGCAGCCAGGGCTCGGGCCTTGAATATCCGAGCGACGTCACGGTCGGAAAGAGGTGTGTCATAGCGATTCGCTTTATTCGATCTTGGCGTCGACCGAAAGATTGCACCAGCTGTGATGCCAGTAACGTCGAGCCACTGTTGAATCAATTCAACAGTTTCAGGTGACACATACTGCAGATGCCCTGCGCCTTCCTGATCGGTCTTACTGTGCGGCAAGAAAATGCGGCCTGATCCATCTGACTCGATGCTCAAGTGCTCGAGCTGAAGCCCAATGAGCTCGGAGCGCCGAAACATCGTTTCAAACGCAAGGCTCACCAGCGCTGCGTCCCGAATGTCTCGTGGATTCGTGAAATCGAGCGTCTCCAGGATCGTTTCGATGGCCTCCATCGTGAGACCTTTTGCCTGACGTTGGCGAGATGTTAGGTACTCGCGCTTCAAGCCGCGCCACATCAGCTTGGCTTCCATGGTGTCCATCGGTGTCGGCAGCTCGGCAAGTCGGTGAACTACATTGAGCGTAGCCAGGTAATGCTCAATGGTCGCGCGTTTACGCCCAGCCTTGATGCGATCAAGAAGAAACTCGCGAAGAACGACAAGGGATGCTGGCAACGACGAGTAGCCGTGCTGCACACAGAAGTCAGTCCAGACTCGCCAGTCCGCGCGCCAGCTTTTGAGCGTGTTCGGCGCATAAGCAATCTGCAGATCGTCAGCGAGCACACGCAGTCGATCGACTGCATGGTCAGGCGTGTAGGTCAGGAGTTCGGCGACGGTTTGTGAGCGGTCGTCGATCTGAGTTGGACTTGGCATGGTCATTCGCGCGTTCTGGATGCGAAATCGATCCTAATTTAATGTGTCCGACAATGCCATTTGTCGGACACATAATATTGATTTTAAAAGAAATTTTCAAGCCGGCATTCCGTGACACCACTCGGATATTCAAGGCCCGATCCAGCGGCCAGCACGGCCGCCACATCAAACCTCTGATTTCCTCTTAGATCTGAATCGCATCATGGCGTTGTCGCGATCACGCAGGTGTTTGGTGTATCGCGCGACCATCGTTGTCGACTTCCATCGACCAGCTTGCATTACCTGCGCGTCACTTGCGCCATCCGCCACCAAATCTTCAGCGGCGCCGATTCGGGGACTGTGACCTGCAAAAACAGCAGGATTCAGCCCAGCTTGAGCTGCTCGTCGCTTGATGATGCGCGCGACTTCACGTCCCTCCAACTGCTTCAATAGAGGTCGCTTGCCTGTCCAGCGGGCAGGCACGGCACGCCAAATAGGGCCCTCTGTAATGTTGGCTAGCCTGAGCCAGACGTGTAGATGCGTCATCGCATCGGCAGTGAGCGGAAGGCGCACCCCTTTGCCGGACTGGTCGGTTTTTGTTTTTCCAGCCGAATAGCCCCGGATCCGTCCCTTTTAAATTCGAGTTTCTCCGCACGCATCGAGGCCACTTCCGAGCGTCGGGTCATCGATTCGTAAGCGACCATCAGCAGTGCGCGATCTCGAACCGCGCTCGGCTCGTCTCCGATGGCAACGGCCAAGATTCGCTCAATATCTTCAAATAACAGCCCTTGTTTTTTCGACTGTTCTTCCTCGAGACCATGCTCATTCTGCAACTGCTTCCACATCATCCGGCCTTCCTTAGCCTTCATGGGGTTATCGGCGCCGGCAAACTGAAATAATTGGTCCAGCGCAAATAGATACTGCTCAAGCGTCGCTCGTTTGCGGCCTTTGGCGATCCCAGCCTGTAGAAAGCGTCCGATGTCATCAATTCGCGGTGGGAAAATCGGAATTCCCTCCTGAAGTGCGAACTCCGCCCATATTTTCCAGCACGCCATAAGTGAGCGTCGCGTGTTCGCGGCGTATCCATTGAAAAATGGAATGACGCTGGCGAGCTTGACTCCGATGCCTTCAGGGGTTGCAGACTCCATGATCTCAATCGGATCAGTGGCATCCCGGGCCAAGACTAGGGTTTGTTCCGTAGGTGTCGGCCCCATCGAGAAAGCTCCGTAAATCAAGGTGCTAACAGGAGCCCGGCGCGGCTTTTGGCATCCTGAAAAATGCTTATCGACCGCAGACAAGGGCGAAGAGCTTAACGATAAATAAATGGGGCGCAGTTACCGGCGCAGAAGTTAATCAGGAATAGCAGAATGTCTATTCCCCATTTGTGATCAGCGGCAGATCCAACAACTGCTTGGATCTTTAACAAAAGACTCGTACGCGGCTAGGAGGAACTGCCGCCCGGAGTGACAGCGCCTGTTCTGTCCTTATGTGACGCGAAGAGGAACAGCTACAAGCTGCGCTCGAAAGCGGTTCTAGCCCAGATTTCCGCCCAGCAAGTAAAGTCCTAGGCCGCAAGGCTAGAGCCAAAAGTTTCGTATAAACATGGACATATGATGGATATTAATTCGGTCCAATATCCGCGGTCGGTAACGCCGCATAGCAACACTCGATACCGCGCTCAGTGGGCCGGAGCTGACATGAACATCGCCCTGAAATCTAAGGAGAAATCGCGATGGCGGAACCGCTGACGCGCGGGCACAAGAAACGGGCCCGAACCCTCGAGGAGCTGCTCGAAGCGGCCACGCGCGTGTTCTCGCGCAAGGACGCGATCCTCACGACTTTCATGGAGATCGCCGACGAGGCCCGCGTGGCCAGCGGCACCGTCCACAACTACTTCAAGAGCAAGGACGAGCTGATCGAAGCGGCGGCCGTGAAGCTTGTCGAGCGCATCAACGGGCCGGTCTGGCGCGATTGCGAGCGCGTCGAAGACACCGCCGAACGCTTGGCCATCGTGATCAAGTCCGCGTTTCAGCTGATCGCCGACGAGCCGGAGTGGGGCGCCGCGGTGCTGCGGCTCGTCGATGCAACCCATCGCACGACCGAGAAGCTCACCAACCTGATTCCCGACATCCTCGACGAGGCGCACAAGAGCGGCCGCATGACGTTCCGCGATCCGATCGCCGCGCGAAACGTCGTCGGTGGCTCGATTCTGGCCGGCATGCGCAGCGTCAACTCAGGCGCCGAACCGGGCCCGATGGGTGAACACATCGTCGAGCACGTGTTGCTCGCGCTGGGCCTGAAGCCCAAGGAAGCTCTGCGCATCGCCCAGAGTTCACGGGCAGCCGGACCACCCGGAGAGCCGCAAGACGAGCCCGTGAAATCCCGCAACAAGTAAGTTTTGGAATTACGACTCGCCGTCGAGCCGGCCGCGCTTGGCGCGGAACCGCATCATCGCGTTGTCGCTATCACGCAGATGCTTGGTGTAGCGGGCCACCATCGTTGACGACTTCCAGCGGCCGGCCTGCATCACCTGCGCATCGGTCGCGCCGTCCGCGACGAGGTCTTCCGCAGCCCCGATGCGGGTGCTGTGGCCGGCGAACACCGCCGGATTCAGTCCCGCCTGCTGGGCCCGGCGCTTGAGTATCCGCGCGACTTCACGCGCTTCCAGAGGCTTCAGCAGCGGACGCTTGCCGCTCCAGCGCGCCGGAACCGATCGCCAGATCGGCCCGTCGCTGATATTGGCGAGCTTGAGCCAGGCATCGAGGTGGCTCATCGCCTCGGCGGTGAGCGGCAAGCGCGCGCCTTTGCCGGATTGATCGGTCTTGGTCTTGCCGAGCTTGATGGCACCGGAGCCGTCTCGCTTGAATTCCAGTTTCTCGACCTTCATGGCGGCGACTTCTGAGCGGCGGGTCATCGACTCGTAAGCCACCAGCAACAGCGCGCGGTCCCGCACGGCACTCGGCTCGTCGCCCGAAACCACCGCCATGATCCGCTCGAGGTCCTCGAGCTGCAGGCCTTGCTTCTTGCTCTGTTCCTCGTCGAGCCCGTGATCGTTCTGCAGCTGTTTCCAGAGCATCCGGCCAGCTTTGGACTTCATCGGGTTTTCCATATCCGCGTACTGAAACAGCTGGTCGATCGCAAACAGGTACTGCTCGAGGGTGGCTCGTTTTCGTCCGTTGGCGATACCGGCCAGCAGGAATCTCGCGATGTGATCCAGCGTCGGCGGAAAGATCGGAATGCCTTCCTGAAGCGCGAACTCCGCCCAGACTCTCCAGCAGGCCATCAGCGATCTGCGAGTGTTCGGCGCATAGCCATGGAAGAACGGGATGGCGCCGGCGAGCCGTTCGCCGATCAGCGCGGGCGGCGCCGATGCGATGAACTCGACGCGATCATCGTTTTCAGCGGCGAGAACCAGCCTCTGTTCGGAAGTTGTCATGGCATGAAGGGCTTGAATGCGGTCTGCGCTCAGTCTATCCGACTTTCATAATGGTCGATAGGTTTAATTATCGGACATTATGAAATTGGGCATTTTTCCAATCTTTATCGTCACTAGTTACGAATATTCGGCTAAGCGCCCGCTCAACCATCATCGATCAACCGAGTTCCTCGAAGCGGCCCTCGTCGCGGTTCTTGCGCACCTTGTGCGGATCGAATACCCGGCCGTTCATCGCCAGGTAGACGCCAGGCTCTGCGCTCATCAGCGTTCCAAGTGCGAAGCCGATGTTGAAGATGGCGTCGGTTTCGTGAAAACGCGCCGGCTGCATGGCACCGGTGAAGACGACGGTTTTGGTTCCGACATCCCCGAGATGCCGGGCCGTCAAGGCCATGGTGTCGGTTCCGTGCGTCACGAGCACGCGATCGCAGGCGCTGGCGAGCACGGCCTGTCTGACGGCCTCCCGGTCGGCATCGTCCATCTGCAGGCTGTCCTTGCGCATGAGCGGCGTGACCACGAAATCGTCGACGCCCGCGCCGGCCAGCACCCTGTGAATCTGCGGATCACCGATCTCGAACTGGCTCGCCGCATCGAAGTAAACCTTGTCGATGGTGCCGCCGACCGTAATGACGTTGAACGCTGGCATGAACAAGCTCGCAGTTGATTTCACCGCAATGTTAGCGCGCTCGTGGTCGATTGAACCGATGCTGGACAATGTTCAGACACGAGTCATCGCTCTGGCTTTCTGATTGCGGCATTACGGGCTTGATGAACGAGGAAATCATGCGTGCATCGAAGGTGCAGACATCTCCCAAACTTCCGGTGCACTCGATGACCGAATCGATATTCGATGCGCTTCGCGAGAGCCACGAACGGCAGCGTGCCCTGTGTCGCCAGCTGCTACGGTCCAAACCGCATACGGCGGACCGGCTGTCGATTTTCACCGCGTTGCGCATCGAACTCGCGGCTCACGCGGCCGCCGAGGAACGGCATCTGTACGTTCCGATCCTGATGGACGATCGCGGACTGTCGCCCGCCCGGCATGCGCTTCACGAGCATCACCAGATGGACGAGCTCGTCGAAGACCTGCAAGTCACGGATCATTCGGGCGCCTCGTGGATGGCGACCGCCAAGCAGCTGTCACACAAGGTGCATCATCACCTGCGCGAAGAAGAGAAGAAATTCTTCCAGGCCTCGGGAAAAATCCTCGACGATGCGCTCAAGGCGCGCCTGGCCAAGCGTTATCGTCGCGAACACGCGCGCATGGTTCGCAGCCTGCAGAAAGCCTAGCCGTACGACACACCGCCCGCGCCACGCGCGGCGACTCCAAGGCAGCGGTTAGGCGGTCAGACAGCTTCGGCGGGCATCATGCGGGTTCGCCTGCGAGCCCGAAACATGGAATGGATTCCACCGGCATTGGCTGCCTGCCGACCTTGCGCGACGCGTTGCGCCCCGCTGTGCCTCGCGCTGCTGCTGAGCGGATGCGACGGCCCTCAGTCGAGCTTCGTTCACGCCGGCGAGGACGCGGCGACGATAGGCCGTCAGTTCTGGATCATGATCGCCGGCGCGGCGCTGATCTGGGCGATCGTCATCGGCCTGGCGCTTTATGCGATGTTGCTGCGGCCCGATCGTCGGCACGGCCGCCACGTAAGCTTCTGGGTCATCGGCGGCGGCGTGGCGTTTCCGAGCATCGTGCTGACGGCCTTGCTGATCTGGGGCCTGTCGACGATGCCGGGCCTGCATGCGCCTGCGCGTGATCCATCGGCCGATCGCATCGAAGTCTCGGGCGAGCGCTGGTGGTGGCGCGTGCGATATCGGTTCGCCGACGGCACGAACTTCGAATCCGCCAATGAAGTGCGCCTGCCGCTCGGCGAGCGCATCGACATCGAGCTCGTGAGCCCGGACGTCATCCACTCGTTCTGGATTCCGTCGCTCGGCGGCAAGCTCGACATGATTCCGGGCCGACGCAATCGCTATTCGCTCAAGGCGACGCAGCTCGGCGTGTTCAACGGCGTCTGCGCCGAATACTGCGGAACCGCGCATGCGCAGATGCTGTTCAAGGCCGTGGTCCTGCGGCGCGACGAGTTCGAGCGCTGGAGGCAAGCGCAGGCCGAGCCCGCTGTCACACGGTCGGGCCAAGGTTTCGAGGCCTTCGTCGCCAATGGCTGCGGGGCCTGCCACACGATCAGAGGCACGCAGGCGCAAGGATTCATCGGCCCCGATCTGACGCATGTCGGCAGCCGGCTGAGCCTCGGTGCCGGCATCCTGCCGATGGAGCACGCTGCGCTGACCCGCTGGATCGCCCACACCGCGCAGGCCAAGCCCGGCGTGCTGATGCCGCACTACGCGATGCTGCCGCCCGAGGAGATCGAGGCGATTGCGCACTACCTGAGCCGCCTGCAATGAGCGCATCCGACGCCGCCGATCTCGAACGCCAGCGCGCCGAAGAATCGCGCTTGCAGGCGGTTTGGGAAGTGGCCAAGGGCTGGCGCTACTGGCTGTCGGTCAACAACTCGCAGGTCGGCGTCTGGTACACGCTCACGGCCTTCGCGTTCTTTCTGTTCGCAGGCGTGCTCGCGCTGCTCATGCGCGTGCAGCTCGCCCTGCCCGGCAACGATTTTCTGTCGGCCGAAACCTACAACCAGGCCTTCACCTTGCACGGCTCGGTGATGATGTTCCTGTTCGCGGTGCCGATCTTCGAAGCCTTCTCGATCCTGATCCTGCCGCAGATGCTGATGGCGCGCGATCTGCCCTTCCCTCGCCTGTCGGCCTACGGCTACTGGAGCTTTCTGATCGGCGGCGTATTCGTCTGCGGCTCGATCTTCTTCGGCGCCGCGCCCGACGGCGGCTGGTTCATGTATCCGCCGCTCGCGACGCAGTATTCACCGGGGCTCGGGCCGGACATCTGGATGCTCGGGCTCTCGTTCATCGAAATCGCCTCCATCGCGGCCGCAGTCGAGCTGATGGTCGGCATCCTCAAGTGCAGGCCGCCCGGCATGCGCATCCACATGATGCCGCTGTACGCCTGGTACCTGCTCGTGGTCGCCGGCATGATCCTGTTCGCGTTTCCGCCGCTGATCGTCGGCGATCTGCTGTTCGAGTTCGAACGCCTGCTCGACTGGCCGTTCTTCGATCCTTCGGGTGGCGGCGATCCGCTGCTCTGGCAGCACCTGTTCTGGATCTTCGGCCACCCCGAGGTCTACATCGTGTTCCTGCCCGCGATCGGGCTCGTCGCGATGATCGTGCCGACCTTCGCGCGCACGCCGCTCGTGGGCTACACCTGGATCGTGCTCGCGGCGGTCGGCACCGGCTTCATCAGCTTCGGCCTGTGGGTGCATCACATGTTCACCACGGGCATGCCGGGCATTTCGCTGGCCTTCTTCAGCGCCGCCTCGGAGGCGGTGGCGATTCCGACCGGCGTGCAGATCTTCTGCTTCCTTGCGACGATCCTGACCGGCGGCTTCGTGCGCAGCGTGCCGATGCTCTACGTCGCCGGGGCGCTCGCGATCTTCGTGTTCGGCGGCCTGACCGGCGTGATGGTCGCGCTCGCGCCGTTCGACTTCCAGGCGCACGACACCTACTTCGTCGTCGCGCATCTGCACTACGTGCTGATCGGCGGCATGGTGTTTCCGATCATCGCCGCGTTCCACTATTTCTTTCCGATCGCGGCGAACCGGCTGCTGTCCGAGCGGCTCGGCAAGATCGCGTTCTGGTTCATGTTCGTCGGCTTCAACGTCGCGTTCCTGCCGATGCACGTGACCGGCCTGGCGGGCATGCAGCGGCGCGTCTACACCTATGCGCCAGGCATCGGCTTCGATGCGCTCAATCTCGTGTCGACGATCGGCTCGTTCGTGCTCGCGCTCGGCATCGCGATCTTCGTCTGGGACATGCTCTGGCCCTGGGGACGCAAGCACAAGCCGGTGCCCGACAATCCGTGGAAGGCCGGCACGCTCGAATGGCTAGAGCCGATTCCGAACCGCGACTGGGGCGTGCGCAGCATTCCCGAGATCGAGAGCCGTTATCCGCTGTGGGATCAGCCGACGCTCGCGCGCGAAGTCGCCGAAGGCCGCTGGTATCTGGCCGATGCGCCCGAAGGCAAGCGCGAAACGCTCGTGACGACGACCATCGACGCGCAGCCGGTGCAATGCCTGCGCACACCGGGGCCGACCGCGATCTCGATCGCCGCGGCCGCCTCGACGGGCGGCGTCTTCATCTTCACGACCTATCACTGGTGGTGGGCGGCCGGCATCAGCGCCGTGCTCGCACTCGCGAGCATCCTGTACTGGCTGTGGACCGGCACCGCGCTGATCCCCGAGCAGGACGAGAAAGACGTCGGTCGCGGGCTGCGCCTGCCGATCTACGTCTCGGGCCCGAGTTCGGCCGGCTGGTGGGCGATGTTCATCACCATGGTCGGCGACATGACCGCGTTCGCGAGCCTGGTGTTCGGCTATTTCTTCTACTGGACGCTGCACGCGGACTTTCCGCCACGCGACATCGCGGGCCCGGGCCTGCTGTGGCCGCTCACGGGCGCGGCCTGCCTGCTGAGCGCCTGGCGGCTCGTGGTCGCCGCACGAGGCTTCAACGCGGCCGATCGCGCCGCCGCGTATTACGCCGCGATGATCACCGCCGCGCTGCTGAGCCTCGCGGGCTTCGCGGCCCTGCTCGCGGGCCCGCTGAGCCACGACATGGATCCGAGCGCGCATGTCTACGCGGCGGTGGTCTGGCTCATGGTGATCTGGGCCGGCGTACACATCGCGCTCGGGCTCATCATGCTGCTGTACTGCATCGCCCGACGCGCAGCGAAACGCATGAGCGCGCGCTACGACATCGACATCCACAACGTCACGCTGTACTGGCATTTCCTCGCGATCACGATCTTCGTCACGGTGGCCGTGATCGCCGGCTTCCCGGAGCTCTCGTGAGGCCCGATCCGCACGCGCATCATCTGCCCGAGCATCGCGAGAGCCTCTGGCGGCTCACCGTCGCACCGGCGCTCTGGGCCCTGCATTTCCTGGCCTGCTATCTGACCGCCTCGGTCTGGTGCGCCAAGGCCGGGCTCACGGCCACGCTGGCGCCCGCACGCTGGGCGATCGTCGTCTACACGCTGCTCGCGCTGATCGGCATCGCGCTCACCGCGCGCTCGGGCCTGCGCCGGCATCGGCGCGTTCCGGGCGAACTGCCGTTCGACGAACCCACTGCGCTCGATCGCCACCGCTCGCTCGGCTTCGCCACCGTGCTGCTGAGCGGCCTGTCCGCCCTCGCGACGATCTTCGTCGCCCTGCCCGCGCTGTTCTTCGCGCAATGCGGATGAGGCTCGCTGCCGGGTTGTGCGGATGCGGCGTGCTCGCGCTGGTCTGGTGCACGAGCCTGCTCGACCCGCTGCCGGCCTTCACCGCACACATGTTCATGCACATGAGCGTGGTTGCCGTCGCCGCGCCGCTGCTCGCGATCGGCCTCGCGGGCTCGCACTTCGATCCCGCGATGCGCTGGGCCTGGCTGCTCGCACCGCTGCCCGCCTCGGCGCTCGAACTCGTCATCGTCTGGGCCTGGCATGCGCCGGCGCTGCACGATTTCGCCCGGCACAGCGCCGGCGGCAAGACGCTCGAGCAAGGCTCGTTCCTGTTCGCGAGCCTGCTCGTCTGGCTGTCGGCCTGCGGCGGCGAGCGAGCGACGCGGCGCCTGCGCGCGGGCGGCGGCATCGCCGGGCTGCTGATGACCTCGATGCACATGACCCTGCTCGGCGCCCTGCTCGCGCTGACGCCGCGCCCGCTGTATCCGCATGAGCACGCGCATCCTGCGGGCAGCGGTCTCGACGCCCTGCAGGACCAGCACCTGGGCGGCGTGATCATGCTGCTGGCCGGCGGCATCAGCTACGCGATCGGTGCGCTGTGGCTGCTCGCGGGCCTGCTGCGTCCGCCGTCCACTCTCGGGCTGCACGCATGAGACCGCTGCTGCTCTGGCTCGCCGAAAAGCCGTCGAAGCGGCTCGGCCTGCTCGCCGTGGCGGCGCTGTTCGTAGCGGCTGCGCTCGCCTTGCTCACCGCAGCCTCCGGCCTGGTGCCGATTGCGGCAAGCAACGGACACTGGCGCATCACCGACTGGTTCCTGCATTACACGATGCAGCGTTCGGTGGCGATGAGAGCGCCGGCCGAGGAGCCGCCCGCCGCCACGCGCCAGCGTCTGCTGCGCGGCGCCGGGGCCTACGAACTGAGCTGCGTGCTCTGCCACGGCGCTCCGGGTCGTCCGCAGGCGCCGTTCTCGCTCGCGATGACGCCGCCCACGCCTTCGCTGGCTCCCAAAGTCGCCGAATGGAGCGATCAGCAGCTGTTCTGGATCGTGCACGAGGGTGTCAAGTACACCGCGATGCCGGCTTGGCCCGCCGCGAGCCGCGAGGACGAGGTCTGGGACATGGTGATCTTCCTGCGCGCGCTCGGCTCGATGCGGAGCGAAACCTATGACGAACTGGTGTTCGGCTCTTCGCAGCAACGCGCGCCGGTCGCCGCGCCCGACGATCTGCGCGACACGATCGAAGTCTGCGCACGCTGCCACGGCGACGACGGCAACGGGCGCGACGGCGCGTTTCCGCGGCTGGCCGGACAGACGCAGGCCTATCTTCTCGAAAGCCTGCGCGCCTACGCAGCGGGCCGACGATACGGTGGCGCGATGCAGTCCGCGCTCGCCGGCTTGTCGGACGGCACGCTGCGGCAACTCGCGGACCATTACGCCGCGCTGCCTGCGAAACTCGTCGAGAGCGAGGCTGGAACCGGCGATGCACGGCGCGGCGAGCGCATCGCACTCGAAGGCCTGCGCGATCGCCGCGTACCGGTCTGCGGTAGCTGCCATGAGCCGAACCATCCACGCAGCGCGCGGATTCCGATGCTGTCGGGCCAGCCCGCGGAATATCTCGCGCAGCAGCTGCGGCTGTTCAAGCAGCAGCGACGTGGTGGCAGTGACCGCGAACATCTCATGCGGCCGGTCGCCTCGATGCTCGAAGACGCCGACATCGACGACGTCGCCGCCTACTACGCCGCTCGGCAAGCGATGGAATCCGCTCATTGAGCGAAGCCGGCGCTCGGGGTCGTTCCTTCCTCACTACAGGGCAAGCAGCTGACGGATCGTCGATGTCAGTCGATGAATTCGGGGTGTCAGTCGCTGAATCTTTCGTGTCAGCTTAAGAATTTGGCATGTCAGTCGACGAAAACTTCGTGTCAGCCCGTGAATCCGACACGTCAGACGACGAAACCGTGGTGTCAGCCGGTGAATTCGACGTGTCGGTCGACGAAACCAAGGTGTCAGCTGTCTGATCCGACGTGTAAATCGACGAAACCACCCGTGTCGGCCGCGAAACCGACCGATCGATCCTCGAAACCCCGGTGTCGATTCCGTCATCGACGCTTCCAGGTCCCGTAAGGCCGCTGAATTCACGCGCGGTCCTGTTCTCCGCTTCTACCGTGAGCGCTCATTCCATGCTCCGCGGAGAGCCTCATGGACGGCTCGTCAGCCACGCTCCCGATTCTCTACAGCGACGATCTCGAAAAGCCCGGCGAGGACGAGCAGCAGGTCATCGCCGAACTCGTGGAGACCATGCTCATGCGGGCGCGGCGTCCGGCCTGCGAAATGTCGACGCGCTTTCGGCGCGAGCACAGCGGCTGTCCGGTCCGGGGCTGATATCCATGCCCGGCAAGACGCGCAAGCCCTCGTTCAAGCCCTACTCCGGCCCTGCGGGCGGCTGGGGATCGGCGAAATCGGTCAACCAGATCCTGCGTCACGAGCGTGTCTACATCGAGGGTGCTAAAACCCTCGTCGAGCAGAACCGCCCCAGGGGCTTCGCCTGCGTGAGCTGCGCCTGGGCCAAACCGGCCAAGCCGCACGCGCTCGAGTTCTGCGAGAACGGAGCCAAGGCGACAGCCTGGGAGATCACGCCGAAGCGCGTCGGTGCGGCGTTCTTCGAGCAGCATCGCCTGAGCGAACTCGAGCAGTGGTCGGACTACGAGCTCGAAGCGCAGGGCCGCCTGACCGAGCCCTTGCGCTGGGATGCGAGCAGCGATCGCTACCTGCCCGTGAGCTGGGAACAGGCCTTCGCCGAAATCGGCGCCGAGCTGCGCGCTCTCGATCCGCGAAGTGCGGTGTTCTATGCATCGGGCCGCGCCTCGCTCGAAACCGCCTACATGTGGGCGCTCCTGGCCCGGCTCTACGGCAACAACAACCTGCCGGACAGCTCGAACATGTGCCACGAAAGCACATCGGTTGGTCTGCCGCAGAGCATCGGCGTACCCGTGGGCACCTGCACGCTCGAGGATTTCAACCAGACCGACTGCATCCTGTTCTTCGGCCAGAATGTCGGCAGCAACAGTCCGCGACTGTTGCACGATCTGCAGCAGGCTGCGCAGCGCGGCGTGCCGATCATCACCTTCAATCCACTCAAGGAACGCGGGCTCGAACGCTTTCGCAATCCGCAATCGCCGCTGCAGATGCTCGGCGCGCCGGCCACACGCATCAGCTCGCAGTATCACGCGGTCAAGGCCGGCGGCGACACCGCGGCGATACTGGGCATCAGCAAGGTCTTGCTCGATCTCGACGACACCGCGAAAGCCGCCGGCGAGCCGCGCGTGCTCGATGTCGATTTCATCGCCGAGCACACGCAAGGATTCGAAGCCTACGCCGACTGCGTGCGCCGCACCGGCTGGGACGAGATCGAAGCCGAAAGCGGACTCTCGCGCGCCGCGCTCACGGAGGCCGCGAGCACCTATGCCAAGGCCGACAAGGTCATCGGCGTCTACGGCATGGGCCTCACGCAACATCGGCTCGGCGTGCAGAACGTGCACATGATCGTGAACCTGCTGTTGCTGCGCGGCATGATCGGCAAGCCCGGTGCGGGCGTCTGTCCTGTGCGCGGGCATTCGAACGTGCAAGGCCAGCGCACCGTCGGCATCACCGAAAAGCCCGAGATGGTGCCGAACAACAAGCTGCGCGAGCTCTACGGTTTCGAGCCGCCGATGCACAAGGGACTCAACACCGTCGAAGCCTGCGAAGGCATGCTCGACGGTTCGGTGCGCGCCTTTCTCTCGCTGGGCGGAAACTTCATGCGCGCGATTCCGGATACGCAGGTGATGGAGCCGGCCTGGCGCCGCCTGCGGCTGTCGGTGCAGATCGCGACCAAGCTCAATCGCAGCCACGTGATCCACGGCGAGATCGCCTACCTGCTGCCCTGCCTCGGGCGCATCGACATCGATCGCCAGAACGGCGTCGAGCAGGTGGTTTCGGTGGAAGACAGCACCGGCTGCATGCATGGCTCGCGTGGACAGGTCGAGCCGCCAGGCCCGCTCGTGAAGTCCGAGCCCGCGATCGTCGCGGGCATCGCACTGGCGACGCTGCCGCCGAACCCGAAAGTCGATTGGGCCGCCTGGAGCAGCGACTACTCCAAGGTGCGCAATGCGATCGCCGCGACGTATCCGGAGATCTTCCACGATTTCAACGATCGCCTGTGGGAGCCCGGCGGCTTCCATCGTCCGTTGCCGGCACGAGAGCGCCAATGGAAGACCGACAGCGGCAAGGCCAACTTCATCGCGCCGAAATCGCTCGACACCGATCCGGACATGCCGCTCGACGGGCGCGCGGAAGTTCTGCGCCTGATCACTTTGCGCAGCAACGATCAGTTCAACACCACCGTCTACGGCTACGACGATCGCTTTCGCGGCATCGTCGGGACGCGCATGGTGCTGCTGATGAACAGCGCCGACATCGCGCGGCTCGGTCTGACCGATGCGGATGTGGTCACCGCAAGCACCTGGTCTGCCGACGACATCACGCGTGAAGTCTCCGGGCTACGGGTCGTCGCCTACGACATTCCGTCGGGTTGCTGCGCGGGCTATTACCCGGAGCTCAATGCGCTGATCCCGCTCTGGCATCACGCCGAAGGCAGCAAGGTGCCCGCCGCAAAGTCGATCCCGATCCGCCTTCGCGCCATGTTCCGCTCACGGGTGTGACCGAGCCGAAGTCCGACTACGAACTCCAACAAGAAAGGCCGCTCGAAAGAGCGGCCTTTTCCGATTCAACCAATGCTGCGATTTAAGCGGTCGTCCCGCTCAAACGGCCGCCTTGGCCATGAAACCCGAAATCTTGTCCACCGTACGTTCGTCCTGCGGACGTTCGACTCCCCAGCTGTAGCCCGATCCGCGATAGGTGGTGATCGGAGCGATCGTACCGTCGGGATCGAGCTTCTTGCGAAGACGACGGACGAAGACTTCGATCACGTTACTGTCGCGCTCTTCGTCACCGCCGTACAGGAAGTTGGACAGCGCATCCTTGGAAAGCACCTTGCCGGCGTGCGTGACCAGATGCTCGAGCAGGTTGTACTCGTAGCTCGTGAGTTCCACGGGCTGGCCATTGACGCTGACCGACTTCGCGGCGGTGTCGAGCGCATACGGACCGCTTTGCAAAACCGACTTGGGCTGCGTGTTTGAACGGCGCAGCAGCACCTTGACGCGGGCGACGAGTTCCTCCTTCTGGAACGGCTTGACGAGATAGTCGTCCGCTCCGGCCTCGAGGCCCTCGACCTTCGACTGCCAGCCGTCACGCGCGGTGAGGATCAGTACCGGATACACACGCCCCGCGCGCCGCACTTGGCGGATGATGTCGATGCCAGACACATACGGAAGACCGACGTCGACCACCGCGACATCGATGCCGTCTTGGATCGCCACATCGATGCCGCTGCGTCCGTCGTGCGCACCGATGACCTCGAAGCCGGCCTCGGCCAGGCAGCCCGAAATGTTGTCTCTCAGCTTAACGTCGTCTTCGATTACGAGTGCCCGCACAGTTCCTCCGTGATGCGATATGAAGATGATGAAAGGATGAATAACCGGCGCGAAATGAGCTTCGACTGAACGAAAGCACTCGATGACTGCGCGCAGCACCCGAAACGCGCGGCGCGCCATCGGCGTTCGTTCACGGCAAACGGTGATGCTGGCGCAAGCGAGCCCGGGTATCACGCCTCTCCTTACCGGCCGTCTACGCGGGCACCAGGGCGTTCGTCTAACTTTTCGCAGTCGGCCTTCGACGAGTTCAAGAACACGCAGGTGACGATGACCGCGCTGCGTCCAGGACGGATATCGCCTTCGTCAATATCGATCGCATCGTCGATCAGGAATCGCTGGTTCGACGGAGCGCCGCGTGAAGCCATCGCCGATTCAGCGCCCTCGCCTAGGCTGCAGCGCAGGAAGTTCGACGCGAAAAACCCAGGTCCACTTCGCAAACCAAGGAAATCGCCATGTCCATCGTCGATAAGATCGTATCCGCCGTCACGCCGCCCGAAACCCGCCATGCCCGTGAGAAAGCCCGCCGTCAGGCCATCGCCGAGGCGGTGCCGGGCAGCTGGTTCGCGATGGTGCTCGACCACCATCAGCAGATCGAAGCAGCCTTCGATGCGGTCGAAAAAGCCAGGACGCCCGAGCAGCGGCGCGCCACGCAGAAGTGGCTCTCGATCCTGCTTGCGGGCCATTCCATCGCCGAGGAAGTCACGCTGTATCCGGCCATGGCCTCGCATGGCGAGAAACTACGGACCGAGCTCGCCTATCAGGAACAGAGCGCAGCCAAGGGCGAAACCGCGGCGCTCGACGAGCTCGATCCGATGAGCCAGGACTATGTCGACAAGCTCGGCCATATCCGGGGCGCCGTCGAGCATCACATGTACGAGGAAGAGCACACCTGGTTCCGCAAGCTGCAGGAAAAGGCTTCGCCTGAAACCATGGAACGCCTGACGCGCCTCTATGCCGAAAGCTTCGAGCGCTACGTGGGCGACGACACGTCCGCGAGCGTCATCAAGGCCTACAAGGCGCAGACGCATTAGGCGATTCCGTGTTTCCGCGAAGACGGAAATCCTGAGCCGTGCTCGAAAAAATCGTCAGCGTCGATTGGCAGGCGCTGATGATTCCGGATTCGAGCGTGGCCGAAATGGTCTTGCGCGGTACGCTGACCTACTGGTTTCTGTTCCTGATCCTGCGCCTGTTCAGGCGGCCAACCGGGCAGCTCGGCATCGCCGATGTGCTGCTGATCACGATACTCGCGGACGCCTCGCAGAACGCGATGGGCGGCAATTACGAATCGATCAGCTCGGGCTTCGTGCTGATCGCGACGATCGTGTTCTGGGATCGCCTGATCGACCATCTTGCCTATCGCTACCGCTGGTTCACACCGGTGGCCGAACCGCCGCCGGCCGTGCTGATACGCGGTGGCCAAGTGCGGCAAGACGCTCTGCGCAAGCACAAGATCAGCGACGAGGAACTGCTTTCACACTTGCGCGAGCAAGGCGCGGAAAGCCCGGCCGAGGTGCGGCTTTGTCTGCTCGAAAGCGACGGCCGCATCAGCGTGCTGCGGCAGTAGACAAGGCAGTCGACGCGACAAGATCGCGCCGGTCTCCATTCACAGTTGGCTGCCGATGCTGATCCCCTCACCGGCGTAATGACGCTCGTGGCGGCTTTGGCAGTCGATGCAGCGCGCAGCTGCTGGATTCGCTTCGAGCCACTCGCCGTTCCCGACCGAAGTCACACGAGCACCGTTGAGGGACAGCGCGGCTTCAGCCCGCAGGCGCTTCGTCCCCTCGTTGGCCTCGACGAGCAAAAGCGCCTGATGCCGGGCGGCGAGTTCGATTTGAAGCGGATCGCCATTCGAGTTCATGGGATGGACAGCGCTTGCAGACAAGCTAGTGAAACACGCCACGGCGTAGCCGCAGCACCCATTATTACTACGAGAGGTCTTCATGAACCCGATCCATTCCACTTCGCGCTTGCATCGCATCGGCAGCGAGCGTTTCCACCGCGATCTCGCGCAGAAAAATGTCGGTCGACTGCAAGCCCGGCTGCCGACGCCCGATTGGGAATTCGAGCTCGAGAGTGAAATGCAGCTTCGGCGCATGGACATCGAACTCATCGAGTCGCAGCGACGCGAGCTCGCCCCGCTGCTGCAGAACGTACCGACCGACGTCGATGGCTTCATGAAGTGGTTCGAAGGGCTGCGCGAGCACGGGCCCGGACAGGGAGATGCGCTGTTTCCCTGGTTGGCAGAGCAAGCGACTATGGCGCAGATGCGCTGGTTCCTGACCCAGGAAGTGGCCGGAGAAGCGGGCTTCGACGATCTGGTGGCGCTGACGCAGCTCGGTCTCGCTCCGCAACCCAAGCTCGAACTGGCCCGCAACTATTGGGACGAGATGGGCCGCGGTCGCGAGGAAGGCATGCATGGCCTCATGCTCAGCGCGACCGCGCGCGAGCTGGATCTCCAGCCGAAGATCGAAACCACGGTGCACGAGGCACTGGCGCTGGCCAATACCATGCTGGCGCTGGCGGCTCATCGTCGCTATGCCTACCAGTCCATCGGTGCACTGGGCGTCGTCGAGCTAACGGCGCCGACGCGAGTCTGCAAGGTCGATGAAGGCCTCAAGCGACTTGGCATTTCGGCGCAAGGGCGCCGCTATTTCACCTTGCATGCGGGGCTAGACGTGCGCCATTCCGAAGCCTGGAATCGCGAGGCGATCCGCCCCATCGTCGCCGAAAATCCGCAAGCCGCCCTCGCGATCGCCGAAGGCGCGCTGATGCGTCTGCGCTGCGGAGAGCGCTGCTTCATGCGTTATCGCAAGGAGCTGCGACTGCCGCCGACCGAAGCGGCTGCGAACCCCGCTGCCCGTGCGGCCTGATTTTTTCTCGCTCGAAGCATCGAGCACCATTCGTGCAGACAGGAGGATTCCTCATGGCACAGCAACAGCATCGCGGACCCGGAGCACGCAAAGTCGAACTCGAGCGCCGGCTCGACGAAAACGAGAAGACCGTCAGCCGCGGACTGGCATCGAACGACGACGATCCGAAACAGGGCCCAAGTGCAAGACAGCAGCAATCCAGCCGATCTGACCAATCCGTCCGCGCACGCCGATGAGCGAACAGATCAGGACAGCTCTATCGGACGATACGATCCACTGATCCCACCCCCGCCCCAATACGGCGAAACGAAAACGGCCGGAGCATCACTGCCCCGGCCGTTTTTCTGATGCCACGTTCTGCGCGGGATTTTCAGATGGGAGTCTGTCCGCCCGTTGCGCCGAAGACCTCGCCCGTGACATAGCTCGCATCGTCCGACGCCAGGAACACGAACAGCGTGGCCTGCTCCACCGGTTGCGCCGGCCGCTTGAATGCCGTGTGAGACCCGAACTGCTTGACGAAATCAGGGTCCAGCGTCGACGGAATCAACGGGGTCCAGACCGGCCCCGGCGCGACGGCATTGACGCGAACGCCCTTGTCCGCGAGCAGGCCGGCCAGACTCTTGGTCATGCTCGAAATAGCGGATTTGGTCGCGGCGTAGAACAGCAGGTTCGGTGTGGGAGACAGCGCCTGGATCGAACTCGTGTTGATCACGCAGGCGCCGGGACGCAAATGAGCGGCCGCCGCCTGGGTCAGATAAAAGACCGGAAACACGTTGGTCTTGAACGTGATCTCGATTTCGTCGAGTGGAATCTCCTCGAACTTCTCGTAGGAGCGCTGATAGGCCGCATTGTTGACGAGGATGTCGAGGCTGCCGAACTCCGACACGGCTGTCTCCACGAGCGATTTGCAGAATGCCGGATCACTGACGTCGCCATTGACCGCGATCGCTTTGCCGCCGAGCTTCTCGATCGTCGCCACCGTCTTGGCGGCGTCTTCCGCGTCGTCGGGCAAGCCGTTGATGACGACACTTGCGCCCTCCTGCGCATAGAGCAACGCAACCGCGCGGCCGATGCCGCTGTCGCTGCCCGTGATCAGAGCCACCCGCCCTTGCAACTTGCCGCTCGCCCGGTAACCGGACTCGCCATGATCGGCCGGCGGGTTCATCGCCCTTTCCTTGCCCGGAGGCGACGTCGGTTGTTGCGGGAACGGAGGCTTGGGGCCGAGTTCGCGTGGATCCTTGAGTGACGTTGCTGACATGATGATCCTCCTTGATCGAATGTCGGGATAACGTGAGAGCAATGTAAGAGCAAACGACATTCCCGCACGCAACGGGTAGCGGCACTAGCGCCAGCGTTCGAGAATTTCGGCGCTGTCGGCCAGGTCGATCTGGTGGCTGTAGCGGCGCTCGTAGAGCGTCAGCAGGGCATCGTGGGTGGCGTCGTTGGCGCTGCATAGCGCATCGCGCGCGATGACGACGCGATAGCCCAGATCGACCGCGTCGAGCACGGCGGCCAGCACGCAGACATCGGTTTCGGCACCCGACACGATCACCGTCTTTGCGCCCCGCTCCTGCAATATGGCTTGCAGCCGGCTGCGCTCGAACGGCGAATACGCGGGCTTGTCGATCACGGTCGCGGGTGGCACCAGCGCGGCCAGGGGCTCGACGAGATCGACCAGCTTCGGATCGAGCCGCTCGAGCGTGACGTCGCGCCAATGCTCATAGAAATCGCGCCAGCGTCCGCGCGCCTGCTGCGGTGTCTCGGGCGGAACGAAGCGCGTGAACAGTGTTTTCTCGGGATGCGCTTCGGCCAGCCGTGTGACGACCGGCAGCACGCGCGACATCCACGGTGTTTCCCAAGGTCCGTTGCGATCGAAGAGCCGCTGCATGTCCACGCAAACGTGGACCGCGTCGGTGATGGCGTCCATGTCGTTGGCTCCTGTGCTCGCCGCTTGCCTGCGCGAATTGCGTGAGCAAACGCGAGCGACGGGGATGCTTAGTGACACAGCGTGCCGGAACCGGACATGACTCCATCGAGCCCGCTTTTTTTCTAGCGGCTGCGATTTCCGGTGCGGCCGGCCAGCGACGCGACGGCCGCGACGAGCTCCTGCGGATCGGCAGGCTTGGCGAGATGCATCTGATAACCGGCGAGCAGCACCGAACGGCGGTCTTCCATGCGCGCGAACGCCGTCAGCGCGACGGCCGGAAGCTGCGCCGCGCCGAGCCCCGAACTGCGGATCTTGCGAATCAGCTCATAGCCGTCACGCGGCGACATGCCGATGTCGCTGACGAGCACCTGCGGAGCGAATTCGTCTAGCTGGGCGAGCGCGGTGTCGACCTCGCTGCATTCGAGCACCTCGGCGCCGGCTTCACCGAGCACGCGGCCGACGAGGAGGCGCGCATCGTCGTCGTCCTCGACGATCAGCACGCGCAAGCCGCTCAGCGAATGATCGCTCGTGAACGAACTCTGCACCGACAGGGTCGCGGCTTGCTCGGCATCGGGCTGAAGCGAGGTCGCCGGCAACAGCACCGAGAACATGGCGCCCTCGCCTTTGCCACTGCTGTGCGCCGAAACCGAGCCGCCGTGCATTTCGACGAGATGCTTGACGATCGACAGCCCGAGCCCGAGCCCACCGGCCGCGCGCGCACTGCCGCTCTCGCCCTGACGGAAGCGATCGAAAATGTGCGGCAGGAACTCGGGCTCGATGCCGCGACCGCTGTCCGAGACCACGACGCGAACCTGATGCTCGTCGTTGTGCACTTCGGCGCGGACGTTGCCGCCCTTGGGCGTGAACTTGATCGCGTTGGAGAGCAGGTTCCAGAGCACCTGCTGGATGCGCGCGCCATCGGCGAGCACTACGGCGTGCGCGGCCTCGCCGGTGAATTCCAGGCGCACGCCCTTGGCCTCGGCGGTGGAGTGCACGCCCTCGATCGCCGTTTCGAGCGCGGCATTCAGATCGAGCAGCTCGATGTCGAGCCGCATCTTGCCCGAGGTGATGCGCGAGACGTCGAGCAGATCGTTGATGAGCTGCGCCTGCAGGCGCGCGTTGCGCTCGATCGCCTGCAGACCCTGCCGCTGATCCGCGCCCTGCGTCTGCCGCGCCAGCACTTCGGCCCAGCCCAGAATGGCGTTGAGCGGCGTGCGCAGTTCATGGCTCAGAGTAGCCAGGAACTCGTCCTTGAGGCGGTTTGCGCGCTCGGCCTCCGCGCGCGCGGCGCGCTCGCTCTCGAGCAACTGCTCACGCTCGGCTTCAGCCTTGCGCGCACGCAGGAAGGCCTTGACGGTGGCGACCAGCACGCGCGGCTCGACCGGGTGCGTCAGATAGCCGTCGGCGCCCGCGTTGAGGCCGGTGACCTTGGAGCCTTCGTCGACGAAGCTCGCGGACAGGTGCACGATCGCGACGCGCGCCGTATCGGGCCGCTCGCGCAGGGTCTGGCAGATTTCGAAGCCGCTCAGATCCGGCAGATTGATGTCGAGCACGACCAGATCGACACGTTCGTCCGCGAGCCTGAGCGCATCGCCGCCGGTTCCGGCTTCTCGCAGATTGAAGCCTTCGGCGCGCAGCACGCGCGAGGTCGAATAGCGTGTGGCCGGATTGTCGTCGACGACCAGGATGGTGAAATCCGCGGGCTTCATTCCGCAGTCCCGCTTGCGCTGCCTTCGAGTCGCAGCGGCAGCCGCACCCAGAAGCAGGAACCGCGGCCGACCTCGCTGATGACGCCGACCTCGCCACCGAGCAGCTCGGCGAACTTCTTCGACAGCGCCAGGCCGAGGCCCGCACCGCGATAGCGCTTCTGGATCGGCGAATCCACCTGCGTGAAATCCTGGAACAGGGCGCTCTGATATTCGGGCGCGATGCCGATGCCGGTGTCGCTGACCGAGAACTCCACGCGGTCTCCGTCGATCGCCTTGGCGGCCACACGCACCTCGCCTTCGGAGGTGAACTTCAATGCGTTGGCGATGAAGTTGCGCATGATCTGCGAGAGCTTGCGATCATCGGTGTAGACACGCTCGAGACCGACGGGCTCTTCGAAGATCAGCGCCACCGCGGTTTCGCCGACCAGCGGCTTGAACATGCCGCGCAGTGTCGAAAACAGGTCGACCATCTCGAACCAGGCCGGCGAGATGTTGATCTTGCCGGCTTCGACGCGTGCCAGATCGAGCAGATCGCCGACCATGTCGCTGAGCTCTACGGCCGAAGTCTGGATGAAGCCGACCTGCCGCTTCTGCTCGTCGCCGAGCGGCCCATCGAGCTCATCGAGCAGGATGCGGGCGATTGAGCGGATCGAGCTCAGCGGCGTCTTGAACTCGTGGCTGATGTAGGACAGGAAACGGCTCTTGAGCTCGGCCGCATCGCGCAACTGGGCGGCCTTGTCTTCGAGCTCGGAGTACAGGGCGACGACGCCGAGATTGGTTTCGGCGAGCTCGGCGTTGAGCAGCTCGATCTGCACCTCGCGCTGCGCGAGCAGCTCGCGCAGTTCGGCGATCGAGACGTCGGAATCCGCGTTCATGCCTCGGCCTGCCTGAGCACCACGATCGTGGCATCGTCGCGCTCTCTCGCAAAATCGCGGAACAGCACGGCGGCGATGATCGCCGGGTGGCGCGCGGCCAGCCCCGGATAGTCGTCGAGCTTCCAGCGGGCCGAAACGCCGTCCGAATGCATCACGAGCAGGCCATTCTGCTTCCAGGCGTAGTCGAAGCTCTGCAGGCGCTTCATCTGCGCGCCGACGGTGCCGTTGTGCGAGATCAGCCCCTGGTTGCGCTCGCCGACCAGCGTGCCGCTGATGTTGCCGACGCCCGCATAGCTCAGCACACCGCGCGAGCGATCGAGCAGCGCGCAGGCCACCGCGCCGCCGCGCGTCGACGACAGCTTCTCGTTGGCGCGCTGCAAGCTCGCGACCGGCGGCCAGGGGGTCGCCTCGAAAGCGGCCTTTGCGGCCAGCGCTGCCTGGTGCGCAAGCAGGCCATGACCGAGTCCGTCGACGACCATCAGCGCGATGTGGTCTCCGCTCGCCACGAGCGACCAGCCATCGCCGCAGACCGGCTCGCCATGTAGCGCCACACTGACCGCGCCGAGTTCGAACGAGGCGGCGGCCGCCAGCGAGCCACGCGGTGAAACCGCCACGCGCGCGACGACGACGGTGCCCTTGCCGAGCTGCGAATAGAGGTCGAAGAACACCGACAGGCGACGCACCGCGCCGAGGCCATTGCCCGCCGTACCGCGCGTCGAGTAGCCGTCGCTCAGGCACAGCGCGGTGTCGCCCATGCCGGGTCCGGAATCGAACGCGACGAGTTCCACCACTGGCTGTCCGGACTGATCGAGAACCTGTATGAGCAGGCTGCCACCGCCGCCGTGGCGAACCAGATTGGTCGCGAGTTCGGATGCGACGATGGCGACGCGGCCGGCGTGGGTTTCGTCGGCACCCGCCTCGACCGCGATCTGCGTGGCCATGCGGCGCGCAGAGCCGATCGCGCTCGCGTCCGTGATCGCCATGCGACGCTGCTGAGTCATGGGGCTCGGTATCACTTCCAGCGGGTGATCGTGACGGTGGTCCCCTGACCCACAGCTGTCTGCAATTCGAACTCGTTGACGAGGCGCTTCGAACCGGTGAGCCCCTTGCCGAGCCCGTTGCCGGAGGTCCAGCCATCGGTCATCGCCAGGCCCAGATCCGGAATCCCCGGTCCGCGATCTTCGAAACTCAGCCGCAGGCCTTTGCGCACGCCGTCGTCGAGCAGTTGCCAGTGCATGTCGCCGCCACCGCCGTAGATCAGCGTATTGCGCGCGATCTCGCTCGCGGCCGTCACCATCTTGGTCTGGTCGACGAGCGAGAAGCCGATCTGCTGCACAAGCTTGCGCACGAGCTGGCGGCTCAGGACGATGTCCTGCTCCGAGCGCACCGGAACGACGTCAGCCGCGGTGACGGCCATCGACGTCCTCCCAGGAATCCATATCCATCCTGAGCAGGCGCATGCCGCGCTCGACGTTGAGCGCGGTGCGCACACCGGTCAGGCTCAGGCCGAGTTCGACGAGCGTGATCGCCACCGCCGGCTGCATGCCGACGAGCACCGTGCGCGCATCGAGCAGGCGCGACATCGCCGAAATGTCGGCGATCATGCGGCCGATGAACGAGTCGACGATTTCGAGCGCCGAGATGTCGATCAGCACACCCTTGGCGTTCTTCTTCGAAATCATCGTGGTGAGGTCTTCCTGCAGGGTCAGCGCGAGCTGATCGTGCATGTCGACCTGGATGGTGACGAGCAAGAACTCGCCCATGCGCAGAATCGGAATGCGCTCCATGGCAAACGACTCAGGCGCGCGTCACGTTGAGGCCGACGCGCTTGATCGCGAGCGCGAAGGCATCGGCGAGCGTGGCCTTGGTCGCGACCGCGCCGAGCTCGACGCCCAGATGCACGATGGTCTGCGCGATCTGCGGGCGGATGCCGCTGATGATGCAATCGGCGCCCATCAGGCGAATGGCGGTGACGGTCTTGAGCAGATGCTGGGCGACCAGCGTATCGACGGTCGGAACGCCCGTGATGTCGATGATCGCGAGTTCCGCTTCGGTCTCGACGATGCGCTGCAGCAGCGTTTCCATCACCACCTGCGTGCGCGCCGAATCGAGCGTGCCGATCACCGGCAGCGCCAGGATGCCGTCCCAGAGCTTGACGACCGGCGTGGAGATTTCGAGCAGATCCTGCTGCTGGCGATTGATGACGTCTTCGCGCGAGCGCTGGTAGGTTCTGGCCGTGTGCAGACCGAGCGCATCGAGCAGCTCGGTCACCGCCCAGACGTCCTCGGCGAGCCCTGCGGCGTCGTCCTTGTAGAGGCGGCGCATCGAATCGAAGATCGGCCGCTTGAGCGAGAAGATGAAGGTGGCGGTTTCGTCGAAGCTGAAGCCCTGTACCGCCCGGCTGCGCGAAACCTCTTCAAGAAAATCGCGCAGCGGTGATGGCTTGGCCGGCATGGCCGAGGCCAGATTGCCACCCTGCGTGGCCGCGGCGAGCAGGCGCATGAACTCGGTGGTTTGCTGATGCAGGGCGGCTTCACTGATGCGCCCGCCACCGGTGGCGACGATCTGGCGCAGCTCGTTGAGCCACTGCTGATGGATGGAAGACGAATCGTCAGACAGCAGCAAACCCAGCTTTGAAGCGAACGCCATCGCTCAGCCCTCGTCGTGTTTTTAAGTTCGGATTTTTTGACAGCTCTTAATAGCTGTTTCGATCGAGTCTATCACGCGATCCTTAACGTACTGATCAGGCGCGCGAACGCAGCAAATGCCGTTACCGGCGTGTATTTGCGACTCTCGCCGTTCACGAGACGAGGCTCGTCGGAGGCTCGTCGAGCGCGTCGACCGGAGGATCGATCAGCAGATCGGAAGAGAGCTTCCGGCGATCACGGCGCGTTCAATCGGTCCGCGTCTTGGCTAGGCGGGCGCGCCAGGCCGGCAGCTCGGCGAGCTGCAGCAGGCCGAGCATGTAGCCCATCTGCAAGGCGCCTTCGAGCTCGCCGGGCCGGCAATCGTTGCGGATCATGCGGCGCAGCTGCGCTTCGGCCGCCTTGCGCATGCCGGCCGGGGTTTTCGCCTGCAGGTCGGCCTGGTGCCGCATCCGATAGAGCTTCTGCCTGAGCGCACCGCTCATCGCGCCATCGGCACTCTTGGGGCGTCCGCGGCCGCGCTTCGGAGCATCGGTCGACGGGTTCTGGCTTTCGTCCGTTCTTTTCATGCGCGCGTGGTGTCACTCATTAGTTGTCACGAGTGACGATAATAAGCGATCAGGTCCTGCGCGCCTTCCAGTACCAGGCCAGCGCGAGGCCACCGACGAGGCCGCCGAGGTGCGCGAAGTGCGCCACGCCGTTGATGGTGCCGGTTACGCCGGTATAGAGCTCGAACAGCGCATAGAGCGTGACGAAGACCGGAGCCGGCAGCGGTACCGGAAAGAAGATCAGCATGACGCGCCGGCTCGGGAACAGCAGCGCGAACGCGCCGAGCACACCGAACAATCCGCCCGAGGCGCCGACGGTGGGCTGCGCCTCGGCAGCCGCCGAAGTCACCAGCAGCTGCGCGAGGCTCGCGGTGACGACGCTGGCCATGTAGAGATTCACGAAGCGCGCGGAGCCGATCTCGCGCTCGACGTCGCGCCCGAACATCCACAGGCCGAACATGTTGGCCGCCAGATGGCCGACGCTGCCGTGCAGGAACGCGCAGGTGATGATCTGCCAGGGCGCGAAGCCGCCGCCGAGCGGCCACAAGGCGTAGCCCGGAAGCAGCGATTGGGGATCCTGCAGCTGCAAGCCGAAGACCACGATGTTGATGCCCAGCAGCAGATAAGTCACCGGCGTCATGCTTGCCCTCTTCGTATGTGCGGTTCGCGAAGCTTGCTCATGCCTTGCTCAGCTGCGCTCCCGACACTGGACGCGGCCGGCACATCGCCGGCGTACGGAAACGGAGCGAACGATGGCCAAGGTTCTCGTCTTGTACTACAGCATGTATGGTCATATCGAAACCATGGCCAAGGCGGTCGCCAAGGGCGCCGCCGAAGTGCCTGGCGTCGAGGTCGACATCAAGCGCGTGCCCGAGCTCGTTCCGGCCGACGTGCTCGCCAAATCCGGCGCGAAAACCAACCAGGATGCGCCGATCGCGCGCATCGACGAGCTGCCGAACTACGATGCGATCCTGTTCGGCACGCCGACGCGGTTCGGCAACATGACCGCGCAGATGCGCAACTTCCTCGACCAGGCCGGTGGCCTCTGGGCCAAGGGCGCGCTGATCGGCAAGGTCGGCAGCGTGTTCACCTCGACCGCCACCCAGCATGGCGGCCAGGAGAGCACGCTGCTGACGTTCCATCCGACCTTGCTGCATCTGGGCATGATCGTCGTCGGCCTGCCGTACAGCGAGCAGCGGCAGATGGGCCTCGACGAAATCAAGGGTGGATCGCCGTATGGGGCAAGCACGATCGCCGATGGCGACGGCTCGCGTCAGCCTAGCCAGATCGAGCTCGGCATGGCCGCATTCCAGGGCCGGCATGTGGCCCAGATCGCGGCCAAGCTCGCGGCCTAAACCGTCGCCGCCTGCAGCGGATGCAGCTCCCCGCCCTGCTCGCGCCAGGCGTCGATGCCGCCGAGCAGCGGCCGCACGTTGTCGAAGCCGAGCTTTCTGAGCTGCTTGGCGATCAGCGCCGCGCTGATTTCGTTCGGACACGCGCAATAGACCACGATGCAGCGCTTGCGATCGACGCCCGCCATCGCCTGCTCGAGCGCGCCGAGATCGAGCAGCATCGAGCCCGGAATCAGGAACGGATCATGCTGCCGGCTCTCGGCCGAGCGCACGTCGATGATCACGGGCCCGGTCTCGGCCGCCATGAGTTCGTAGAGCTCGCTGACCGACACCCGGCTTGTCTCTAGGTCGCGCAACAGCTTGCGCCGGCGGCTCCAGCGCCAGGCCGTGAAGCCGAGCAGGATCAGCAGGGCCGCGCTGCCGATTCCGAGCCCGAACTGATGCAGGACGAGCAGCAGGGCGTCGACCTGGTTCGCGAACCAATGGCCGAGCAGCAGGCCGCAGCCGATCCACAGGGCGACGCCGATCGCGTCATGCGCGACGAAGCGCGTGAACGGAGTGCGCGCGGTTCCCGACATCGGGACCGAAACCACCGATAGTCCCGGCACGAAGCGGGCGATCAGCAATATCCGCACGCCGCTGCGCGAAAAGAAGCTCTCGGTGCGACGCACGCAGGTATCGCGCGACAGCGAGACCCGGCACAACAGCCGCAGCACCTGGAAGCCATAGCGCCGGCCTGCGAAAAACCAGGCGATGTCCCCGGCCAGCCCGCCCGCGAATGCGCTGGCGAAGCTCGCGGCCACGATGCTCGCGGGCTGGGAACTGCCGGCGGCGACGCTGCCCGCGTAAATCAGCGCCGGCATCGTCGGAACCGGCAAGCCCAGCGAAGCCGCGAGCACACACAGTCCGGCCAGCACGGGGGCAAGCACGCTGGGGTCTATGGAGCTGAGCATGGGACGGTCGATCCACCGATGAAACTGGCGCTGATTCTGAGGTCGAATCGCGCGCTTGCAAGTGCCGGATTCAGCGTCGGGCGGTGCCTGTGCAGTCCTGCGCGAACCTGGCATTGCGAATATTTCGCATTTACACTGGCATCTCATCTGCTGGACGCCTCTTGTCCCACATGGCTCATCCCCGTTCCCCCGCCACATCGAGTCCGTGGCCCAAGCGTGCCTGGGCGCGCGGCGTACTCGCCGGCCCGCTGGCCTTCCTGACCGCCGGCGTGATCATGGCCGGCGGCACCGCCTGGTTGCCCAAGGGCGCCGCGCAGATCGACAACATCGCGCTGCCGATCGGCTTCTTTCCGTTGATCTGGGCGGCCGTTTTCTTCTACACGAGCCTCGATCGCAGGCTAGGCCGGGCATATCTCGTGACCTTCGCCTTGCTGCTCGTCAACGCCGGACTCGCAGCGCTCGTCTACGTCCGTGCGGGAGCCGCCTCATGATTCGCCTGTCCCAGGACAACGCCAAATCGCTGCTCGCCATCCACGGCTGGAGCGGCGCCCTGCTCGGCCTGCTGCTCTACGCGGTGATCCTGACCGGCGTGATCGCGGTGTTCGCCGACGAGATCGGCGGCTGGTCGAGCCCGCTGCAGCACGAGCCCGCGGCTGCGCTGCCCAAAGGCATCGGAGCCAAACTGGCCGAGCTGTCGACGCAGGTCGACGAGCAGTATCACGACGACCTGTTCTTCTTCCCGCAGGCCGGCGGGCGCATCCGCACCTTCTTCCACAAGGACATCGTCGTCGACGGCCAGCCGAGCGCCGAGGGCGTGGAATTCGACCTCGACCCGAACACGCTCGCCGTGCTCGATCGCCGCGAGGGCATCAGCGAGGCGATCCAGGAGCACAACACTCCAGCTGCGCTGTCGGCCTTCCTCATCGACCTGCACGTGCGCCTGCACGTGCCGAATCCCTGGGGCCTGCTGCTGACCGGCGCGCTCGGCCTGGCGATGATGGTGGCCGCGGTCAGCGGGCTGGTCGTGCACCGGCACCTGCTGCGCGAGCTGTTCACGATCCGCCGGCGCCGCCAGGATTTGCTCGCCAAGCGCGATGCGCACGTGATCGCGGGAACCTGGAACCTGCCATTCGCCTTCATCCTCGCGTTCACGGGAAGCTTCTTCAGCTTCGCGAGCACGGTGGGCATTCCGGTGGTGGCGATGGTGGCTTTCGGCGGCGACCAGGAAAAGCTCATCGAAACCCTCGTCGGCGTCCCGCCGGCCGAAGACAAGACGCCCAGGCCGCTCGCCGATCTCGACGCGATGATCGCCGATGCGCACTCGCGCGTCGGCGTCGAGCCGAGCTTCGTCAGCATCGCGCACTACGGCCGGGCCGATGCGCGCGTGAACGTGTTCACGCCGCCGTCCGAAGGCCATGTCTCCTCGAACAACCTCGTCTACGACGGCGCCAGCGGCGCCTTCATGCACCAGAAGCCGGGCCTGGGCCTAGTGCCCTCGGCCGGCGGCCTGCTGTTCGACCTCATGGGCCCACTGCATTTCGGCAATTTCGCCGGCGTGCTGTCCAAAGCGGTCTGGTTCGCGCTCGGCTTCGCGGCCTGTTACGTCACGCTGACCGGCATGCTGCTGTGGACCATGCGCCGTGCCGAATCACCGGCCTGGCAGCGTCTGGCTCGGGCAACGATCTGGGTCGGTTACGGCCTGCCGCTGTCGCTCGCCGCCTCGCCGATCGGCTTCTTCATCGGGCGCTCGCTCGGCCTCGTCGAACTGCACGATTCGATGGCAAGCGCGTTCCTGAGCGCCGCCGCGCTCGCCGGCGTGCTCGCGCTGAGCCTGCGCGATCTCGAAAGCCTGCGCCGCGTGCTGCTCGCGGCGACCGGGCTCGTGTTGCTGTCGCTGCCGCTGTTGCGGCTCGCGACCGGCGGCCCGGGCTGGGCATCGGCGCTCGCCAACGGACTGCTGCCGGTGTTCTCGCTCGATCTGGCGATGCTCGTCGGCGGCGTGCTCTGCGGCCTTGCCGCGCGCAAGTCGAACGCCCGACTCGCCGCCGCGGCCCGTAGCGGCATCGAGACCGAGAGCCAGCTCGCATGAGCCCGACCCTGATCTGGGCACTGGGCGCCATCGTCGCCAGCGCCATGCTGCTGACGCCCCTCGCCCTGCGCGATCCGAAACGCCTGCGCAGCCTTCGTGCGACCCAGCGTGTCGCGATGGGTTCGACGATGCGCACCATGCTCGGCTACGGCAGCCTGCTGCCTGGAATCGCGACGATCGCCGCGGGCCAGTGGCCGGCTTTTCTGATCTGGCTCGGCGCCGTCGCCGCGATCGGCTGGGGCCTCGCCCAGGGCTTCGCGATCAACTCGATGCGCGGGCACTGAAAAACGGGCGCAACGCATGAACGAAGAGGGCGCCTTGCGGCGCCCTCTTTTTTTGCTCGACCAGCGTCGAACCGATCAGCGATCGCGATACTGCGATTCGGCGCGCTCGTCCTGGCCCTTGATGTCGACGCAGACCGTCGCGGTCGGGCGCGCGAGCAGGCGGGCGATGCCGATCGGCTCGCCGGTCTTTTCGCAGTAGCCGTATTCCTTGTCGCGAATGCGCTTGAGCGCGTCTTCGATCTTGCGCAGCAGCAGCGACTCGCGCTCGCGCAGGCGCAAGTCGAGCCAGTGCTCTTCTTCGGCGCTCGCGCGGTCGGCCGGATCGGCGAACACTTCGCGTTGATGCAGGCGTTCCTTGACCTCGAGTTCGCGGGCGAGCACCTCGCTCCGCATCTGCAGCAGGCGCTCACGGAAGAACACGAGCTGCTCGTCGCTCATGTACTCGGAGTTCGGAGCATTGCGGATCTGTTCTTCGCTCAGCAGGCCGGCGATCACAGGCGCCTTGGAAGACTTGGAAGCTTTGGCGGCGGACTTCGTTGGGGTGGCCACAGGGGCAACGGCTTCCTTGGAGGCGGACGTCATTTTGGCAATTCTTCCTGGTGCGGCCGCAGGTGCTGCGGCTGACTTAGCGGATGTGGATGCAACTTTCGTGGCAGCTGGGAGTGTCGGCGCCGATTTTTTTGCCGTTTCTTTGGCAGGCGAACGAGCGGCGGGCTTGGTCTCGGCTTTTGCGGCCCCGGCTGTCTTGGACGTTGCGGACTTCTTGGAAACGGACGAGATGGGTGCGGGCTTCCGGGGAGACTTGGCGGCGGCGGATTTTGCGGTTGCGGACTTTGCCGTTTGCTGAACCCCCTTGCTGGCGGGAGCGCCTTTCGCCGGAGCGGCGACTTTCTTTGCGCCCTTGGCGGGCGGAGCTTTTTTCGCGACGGCTTTTGCGATGACCTTCTTGGAGCTCTTTTCTTTAGAGCCGGATGACTTCGTACCTTTGCTGGACGCCATAGAGCCTCTCCATGACCAATTACAGCGAAAGAGCCAGCTTGCGCGGCATTACGCCCCACGCCGCACTCGATTCCCATCGAACGACGTGATCCATTTCAAGCTATGCAATACAGCATTGTGGCACAAAAGACCGGTCAGACAAGTGCAGCCGGAGCGCCCTACCATGCCCGTCAATCCCGATCTTTTCAAAGCCTTCGCCGCACTTCGTCGCCTGCGGACCGAGGGCGTGGCTCAGCTGGCCAGGCATGCCGAGCGCAGTCGGCACGAGGCCGGCAGCTGGCTGTTCCGCCGCGGTCAGCAATCGACCCAGGCCCTGTTCCTGCTGCATGGCATCGTCCAGATCGAAGATGAGCACGGCCGGCCGCTCGCCGAACTGCGCGGCTCGAGCGCGTCGGCCAGCGATGCCTTCGGCACCGAGTCGCCGCAGACGACGAGTGCCCGCTGCATCAGCGACGTGCTCTGCCTGCGCATCGATGCGAGCCTGCTCGAAATCACCCTGAGCTGGGATCAGTCCAGCGGCGTCGAGGTCGCCGAGATCGGCGGCTTCGGCGATCGCGACTGGATCTTCCGGCTGCTGCAGACCCGCACGATGCAGCAACTGCCGTCGCCTCACCTGCAGGCCTTGTTCATGGCGATGCAGCCCTTCGACGTCTGCGCCGGAACCCGCATCATCGAGCAAGGCGCACACGGCGATTACTTCTACGTGATCGACGAAGGCGAATGCCGGGTGCTGTACGAGCGCGGCTCCGATGTCGAGCCCGAACTGCTCGCCCGCTTCACGGGGGGCGACTGCTTCGGTGAGGAGGCCTTGATATCGGGCGCACCGCGAAGCGCGACCGTCGTCGCGAACCGGGCGAGCCGGCTGCGGCGCATCGATCGGGCCAACTTCCTGAGGCTGCTCAACGAGCCGCTGACGCGGAGCATCGGCCTCGATCACGCCTTGGCGCGCATCTCGAAACGGCAAGCGCTATGGCTGGACCTGCGCGCCGACGACAGCGCTCCGCTCGAACACGGCATTCGCATGCCGGCGCATCTGCTGCGCAGCCGCAGCGAGCAGCTCGATCCGGAGCGTGAATACATCTGCGTCTGCGAGAACGGCTTCAGGAGCCGGGTCGCGACCTTCCTGCTGCAGCAGCGCGGAATCGGCGCGTTCGCGCTCGAAGGCGGTTTCGAAGCGCTGAATCTTCAGGGCTGAAAGCCGAGCATCACATCGTGTGCGTCGGCCTGTCCGCCGTCAGCGCACCGGCCAGGATCGACTCGATCTTCTTCTGCGTCGCACCGCCGTCCTGCGCGCTGAACTGCACGCCGATGCCCTGGGCACGCTTGCCCTGCGCGGCGCGTGGCGTGACCCAGACCACCTTGCCGGCCACCGGCAGGCGTTCGGCGTTGTCCATCAGCGTCAGCAGGATGAAGACCTCGTCGCCGAGGCGGTATTCCTTGCTGGTCGGAATGAACAGGCCGCCGTTCTTGATGAACGGCATGTAGGACACGTACAGCGCGCTCTTGTCCTTGAGGTTCAAGGTCAGGATGCCGGGCTGCACGCCTGTGGGTCGCTGGGGAGTCATGGCCTCCGCACTATCCGCAAACCGCCGGGTTGCCGCAAGACTGGGCTCAGGCGCTCACGGCCGGGCGCGTCATCGACCAGCGCCACCAGGCGATCATGAGCGATTCGAGCACCTGCTGCGGCGCCGCGTTGGAACGCAGGCGGCGCTGGCTTTCGAGCGCCTCGTCGATGAGCTGCTGCAGACCGTTGATGCTGATGCGCGCCGCGATCGCACCGATCTCACCGCCCGCATCGCCCGCGACGCGCTGGCGCAGCACTTCTCCGAGGAACACCACGAGCGCCGACAGCCAGACCGACGCGAGTTCGCGATCCTTGCCGACGCTCGTCGCGGCCGCGAGCGGCGCTTTCTTCTGCGACCAGACGTCGAGCCAGTCGCGGCGCCATTGCATCTGCTGCAGCAGCAGCCCGTCGCGATGAAACGCGAGCGCCTTGAGCGGAGCACCCGATGCGAGTTGCAGCGCCTCGGCCGGCAGCTTGGGCTCCTCGTAGCGCAGCCAGGCCAGCGCATCTTCCTCGGACGGCACGGTGAAGCGCAGTCGCTGGCAACGGCTGCGCAAGGTCGCGGCGAGCGCCATCGGGCGCTCGGAGACGAGGATCAGATGCGTCGCGGGCGGCGGTTCTTCGATGGTCTTGAGCAGCGCGTTGACGCCGGCGACGTTCATCGCATCGGCCGGATCGATGACCGCCACTTTCGCGCCACCGTAATGGCTGCTCAGCGCGAGTCTGGCGCTCAGATCGCGCAGCTGGTCGATGCTGATGTCGCGCTTGTCCTTGCCGGTCTTCTCGTCGTGATCGACGCGGATCCAGTGCAGGTTCGGATGCGTGCCCGAGGCCAGCTGCAGACAGCTGCGGCATTGGCCGCAGGCGTAGCCATCCGGCCCCGCCGCTTCGCAGATCAGGCCGTAGGCGAGCGCACGCGCGAAGTGCCGCTTGCCGACGCCTTCGGGCCCGGCGAACAACAGCGCATGCGTGAGCCGGCCGTTGTTGCGCGCCTCGTTGAGGCCGGTCCAGAGTTCGCGCTGCCAAGGCAGGGCTTCGATGCGGCTCACAGTCGCTGCTCCAGAATGTTCTTGATGCGCTCGCTCACCGCATCAGGCGGCAGGCTCGCATCGATCACCACGCAGCGCTGCGGCTCGCCGTCCGCGCGATCGAGATAGGCCTGACGCACACGCTGCATGAAAGCCAGCGTCTCGGCTTCGAAGCGATTGGCGTCGCCGCGCCGGTGCGCACGCGCGAGCCCGACGCCCGGCTCGATGTCGAACACCAAGGTCAGATCGGGCCGCAGATCGCCGAGCACCATCTGCTCGACGGCCGCGAGTTTGTGCGCTTCGACGCCGCGGCCCGCGCCCTGATACGCCCAGCTCGCGTCGACGAAACGATCGCAGACCACATCGCAGCCGCGCTGCAGCGCAGGCAATACGGTCGCCTGCAGATGCGCCGAGCGCGCCGCGAAGATCAGCAGCAGTTCGGTGATCGGAGCGACACCCTCGCTCCAGTCCGCGAGCACGACCTGGCGAATCGCCTCGGCCAGCGGAGAGCCGCCGGGCTCGCGCGTCATCACCACCTCGCGTCCGCGTGCGCGCAACCAGTCGCCGATGAAACGCGCCTGCGTGGTCTTGCCGGCGCCCTCGCCGCCTTCGAGCGTGATGAGTCGGCCGCGCACGGAAGACATCAACGCTGGCCTTGCCGCAGTTGGAAGCGACGCACCGCGGCTTCGTGCTCTTCGAGCGTCTCGGAGAACTGGTGCGAACCGTCGCCGCGCGAGACGAAGTACAGCGTCTTGCCGTCGGCCGGATGCAACGCGGCCTTGATCGCCGCGCGTCCGGGCAGGCAGATCGGTGTCGGCGGCAGACCGGTGTTGAGATAGGTGTTGTACGGATTCGGGGCGAGCAGATCACGCTTGCGCAAATTGCCGTCGAAGATGGCGCCGAGTCCGTAGATCACGGTCGGGTCGGTCTGCAGGCGCATGCCCAGACGCAGGCGACGCACGAACACGCCCGCGATCTCGGGACGCTCGGCCGGCAGGCCGGTTTCCTTTTCGACGATCGAGGCCATCGTCAGCGCGTCTTCGGCAGAGCGATACGGCAGATCGGCGGCGCGCGTCTCCCACTCGGCCGCGAGCGCCTTGTCCATCGCATCGAAAGCGCGCTTGAGCAAGGCGACGTCGGTGGTGTCGCGCGGGAACAGGTAGGTGTCCGGGAAGAAACGCCCCTCCGGATGCTGCCCGGCGCGGCCGAGCGCGGACATGATCTGCGCGGCGTCGGTGGTCGTCAGCGTCTTGCGGATCTGCGGATGCGCGATGATCTGCGACAGCGCCACTTCGAAGCGCGAGCCTTCGACGACGCGCAATTCGTAGACGACGACTTTGCCGGACACCCACAGATCGAGCGCCTGATACGCGCTCATGCCGGGCTCCATGCGGTATTCGCCGGCCTTGATGCGCGCGGCCTTGCCCGAACGGCGCGCGTAGATTTCGAGATAAAGCCCCTGGCGCAGGCTCGCGAGCTTGTCGGCGTCGCGCAGCGCGAGCACGGTGTCGCGCAGGCGCGCGCCCGGAGCGAGCTGCAGGTTCTCGGGCTGCTCGTAGCGCAGCGGCGTCGACAGCTGCGCATGCGCGTCGTAGAGCAGACCGGCCGCGGCCACGAGCGCGAGCAGGATCAGCAGCACGAGGAAGCGAAAAAACTTCTTCATGCCTGCACTCCGAGCGCGCGCAGCAGGCCGCGCGCCTTGGCGCGCGTCTCGGCGAGTTCGGCCTGCGCGTTCGAATCCGCAACGATACCGGCGCCGGCCCTGAAGCTGACCCAGCCGTCTTCGACGACGAAGCTCCGGATCAGGATGTTGGTGTCGAGTTTGCCGCAGCGCGATAGGTAGCCCATGGCGCCAGTGTAGGGGCCGCGGCCGACGCCTTCGAGTTCCGCGATGATTTCCATCGAGCGCACCTTCGGGCAGCCCGTGATCGTGCCGCCCGGAAACACCGCTTCGAGCGCGGCTCCCGGGCCGACTCCCTTGCGCAGGCGGCCGCGCACGTTCGACACGATGTGATGCACGTGCGCGTAGCTCTCGACGGTCATGAGCTCGCTGACGCCGACGCTGCCGGGTTCGCAGACGCGGCCCAGATCGTTGCGCTCGAGATCGATCAGCATCACGTGTTCGGCGCGCTCCTTGAGATTGCCGACGAGGTGTTCGCGCAGGCGCTGGTCTTCGGCCGCATCGACACCGCGAGGCCGCGTTCCGGCGATCGGCCGCGTGTCGGCGATGCCGCCGTCGATACGCAGCAGGCGTTCGGGCGACGAGCTGAGCACCGCACTGCCCCGCCACTGCGCGATGCCCGCGAACGGCGACGGATTGCTTTCGCGCAGCCGCGAGTAAAGCGAAGCTGCGTCGCCCTGCAGCATCGGCGCTTTCCAGCCGCGCGACAGATTGGCCTGGAAGATGTCGCCGGCGTGCAGGTATTCGAGGATGCGTTCGACACCGTCGAGATAGCGCTGCGGATCGTCTTCCTGAGCGGGGCCGATGACGGTCTGGACTTCGGTTCGCGCGTTCGCGCTGCTACGGCAGGCAGCGAGATCGCGCCGCATCGTCTCGAGCTGTAGCGCATCGTCGTCCTCCGCGATCAGCGTGAGCCGCTTGAGTTCGCGGTCATAGATCGCCGCCGCCGTGCAGCGCACCGCGAGCGCATCGGGCAGGCGAAACGGCGATTGCGGCAACCGCAGACTCGGCTCGACCTGGCCCGCCGCCTCGTAGCCGAGCAGCAGGAACCAGCCGCCGACGAAGGGCAGATCGGGATGCGGGCTTTCGATTTCGGCCGCGCGAAACTCGGCGTCGAGCCGGGCGAAGAAATCCGCTCCCGTCAGCGCCTCGCGCGGAAAACCGAACAGCAGGTCGTAGCGACCCGACACCGGATGCCCGGCGACGGATTGCAGCAGAAACGGATAGCGCTGCGGATCGTGGCGATGGAGATCGAAGAGATCGACCTCGCCCGCGAGATCGGCGCGCACGCTCATGTCGTGCGCCGCCGTTTACTTGAAGCGCGCGAAGGCGAGCGAGCCGTTGGTGCCGCCGAAACCGAACGAATTCGAGACCACGACGTCGATCTTGGACTCGCGCGCCTTGTGCGGCACGTAGTCGAGATCGCAGCCTTCGCTCGGATTGTCGAGGTTGATGGTCGGCGGCAGGATGCCGTCGCGAATCGCGAGGATCGAGAAGATCGCCTCGATGCCGCCCGCCGCGCCGAGCAGATGACCGGTCATCGACTTGGTCGAGCTCACCGCGACCTTCTTCGAATACTCGCCGAGCGCATGCTTGACCGCGATGGTCTCGGCGATGTCGCCCGCCGGCGTCGAGGTGCCGTGGGCGTTGATGTAGTCGATCTGCTCGGGATTGAGCTTGGCGTCACGCATCGCGTTCTGCATCGCACGGCGCGCGCCATTGCCGTCATCCGGCGGCAGCGTGATGTGCGAGGCGTCCGACGACATGCCGAAGCCGACGAGTTCCGCGTGGATGCGGGCGCCGCGCGCCTTGGCGAACTCGTAATCTTCGAGCACGAGCACGCCGGCGCCGTCGCCGAGCACGAAACCGTCGCGATCCTTGTCCCAGGGGCGCGAAGCGCGCTGCGGATCGTCGTTACGCGTGGACAATGCACGCGCCTGACAGAAACCGGCCATGCCGGCGGGAGCGGAACCCGCCTCGGCGCCACCGGCGATGATGACGTCGGCATCGCCGGCCTGGATCAGGCGCATGGCAATGCCGATGGAATGTGCGGCCGTGGTGCAGGCCGACACGGTGGCGAAGCTCGGACCCGTCAGACCGAGATCGATCGAGACGTAGCCGGCCACCATGTTGATGATCGAAGCCGGAACGAAGAAGGGCGAGACGCGTCCCGGCCCCTTCTCCGCCATCTTCTTCACTTCTTCCTCGATGAACCCGATGCCACCGATGCCTGAGCCGACCAGAACGCCGATGCGCTCGCGGTTTTCATCGGTGATTTCCAGTCCGGCATCGCGCACCGCCATCTTGGAGGCGGCGACACCGTAATGGATGAACGGATCGGTCTTGCGAAGCTCTTTGGGCCCCATCCAGTCGGTGGCGACGAAATCGTCCGCCACCTGCCCGGCGAAGCGGGTGGTGAAAGCGGACGTATCGTAGCCCTTGATCGGACGGATACCGGACTGCCCGGCCAGAATCGTGGCCCAGGCAGACTCGACTGTAGAACCGACGGGCGAAACGATGCCCATGCCGGTGACGACGACGCGTCTGCGGCTCATTCGTAAGATTCGAGGGAAGTGGGTTTGTGCAGCGAAGCCCGATCAGGCCTGCTGGTTGGTGTGCGTTTTGATGTACGTGAGGACGTCCTGGAACGTCACGATCTTCTCGGCTTCTTCATCCGGGATATCGATTTCGAACTCTTCTTCGAGGGCCATGACGAGTTCGACGGTGTCGAGCGAATCGGCCCCCAGATCTTCGACGAAAGAAGCCGTCGGCGTGATCTGATCTTCAGCCACGGACAGCTGCTCCGCAATGATTTTCTTGACCTTTTCTTCCAAGCTGCTCATGAAAACTCCCTCTCTGGGGTCTGACGAAATTAAGAGACAACGATGAACTAGTGTACGGGAAGCATTGCGGCGCAACCACCGACTGGCCGAATAGCCAACCGCGGTGCGCGGCCATTCTACCCCATGAACATTCCGCCGTTGACGTGTAGCGTATGGCCGGTGATGTAGCCGGCTTCCGATGATGCAAGAAATGCGACGGCGGATGCCACCTCTTCCGCCGATCCGAGGCGCTGAAGCGTGATGCGCTCGAGCAGCTTGGTTTTGACGTCTTCGGGCAGGCTGTGGGTCATGTCGGTCTCGATGAAACCCGGCGCGACCACGTTGACGGTAACGTTGCGCGAGCCGAGTTCCGCCGCGAGCGCCTTCGACATGCCGACGAGCCCGGCCTTGGCCGCGGCGTAGTTCGCCTGCCCCGCGTTGCCGGTCGCGCCGACCACCGAACCGATGCTGATGATGCGGCCGTAGCGTGCCTTCATCATGCTGCGCATGACGAGCTTGCTCATGCGGAACACGGCGGAAAGATTGGTCTCGACGACGTCGTTCCAGTCTTCGTCCTTGAGCCGCAGCGCGAGCGTGTCGCGCGTGATGCCGGCGTTGTTGACGAGGATCGCGATCGGCCCGACGGTCTTTTCGATGTCGCCGACGAGCGCCGCGGCGGCGGCGCCGTCTTTCACGTTGAGCAGGCGCCCTTGACCGCCGAGCGGCTTGAGCCAGGCGTCGATCGCGGCCGCACCGGCTTCGCTCGTCGCGGTGCCGATCACCTTCGCGCCGCCCTGGGCCAGGCGTTCAGCGATGGCCTTGCCGATACCGCGGCTGGCGCCCGTCACGAGCGCCACGTTTCCTTCGAATTTCATCGTGCTTCCTTGGGATTTTTCAGGGTTGCGCTCAACTGCGGGCCAGTGACAGTGCGGCGACCAGCGCGGCCGGATCTTCGAGCGCCTGCGACTGCAGGCCATCGACGATGCGCTTGTTCAGGCCCGCGAGCACCGAACCCGGGCCGCACTCGAAGTACGCGCCGATGCCGGCCGCGTGCAGCGCGAGGATCGTCTGCGTCCAGCGCACCGGCTTGAACAGCTGCTCGCGAAGGGCCACGCGAATCTCGTCCGCCGTGCTGCGCGGCGCCGCGTCGAGGTTGTGATAGACCGGAATCGCCGGCGCCTGGATATCGGTGCTGGCGAGCCGTTCGGCGAGCTTGTCGGCGGCCTCGCGCATCAGCGAGCAATGCGAAGGCACCGACACCGGCAGGCGCTTGATGAGCTTGGCGCCATTGGCCTTGCCGTTGGCCTGCAGCCAGTCGAGCGCGGCGGTCTCGCCGGCGACCACGACCTGGCCCGGCGAGTTGTAGTTGACCGGCTCGAGCACTTCGGAACCCGGATAGCGCTTGCAGAGCGCTTCGATCTTGTCGTCGTCGAGGCCCAGCACGGCCGCCATGCCGCCGGTGCCGGCCGGAACCGCGGCCTGCATGAGCTGGCCGCGCAGTTCGACGAGCTTGAGCGCGTCGGCGAACTTGAGGCTGCCGGCCGCCACCAGAGCCGTGTACTCGCCGAGGCTGTGGCCCGCGTAGGCGCTCGCGGACGGCGGCTCCTGGCGCTGCCAGACGCGAAACAACGCGATGCTCGCGGCGAGCAGCGCGGGCTGCGTGCGCTCGGTGCGGTTGAGCTCTTCGGCAGGGCCTTCCTGCACGAGCTTGAGCAGATCCCAGCCCAGGATTTCGGAGGCTTCGCGATACGTCGGCTCCAGATCGGCGAGCGGATGCTTGCCGAGCATGCCGACCGCTTGCGAGCCCTGGCCCGGAAACAGCAAGGCGTACTTCATTGCGGACTTCTCTCCATGTGCGGGCGGCGTCGCCCGGTTGCTTGGTGCTTCAAAGTTTCGGCTCGTTACGAACCGATGCGTTCGATGCGGTTCCAGGTGCGGAAAATCAGCGCATACGCAAATGCCGCGAGCGCCCCGAAAAAATGCGAATCCGTCGCCACGAAACCTCCGATCGCGGCCTCGTCCGAAAGCGGCGCGCCCGCGATCTGCTCGTAGCCCAGCTTGCCGAGCAGGAACACTAGGCACCCGAGGCTGATCAGGTCGCGCCTGAATACCTGGGGCAGCAGGCCCAGCACGAACAGGCCGTGGATCACGCCCGACATACCGACATAGTTTTCCAGCGTACGGGAGAAAACGTAAAGGCACCCGGACATCACGATGCCGATGAAGGCGACGCGCCGGGCCAGCACGGCGATCGAAAGGGGCTGCGGACACAGCAGCACGAGCACGGCCAGGCCGATCTCGTTGAGCATCCAGTGATACCAGCCCAGGTGAACGAAATTGCCGGTCAGCAGGCGCCACCATTGTCCCTGGGCGAGCTCGGCGCGATCGTACGAAAGCCACTGCCGCCCGAAGTCGCCGAGGCATTCGGTGCCGAGCAGAATCAACATCAGAATCAAGGGAGCGAACCAGTTCTGAGGCGCGAACGAAGCGGTCTCAGCGCTGTCAGATGCGTTTGCTATCATCCCGCGTCTTTGTTGCGACTTTTCCCGCAACCTCACAAGGCCTTACCGATCATGCGAACCCTTTCCAGAGCGCCCGCCGCGCTTCGCCCGTCCGCTACCGCTGCCGCGTTCTCGCGGGGCTTCACGCTCATCGAGATCATGGTCGTCGTGGTCATCCTGGGCATTCTGGCGGCCGTCGTGGTGCCCCGCATTATGAACAGGCCCGATGACGCCCGCATCGCCAAGGCAAAGCAGGACATTCGCGTGCTCGAGTCCTCGCTGAACCTCTACAAGCTCGACAACTTCGTCTATCCGACCACGCAGCAAGGCCTCGAAGCCCTGGTCGCCCCGCCCTCCGGCGAGCCGGCCGCCAAGAACTGGAAGCAAGGCGGCTACGTCGCCAAGCTGCCGAACGACCCCTGGGGCAATGCCTATCAGTACCTCTCGCCCGGCGTGAAGGGCGAGGTCGACATCTTCTCGCTCGGCTCCGACAACCGTCCGGGCGGCGAAGGGGCTGCGGCCGACATCGGCAACTGGGATCTCGGTGGTTGAGACGACGCGCTTTGAAACCGAAGGTTTCAGCGTCGTCGAAAGCCCGGCCACGGATGGCCGGGCCGGGGCCAGTAAAACAGACCGAAGCCGCGCCAGGGATGGCGCTCGACTCGTCAGCTGATCGTGAGCGGATCGTTTCCATCGCGCCGTTCCACAAACAGCGCGGCTTCACGCTGATCGAAGTCATGGTGGTGGTGCTGATCATCGGCATCCTCGCCACCTTCGCGAGCCTGTCGATCGGCAATCGCTCGGTCGACGATCGGCTGCAGAACGAATCCAAGCGCCTCGAACAGCTCGTCGCCTACGCGGCCGAAACCGCGCAGGTGCAAGGCGTGGAGATCGGCATCCGCTCGACCACCGAAGGCTTCGAATTCCTCGCGCAGGACAACCAGGGTCTCTGGCAGCCGATCGGCGAAGGGATTCTGCGCCCGCGGCAGATCGCCGAGCCGTTCTATCTCGAACTCTGGGTCGAGGGGCAGAAGGTCAAGCCGATCGAGGTCGACCGTGCCAAAGAGCGCGAGCTGGCCGAGCAGGACCGGAAGGAGAAGGAAAAGAGCGACGCCGAGCTCGACTTGAACGCCTCTCCGAAGAACCGGCCCAAGCCGCAGGTGTTCCTGCTGTCGAGCGGCGACGCCTCGGAGTTCGCCATCGATCTCAAGCTCAAGAACTATCCGGCGTACTACCGTCTCGAATGCGACGTCCTGAGCCGTTGCAAGCTCGAACGGCAGCAGGCGCGCTCTTGAAGCGCCTCCGTCCGCCTGCCGCCGCGCGCGACCGGGGCTTCACGCTCGTCGAGGTGCTGGTCGCCGTCGCGGTGCTCGCGCTGGCGCTCAGCGCGGTGATATCGGGCATGTCGCGCTACGCGTCCAATGCAGGCTATCTGCGGCAGAAGACCGTCGCCTTGTGGGTGGCGCACAACCGGCTCACCGAGTTCGCGCTCGATCAGGCCTGGCCTTCGGTCGGCAAGACCGACGGCAAGGCCAAAATGGCCGGCATCGAATGGAAGTGGCGGGCCACGGTGACGCCGACGCAGGACGACAACCTGCGCCGCATCGATGTCGACGTGATCGCGCCCGACGATCCCAAGGGCAACGCGGTGCTCGCCTCGCTGACGAGCTTCGTCACCCGATGAACGCTTCGATGCGCCGTTCGCGCAGCCGCGGCTTCACGCTGATCGAAGTCATTCTGGTGGTGCTGATCTTCAGCATCATGGCGGCGATGGCGTACGGCGGACTCAACAGCGTGCTCAAGACGCGCGTCTCGATCGAGGCCTCGATGCAGCGTACGGCCGACCTGCAGAAGGCCTACATGCGCATGCGCTCGGACTTCCAGAACTACGTCCCGCGCCCGATCCGCGACAACTTCGGTGACGTGCAGCCGTCGATCCGCGGGGCGCGCGAGCAGGTCGTCGAACTCACGCGCGGAGGCTGGCGCAACCCGCTGTTCCTCAAGCGCGGCAGCCTGGAGCGGGTCACCTACGCGCTCGACGGCGACAAGCTGCAGCGCGCGAGCTATCGCGTGCTCGATCGCGCGCAGGACAGCGAGCCGGTGCGCACGGTGCTGCTCGACAAGGTCAAGGAACTGCGGCTGCGCTACATGGACCAGGGGCGCGAATGGGTCGACCAGTGGCCGCAGCAGGATTTGCAGCAGCCATCGCCGCAATCCGCCGATGGCTCGCAATCGCAGCGCGACACCCCGCCGCCGCTGGCGATCGAGATCACGCTCGTGACCGCCGACCTCGGCGAGCTGCGCTTCCTGTTCAAGCCGGGCGCCGAGCCTCTACCGGCGAACGCCAACCCGCAGGGACAACCGCCACCGCCTCCCCCCGGTGGAAACGACTCGGGAGACGGCGGAGGCGAAGGCGGTGGCGGCAGCGGTAGCAGGCCGGGTGACGGCGATACGGGCAACGGAGGCGGCGGTGAATAGTCCCGATCGCCAACGCGGCATCGCGCTGATCACCGCGATCCTGATCGTCTCGCTCGCCGTGATCGCGGCGACCGCGATCCTGTCGGCCGGCAGCATGAGCATCCAGCGCACCTCGACACTGCAGGAGACCGAAAAAGCCTGGTGGTACGCGACCGGCGTCGAGGCCTGGGTCAAGGGCATCCTCCAGCGCGATGCGCGCATGAACAAGTTCGATGCCCTGAGCGATATCTGGGCGCAGCCAGTCGCCGGCCTGCCGATCGAGAACGGCTTCCTGGCCGGGCAGATCGTCGACATGCAGGGACGCTTCAACCTCAACAACTTCGGCTTCGCCGACGCGGCGGGCCAGGACAACGAGGCGGCGTTCAAGAAATGGCAGACCGTCTTCATCCGGCTGTTCGAGCAGCTCGAGATCGAACCGGCCCAGGCCCGCCCGATCTCCGAAGCGATCAAGGATTGGGTCGACCGCGATCAGAATCCGACGCCCTACGATGGCGCCGAGGACAACGAGTACCTCGGCAACAACCGCCAGAGCGGACAGCCCCCGTACCGGGCCGCGAACCGGCCGATGACGAGCGTCACCGAGCTGATGGCCGTCAAGGGCGTGACGCCCGAGATCTATCAGGCGCTGCTGCCTTATGTTTCAGCCTTGCCGGTCAGAACGACGATCAACGTCAACACCGCGCCGGAGCCGGTGCTGCGTGCGCTCGCCGCCCAGCCCAGCCCGCTGCTCGAGGAATTCATTCGTAGCCGCACCGAAAAGCCGGTCGAGAATATCGGCGAGCTGACCAACAGCGGGGCACTCACCGGCAACGACGTGGATATCGGCATGCTCGGCACCGGAAGCCAGTTTTTCCAGCTCCGCGCCAACGTGAATATCGGTAATTCTCATGTGGCAATATACAGCCTGTACTATCGCCCAACCCAAGGCGCCCCGCTGGTGCTGATGCGCAGCACGGACAGCGAGTAGTGCAGCTGCAGAACCTCACGTCCATCGATCAACCCTACCGACTCAGCCGCGTGCGAGAGATTCTCTATATTCGCCTGCCCTCGGGCGTGCCGCTCGACGCGCTGATCGCGGCTCCGGTGGAGTTCGCCGTCGCCGCCGCCGACCGTCCGGGTCTGAACGGCGTGGAGCACGGCACGCTCGAAGCCGCCTTGCAGCAGGCCGCCAATCGCCGGCTCATCGTGTTCGTGCCGGGCGCCGACGTGCGCCTGACCTCGGTTACGGTGCCCACCCGGCAGGCGTCCAAGGTGCTGCAGGCCGCGCCGTACCAGCTCGAAGAACAGCTCGCGGAAGACATCGACACCCTGCACTTCGCGCTCGGCCCGCGTCAGGCCGATGGCAGTCATCCGGTGGCCGTGGTCGCCAACGATCTCATGCAGGCCTGGACCGCTCCGTTTCGCGAGCGCGGCCTGCGTCTCGAAGCGCTGGTGCCGGACACGCTGGCGCTGCCCTGGGACAACGACCAGCACCGCTGGAGCGCGCTGTGCGAGGCCGAGCAGGTCGTCGTGCGCAATGCGCCGTACTCGGGCTTTTATTGCGCGCCGGACGACCTCACGAGCTACCTGCTGATGGGCGATCCGGACAAGAGCCGCTCCTTGCGCCTGCTCACGCTCAGCAGCACCGGCCTCGACTACAGCCGCATCGACTGGCCGCTCGAACTGCTGCCGGGCTATCACTGGCCGCTCGAAGCTTTCGCCCAGCATCTGCAGCTGTCGCAGACGGTCAATCTGCTGCAGGGCGCGTATTCGCAGCGGCAGGATCTGGATCGCTACTGGAAACCCTGGCGCGCCGCCGCGATTCTCGCGGTCGTCGCCATCGCGCTGTCGGCGACGATCTACGGCATCGAAACCTGGCGGCTCGGCCAGCAGCTCGCCGCGCAGGACCAAGCCAACCTCGCCCGCTTCCAGGCGCTGTTCCCGAGCGAAACCCGCATCGTCGATCTTCAGGTGCAGCTCGACCAGCAGATGCGCGCGCTCAAGGGCGCGGGCCAGGATACGGGCGTCTTCCCGCTCATGGAAGTGATGACGCAGGCGGTCGGCGCGAACCAGGGACTCAAGCTGCAGAATGTGCAGTTCCGCGACGGCGCCCTGTTCGTGGCGATGAAGGCGTCCGATCTTCAGGTCGTCGAGCGGCTGCGCGAGTGGTTCGCCTCGCAGCGCGCGGCGACACTCGAAGTGCAGTCCGCCGACGCGGGCGCCGAAGGCGTGCAGGTGCGCGTCAAGCTCACCCCGGTCTGAGAGACTTCCCGAGCGCGCATGGCCAATCAACAACTCCAGGATCTGCTGCTGCAGGGACGCACGCGCTTCGAGGCGCTGACGGCGCGCGAACGCTGGATCGTCGTCGCCGGCGGCATCGCCCTGCTGCTCACCGTCATCTATCTGGGCATCGTCGAGCCGCTCGCCAAGGCCCATCGCAACCGGATCGAGGCGCTCGATTCCTCGCGCGCACTCGCCACGCGCCTCGAGGCGGCGGCGGTCGCCGTCAGTGGTGCCGCACGCAAGGCCGGCGGCGCGCAGCTGGGCCGCAGCATGTCGCTGCTCGCGGCGGTCGATCAGTCGACCAAGACCGGCTCGCTCGGCAAGGCGCCCGAACGCCTGCAGCCCGAAGGCGATCGCGAAGTGAAGATCTGGTTCGACGACGTGCCGTTCGACAACCTCGTGCGCTGGCTCGCCGACCTGCAGACGCGCTACGGCATCGCCGTGCAATCGCTCGACATCGAAGCCCAGCCCAGCGTCGGCCTCGTCGACGCCCGCCTGTCGCTGACCCGGAACAACGGATGAAGAAGCGCTGGCCGATTCTGCTGGGCGTGCTGGTCTTTCTCTACGCGCTGGTGATGTACGCCCCGCTGGCGGTGGTCTACGGCTACCTCAGGCCCGAAGGCTCGCCGGTCGAATTGCTCGGCATCGCGGGAACGCCCAAGCAGGGTTCGGCGGCCGGTGTCGTCGTGCGCGGCGAAACCGCGGTGCGCGACCTGCGCTGGACGATGAGCGCCTGGCAGCTGCTGATCGGCCGCGCCGCCTTCGATTTTTCGGGCAGCGGCGACGGCCTGGTGCTCGAAGGCCACGCGGCGCTGCCGATCACCGGCGGCGTGCGCCTGTCGGACCTGCGCGCGAGCGGTTCGGTCAAACCGCTGCTGGCGGCCCTCAAGCTGTTTTTGCCGATCGACGGCCAGCTCGGCCTCGACGCGCAGAAGCTCGTGCTCGACGACGGTTTTCCGACCCAGGCACAGGGCTCGCTGACGCTCAACCGGCTGTCGTGGAAGCTCGGCCGCGAGCCCCTGATGATCGGCGACTTCCAGGCCGAGGTGGTGCCGTCCGACGAAGGCCTGGCCGCCAGGATCAAGACGCTCGGCGGCCCGCTCGATGCCTCAGGCGAAGCGGCGCTGCACGCCGACCGCAGCTACGACCTGCACCTGCAGATCCGCGCCAAGGCCGATGCGCCGCCCCAGCTCGTGAACATGCTGCGCACGCTCGGCGCCGCGGACAACCAGGGCTACTACCACATCCGCCGCAAGGGCCAGATGGAATCGCCCGCCGTCGAGGCCGTGCAGGAGGTTTCGCAGTAATGCCGGCCACGAATCCGGACTGGATGCCACACATCGTCGTCGCGACCATCGTCGAGCGCGAAGGCCGCTTCCTGCTCGTCGAAGAACGCATCGCCGGCGAGCTCGTGCTGAACCAGCCGGCCGGGCATTGGGAGCCCGGTGAGACGCTCATCGAAGGCGCGATTCGCGAGACCGTGGAGGAATCGGGCTGGGACGTCGAACCGACCGCGTTTCTCGGCATCTACGAATGGCAGCCCGAAGGCCTTGCCTACCCGTTCGTGCGCTTCGCGTTCGCGGCGACCGCGCTCCGGCATCACCCCGAGCGGGCGCTCGATTCCGGCATCGAGCGCGCCGTCTGGCTCAGCTACGACGAAGTCGTGCAGCAGACGCCGCACCTGCGCAGCCCGTCGGTGCTGACCTGCATCGACGACTACCGGGCCGGCCAGCTCTACCCGCTGTCGCTGATCCGGCACCTTTCGCCACGCTGAGCCGCTCGTGAGCGCAGCACCGCATGTGGTCGTGGGCTTGTCCGGAGGCGTCGATTCGGCCGTCTCGGCCTGGCTGCTCAAGCAGCAGGGCTACCGCGTCTCGGGCCTGTTCATGGTCAACTGGACCGAGGACGAAGAGGGCTATTGCAGCTCGGCCGACGATTTCCAGGATGCGCGGGCGGTCTGCGAGGAACTCGAGATTCCGCTGCACCGCGTCGATTTTTCGGCCGAATACCGCCAGCGCGTGTTCGATCGCTTCCTCGCCGATTACGCGGCCGGCAAGACCCCGAACCCCGATCTGCTGTGCAATCGCGAGGTCAAGTTCCAGCCGTTTCGCGAGCACGCGCTGAGGCTCGGAGCCGACTTCGTCGCCACCGGCCATTACGCGCAGCTCGATCACGCGGCCGACGGCCCTCGCCTGCTGCGCTCGGTCACCGAAGACAAGGACCAGACCTATTTCCTGGCCCTCGTCGCGCGCCGGCAGTTCGAGAAAGTGCTGTTCCCGCTCGGCGGGCTCACCAAGCCCGAGGTGCGTGCGCTGGCCGCCAGGGCCGGGCTGCCGAACCATCGCAAGAAGGATTCGACCGGCATCTGCTTCATCGGCGAGCGCGAGTTCCGCAGTTTCCTGCAGAACTATTTGAAGCCGAATCCGGGCCCGATGATCGACGACACCGGCACCGTCGTCGGCCAGCATCAGGGGCTCATGTACTACACGCTCGGCCAGCGCAAGGGCCTGGCGATCGGCGGGGTGCGCGGGGCGCGCGAAGCGCCATGGTTCGTCGTCGCCAAGGACCAGCCGAACAACGTGCTGCGCGTCTCGCAGGATGGGGCGCATCCGCTGCTGATGTCGAAGCGGCTCACGACCTTGCCGTTCGAATGGATACGCCAGCCCTCGCCGCTGCCCGAGCGCCTGCATGCGCGCATCCGCCATCGGCAGGTTCTGCAGGCCTGCTCGGTCCGAATCAACGAGGACGGCGGCGTGCAGGTGAGCTTCGAACAGGACCAGCGCGCGATCGCAGCGGGGCAGTTCTGCGTGCTTTACGACGGCCAGGAATGCCTGGGCGGCGGCGAGATTGCTGGCGCGTACTGAGTGTGAGCGGGCGGCCTAGCCTGCTTTCGGAATCAGCCGATCGTCAGCCGGAATGACGCTTCCCCACTGCTTGCACGAGGGGCACTGCCAGAACAGCAGGCCCGGCGCGAGCCCGCAACTCGTGCAGCGGTAGCGGTTGCGAGCGGCTGCCGCGGTCTTGAGCGCTTCGCGCAGGTTGTTCATCGCCACGGCGGAGGTCTCATCGGCCGGCGGCTCGATCGAAGACAGCAGCTGTTCGAGCAATGCCCAATTCGGCGAGGCCGAGAAGGTTTCGGCCAGGAAACGCGCGGGATTCATGCCGGTTTCGCGCATGAGCTGAGCTTGGGCCAGAGCGCTCGCGCTCGCCGAGGTTTCGCTGTCGATCTCGCGCAGGAAGTCCAGGAACGCCGGCAGCTCGCCGAGCTCCTTCGAGCAGCGCATGAGCGGCTCGACGATTTCAGGCGTGTAGCGCAAATCCTGCTCGGGCACCTGGCGCAGCGACTTGACCGCGGCGCGAAAATCCTTCGCCTCTTCCTGCATGCGGCCGAGGATCAGGTTGGCGCGCACGCAACCGCCGTCTTCTTCGAGCGCCCGGTTGGCGAGACGAATGGCTTCGTCGATGTCCTTGCCCATGCGCGCCTGCTCGGCAAGCTCGCAGTAGTACTGGGCGATGACCGGCTGCCGAGGCTGGGCGCCGACGGCCTGCAGGCGCCGGCTTGCCTCGATCGCGCGCCGCCATTCGCGGCTTTGCTCGTGCACGGAGATCAGCGCCTCGAGCGCCGCCGTGGCATACAGCCCGCGATGGCTGAGCTGCTCGAACAGCTCCTCGGCGCGATCGATCATGCCGGCCTTGAAGTAGTCCTGGGCCAGCTCGAAGCGCGTGCGCTCCATCTGCTCGCTGGTCAGCTGGGCCCGTTCGGCCAGGGCCTCGTGCACGCGCAGCGCACGGTCGAGCTCGCCACGCTTGCGGAACAGGCTGCCGAGCGTCAGATGCAGTTCCACGGCCTGGGTGTCGAGCTCGGTCGCCCGCAGCAGCGAGGCGACCGCCTGGTCCGGATCGTCGTTGACCAGATGGCTCATGCCCGCGAGCGCATCCGGCGAAACCCCCGAAGCGCCCGAGGTGCTCGCGGGCTGCGCCGGATCGGCCGGACCGCGGGCGCGCAGATACCAGCCCAGGGCGATGCCCAGCGGCAGGACCAGCCAGACCGACAGGCTGTCAACCATCCTTGAGCGGCGATTCGTTGATCGGAATGGCGCGCAAGGTCTTGAGCTCGGCCTCCGCGTCCGCGAGCTGCCGGCGCAGGCGCCGGGCTTCGGACTTGAGCGAGACGATGCGCGTCGAGCAGACGACCAGCGTCAGCAGGACGGCCAGGATGAACTCGACGACCACGAGGGCGATCAAGGGCAATTCGACCTGCCCGGCCAGATAGTCGAAGCGAATCGTCTGGGCATTGAAATAACCGACCGCCGCGCCGACACACAGCACGACCAGCAGCAGGACGGTGAGCAGGACTCGGTACATGAGGGCTGTCCTTTGTGTCTGAGCAGCGTTGTTCCGAACCGCCCGGCGACGCATCACCGGATGGAAGAGCTGCCGGGGCCCGTCAAAGGCCGTTGAGGCCGTTCAGGAGCGTTTGGCGTCTTCTGCTGCGGCGTTTTCGTTGACGCGCTCGCGCATTTCCTTGCCCGGCTTGAAATGCGGCACGTGTTTGGCGGGAATCGTCACCGACTCCCCCGTCTTGGGATTGCGGCCGATCCGGCTCGGGCGATGATGCAGGGCAAAGCTGCCGAAGCCGCGGATCTCGGCGCGATCCTGCCGCGCCAGAGCCATGCTGATTCGATCGAGAATGAGCTTGACCGCCAACTCCACATCCTTGTGCATCAAATGCGTCTGTCGCGCAGCCAGACGTTCGATCAGCTCAGACTTCGTCATAAAGGTTAATAAATGGCCGCCCCTTCATGAACGATAGTTAAAAAAGAAGGGCCGCGCAAGCGCGGCCCTTCGATTTTTCCCAATCTTTCTGGGTAGATACAGCTGACAGCTTATTCGCCGCTGCCGCCCAGCTGATCCTTGAGCAGGTCGCCCAGGGAGGTCTTGCCGGTGGAGGCGTTGCGGCTGTATTCCGCGACGACTTCGGCTTCTTCCTGGATCTCCTTCTCGCGGACCGAAAGGGTCACGATGCGGCTCTTGCGGTCCACGCCGATGAAGCGCGCTTCGAGCGTATCGCCGACCTTGAGCACCTTGGTCGCGTCTTCGACGCGCTCGCGCGACAGGTCGTTGGCCTTGATGTAGCCCTCGACGCCACCGGCGAGTTCGATCTGGGCGCCACGCGCCTCGACGGCCTTGACGGTGCCCTTGACGATCTGGCCCTTGGTGTTCTCGGCCATGAACTGGGTGAGCGGATCCTGCGCAACCTGCTTGACGCCCAGGCTGATGCGCTCACGGGCGGAGTCGATCGCCAGCACCACGGCGTTGACTTCCATGCCCTTGCTGTACTTGCGAACGGCGTTGGTGCCGTCGTCGTTCCAGTCGAGGTCGGACAGGTGGACGAGGCCATCGATGCCGCCATTGAGGCCGATGAACACGCCGAAGTCGGTGATCGACTTGATCTGGCCGCTGACCTTGTCGCCCTTCTGGTAGTTCTGGCTGAACTCTTCCCACGGATTCGGCACGCACTGCTTCATGCCCAGGGAGATACGACGGCGCTCGCCGTCGATGTCGAGGATCATGACCTCGACTTCCTGGCCGATGGTGACGGCCTTGTTCGGGTTGATGTTCTTGTTGGTCCAGTCCATTTCGGACACGTGGACCAGACCTTCGACGCCCGGCTCGATTTCGACGAACGCGCCGTAGTCGGTGATGTTGGTGACCTTGCCGAACAGGCGGGTCTTTTCCGGATAGCGGCGGGCGATGTCGACCCACGGATCGGCGCCCAGCTGCTTGAGGCCCAGCGACACGCGGCGACGCTCGCGGTCGTACTTGAGCACCTTGACTTCGATTTCCTGGCCCACGGTCACGACTTCCGCCGGATCCTTGATGCGCTTCCAGGTCATGTCGGTGATGTGGAGCAGGCCGTCGATGCCGCCCAGGTCGACGAACGCGCCGTACTCGACGAGGTTCTTGACCACGCCCTTGAGCACGATGCCTTCCTGCAGGTTGGCCAGCAGGCTGTCACGCTCGGCGCTGTACTCGGCTTCGAGCACTTCGCGGCGGCTGACGACGACGTTGTTGCGCAGGCGGTCGAGCTTGATGACCTTGAACTCGAGCGGCTTGCCTTCCAGATACGACGTATCGCGAACCGGGCGAACGTCGACGAGCGAACCCGGGAGGAAGGCGCGGACGGTACCGATGTCGACCGTGAAGCCGCCCTTGACCTTGCCGGTGATGATGCCGATGACGGTTTCCTTGCCCTCGAAGGCCTTCGTGAGGCGCTCCCAGGTCTTGATGCGTTCGGCCTTTTCCTTGCTGAACTTGGTTTCGCCGAAGCCGTCTTCGACGGTTTCCAGCGCCACTTCCACTTCGTCGCCGACATTGAGGTTCAGCTCGCCATCGACGAGGAACTCTGCGATCGGGATCACGCCTTCGGACTTCAGGCCCGCGTCGACGATGACGACGTCGGGTTTCAGCTCCAGCACGATGGCACGGACGATGGTGCCCGGCTGCATCGATTGGCCGCCGGTCAGACTGGCTTCAAAAAGTTCAGCAAACGATTCGCTCATGGTGTCTCGGTAATCCTGCCCGCGACGGAGAAAGGCAGTCAGTCAAATGATCGAAGGCCACCTCCGCTTGTGGCCCAGGCTCTGCGATACCGCTTCACGAAAAGAGAAAACCTCGAAGGAACGCTTCAGAGGAAACCACGATCCTTGACTAAACCTTCAACACGCTCAGCCACTTGCGTGGGATTCAGGTGCGTGGTGTCGATCAGGATCGCGTCACTGGCAGGCACCAATGGCGCCACGGTGCGAGTGCGGTCCCGCTCATCGCGGGTGCTAATTTCGGTGCAGAGGTCTGCCAATATAGCGTCTTGCCCGGCCGCCCTCAACTGCAGCAGCCGGCGACGGGCCCGCTCCTCGGCCGAAGCGGTCAGGAACAGCTTGAGCGCCGCATCCGGAAACACCACCGTGCCCATGTCGCGGCCATCGCCGATCAGGCCCGGAGCGACGCGGAAATCCTTCTGGCGCTGCAGCAGCGCCGCCCGGACCGCCGGCGCGGCCGCGATCTGCGAAGCCAGGCCGCCGGTGGCCTCGGCGCGCACGGCGGACTTGATGTCGCGGCCGTTGACCCAGATCGCCTCGTTGTCTTCGTGATCGCCCGTGAAACGGATATCGAGCCCGCCCGCGAGCGCGGCGACCGCATCGGTGTCGCTCAAGGCGATGCCGGCCTCGACCGCCGACAGTGCGAGGATCCGGTAGAGCGCCCCGCTGTCGAGCCTCTGCCAGCCGAGCCGGGCCGCGAGCCCGCGCGAGACCGTGCCCTTGCCGACGCCCGAAGGCCCGTCGACGGTGATGACGGGAACGTTCGTGTCAGGCGCAGGGGTTGAGGCGTGAGGCGTCATCTGCGACTCGGCTCAGTGGGAGGTCAATGCAGCGAGCTGCAAGAAGTACTCCGGGAAGGTCTTCGCCACGCAGCCCGGATCGTTGATGCGCACCGGCACGCCGCCGCAGGCCGCGAGCGAAAAGCACATCGCCATGCGATGGTCGTCGTAGGTATCGATGGTCGCCGGCTCGAGTACCGCGGGCGGCACGACGCGCAGGAAATCAGCCCCCGCTTCGACCTGCGCGCCGAGCTTGGCGAGTTCGGTCGCCATCGCCGCGATGCGATCGGTTTCCTTGACGCGCCAGCTGCCGATGTTGCGCAGCACGCAGGGGCCGTCGGCGAACAGCGCGAGCACGGCCGCGGTCATCGCGGCATCCGGAATGTGGTTGAAATCGGTGTCGAAAGCCTTCGGACGAAAGCCCGAAGCCAGGCCTGCCGAACGCACTTCGGTCCAGTCGTCGCCCTGCGTCACGCTCGCGCCCATCGCGGCGACGACATTGACGAAGCGCACATCGCCCTGCAGCGTCGCGAGGCCCATGCCGAGTATGCGGATCGGCCCACCCGCGAGCGCGCCGAGCGCAAGAAAGTACGATGCCGACGAGGCATCGCCCTCGACCGCGAAGCTGCCCGGGGCCGAATAGCGCGAGCCCGCCGCGACCGTGAATCGCGGCGTGCCGGCCGCCGTCTGCGAGCGCTGCACTTCGACGCCGAAGCGCTGCATCAGCGCGATGCTGAGCTCGATGTAGGGCTTGGAAATCAGCTCGCCTTCGACTTCGATGACAAGTTCGTGCTCGCGCGCGAGCAGCGGCGCGGACTGCAGGATGCCGGTCAGGAACTGGCTCGAGGCATCGCCACGCACACGCACGGGCTGCGTCGCGCGCGCCTGCGCCGGTGTGATCAGCAGCGGCGGAAAACCTTCGTTCTGCTCGTAGGCGATCCGCGCCCCGAGCGGCCGCAGCGCGTCGACCAGATCGCCGATCGGACGCTCGTGCATGCGCGACACGCCGGACAGCCGGTAACGGCCCTCCATGAACGCGAGCACGGCCACCAGCGTGCGTACCGAGAGCCCGGAATTGCCGACGAAGATGTCGGCCTCGCGCAGCGGAAAGCGCCCTGCACCGCCGACCCGCCAGGCGTCGCCGATCTGCTCGAGCGATACGCCGCAGGCTTTCAGGGCCTCGCGCATCACGCGCGTGTCGTCGGAATCGAGCAGGCCGGTCAGCAGCGTCTCGCCTTCAGACAGCGCGGCGAGCAGCAGCGCGCGTATCGAAACGCTCTTGGAACCCGGAAGTTTCAGCTCACCGCGTGCGGCGCGAATCGGCGCCAGATCGAGGAATTCGGTTTGAAGCGAAGCGCTCATTCGATCTGCGTCAGGTAGTGCTCGCGCGCGTTGCGCGCGCGTTCGAAAACGGCCTTGAGTTCGTCCCAGCGGTCGCCGTCGATCATCGCCTGCATCGATTGCAGTTCGGCGATCTGCCTGGCGAGGATCGTCGATACCGATGCCGCGTTCGCGCGCACGATGTCGTGCCACATCTGCGGCGAACTGCTGGCGATGCGCGTGAAATCGCGAAACCCGCCGCCGGCGTTCGAGAAGATCTGCCCGCTGCGATCGATGCCCGCGAGCGTGTCGACGAAGCTGTAGGCGAGCAGATGCGGCAGATGCGAAGTCGCGGCGAAGATCTCGTCGTGCAGCGCCGGCTCCATCTCGACGACGCGCGCACCGCAAAGCTCCCAGAGCGTGCGCACCTTGGCGAGCGCCTCGGGCGATTGCTGCGCGTGCGGCGTCAGGATCACGCGGTGCTTGCGGAACAGGCCCTCGAGCGAATTGGCGACACCGCTTTTCTCGGTGCCCGCGATCGGATGACCCGGCACGTACCAGCCCGGCAGTTCGCCGAACACGCGCCGCACGTCGGCGAGCACCGACTGCTTGGTGCTGCCAACGTCGGTGACGACGCAGTTGGCCGGCAGCGCGGAGGCGATCGCCGCGAAGGCTTCGGCCGTGTGCAGCACCGGCACCGCGACGACGACCAGATCGGCCTCGGCGACCGCGGACTGCGCGCTGTCGGTCGCGACATCGATCACGCCGAGTTCGACCGCCGCGGTGCACTGGCGCGCATCCGGATCGAAGCCGACGATGCTGCCGACCGCGCCCGAAGCGCGCAGCGAGCGGGCGACCGATCCGCCGATCAGCCCGAGGCCGATGACTGCGAGCCGCTTCGCCAGCATTTAGCGCGAGCCCTCGGCGAGCACCTCGCGCAGCGCAGACAGGAAGCGATCGTCCTCGCGCACGGTGCCCATGCTCACGCGCAGGAAGTTCGGCATGCCGTAGGAACCCATCGGGCGCACGATCACGCCGCGTTCGAGCAGGCCCTTGTGGATCGGCGCCGCATCGCGGCCGAAGTCGACGGTCAGGAAGTTCGCCTGCGAAGGCAGCACGCGCAGGCCGAGCTTCTGCAGCTCGGCACCGACGCGGATGCGCTCGCTCGAGTTGAGTTCGACCGATTTACGGACATGCTCCTGATCGGCCAATGCCGCTTCGGCCGCGACGAGCGCGAGCGAGTTGTTGTTGAACGGCTGGCGCACGCGATTGAGCAGGTCGGCGACCTTGGCGTCCGACAGCGCATAACCCGCACGCAGGCCGGCGATGCCGTAGACCTTCGAGAAGGTGCGGCAGACCAGCAGGTTCGGATAGCGATCGAGCCAGACGCGCGCATCGGAGCGCAGTTCCACGTCCTGGTAGTCGAAGTAGGCCTCGTCGAGCGCGACGATCACGTGCGGCGGCACGCTGTCGAGGAAGGCTTCGATTTCCTGCGGCGTGTTCCAGGTGCCGGTCGGATTGTTCGGGTTGGCGATGAACACCAGGCTCACGTCCGGGCGCGTCTTGAGTACGCGCGTGAACGCGGCAAGATCGTGGCCGAACGGCATCGTCGGGTGATCGGCGCCATAGCTCGGAACGACCACGGCCTCGGCGTTCTGCGCGAGCGTGGCGAGCGGATACACCGCGAACGCGTAATCCGAGAACATCACCGCGCGGCCCGGGCCGGCGTAGATACGGGCGAGGAATTCGAGGATGTCGTTGGAGCCGTTGCCGAGCGTGATGCGATCGGCCGCGATGCCGTGGTATTCGGCGATCTTGTTCTTGAGCTTGTGGCCGCTGCCGTCCGGATACAGGCCGAGGTTGCCCTTGGCGGCTTCGGCGATCGCGGCGCTGACCTTGGGGCTAGGCCCGAGCGGGTTTTCGTTCGATGCGAGCTTGATGACGTCGGCGATGCCGAGCTTGCGCTGCAGCTCTTCGATCGGCATGCCCGGCGTGTAGGCGTGCAGCGACAGGATGCCGGGCAGCGCGTTGCGGAACAGGTTTTCGGAGATCGGATTTTCCGACATGTCAGATGACCGCTTGAGGGTAAGAGCCGAGCACGCGGAACAGCGCCGCGCGCGCGCGGATTTCGTCGAGCACGGGCTTGATCTGCGCGTCCTCGCAATGGCCGTCGATGTCGACGTAGAAGTTGTAGTCCCAGGCTGCGCGGCGCGACGGGCGCGATTCGAGCTTGGTCAGGTTGATACCGGCCTTGGCGAACGGCTGCAGCAGCTCGAACAAGGCTCCGGGCGCGCCCTTCTGCGCCGAGAACACCAGCGAGGTCTTGTCGCGGCCAGTCGGGTCGGACAGCTTGCGGCCGATGATCAGAAAGCGCGTGGTGTTGGACGGATCGTCCTCGATGTTGCTGGCCAGCACGTTGAGCCCGTAGCGCTCGGCCGCGGCCTTGCTCGCGATGGCGGCGCCCTGCCCGGTTTCGGCGACCTGCTGGGCCGCCGCGCCGTTGCTCGCGACCACCGCCTGCGTGGCATGCGGCAAGGTCTGATGCAGCCAGTTGCGGCACTGCGTGAGCGACTGCGCATGCGAGAACACCACCTTGACCTGATCGAGACGCTCGACCTTGGCCATCAGGTGATGATGCACGGGCAGCAGCACTTCGCCGCAGATCGTCAGCGTCGCCGAGGCGAGCTCGTCGAGCGTGTGGGTGACGACACCGCCGATCGAATTCTCGACCGGCACCACGCCATAGGCGGTCTGCCCGGCGTCGACGTCGCGGAAGATCTCGTCGATCGCCCGCTTGGCGCGCGCCTCGACCGCATGGCCGAAGTGCTTGTAGACCGCTTCCTGCGTGTAGGTACCTTCCGGGCCCAGGTAGGCGACGGTCAGCGGCGATTCGAGCGCGAGGCAGGCCGACATGATCTCGCGCACGAGCTTGGCCATGGTCTCGTTCGAGATCGGGCCGGCGTTGCGTTCCATCGCCTTGCGCAGCACTTCGGCCTCGCGGGCCGGGCGGTAATGGTCGCCGACGTCGCCAGCCTGGGCCTTGATGTCGCGAATCGCCTCGGCCACCCGGGCGCGCTCGTTGATGAGTCCCTGAATCTGCTCGTCGAGAGCGTCGATGCGGACTCGGGCTTCGGGAAGCGTCGTCGGTTTCATGGTCGGGATCACAAAAAGGACGCGAAGGATACGCCAAGCCGGCCGGGCTGGGGACTCGCCGGCGGCCTCGCCTGCCCCTAGCGGGCGGAAATCACCCGCGTCGAAATCACGCCCGGAATCGAGGCGATCTCGTCGACCGCCGCCGCCGGAATCGCCGTATCGACGTCGACGAGCGTGTACGCCAGGTCGCCGCGCGACTTGTTGAGCAGGTCGGCGATGTTGAGGTTGCGCCGGGCCAGCGCGGTCGAAATCTGGCCGACCATGTTCGGCACATTCTCGTTGACGATGCAGAGCCGGTGCTTGCCGGGCAGCAGGCCGAGCACCGCCTCGGGGAAATTCACCGAGTTGGTCACGTTGCCGGTGTCGAGGAAATCGCGCAGCTGGTCGGCGACCATGACCGCGCAGTTGTCCTCGGCTTCGTTGGTCGAGGCGCCCAGGTGCGGCAGCGCGACCACGCGCGGATGGCCCTTGAGCGCGTTCGACGGGAAGTCGCAGACGTAGGCCTGCAGGCGGCCTTCGTTGAGCGCCTCGATGACGGCGGCTTCGTCGACGATGCCCTCGCGCGCGAAATTCAGCACCACGCCCTTGGGCTTGAGGCGCCTGATGCGATCGGCATTGACGAGCGCGCGCGTAGCCTCGATCAGCGGCACATGCAGGCTCAGGAACTGCGAGCGCGAAATCACCTCGTCGACCGACAGCGCCTGATTCACGCGCGCATCGAGCTTCCAGGCGTTCTGCACCGTCATCGCCGGGTCGAAGCCCCAGACTTCCATGCCGAGTTCCACGGCGGCGTTGGCGACCTTCACGCCGATGGCGCCGAGCCCGATCACGCCGAGCGAGCGGCCCGGCAACTCCATGCCGACGAACTTCTTCTTGCCGGCTTCGACGGTCTCGTGCATGGCCTTGTCGTCGCCATCGAGCTTGCGCACGAAATCGAGCGCCGGCGCGAGATTGCGCGCCGCGATCAGCAGGCCGGCGAGCACGAGTTCCTTTACCGCATTGGCGTTGGCGCCCGGCGCATTGAACACCGGCACGCCGCGCTTGGTCATCGCCGCGACCGGAATGTTGTTGGTGCCGGCGCCGGCACGGCCGATGGCCTTCACCGAAGCCGGAATCTCGGCCTTGTGCAGATCGGCCGAGCGCACGAGCAAGGCGTCGGGCTGGGCGATTTCAGCACCGGTTTCGAAGCGCGGGCGCGGCAGGCGGTCGAGGCCTTGCTGGGAGATGTTGTTGAGGGTTTGGATGCGGAAGGTGGTCATCATGCCGTCCTGATGTTCCCCTCTCCCGCTGGCGGGAGAGGGTGGTCCGAAGGACCGGGAGAGGGGCTGCCAGGGAAAGTGAGCGCCTCGTGCAGACAGCCCCTCTCTCCCCGCTACGCGGGACTCTCTCCCGCAAGCGGGAGAGAGGAACGGCGTCAGCATCAGCCCTTGGTTCTGACGAACTCCTTCATGTAATCCACGAGCGCCGCCACACCCGCCTCCGGCATCGCGTTGTAGATCGAGGCGCGCATGCCGCCGACCGAGCGGTGTCCCTTGAGCCCGATCAGGCCCGCGGCCTTGCTGCCCTTGAGGAATTCGGCGTCGAGCTCGGCGTTGGCGAGCACGAACGGCACGTTCATCTTCGAGCGATACGGCTTGGCGACCGGGTTGCGGTAGAAGTCCTGCGCATCGAGGTAGTCGTAGAGCAGCGCGGCCTTGCGCGCATTGCGCTCGCCGATCGCGGCGAGGCCGCCCTCGTTCTTCATCCACTGGAACACCAGGCCGCAGACGTACCAGGCGAAGGTCGGCGGGGTGTTGAGCATCGAATCGTTCTCGGCCACGACCTTGTAGTCGTGGATCGCGAAGGTGCCCGGCAGCACCTGGCCGATCAAATCGTCGCGCACGATCACGAGGGTGATGCCCGACGGGCCGACGTTCTTCTGCGCTCCGGCATAGATCAGGCCGTACTTGCTGACGTCGAGCGGGCGCGAGGCGAAGCTCGACGACATGTCGCTGACCAGCGGAACGCCGCCAACATCCGGCGCATCCGGGAATTCGACGCCGTGGATGGTCTCGTTCGAAGTGATGTGCACGTAGGCCGCATCCGGATCGAGCTTCCAGCTCGCGCGATCGGGAATCGTCGTGAACTTCTCGGCCTCGCCGCTCGCGACGAGGTTGGCCCTGGCGTAGCGCCCGGCCTCCTTGTAAGCCTTCTTGCCCCAGTCGCCCGTGACGATGTAATCGGCCGAGGTCTTGCCGCGCAGCAGGTTCTGCGGAACCACCGAGAACTGCGCGGTCGCGCCGCCCTGCAGGAACAGCACCTTGTAGTTGGCCGGCACGCCGAGCACTTCGCGCAGATCGCGCTCGCAGGCCTGGGCGATCGAGGTGAATTCCTTGTCCCGATGGCTCATCTCCATGACGCCCATGCCGGAGCCATGCCAGTCGAGCAGCTCGGCCTGCACCTGTTCGAGCACGGGCAGCGGCAGGGTGGCGGGACCGGCACTGAAGTTGAAGATACGGCTCATGGGAAGCTCCGTTTTGTGGATGTTTCTAGGGTGTTGGAACAACGGTGAAAGCTTTGAAGGTCAGGGCAGCGGCCCGGACTGGCTCGTCGCCCGACCCGGCCGCAGCCAGTTGTCGACGTTGAGCCCCGGCACCGACAGATAGCGCTGGGTGTCCTCGGTGATCAGCGTGAGCCCGTGGGCGAGCGCGGTGGCGGCCAGGATCAGCTCGAAACCGCTCAGGGTTTCGCCCTGCTGGGCCAGATAACCGGCCAGCTGGCTCGCCTGCTGGGCCTCGACGCGACCGAAGTCGATCACGCGCACGGCACCGATGAAATCCTTGAGCAGGCCGCCGTAGCGCGCCTGCGCCCGAGGCTCCAGCCGCAGCCCGGTCTCGGCCTGTAGCTGGCTCACGACCGACAGATTCACCTCGCCGGGCTTGAGCTTGGCGAGTTCGAGCACCACCGGCAGCCGCCCCTTGGCGACCGCGGCGAGCGTCGCGGCATCGAGCAGCACGCCCATCGCTAGCGATCCTCGCCCGGCTTCCACACCTGGAAGTCGACGACCCCGGCCTGCAGCTCGGGCGCCGGGTTGCGGAAGTGCTCACGCAGCGACGGCGGCCAGTCGGCCGATTCGAAGCGATTGAGCCACTCTCGCACGGCCAGGCCGATGAGCCGGTTGCGCGTCTGCCCGCTGCGCTCGACCGCCCGGTTCAGACGCTCGAGCGTGTCGTCATCGAGATGGAGGCTGAAATTCATGGGCGCGGATTAAAACATAACAGGACATGTTATGAAACCATCCTGATGCAAAAAAAGCGGCGGATCATGACCCGCCGCTTTTGCTTGAAGCCCGCGAACCTCAGAGATTGTCCGGTAGCGTCAGCTCGTAGAGCATGCCCAGGCCCGGACCGTAGCCGCCACTGCCGTTGCGGCCACCGCGATCCGAGGTGAAATACATGCGCTTGCCATCCGGCGTGAACGAAATGCCCGCGATCTCGGAAATGTCCTGCCCGACGATCTGCAGCAGCGGCTTGAGCTCGCCACTCGGCAGGATCGCGACCACCTGCATGTCGCCGCCGTCCTCGGCCACGAGGATGTCGCCCTGCGGGGTCACGATCAGGTTGTCGACGCCCGACAGGATGTCGTTCGGCGGCTCGGCCGTGGCGAGGTCGTAGATTACCTCGATGGTTTCGGCCACGCTGTCGTAGGCCCAGACGCGCTCGTCGTTCTTGGTCGTGAAATAGACCACGTTGCGGAACAGCCAGATGCCCTCGCCGCCATCGAACACCGCGGTTTCGGGATCGCGAACCTGATCCTGGGCGCGCTGCGGGTCGGTGACGTTCTTCCAGCTCACGGGTTGCGGAGACGTCAAGGCGCCCACGACACCGGCGCCGCCGACGACCATCGCCTGCAGCTGGCCGCTCTCCAGCACTGGACGCGCGGCCGAAGCCGGCCAGTCGCTCGCGCTCGGAACGAAGCGGTAGAAACGGCCGTCGCGGCGGTCTTCGGTCTGGTAGAGGATGCGACGCGAGGCATCGATTGCGATGGCCTCGTGATCGAAGAAGCCGAGCGCCGGCTTCGGCACGCCCTGCCCCGGCGTGAACGGATCGCATTCCCAGACCCGCCCGCCTGAGAATTCCTCGCAGGACAGCCAGGTGCCCCAGGGCGTGATGCAGCCCGAGCAGTTGAACGTGGTGCCGCGCAGGATCGAGTACGAATCGACGATCGTGCCGTCCGCGTCGAACACCAGCACGCCAACGCCGCCGAGCCCCGGAACCAGCGATTCGAGCAGGTTGCCGAGCACCGAGAACTGCGAGCCGAGCTGCGACAGGTTGCCGGTACCGGGCACTTCGGAATTCGAAACGTAGATCCAGCCGCCGCCCGGCCGCGCGATGACACCGCCACCGTCGTTGAGGATGTGCCAGGGGCGCGAGCCGACGCCGCCCGTCAACTGAGGCCCGGAAGCCGACATGCCGGCCGCCCGCGGCAGTTCGCCGGCGATCGCGACGACGCGCGTCGAAAAGCCTTCGGGCGTGCGCACGCCGTTGGCGTCGGGCTCGGGGCGCAGCGGGCCGAGCGAGGCGAAACGGCCTTGCAGGCCCTCGACGCCGCGGCCATCGGACTCACCGTCGCCATCCCCGCCGCCACCACAGGCCACCAGCCAGGCCGGCAGGCTCGCCGAGCCGGCGCTGAAGAACAGAGCCTTGAGGAAACGGCGGCGGTTCGACTCGGCGTTCAAAACGCCGGCCGCGACGGACATCGATGACATCGACAGACTCCCTGGAGTTGCAGGCCCCTGACGCGTTCGTCGGCGACCAAACCGCCATCATGCCCACGGCGACGCGGCAGTTTGATGACGACGCCCCATACCTTCCTCTCCGGGAGGGAGAGGAAGGCAAAGCGCTTATTCGCCGGTGTCGTCGGCCGGGCCTTCGAGCGGAGCCGTGGTGTCGTCGGCAGCCGCATCGTCATCGGCCTCGATGGCGATGCGATCGACGCTCACGAGGCGATCGCCCGCGTTCGGCTTCATCAGCCGAACGCCCTGCGTATTGCGGCCCATGCTGCGCACGTCGGTGGTCTTGAAGCGGATCAGGTTGGCCGACTCGGAGATCAGCATGACCTGATGCTCGTCGCCGACTTCGACCGCGCCGATCAGGTTGCCGGTCTTGTCGGTCAGCGCCTGCGCGATCACGCCCATGCCGCCGCGCCCGCGCAGCGGGAACTGTTCGATCGGCGTGCGCTTGCCGTAGCCGTTCTCGGACACCGTCAGGATGTCCGGCGCCGCCTGCCCTTCGGTCTCGGGCGAAACCACGATCAGCGCGATGATCTGCGCCTGCGCGGGATCGTCCGCGGACTCGGCGGCTTCGGCCTCGCCATCGATCACCGGTGCCTCGCTGGATTCATCGGACGATTCGTCGCGGCGCACGAGACGCATGCCGCGCACGCCGGTCGCGGTGCGGCCCATGCTGCGCACATCGTTTTCATTGAAGCGGATCACGCGGCCGGCGTCGCTGAACATCAGCACGTCGTTGTTGCCCGTCGTCAGCGCGACGCCGACCAGCGAATCGTCGACGCGCAGGTCGAGCGCGATGATGCCGTTGCTGCGGATATTGGCGAAGGCGCCGAGCTCGGTCTTCTTGACCGTGCCGAGGCGCGTCGCCATGAAGATGAATCGTTTGCTGCTTTCAGTCTGCTCGGGCTCGTCCTCGAACTTCTTGATCGGCAGCACGGCGCTGATCTTCTCGCCCGCTTCGAGCGGCAGCAGGTTGACGAAGGGCTTGCCGCGCGAGCCGCGCGAACCCGTCGGCAGCTCGAACACGCGCAGCTTATAGACCTTGCCGGTCGAGCCGAAGCAGAGCAGCCAGTCGTGCGTGTGTGCGACCCACAGGCGGTCGACGAAGTCTTCCTGCTTGTTGGCCGTCGCGAGCTTGCCGCGGCCGCCGCGCTTCTGCGCCTGGTATTCGGCCAGCGGAACCGACTTCACGTAGCCCTCGTGCGAGAGCGTGACGACCATGTCCATCGGCGCGATGAGATCTTCCTGCGCCATGTTCAGCGCGGCCGTGGTGATCTCGGTGCGACGCTCCTCGCCGTACTGCTCCTTGATCGCGAGCAGCTCGCCGCGGATCACGCCGAGCAGGCGCGTTTCCGAGGCCAGGATGTCGAGGTAATCGAGGATAGCGGCGAGCAGCTCCTTGAACTCGTCGTGGATCTTGTCCTGTTCCAGGCCGGTCAGGCGGGACAGGCGCATTTCGAGGATCGCCGAAGCCTGCGCGTCCGACAGCCGGTATGCGGCCTTGCCGTCGCCGTCGATGATGCCGAATTCGAGCGACAGATCTTCGGGGCGTGACACCGAGGAGTCGGCCGCCGCGAGCAGCGCCGTCACCATGCCGGCATCCCAGGTGCGCGCCATCATGCGGACCTTGGCTTCGGCGGAATTCGGCGAGCTGCGGATCAGCTCGATCATCTCGTCGATGTTGGCGAGCGCGACCGCCAGGCCTTCGAGGATGTGGGCGCGTTCGCGCGCCTTGCGCAGCAGGTAGCGCGTGCGGCGCGTCACCACTTCGCGGCGATGGCGCACGAAGATTTCGAGCAAGGCCTTGAGCGACAACGTCTTCGGCTGGCCGCCGTCGAGCGCGACCATGTTGATGCCGAAAGTCACCTGCAGCTGGGTCTGCTGGAACAGGTTGTTGAGCACCACGTCGGCGTTCTCGCCGCGCTTGAGCTCGATGTAAACGCGCATGCCGTCCTTGTCGGACTCGTCGCGAATCTCCGAGATGCCCTCGATCTTCTTCTCTTTGACGAGCTCGGCGATGCGCTCCTGCAGGCGCGCCTTGTTCACCTGGTACGGCAGCTCGGTGACGATGATCGCCTGCTTGTCGTTGCCGACCGTCTCGAAGCTCGTGCGCGCGCGAATGACGATGCGGCCGCGACCGGTCGCATAGGCCTCGGCGAGGCCATGCGCGTCGAGGATCAGGCCGGCGGTCGGGAAGTCCGGCGCCGGAATCAGCTGCATGAGCCCGGCAATGTCGATTTCGGGGTTGTCGATCACGGCGATGCAGCCGTCGATGACTTCCGAGAGATTGTGCGGCGGGATGTTGGTGGCCAGGCCGACCGCGATGCCCGCGCTGCCGTTGACGAGCAGTTGCGGCACGCGCGTCGGCAGCACGACGGGCTCTTCGTCCTTTTCGTCGTAGTTCGGGACGAAATCGACGGTCTCGGAATCGATGTCGGCAAGCATCTCCGAGGTCAGCCGCGCCATGCGGCATTCGGTATACCGCATCGCCGCGGCCGGGTCGCCGTCGACCGAGCCGAAGTTGCCCTGGCCGTCGACGAGCACGTGGCGCATCGAGAAATCCTGCGCCATGCGCACGAGGGCGTCGTAGGCGGCCGAGTCGCCGTGCGGGTGATACTTGCCGATGACGTCGCCGACCACGCGCGCGCACTTGATGTACGGGCGGTTCCAGACGTTGTTGAGCTGGCTCATCGCATAGAGGATGCGGCGATGCACCGGCTTGAGGCCGTCCCTCGCGTCGGGGAGCGCTCTTCCCACGATCACGCTCATCGCGTAATCGAGATAAGAGCGCCGCATCTCGTCTTCGAGATTGACGGAAAGGACTTCCTTGGCGAATTCGGTCATGAGCAGGCTCGGCGGCGTGACGGATGGGGGTCCGGACACCGCGCGCGGTACTGAGGGAGGAGAAATTTTATGCGCTAAATTGTAACACGCGCACTCCTTATTAGTAGGCCACGCGCAAAGGCCGCCGACCTGGGCCGAGTTTTGCTACTGACGGAGCCATCACCCATCATGGAAGAGACCTTCAACCCAATGAAAAACCGCCTCGCCCCTGCCTGCGGCGCCGTCCTGCTCAGCGCCTGCGCGAGCGCCCCGACGCCGCCGTTGAATGCCCATCCGGCACCGGCCGAGCGCCTGCTGGCCTACCAGGAGCCGATCGAAGGCGGCGCGACGCTCGTGCTCGTGCGCCAGCCCGGTGATCGCGATTCGGAATGCTTCATCATCGTCAGCGTCGGCGGCAGGCCGGCTGCGGTGCTCGCCGAAGCCGAGACCGCCGAACTGCACCTGCCCGCAGGCAAGCAGAAGCTCGATCTCGGGCGCACCGGCATCGACGACTGCAACAAGGACAAGAACTTCGGCTCGACGATCGGCGGCAGCTTCGCTCCGGGCGAGGTCCAGCGCGTGGCGCTCAAGATCGAGCGCTCGACGATCGACATGCAGAACCTGCCGGCCACCGTCGCGGTGGTCGATACGCCCGAGGCCGAAGGCCAGACGACGAAGCCGGAACGGCCGAAGTGGGAAACCGAGGCCGCGCCCAAGGCCGGTACGCCCTAGTCGCCCACGTCGGTCACCCGCTGCAAAACAAGAAGCCCCGCAGTGCGGGGCTTCTTGTTTTGACAGGCTGCGGCGCTAGCTCAGCGAAATGCCCTCGCGCTTGGCGATCGTGAAGATGTCCTTGTCGCCGCGGCCCGACAGGTTCACCACGATGTGCTGATCGGCGCTCATGGTCGGGGCCATCTTCTTGGCCTGGGCCACGGCGTGCGAGGACTCGAGCGCCGGGATGATGCCTTCGCGGCGCGTGAGCTCGTGGAAAGCGGCCAGCGCCTCATCGTCGTTGATCGCCGTGTACTGCACGCGGCCGATGTCCTTGAGCCAGGAATGCTCGGGACCGACGCCCGGATAATCGAGACCCGCCGAGATCGAATGCGTGCCGAGGATCTGGCCGTTGTCGTCGGCCATGATGTAGGTGCGGTTGCCGTGCAGGACTCCAGGTTTGCCGGCGGACAGCGGGGCCGCATGACGGCCGGTCTCGACACCGTCGCCACCCGCCTCGACGCCGATCATCCTGACCTCGGTGTGCGGGATGAACGGGTGGAACAGGCCGATCGCGTTCGAACCGCCGCCGACGCAGGCGACCAGTGCATCGGGCAGGCGGCCGATCTGCGCCGGTGCCTGCACCAGCACTTCGCGGCCGACCACCGAATTGAAGTCGCGCACGAGCATCGGATACGGATGCGGGCCGGCGACCGTGCCGATCACGTAGAAGGTGTCGTCGACGTTGGTGACCCAGTCGCGCATCGCCTCGTTGAGCGCGTCCTTGAGCGTGCGCGTGCCCGAAGTGACCGGCACCACTTCGGCGCCGAGCAGCTTCATGCGGTAGACGTTCGGCGACTGGCGCTCGACGTCGTCGGCGCCCATGTAGACCACGCACTTGAGGCCCAGGCGGGCGGCGATCGTCGCGCTCGCCACGCCGTGCTGGCCGGCGCCGGTCTCGGCGATGATGCGGGTCTTGCCGAGGTGCTTGGCGAGCAGGGCCTGGCCGACCGTGTTGTTCACCTTGTGCGCGCCGGTGTGATTGAGGTCCTCGCGCTTGAGCCAGATCTGCGCTCCGCCCCAGGCCGCGCTCAGGCGCTCGGCGTGGTACAGCGGCGACGGCCGGCCGACGTAGTGCTTCAGATCCTTGTCGAGTTCGGCCAGGAAGGCCGGATCGTGCTTGAGCTTGGCGTAGGCTTCCTCGAGCTGGCGCAGCGGCTCCATGAGGGTTTCGGCGACGAAGCGGCCGCCATAGGGGCCGAAGTGGCCGCGGGCATCGGGGTACTGCTCGAAGTACTGCTGTTCAGTTTCTTTGGTCATGATCGTTCGAGTTGCGAGTCGGCGCTGCGCACCGCCTCGACGAAGGCGCGCATCTTGTGCGCGTCCTTGAGTCCGGGAGCGGATTCGATTCCGCTGGAAACGTCCACCGCATCGGGCCGCGCCATTGTAACCGCCGAGGCCACGTTGCCCGGCGACAGGCCGCCGGCTAGCACCCAGAAGTGGCCGAAGCGCTTCGGCGCCTGCGACCAGTCGAAGCGCTGGCCGGTGCCGCCGAGTTCTCCGGGCGCGTGGCTGTCGAGCAGCAGGCCACGGGCATCGGCGAACTGGCGGCGCCAGTCCTCGAGATCCTGCGGCGAACCCATCGGCACGGCCTTGACATAGGAGCGTCGCCATCGCCGGCAGAAGTCGGGCGTCTCGCTGCCGTGGAACTGCAGCAGGTCGGGCTGCACCTCGTCGACGATGCGCTCGACCCAGCCGGCCTCGGCATCGCGGAACAAGGCCACGCAGGAGACGAAGGCCGGCACGCGGTCGCGCAAGGCTCGCCCCTGTTCGGCGGACAGCGCACGCTCGCTGCGCCCATCGAACACCAGGCCGATCGCGTCCACGCCGAGCGAGACGGCGAGATCGAGATCGTCGGGGCGGGTCAGGCCGCAGAATTTGATGCGGGTACGCACGGGAATCTTGGAGTCAGGGCAACCAGAAATCGGGTGTCGCCGGCAGCCCGAACTCGTCGGGGTAATCGGCGGCGACGAAGTATAGACCCGCGGCCGGCGCGTTCACGCCGGCAAGCGTGCGATCGCGGCTCGCGAGCACCTCGGCCACCCAGGCCTCGGGCCGCTTGCCCTGCCCGACCTCGATCAGCGTGCCGGCGATGTTGCGGACCATGTGATGCAAAAAGGCGTTCGCGCGAATCGACAGCAGCACGAAATCGCCCTCGCGGCGCACACCGATGTCGGTCACGCAGCGCATCGGCGTGGTCGACTGGCATTCGGAGCCGCGAAAGGCCGAGAAATCGAGCTCGCCGACCAGCGCCTGCGCGGCCCGATGCATGGCCTCGGCGTCGAGCGTCCAGTTGATCCAGGTCGCGCGCTTTTCGAGCAGCGCGGAGCGCGAGCGGCTGTTGTGGATCACGTAGCGATAGCGCCGCGCGATCGCGCTGTGCCGCGCATGAAAATCCGCGCGCACGGGCTGCACCCAGCGCAGAGAAACGTCTTCGGGCAGGTTCGAATTGGTGCCGAGCAGCCAGGCATAGTCACTGCGTCTGGCCTCGCTGTCGAAGTGCACGATCTGCGAGAAGGCATGCACGCCGGTGTCGGTGCGACCGGCCGCCGACACCGCCACCGGATGCGCGGCCACCTTGCTCAAGGCGGCTTCGAGCGCGCCCTGCACCGAAGGCGCGTGCGACTGCGACTGCCAGCCTGAGTACGCGGTCCCGAGGTATTCGACCGCCGCCGCCCAGCGCGTCATGCGCCGGGATTCGGACTTTGCGCGGGCAGCTGATCGCGCAAGACCTGCGCCTCCTGCTTCTGCGCGTCGTTGCCCTGCTCGATCACCTCGTCGAGCAGGCTGCGCGCCATCTCCTGGTCGTCCATGTCGAGATAGGCACGCGCGAGATCGAGCTTGGTGCCGACATCGTCGGTCGTGAACGGGCCGTCCTCGGACTCCAGGCTGCCGAGATCGAAGTCGCCGAATTCGGGCGGCAGCTGGTCGGCCGGAATCGCCTGCCCGAGCGAAGCCGCCGGCGTGCTGAGGTCGAGCGCATCGTCCGGCACGGGCTGCAGCCAGCCGGCCGGCGCAAGCGGCACCGGCACCCAGCCGCCGAACAGCTGCGACTCCGGCCGCAACTGCCGGCCGAGGCTTTGCACGCGCATCCAGTCGGAATCGCTGAAGCTGCCGTTGTAACGCGCGACGAGCTGCTCGAATTCGGCCGCGCGGCCGGCTTCGGCGTAGGTTTCGGCGAGCTTCATGATCACGTCGCGGCTCATCGGCGTGATCAGCAGCGCCTCTTCGAGCCCGGCGATCGCTTCGTCGAAATGGCCGTAGCCGAGCTGGAAGTCGGCGTCGGCGATCGCATCGTTCAGCGCCGGCGGCTCCTCGGGCAACGGCTCGGGCGTTTCGATGATCGGGGTGGCGGCTTCGGATTCCGGGGTGACGAAAACCGGATCGGGTTCGCGTACCGGCTCCGGAGCGGGCTCCTCGACCGGCTCGGGCCTGGCCGCGGCGACCGGCGCGATGAGCGGTTCGACGGGAGCCCGACGCGGCGGCGCGGACGGAGCCGGCTGCGGGTCTTCGCGCGGCGAGCGAGCGACACGCAGGATCTGCGCGAGCACGAGCAACAGAAATACGGCGCCGAAGCCGGCCATGACCAGCTGGTCCGCCGGCAGCGGAACGTGGACGCCGAAAATGTCGGTGCCGCCCTCGGCTTCCGGCTCGGGCCGCGGTGCGGCTGACTCGATGATCGCGGGACTGGCCGAGGCGGGCGCAGCTTCGGGCTCGGCGGCGGCCTGCTGACCGACCGCCTCGGCTGCGGGCAGCGCTTCGACGGCGCTCGCGTCTTCGGACGCGGGGGCAGCTGCGGCCGTCTCGGCTGCCGGCGTCGCTCCGCCCGTCGCGGCCGGGCTCTGATTTTCTTCGGGCCGAGCGGGCGTCGCGGCCGCCACCGTGGGCTCGGGCCGGGTCTCCGAAGCCGGCGCGACCGCAGGCAAAGCCGGCTCGGGCTGCGGTGCGACCGCGCTTTCTTCAGCCGGGCTCGCCGGAGCCGCCGCGCCGGCCTTGCGCACCAGATGCCGCATCGACGGCGGCACGCCCTTGTAGCGATGCAGATTGGCGATGTAGCGCCCGGCGTCCTGCTGCGAAATCTCGAGCGCCTGCTCGGCCGTCGGTACGCGCAGCGTCGCACCCTTCTGCAGTCCGTCGAGGCCGCCGACGAAGGCCTCGGTGTTGTACAGGTAGAGCGCGAGCATCTCCTGCTCCTGGCTCACGCGCGGCTTGTCGCGCAGGGCGTCGGCGATCGCCCAGAAGCTCTCGCCCGGGCGCACCGGGCCGTACAGCGCATCGGCCGCGCAAGCCACCGGAGCGCCGGCGAAAAGAATCGCGACCACGGCCAAAAGTCTGGCCACTCGTTGCAACATTGGAAAGGGTCTCCGCTTGCCGGAAAGGCCTGCGCATCGTCTGCAGTTGATCGGCCGGCTCGATTCCTCGAGCGGACGCGGCCGATACAGTAACAAACGACGCCACGCCTCACCTCAAGGCGCTTTCGGCACCCCCAGGCAATCGAGCCGCTGATCCGCGTCACCCGGGCAGGCATTGTCGATTCCACCGGGTTGCCTGCTGAGCTCCTGGAAACGCTGGCGGATGCGCTGCCGATCCTCTTTGGGCAGCGTCTTGATCTGTGCATAGCGCGAGCGGACGCGCTCGCGCTCCTGCGGGCTCATCTGGCGAAACTGCTCGCGCCGCTCGATGACGAAGCGGCGCTGCTCGGGCGTCATCTTCTGCCAGCGCTGCAGGCGCGTCCTGGCGCGTTCGCGCTGCTCCGGGTCCATCTTTTCCCAGCGATCCGCGCCCTTGAGCAGGCGTTCGCGCCGGGCTTCGGGCATTGAATCCCAGTTCGATTGCACCGGCGCGAGCAGTTCTTTCTGCTTCGGATCGAGCTCATTCCAGGCCGGAGCCGCCCACAGCGCGGGCGCAAACAGCAGCAGGGCCACGGCGATGCAGGTTTCAACGATCGGTTTGCGCATCGGAATGGGCTTCATCTTGCGTCTCTTCCAGCCGCAAGCGACGGCGCTGCGGGCGTGGTGTGGCGGGAACATGGCTGGGGTCTTCGTCGAGCAGTTCGGCATCCTGCTCGGACCAGTCGCCGAGGAATTCGAGCAATTCCGCCGGCGGCGAAGGCGCCTGCGCCGACTGAGCAGCGGCCTGCGCGCCGACGACGAAAATCAGCGCCTCAAACATGGGCGTCGGGGTCGCCGGCCGGCGCTTCGGAAAGCCAGCGATAGAGATCGAGGTCTTCGTAGAAATCCGCGTCCTCCTCGTCGGTCATGAGGTCGAGCGCATCGGCCGCTGAAACTTCGACCGGCTCGTGCATCGCCTGCTGCCTGGGCGCCCCGAACATCAGCATCGCGACGAGCGCCGCAGCCGCGACACTGCCACCGCTCGCGAGCCACCAGCGCCAGGACGTGAAAGCCGGCTCGAGCGCCCGCTTGCGCGCCGCCGCAAGCTTCGACGCGGTGACGTAATCGAGTGCTTCGGAGTCGCGTAGCCGATCGCGCAGCGCATCGGCGAAAGCACCCTCGCCGCCCGCCTGCCGATCCTTGCCCTGCGTTTCCTCACTCATCGCCACACTCCATCCAAACGAGCCCGCAGCGCCTGCAAGGCGCGCGACAGATGCGTCTTCACGCTGCCATCCGTGCAGCCCATCGCCTGCGCGGTCTGTTCCACCGACAAACCCTGCCAGATGCGCAGCTCGAAGGCTTCGCGCTGGCGCGTCGGCAGCGCGCGCAAGGCCGATTCGAGCACCTGCATCGACTCGCGCTGTTGCAAATGCTCGGCCTGATCGGGCCGTGTTTCGTCGGCGATGCGTTCGATCAGCGCCTCGCGCCCGTCATCGTCCGTGTCGATCGCGGAATCGCGCCAGAAAAACAGGCGACGGTGAATCGCCTGACGGCGCTGCCAGTCGCGAATGCGGTTTTCGAGGATGCGATAGAACAGCGGCGGCCAATCCTGAGCCGGCTTGTCGGCGTAGCGCCGGGCCAGCTGCATCATCGAGTCCTGCACGATGTCGAGCGCCTCGTCGCGATCGCGCGTGGCGATTTCGGCCATGCGGAAGGCACGCCGCTCCACTCCGGCGAGAAAGGCGTCGAGGGTCTGCGAGCGGTTCTGCACCTGCGCAGTGTAGGCCGGCCTCGGCCCGGCGCTGAGCGACTCAGCGCTGACGGCGCTCGTTGCGGCGGTCATAGCGGTCCTCGACGCGATCGCCCTTGTTGTCGAGACGCCGCTCGGCGACGTCGCCACGATGGTCGAGCTTCTGCTCGCGGCGGTCGCCGCGAGCGTCGAGCCGCTGGTCGATGCGATCGCCCTTGTTCTCCAGGCGATCGGCGCGGACTTCGTTGCCGCGATCCTCGGAGCGGTCGGCCGCGCGATCGAGCCGGTTCTCCGCGACGTCACCCCTGCGGTCCAGCCGATCGTCCTGGCGTTCGCCGCGGGCATCGAGGCGCCGATCGATGCGCTCTCCGCGCTGATCGAGTCGCTGGTCGACGCGGTCGCCCGCGTCCTCGGCGAAAGCCGGCGAAACGGAAAGACTCGACGTGGCGGCCAGGGCGGCGATCAGTATCGAGCGAGCTGCGGTTCGGATCATCATGAGAACTCTCCTGTTCATTGCAAGTGAAACACTCTCCATGCGACCTACAACGTGGAAACCCGAACCGCGTTGACACGGATTGAGCGACGAGCCTCAAACGATCGCGAGCGGCTTGTGCGCCTGCGGTTCGAACAGGCTGCTGCTGCCGACGCTCCACCAGCCTCCGAGCACGCCGTTGTAGAGCGAGCGGAAATCCGTCGTCGCCGGAACATCGCCTTCGTCCAGCGCCGCCAAATTCGGCCGCTCACCGAGCAAACCGCCTTTGACGCGCCCACCGAGCACGAAATGCGGAGCCGCCTTGCCGTGATCGGTGCCATTGCTCGCGTTCTGCTGCGCGCGCCGTCCGAATTCCGAGTAGGTCACGATCAGCACCTGATCCCAGATGCCGGCCGCAGTGAAAGCCTGCTTGAGCGCGGCGAGCGTGTCGCCGAGCTGGCGCAGCAGAGCCTGTTGGCGCTGCGGCTGGTTCACGTGCGTATCGAAGCCGGTCAGCGCGATCTTCACGATCGGCGTGGCCGGATCGCCGATCAGCAGGCGCGCGGCTTCGCGTGCGTCGCGGCCGAAAGCGCCTTGCGGGAATTCGCCAGCTGGATGCGGGCGGTTTGCGGTCAGGCCGTGACTCGCCGATTCGATGTCGCGCTGCACGCTCAGGATGCGCCTGAGCGCCGCGTTTCCGCTCCGGCTTTGCAGGGCCTGCACGCCGGCGGATTCGGAAACGAAGCTCGCCGAATCGGCCATCACCACCGGCTGCATGCCCGGCCCGCTGACCGGCTTCGGATTGCGGCCGATCACGATCGCATCGGCCGCGAACGGGCGGCCGAACTGGCGCCTGACGTCGAGCCGCGACAGCCAGCCCTCGTCGCCGAGCACGTTCGGGTCGGTCGCCGTGTCCCAGATTTCGATCGAACGGAAATGCGAGCGATTGGCCGGCGTATAGCCGACGCCCTGGACGATCGCGAGCTCGCCGCCCCTGAACATCGGCATGAGGTTTTCCAGCTCCGGATGCAGCCCGGTGCGCTCGTCGAGCTGCAGCACCGAATCGCGCGGGATCGCAATCTTCGGTCGCAGCTGGGCGTAGAGCGGATCGGCATACGGGATCACGGTGTTGAGCCCGTCGTTGCCGCCGTTGAGTTCGATCAGCAGCAGGCGGCGGATATCCGGGCCGGTCTCGGCGGCGAATCCGGCCGATGGCAGGCTGAGCAATGGGGCAAGCAAAGCGCTCTTGAGACAGTCGCGGCGGTTCATGGCGCGCTCCTATTTCAGCTGATAGACCGGATCGAGCAGCCAGGCCTGCAGGCGATCCGGCGGCTTGGCGCCTTCGACGGGCGGCTGTACGGGCGCGAGCGCGAGCAGCTGGGTTTCGGGTCCACGCGGCGGCAGCTCTTCGGCGATCGCACCGAACTGGCGTTGCAACTGGAGCATCTGCGGGCGCCTGGGACGCTCTGCAGGCTTTTCGGCCATCACCATCCCGTCGTCGTCCGGGGCGGTCGACGGTCCGGCGGTTTCGCGCTCGCCGGGCGTCGGCACATCGCCCGTGATCATCAGCACGAAGTTGCGCCGTTCCAACAGCCAGTTGCTCGTGATCCACTCTTCGCCGCCCGGCCAGCCCTTCACGTTCGGTGGCCCGAACAAGCGCTGGCCCATGCGATCGGCCGCGCGGGCGAGCTGCCTCGGCGGGATCGGCAACCGCAGGCCGCGAGCGGTGCCGACGACGAGTTCGACCGGCGACTTCACGAGCGAGCCGACGCGCGCCTGCTCGATGAAAGCCGGCTGCTTGAACAGGGCCTTGAGCAGCGGGGCGATCTCCCAGTCGCGGCGAAAATCCCGGGCGAGCCCGGCGACCGCCCGCGCATCCGGCGTCGGCGAAACGAACTCGCGCCAGAGATTCTCGACCACGAATTCGGCCGCTCGCGGCTGCTCGAGGATGAGGTCGACGATATCGTCGCCATCGAAATTGCCGCTCCGGCCGAGAAAGCTCTTGCGGCCCTCGTCGAACTGGCGCGGATTGAGTTCGGCGATCCCGGGCGGCACCACTTTCCAGCCGGTGAAGGCCCGCGCCGCCTGCTGGATGTCGGTCTCGCTGTAATGACCTTCGCCGAGCGTGAACAGCTCCAGCAACTCGCGGGCGAAATTCTCGTTCGGGGACTGCTTGCGATTCTGCTGGCCGTTCAGGTACGTGACCATCGCCGGATCGCGAATCACCTCGTGCAGCAGCGCGCGATAGTTGCCGAGCGCGTTGCGCCTGAGCATGACGTTCTGCCGGTACATCAGCTGCATCCAGCGCACGCTCTGAAACGACGACGTGAAACGGTTGGACCAGAACAAGGTCATGCGCTCGGCCAGCGGCGTCGGCGTGTCCAGCATCTCCTGCATCCACCAGGCCTGCAGCTCGGCCACGCGCGGGCGCAGCTGCCTGACGCGCTCCTGGCGCTGCTCCGGCGTCAGCCCCACATCCGGAAAGCGCTCGGCGATCGGCTCGTTCACCCAGTCGGGCGGCGGGGTTGCCGCCACGGTGTGTCTGGCTGCCGCGTCGACTTCGGCATCGACGAGCTCGACGAAGGAGCGCCTGGAAACACTCGCGGGCTGACCGACGACGCCCGAATCGAATCCGACGCGCCGCGAGAATGCCCAGGCATCGCGCGGGGTCAAGCCGTCGACGGCCAAGCGCGAGGCCTGCGCCGATCCGGCGCTGAAACCCACCACGAACGACAGGCCGATCGCGAGGCAAAGCGGTGAAACCCAGACGCTCATGCGCGCACTCCGGAAATCCCTTTCCCCTCCTTACAACGCCCGCAGGGCGCCCAGGTTGACACGCCCGGAGCCGCGCCCGCAGCCGTCGCGGAAGTTGTGTTCGGGTCAGCCGACCGCCAAACTGTCGCCCCTCGAACCGTATCCACAATGATCTCGGCGACCCGTTTTCGCCGGCATCCCGATCGCATCCATGCCCTATTCCCGCATCGTCGGCACCGGCAGCTATCTGCCGGAGAAAGTCCTTACCAATCGCGATCTCGAAGCGGTTGTGGAAACCAGCGACGACTGGATCTTCGAGCGCACCGGCATTCGCCAGCGCCACATCGCCGCCGACGGTGAGCAGACCAGCGATCTCGCGTTCATGGCCGCCCAGCGCGCGCTCGAAGCGGCCAGCGCCTCGGTCGACGAGGTCGACCTGATCATCGTCGCCACTTCGACGCCGGACATGATCTTTCCTGCCACCGCCTGCATCCTGCAGTCCAAGCTCGGGGTCAAGCAGGGCGCGGCCTTCGACATGCAGGCGGTCTGCAGCGGCTTCGTCTACGCGCTCGCCACGGCCGACAAGTTCGTTGCCTCGGGCCAATCCAAATGCGCGCTCGTGGTCGGCGCGGAGACTTTCTCGCGCATCCTCGACTGGAACGATCGCCGCACCTGCGTGCTGTTCGGCGATGGCGCCGGCGCCGTGGTGCTGCGCCCGTCCGAGCAGACCGGCATCCTGTCGAGCCATCTGCATTCCGACGGCCGGCTCAACAACATCCTCTGCGTGCCGGGCCAGGTCCAGAAAGGCGTGGTCGTCGGCAATCCGTTCGTCGAAATGAACGGCCAGGCCGTCTACAAGCACGCCGTGCGCGTGCTCGGCGAAGTGACGCAGGAGGCGCTCGCCGCCAATGGCCTGACGGGCGCCGACCTGCACTGGATGGTTCCGCACCAGGCCAACATCCGCATCATCCGCTCGACCGCCGAAAAGCTCGGCCTGTCGCCCGAGCAGGTGGTGACCACGGTCGAGAAGCACGGCAACACCTCGGCCGCCTCGATTCCGCTCGCGCTCGACATCGCCGTTCGCGACGGCCGTATCCGGGCCGGCCAGAACGTGATCTTCGAAGCCGTCGGCGGCGGCATGACCTGGGGCGCGGTGCTCGCGCGCTGGTGAATGAAGCCGCCGATGCGGCCGGAGGCGGCGCTAGAATGCGCCGCCTTTTTCATATCCGATCCCCACAATCCATGTCCGAAACCGTTCGGCCCGCGCCGGTCTGGCGCCGGCTCGCCGCCGCGATCTACGACGGCCTGCTGCTGGTCGCGCTGTGGATGGTCACCTCGCTGTTCGACGTGATGATCCGCGACGCCGTGAAGCTGGCGCGCAATTTCGCGGCCCTGCAGGTGCTCGAGTTCAGCATCGGCCTGCTGTTCTTCGGCTGGTTCTGGATTCATGGCGGCCAGACGCTCGGCATGCGCGTCTGGCGCCTGCAGGTGCGCCGGCCGGACGGCTCTCCGCTGCGCTGGCCGATCGCGGCGGTGCGCTACAGCGTGATGATCCTGACCTGGACCGCGGTGGTGGTTCCGGCGCTCATGCAGAGTCCGCAGATCGCCTCGCACGTGCACGCCGGCAAGGCGACGGCGGTCTCCGTGATCATTGCGGCCATCGCGGCCGTGATGATCGTGCTCGACGGCCGCAAGCGGGCGCTGTGCGACTGGGCGGCCGGAACCGAAGTGGTCGAGTTGCCGAAGAAAGCCGCTTGAATCGCTGAGCGCTCAACCGACCTTGTTGAGCCGCCACCAGCCCAGCGAGGCGAGCGCGACGGTCGGAGCGCTCGCGGCGAGCACTGGCGGCCAGCCGTAGAGCTGACCGAAATTGGCGGTGACTTCGTTGATGACGTAGAAGCCCACGCCGATCAGCACGCCGATCATGAGCCGCAGCCCGGCGCCGCTGTTGCGCAGCGAGCCGAACACGAACGGCACCGCGAAGAACATCATCGCCATCACCGTCAGCGGCTCGATGAGCTTGCGCCACAGCGTGAGCCGCTGCTCCGACGAATCGAGCTGGTTGTTGTCGAGGTAGGCGATCAGCTCGATCAGGCCCGTCGTCGACAGGCTGCGCGCCTCGAGCACGAACAGCCTGAGCACCTTGGGCTGCAGGCCGCCGTCCCATTCGTAGCGACCGAGCCGGCTGACTTCGGCGTGATCGGCCTCGAACTCGGTGCGCTGCACGTTCGAGAACGTCCAGTGTCCGTTCTCGAACCGGCCGTCCTCGACACTCATCATCGACTTGAGGCTCAGGTTGTCGGCCAGCGTGTAGATCACCGACGGGCCGACGTGATCTTCGGCGATCAGCTTGCGCACGTTGACGATGTGATTGCCGTCGCGCAACCAGACCGGTTTCTTCGCCTCGCCGACGTCGACGCCGTAGCGCGCCCGGCTCTTGTAGCGCTCGGCGGTCTGCTGGCTGCCTGGCGCGATCCATTCGCCGATCACCCAGCCCATGACGCCGAGCACCACGCCGGCCATCAGCGCCGCATAGCCGATGCGGTGGTTCGAAACGCCGGCCGCGCGGATCGCGGTGATCTCGCCCTGCCCGGCCAGGTTGCCGAGGCCCATGAGCGTGCCGAGCATGGCGATGATCGGCAGCAGCACGTGCAGCCCGGCCGGCATGTTCAGCAGCGTGTAGACCGCGAGCTCCTTGAGCCCGTAGTCGCCCTTGCCGGTTCCGCCGAGGTCGGCGACGAAGCTCGTAAAGGTGTAGATGGTCACCAGCGCGAGCGCGACGATGCCGCTCAGCGTCAGGATGTTGCGCACCAGATAGCGGTCGATGCGGTTCAAGCGGCAGCCACCGCCCGGGGCGCGCTGGGCTTGCGAGTCCACCAGTTCTGCCGCTTGCCGATCAGCACCAGCGCCCAGACCAGCACGATGGCGTGTATCCACCAGAGCCCGACGGCCTCGGGAATCTTGCCCTTGCCGATCCAGGACTGGCCCAGGCCGATCAGATTCGAATAGAACAGGTAGACCACCAGCCCGAGCACCACCTTGCCGTAGCGCCCCTGGCGCGGCCCGACGTGCGAGAGCGGCACCGCGAGCAGCGTGAGCAGGAACACCGAGATCGGGGCCGCGATGCGCCATTGCAGCTCGGCGCGATCCTGCGGATCGCTCGAGGCCAGCAGCGCCGAGGTGCTCAGCACACGGCGCTTGTTGTTCGCATAGATGAACTGCGGCGGCGTCACGCGCGTCATGAACTCGTCGAAGCGCACGATCTCGTACATCTTGCTGCCCGGCTGGCCGTCGTAGCGCCAGCCGCCGTAGAGCGTGATCTCGCGATCGCCGGTGACCGTGTTGAGCCGTTGCCGGCCCTCGTTGGCGATGACGATCGAAATGCCGTTCTCGCCGCGCTCGATCTGGGCGAAGACCGCGTTGAGCTTCTCGCGATCCTTGTCGGTCTCGGCGGTGTAGAACACCCCGCGACCATCCGCCACGCTGTTGAAGCGCCCGGACTCGAAAGGCAGGTACTGGATCAGGCGGCGCGCGTCCTTGACGAGGTAATCCGCGGTGCGCCCGGCCCAGGGCCCGATCTGGAAAGCCAGCAACCCCGTGAACACGGCCAGCAGGCCGCCGAGCACGAGATACGGACGGTACAGGCGCAGCAGGCTCACGCCGCAGCCGGTCATTGCGGCGACCTCGTTGTCCTTGTAGAGCCGGCCCAGCGAGAGCATGACGCCAAGCAGCAGCGACACCGGCACCAGGATCACGAGGTACTGCAGGCTCGTGAGCCCGACGATCTTGAACAGCAGGTCGCGCGGCAGCTCGCCGGCCGCGGCGTCGGCGAGCAGGCTCGCGAAGCGCGTCGACAGCATGATCAGCAGCAGCACGACGATGACCGCCAGCCACGACGCGGCGGCGTCGCGCAGCAGATAGCGATCGAGGGTGGTGCCATTCATGAGGGCGCGATTATGCGGGGTTTACGTGAACGCTGTCTTTTGCGAACGCTGGCGCAATCGGGAGGACGTACGGGCACCCGGACTTGGGACATTCTTCACTTATCGCTACACTTTGCGCCCGCTGAACGGCCAAAGCCGGTCAGGCACCAGACTTAGGTAGGGCGAGGAGAACGGGAAGCCATGGAAAACAAGGGCTCCCGCCAGATTGTTCAGGTTTGCATAATCCGACTTTCAGAGCAGGGTTACAGCCCGAGGAAGCGATGGAATATTTCGTCAAGAGCGGCAATCCGGAGAAGCAGCGCGTCTCCTGCGTGATCGTGGGCATCTTCGACCGTCGTTCGCCGACCGAAGCGGCGCAGGTCATCGACGGCGTCAGCGACGGCGCCATCGGCGCGGTCATGCGCCGGGGCGATCTGGACGGCAAGCTCGGCCAGACGCTGGTGCTGCACAACGTGCCGGGCACCTTCGCCGATCGCGTGATGCTCGTCGGCCTCGGCCGCGAGCGCAGCTTCGACGAGAACGCCTTCCGCAAGGCCAACGCGGCGAGCGCCAAGGCGCTGCGCAACACCGGCTCGATCGACGCCGTCTCCTACCTCACGCACCTGCCGCTCAAGGGCCGCGACTTCCAGTGGAACGTCCTGCAGGCCGCGATGAGCTTCGAGGACGCCTATTACCGCTTCGACGACTGCCGTGGCGAGAAGGCACGCGAGGACCTGCCGAGCTACAAGCTCGAGCGCCTGACCTTCGACGTGCCGCGCCGCTCCGACCTGCCGGCCGGCGAACAGGGCCTGGCCGAGGCGCTCGCGATCGCCAAGGGCGTCGCGGTGGCGAAGAACCTCGGCAACCTGCCCGGCAACATCTGCACGCCGAGCTACCTCGCCCAGAGCGCCGAGCAGCTCGGCGCGGCGCACGGCTTCAAGGTCAAGGTTCTCGAAGAGCCCGAGATGCGCAAGCTCGGCATGGGCTCGTTCCTGTCGGTGGCGCGCGGCAGCCGCCAGCCACCCAAGCTCATCGTCATGGAGTACTTCAAGGGTCCGAAGGGCGAAAAACCCATCGCCCTGGTCGGCAAGGGCCTGACCTTCGACGCCGGCGGCATCAGCATCAAGCCGGCCGCGAACATGGACGAGATGAAGTTCGACATGTGCGGCGGCGCAGCGGTGCTCGGCGCGTTCAAGGCGGTGGCCGAACTCGGGCTGCCGATCAACCTCGTCGGCGTGGTCGCCGCGAGCGAGAACCTGCCGGACGGCCTTGCCAACAAGCCCGGCGACGTCGTCACGAGCATGGCCGGCATCACCATCGAAATCCTCAATACCGACGCCGAGGGCCGGCTGATCCTCTGCGACGCGCTGACCTACGTCGAGCAGCAGTACGAGCCCTCGTTCTGCATCGACATGGCGACGCTGACCGGCGCCTGCGTGGTCGCGCTCGGCGCCTATCCGAGCGGCCTGTTCTCGAACACCGCGGGTCTTTCGCGCGCGCTTACGCAGGCCGGCGAACAGATCGGCGACCGCGTCTGGGAGCTGCCGCTGTGGCCCGAGTACGAAGAGCACATCAAGAGCGAGTTCGCGGACATCGCCAACATCGCGACGAGCGGCGGCAACGGCGGCGGAGCCATCATCGGCGCCACCTTCCTGCACAAGTTCGCCAAGAAGATGAAATGGGCCCACCTCGACATCGCGGCGACCGCCTGGAAAGGCAAGCGCTCGACGGGCCGCCCGGTGCCGCTGATCGTGCAGTACCTCATCAACGTCGCGGCGAAGAAGGACGACTGACATGACGTAAGGCGTAAGGAGTGAGGCGTCAAAAGCTTTTCACTCCTCACGCCTCACGCCTCACGCCCATGACCCGCATCGATTTCTACATCCTTCCCGAAGGCGAAGGCGGGACCTCCGCCCCGGCCTTCGTGATCAGCAAGCTTTGCGAGAAGGCCACGCGCGGCGGGGCGCGTGTCTACGTTCGCGTGACGCAGCCGGCGATGGCGGATGAAATCGACAGCAGCCTGTGGACGTTCAACCAGGGCAGCTTCATTTCGCACGAACGCCACCGCGGCGAAAGCGTCGGCGAACCGCATCCGGCCGTGCTGATCGGCGATGGCGAGCCGCCCGAATCGCATCTGGGCATCCTCGTGAATCTCGGCGAGGACGTGCCGCTGTATTTTTCGCGCTTCGATCGCGTGCTCGAGATCGTGCCGGCCACGGTCGCCGACCGCGCTTCGTCGCGCAGCCGCTTCAAGTTCTACCGCGACCGCGGCTACGAACTCTCCACGCATAATCTCTGACGTTTTCACCGCGCCGACGCGGCGCAACGAGCCCCATGGACAAGACCTTCGAAGCCGGCGCCATCGAATCGCGCTGGGCACAGTGGTGGGAACAGAACGGCTGCTACGCGCCGAGCGGCGTTGGTTCGCCCTACTCCATCATGATCCCGCCGCCGAACGTCACCGGCACGCTGCACATGGGCCACGCGTTCCAGCACACGGTGATGGACGCGCTGATCCGCTATCACCGCATGCGCGGCTACGACACGCTCTGGCAGCCCGGCACCGACCACGCGGGCATCGCCACGCAGATGGTCGTCGAGCGCAATCTGAAGCTCGCCGGCGAACCCGCGCGACTCGATCTCGGACGCGAGAAATTCCTCGAGAAAGTCTGGGAATGGAAGCGCTATTCGGGCGGCACGATCGAAGGCCAGATCCGCCGCATGGGCAGTTCGGTGGACTGGAGCCGCAATCGCTTCACGATGGACGAGGGCTATTCGAAAGCCGTCGTCGAACACTTCGTGAGGCTGCATGAAGACGGCCTGATCTATCGTGGCAAGCGCCTCGTGAACTGGGATCCGGTGCTGCTGACCGCGATCTCCGATCTCGAAGTCGTCAGCGAGGAAGAGAACGGCAAGCTCTGGCATTTCCGCTATCCACTCGCCGATGGCTCTGGCCATCTCGTCGTCGCGACGACACGCCCCGAAACCATGCTCGGCGACACCGCCGTGGCCGTGCATCCCGAAGACGAGCGCTACGCCGCACTGATCGGCAAGAGCATTCGCCTGCCGATCGTGAATCGCGAAATTCCGATCGTGGCCGACGACTACGTCGACCGCGAATTCGGCACCGGCTGCGTCAAGATCACGCCGGCGCACGACTTCAACGACTACGCGCTCGGTGCCCGGCACAAGCTGCCGATGATCAACGTGCTGACGCCGGACGCGAAGATTCGCGACTACGCCGAATTCCATTCGAGCGGCGTACACAAGACCGACGACGCGCAGATCGCCGAACAGCTCTCGCGCCTGCCCTACGCGGGGCTCGATCGCTTCGAGGCGCGCAAGAAGATCGTCGCCGAGTTCGAATCGCTGGGCCTGCTCGAGAAGATCGACGATCACAAGCTCAAGGTGCCGCGCGGCGACCGCAGCGGCGCGGTCGTCGAGCCTTTCCTGACCGACCAGTGGTTCGTCGATCTCACGCGCAAGACGCAGCCGGACGGCCGCCCGGGTGGCTACACCGCGATCACGCAGCCGGCGCTCGATGCCTTCACGAGCGGGCGCATCCAGTTCGTGCCCGAGAACTGGATCAACACCTACAACCAGTGGCTCAACAACATCCAGGACTGGTGCATCAGCCGCCAGCTCTGGTGGGGCCATCGCATTCCGGCCTGGTACGACGTCGACGGCAAAGTGTTCGTCGCGCGCAGCGCCTTCGACGCCTTCAATTTGTCGATGGGCGCGCAAGGCGAATTCGCCCTGCTCTCGCTGCTCAAGGTCGCGAGCGACGACAGCACCGACGCCATCAACGACAAGCTGCGCGAGAGCGGCAACGAGCGCTTCTGCCTCAAGCAGGACGAGGACGTGTTCGACACCTGGTTCTCGTCGGACATCTGGCCGATGGCGACGCTCGACTGGCCGACGAAGAACGAGGCGCTCGCCAAGTTCTATCCGAGCAGCGTGCTCGTGACGGGCTTCGACATCATCTTCTTCTGGGTCGCCCGCATGGTGATGATGGGCCAGTACTTCATGAAGGACGTGCCGTTTCGCGAGGTCTACATCACCGGCCTCGTGCGCGATCCCGAAGGCAACAAGATGTCGAAGTCCAAGGGCAACGTGCTCGATCCGCTCGACGTGATCGACGGCATCGCGCTCGACGAACTCGTGAAGAAGCGCACGACCGGCCTCATGAAGCCCGAGACCGCGCCGAAGATCGAAGCCAAGACGCGCAAGGATTATCCCAAGGGCATCGAAGCGGTCGGCGTCGATGCGCTGCGCTTCACCTTCGCCGCGCTCGCCACGCAGGGCCGCGACGTGCGCTTCGACGCCGCGCGTGCGGCGGGCTATCGCAACTTCTGCAACAAGATCTGGAACGCCGCGCGCTACGTGCTCATGAACTGCGAGGGCCAGGACACCGGCCTCGACGCGGCGCTGCCGGTCGAACTGTCGGCCGCCGATCGCTGGATCATCTCGCGCCTGCAGAAAGTCGAGGCAGAGGCGGCCGAACACTTCCGCAACTACCGCTTCGACCTACTCTCGACCGCGCTGTACCAGTTCGTCTGGAACGAGTACTGCGACTGGTATCTGGAGCTGTCCAAGCCCGCGCTGCAGAGCGACAACGAGGCCGCCAAGCGCGGCACGCGGCGCACGCTCGTGCGCGTGCTCGAAGCCTGGCTGCGCCTGCTGCATCCGCTGATGCCCTTCATCACCGAAGAGGTCTGGCAGCAGGTCAAGGCACCGGCCGGGCTGTTCAAGGCCACGCTGGAACAAGAAAGCATCATGGTTCAGCGGTACCCACAAGCGGAAGCTCATAAGATCGACGAAGCCGCCGAAGCCGACATCGAATGGCTCAAGGCCTTCATTCTCGGCGTGCGCCAGATCCGCGGCGAGATGGACATTCCACCCGGCAAGGTCCTGCCGCTGCTGATCCAGAACGCGTCGGACTCCGATGCCGATCGCCTGTCGCGCCTGGCCGCGAGCATCGAATTCCTCGCGCGTGTCGAAACGCCGCGCGTGCTCGGCGCCGAAGACGCGCCGCAGTGCGCGACCGCGCTGCTCGGCACGATGAAGCTGCTCGTGCCGATGGCCGGCCTGATCGACAAGGACGCCGAGATCGCGCGCCTCGAAAAGCGCATCGCGCAGCTCGAAAGCGATGTCGTGAAAGTGCAGGCCCGCGTCGACAATCCGAACTTCGGCAAGGCGCCCGAGGCCGTGCAGCAGCAGGCGCGCGATCTGCTCGCCAAGCAGCAGCAGGATCTCGCCGCGCTGCGCGATCAGCGCGAACGCATCGCGGCGCTCTGATCGAGATCGCAGATGCCGTTCCTGATCATGGCGGTCTGGATCGCGCTCGAAGCCTGGCTCGTCACGCAGGCCGTCGAGCGCATCGGCGGCTGGCCGGTCGCGGCCTGGATCATCGGCGCCGCCGTCGTGGGCGTGCTGGTGATCCGACAGCAGGGCCTGCGTACCTTCCGCGAGCTGCAGGCTTCGGTGGCGCGCGGCGAACTGCCGACTCGGCTCGTGTTCGAAGGACTCATCGTGCTGATCGCCGGAATCCTGCTGATCATGCCGGGCTTTCTGTCCGACATCGTCGGACTGTCGCTGCTGCTGTTCGGGCTGCGCAAGCGGCTCGCGGTGCGCCTCGGCGAGGGCATGGCGAAGGCGCGTCCCGATCTCAAGCAGCCGGTCACGCTAGAGGGCGAGTACCGTCGCAAGTCCTAGGGCTTGCCAGCGCTATCTACTCGGCGAACGCGCCGAGAATGTAGCGATCGCGTCCTTCGCGTTTGGCCTTGTAGAGCAGCTCGTCTGCGCGCTGGAGCACCGCGATCGGCTCGGCCGTGCTGCCGGGCTCGACCCAGGTCACGCCCGCACTGGCGCTGATCGGCACGCGCTCGCCCGAGACCGGATCGATCAGCTCGAGCGAGCGGATGCTGCGCAGCAGGCGCTCGCAGACCATCGGCAGGCTCGCGAGCTCGATGTCGTACCAGAGCACCGCGATCTCCTCGCCGCCGTAGCGCACGCGCAGATCGAGCGGCCTGCGCGCCACCTCGGACAGGATCAGCGCGCCCACGGCGCGCAGTACCTCGTCGCCGAACAGATGTCCGTGGCCGTCGTTGACCTGCTTGAAGTGGTCGATGTCGAGCAGCATCAGGGCCACCAGGCGCCTGTCGCGGCGGGCCTGCGCGAGACGGCTCAGAAAGGCCTGGTTGAACTCCGCTCGAGTCGACAGCCCCGTGAGCGGATCGGTGCGCGCCATCGCGGCCGCATGCGCACTCGCGACCCAGGCGACGCGCGAGATGTATTCGTTCACATAGACGCCGCCGACCGCGATCAGCGTGAGTACTCCGAGCGAGTACAGCTGCATCCAGGTTTCGGAACCTGGCTCGGCCATCGCGTACTGCAGCCAGGCCGTCAGCGCGAAGCATGTCGACAGCCCGGTCGCGATGCGCTTCCAGCCGAAACCGCCGAACAGGGCGATCGAGATCAGCACCGAGCTCACGAGATCCGTCGGAAACGACATCTGCCCGGCGAGCGCGAGTCCGCGCAGCAATACCGGCGCCAGACCCGCCGCGACGATCGAAACACTTTGCAGGACCTGCACGAGCACGATGCGATCGCGCTGGTAGTAGGTCGTCCAGGCGGTGACGAACAGCAAGGCCGCGAGCGCCACCCCACCGAGGCGCAGCGGCGACAAAACCGCGTCACTGACGCGGAAGATCGGCAGAAAGCCCGGAGACAGGGCCAGCATGACACCGAGGATCGCGAACAACAGGCTGCGCGAGAGCCGGTAGGTGCGTCGCTTGGTGGCCCGGTAACTGCTCTCGAGCGAAGATGAAAATACGCGGCTGTAGCCGCGTTGACGGCGAATCGATTCGAGTTCCGACAGCTCGCTCATTCGCTACGCAAGCAAGCGAAACGCGGCGGGGCCTTTAACCGCGACGCACGACGTGCAGGCGAGCCCGGGTCGCCGTGCGGCGATTGCCCACGCCTTGCGTCGCCTGCAGCTCCACCGCTTCGAGGCAGCGCTCGAGCGTGAGACTGATGGCGGTCTGCGTACGGATCATCTCGATGCGCGCCCAGGCCGCACGCTCGCCTTCGAGCATGAAGCGATAGACGTTGTCCATCGTCGGGTTGCTCGTCACCTTGGCGTAGCGCCAGAGGCTCGCTTCGGGCGTGATGTTGATGTTGCCGCGATAGTCCTGGTCGAGAATGCTCGTGGCGACGTCGAACGGGCGATGCAGCTGCTTGATCGGCAGGTTCGCGCGCGCAAAGCTGATCAGGCTCGTCGCCTGCGAACGCACCGTCGAATAGGTGTAGTCGCGCGCCGAATTGAACAGCCCGCGTCCGCCCGGCCCGCGTTCGCTGATGAACGGCAATACGTGAGGATTGGTCTGGCTGACGATGAAGTGATTGACGTTGTGCAGGCGGCGCAGTCGCAGCATCGGCAGATCGGACTTCAGCGAGCCGTCGTTCCAGCGCAGCAGCGGCATGTACGGAACGCGAGAGCCGGTTTCGTCGGCCGTCATCAGCATGACCGGCGGAAACAGGATCGGCACCGCGCAGCTCGCGAGCACGGCCTCGCGCACGAACAGATACGGCAGCGTCAGGTAGTTCAGCAGCTTGGGCTGCTGGTTCACGCCCGCGGGCGAGACGGTGATGTTGAGCACGCGTCCCGACACCTTGTAGGCGTCTTCGAAGTTGAGGTCGCGGATGTTCTTGGCCACTGCCCGGCGCAGCTGGGTCTGGTCCATGACCGAGCCGCGCTTGAACATCTGCCGCAGCGGCAGCACGCGCCAGAAGTGGTAATACGCGTTCTGCGGGTCGAGCAGGTCTTCGAGATCCTCGACCTTGCGCGTGCCGACGGTGCCCGCCACGATCGAGCCCGCGCTGCTGCCCGACATCACCGTCGGCAGCACGCCCTCGCGATAGAGCGCGCGCACGACACCGACGTGGAACAGGCCCAGCGTCGCGCCGCCCGACAGCATCAGCGCCGAGCGGCCGTAGCTCAGCGCGACGTCGTGGAAGAACTTGAGCTTGTCGCTGAGCGCCCAGTTTTCGCCCTCGGCCTCGACGAGCCATTCGAGCGCGTCGCAGACCTCTTGCACGTAATCGTGGATCAGCTTCTTGGTGCCGATGCGGGCGACGCGATAGAGCTCGGGGTTGCCGATGTTGCCGAGATTCCAGTGCAGGCCCTGGCGCAGGTGGTGCGCGAGACGGATCGGATCGCGCTCGTTGCGCAGCTGGCGGATCTGCCGCAGGCGGCTGCGAATCAGACGCCAGTCGTACTCTTCGCTGGCTTCCTCGAGCTTCCACTCGTCGAGGCCCTCGATGCGGTCGAGCTCGGCCGCAGCGTCGCGCCAGCTCCTGTAGTCAACGGCATCCAGCATGGCCTGTTGCGCTGATCGCAGCTCGGCATTCACGGATGGTCCTCTCGTTCTGGGCGGCTTCATTTCGAGCTGAATGGTCGTTCATTCAGCTGGTAGCCGCAATCGGTAAAAAGTGCACTCATCGGGCACGCCCTACCGCTTGCGCGGTCGAGGGCCTTGTCTATGACCAAAGTCGATGCACCTGCATCTCCACCTGACGGACAGCATGAGACACTTCGGCGATGACAGCCCCGGGACCCACATGAGCTCCAATCTGCCAGCTGATCTGCAGGCGGCCCTCGCCAGCCTGTCCCGCGTCATCCTCGGCAAGGATCGGCAATTGCGCCTTGCCTTGAGCTGTCTTCTGGCTCGCGGCCATTTGCTCGTGGAGGACATTCCAGGCATGGGCAAAACCACCGTGGCGCTGGCGCTGGCCCAGGTGCTGGGCCTGACGTACAGGCGTGTTCAATTCACCAGCGACCTGTTGCCGGCCGACATTCTGGGCGTCTCGATCTACGAGACGCGCGACGGCAGCTTCCGCTTCCGCCCGGGCCCGGTGTTCACGCAGCTGCTGCTCGCAGACGAGATCAATCGCGCGAGTCCGAAGACGCAAAGCGCCTTGCTCGAGGCGATGGCCGAGCAGCAGGTCAGCGTCGACGGCGAAACGCGCGCGCTGCCGCAACCGTTCTTCGTCATCGGCACGCAGAACCCGGCCGATCAGGTCGGCGTGTTCCCGCTGCCGGAGTCGCAGCTCGACCGCTTCCTGATGCGCATTTCGATGGGGTATCCGAGCGTCGCCGCCGAGCGTGCGCTGCTCGTCGAGCCCGACCGGCGCGATCTGCTGTTCGATCTGCGTCCGGTGCTGCAGGCCGAGAGCGTGCTGCAACTGCAGCAGGAAGCCCTGCAGGTGCACACCGCGCCCGCGCTGGTCGACTACATCCTCGCGCTGGTGCAGCACACGCGGACGCAGACCGCATTCACGCATGGCCTGTCTCCGCGCGCGGCGCTCGCCCTGCGCCACGCGGCGCAGGCCTGGGCCTACATCGACGGCCGCAAATCGGTGCTGCCCGAAGACGTGCAGGCGGTGTTCGCGGCCGTCGCCGCGCATCGCCTGCAGCCGCGCGAGCGTGGCGCCGCTGCCCGGCCACCATCGGCCGAAGAGCTGCTCGCCGCGGTCGCCATTCCGTAGCGTCGCCGACTCATGCGCGGCGGCCGGCTCGAAAATCCTTTGCGCGGTCTGCGCGCGCGTGCCGAATTCTGGGGTCAGAGGCGCGCCGGCGCATTCAGGCGCGAGGCGCAGGTCGAGCGGCGGCGCATCTACATCCTGCCGACGCGATTCGGACTCGGCTTCGCGCTGATGACGCTGGTGATGCTCGTCGCCGCGATCAATTACTCGAACAGCATGGCTTTCGCGCTGACCTTCCTGCTCGCCGCGCTCGGGTTCGTGAGCATGCATCACACGCATGCGAATCTGGTCGGCATTTCACTGCGCTCGCTCGGCGGAACGAGCGGCGACGCGGTATTCGCCGGTGACGAGGCGCCCTTGCAATTCATCGCCGGCAACCCATCGCGCGCACCGCGACTGAGCCTCGAACTACGCTGGCCTGCGCAGACCGACGGCATTCGGCACGACCTGCCCGCGCAGGACAGCGTGAGCTTCGCGTTGCGCCTGCCGACGACGCGGCGCGGTCGCCTGCAGGCGCCGATGCTGCGTCTCAGCACGCAAGCGCCGCTGGGTCTGTTCGAAGCCTGGACCTGGCTCGCGGTCGACGCGCGCCTGCTGGTCTATCCGAAGCCCGCAGCGGCGGGGCGCCTGCCTCCGCCGTCGTCGCAAGGCCAGCTCATGAGCCCGCTGCCGCGCATCGGCAGCGAGGACTTCGCGGGCTTTCGCGATTACGTGCCGGGCGATTCGCCGCGCCTGATCCACTGGAAAAGCCTGCCACGCACCGGGCGGGCGCTCGTACAGCGCTTCGACGATGGCGTCGCCACCGAGATCTGGTTCGATTGGCAGGCGCTCGCAGACCTCGACACCGAGCAGCGCCTGTCGCAACTGACGCGCTGGGTACTCGATGCCGATGTCGCCGGATCGCGCTATGGCCTGCGATTGCCTGGATGCGAGCTGCCGCTGAGCGCAGGCGCCGCGCATCGCAGTCTCTGCCTCGAAGCGCTGGCCCTGTTCGACGGCCGCAGCGATGCGCGCAACCCCGAGCGAGGTCCGGCATGAAGCAGCCGGAGGGCAAGGACCCGCTGCCGCAGCGCAGCCTCTGGCGCCTGCTCGCGGTGATGCTGCTCGTGGTCGCTCCGCATCTGCTGCGCCTGCCGCTATGGGAAACCGCGTCGGTGTTCGCGATCGGCGTCTGGCGCATCGCCGCGACCCTGTATCAGTGGCGCATGCCGCACGGCGCGATCAAGGGCGCACTCGCGATCGCTGCGTTCATCGGCGTCTACGCGAGCTATGGCCGCATCTGGGGCCAGCATGCGGGCGTCGCGCTGCTCGTCATCATGCTCGCCCTCAAGCTCACCGAATTGCGTGCGCGACGCGATGTCGTCGTCACCGTGTTCCTGTCGTACTTCCTGCTGCTCACGCACTTTCTGTTCTCGCAGGAGATCTGGACGCTGCTGTACCTGCTCGTCTGCGTCGTGGCGGTGACCGCCGTGCTCGCGGATACGCATCACGCCGAAGGCGCCCTGCCCGCGCGGCTCGTACTGACCACCGGCGGCAAGCTCATCGCGCAGTCCTTGCCGCTGATGCTGCTGATGTTCGTGCTGTTCCCGCGCATTCCGGGGCCGCTGTGGACGATGCCCGACGACTCGGGCGGCGCGCGCTCGGGTCTGTCCGAAACGATGGCGCCGGGCGACATCGCCAGGCTCGCGGCCTCGGACGAACTCGCGTTCCGCGTGAGCTTCGAGGGCGCCGCGCCGCCGCCCGAGCAGCGCTACTGGCGCGGCCCGGTGCTCTGGGCCTTCGATGGACGGACCTGGAGTTCGCCATCGCGTCTGTTCAACGTGCCAACGGCCGAAGCGGGCACCACCGAATACCGCTACGAAATCACGCTCGAAGCGCACCGCATGCCGTGGCTGCTCGCGCTCGACCGTCCCGATGCGCGCGAGCTGCCCGAGCGCAGCCGCATCAGCGGTTTCTACGAGCTGCTGTACGAGCAGCCTTTGCGCGATCGCCTTCGCTATCGGCTGCGTTCCGATCCCGATGCGAAGCTGCAGGTCGGATCGCTGAGCGCGCGCGAACGCGCGGTGCAGCTCGCGTTGCCGAGTGGGTTCAACCCGCGTGCGCTGGCGCTCGCCCGGCAATGGCGACAGGTCGCGCGCAATGACCAGGCCGTCGTCGATACGGCCCTGCGCCTGTTTCGCGAGCAGGCCTTCTACTACACGCTCGAACCGCCGAGGCTCGGCCGCGACAGCATCGACGAGTTCCTGTTCACGACGCGGCGCGGCTTCTGCGAGCACTACGCGAGCAGCTTCACGTTCCTGATGCGCGCGGCCGGCATTCCGGCGCGCGTCGTCACCGGCTATCTCGGCGCGCAGAAGAATCTGTTCGGCGACTACTACAGCGTGCGTCAGTCCGAAGCGCACGCCTGGGCCGAGGTCTGGATCGCGGGCCGCGGCTGGATACGCGTCGATCCGACCGCGGCGGTATCACCGAGCCGGGTCGAGCAGACACTCTCCGAAAGCAGTGCGCGAAACGGCGATCAGCGCGAAGGCCTGCTCGGCTCGCTCGACTGGCGCTCGGCTTACGAGCGTGCGCAAAGCGCCTGGGATTGGGTCGACGCACAGTGGAACGGCTTCGTGCTCGGCTATGGAACCGAGCTGCAGCAGCAGCTGCTCGATCGCATCGGTCTCGGCTCTTTCAGTCGCATGCTGCTCGCCTTGACGGCCGCGGTGACGATCTCGCTCGCGCTACTCGGCGGCGTGCTGCTGTGGAAGGCGCGCCCGGCTGCGATCGACGACCCGGCGCTCGAGCAATGGAAGCTGGCCGAAGCGCGTCTGGCCCGGCGTGGCCTGCATCGCGCCCCATCCGAAGGCCCGCGCGATTTCGCGATGCGCGTCGCTCGCGAGCAACCCGAACTCGCGCAGCGCATGCAGCGTGTGCTGGAGCTTTACCTGCGACTGCGCTACGAAGCCGCGGCCGACGCGGTTCTGATCGGCGAGCTGCGCGTAGCGGTCAGAGCCCTTCCGTAAGGCTGCGCTCACGCGGCTCCTGCACGCGCGACAGCAGCAGCATGCCGACGACGAAGAACACCACGAGCACGAGGATCGACAGCCTCGCATCGCCCGTGAGCAGCTTCGTGAAGCCGACCGCGAGCGGGCCGAGCACGGCCGCGAACTTGCCGAGCATGTTGTAGAAGCCGAAGAACTCGCCGGATTTGTCGGGCGGAATCAGCCGCGCGTAGTAGGAGCGCGACAAGGCCTGCACGCCACCCTGCACGAGCCCGATCGCGGCCGCCATCAGATAGAACTGCGCGACCGTCTGCAGCAGATAGGCCCAGGCCGTCACGCCGATGTAGACGCTCAAGGCCAGATACAAGGCGCGCTTGGTGCCGATCCTGCCCGCGATCCAGCCGAAGGCGATCGCGGCCGGAAAGCCGATGAACTGCACCATCAGCAGTGCGGTGATCAGGCTCGACGACGGAAAGCCGAGCGCGAGCCCATAGTCCACCGCCATGCGCACGATGGTGTCGACGCCATCGATGTAGAGCCAGTATGCGAACAGGAACATCCACACGGGCTTGAGCTTGGACAATGCGCGAATGGTGTCGCGCAGTTGCGCGACACCGGCGGCGACATCGCCGAGCACGCCGTGCCCGCGTGTACGTTGCTCGGGCACTTTCAGGAACAAGGGCAAGGAGAACAGCGCCCACCAGATCGCCACGAGCAAGAAAGAAACCTGTGTGGCCGAAGCCGCGTTCGCGAGCCCGAACCAGTCCGGATGCAGGACCATCAGCACGTTGAGCGTGAACAGCAATCCGCCGCCGAGATAACCGAGCGCGTAGCCGAGCGCTGAGACGCGGTCCATCTGCCGATCGCTCGCGACGTTGACGATCAGTGAATCGTAGAAGCTCGTGCCGGCCTGGAAGCCGATCGAGCCGAGCGTGAACAGCACGGTGGCGATCATCCACTCGCCCTGGCCGACCCAGTAGAACGCCGCGGTCGAGAGCACGCCGAGCGCGGTGAACACCGCCAGGAAGCGCTTCTTGAGCCCGCCGCGATCGGCGATGCTGCCGAGCAGCGGCGCGAGGATCACCACGGCCAGGCTCGACACCGAGCTCGCGACGCCGAGCCAGAACGTGCGGCTCGCCGAATCGAGATTGCTGGCCCAATACTGCTCGAAGAAGATCGGAAACAGGCCGGCGATGACCGTCGTCGCGAAAGCCGAATTGCCCCAGTCGTAGCTGGCCCAGGCGAGTTGTCGGCGGCGTTCCGGAGTCATCGATTCCCTCAAGCGGCTGTGCGCAGCGGCAGCGTAAGTACGAAAGCGTCTTCGCCGACGCCGTCGTCCGAGCGATAGTAGTTGCGGCGCAGGCCGATCTGCGCGAAGCCATAAGCGCGATACAGCGCGATCGCCGCCGTGTTGGAGCGTCGCACCTCGAGCAGCATGAGCTCGCATTGCGCAGTCGTCGCGGCCTCGATCATGCGTTCCATCAGCACGCGGCCGAGGCCTTCGCGCCGGCGCTCGGGCGACACCACGATGTTGAGCACCTGCGCCTCGCCGACCGCGATCATCAGGATCGCGTAGCCGATCACCTGTTCGCCATCGAGCAGCACCCAGCCCGGATAGCCGGCCTGCAGCGAATCGCGCAGGTTCGCCTCGCTCCAGGGATGCGCGTTGGCGGCGCGCTCCACTGCGAGTACCTGCGGCAAGTGATGCGCCTGCATGGGCTGCAGACTCGGCACGCGATCAAGCCTGGACGGCAGCTGTGGATTGGGCGAGCAGTTGATGCACGCGCTTGAGGTCGTCCCAGCTCTTGGATTTTTCGCGCGGGCTGCGCAGCAGATAGGCCGGGTGATAGGTCACGAGCACCGGCGTGCGCTCGGCTCCGTACTGATACAGCGGACCGCGCAGGCGCGACAGCGGTGCATCGCTTTGCAGCAGCCGCTGCGCGGCGACGCGACCGAGCGCGACGATCAGCCGCGGCTTGAGCAGCTCGATCTGGCGATCGAGGTACGGCCGGCAGGCGGCGACCTCGTCGGCCTCGGGATCGCGGTTGCCGGGCGGACGGCATTTGACGACGTTGGCGATATAGGTGTTCTCGCCGCGCGAGCGTCCGATGGCCGCGAGCATCTGGTCGAGCAGCTTGCCGGCCTTGCCGACGAAGGGCTCGCCCTTCAGATCCTCGTCCGCGCCGGGGCCTTCGCCGACGATCATCAGCGGCGCGTCCTCCGGGCCGACGCCGAACACGGTCTGCGTGCGCGTCGCGCAGAGCTTGCAGCGCGGGCAATCCTTGACCATCGCGCGCAGGCCGGACCAGTCGGCGGGCACGTCCACGGCCGGCGTCGAGGCGATGCTCGGGCTCGCCTCGGGCGTCGGTGGAGGCGCGGGCGGCGCAAGCAGGGGCCGCGACAGTGCGGACGGCGGCCGTGCTTCCACCGGCGGACGCCCCGTTTCGTTCGACACCGTTTCGACCGCGATCTCCTCGGCCGCTTGCTCGGCGACGCCGGACCGCGAGCGGTAGCTGTCGATGGACAAGGCGTTGAGATAGCGACGGCGGCGAGTCGGATTCATGGGCGCAGTTTATCCCGCAGCGGTCGCCGCGGTCCGCCGTTATGATCGCCGGGCACCGCCGAAACCCCGGCGACGACCGAGCACTCCACGACTTCCGCATGCGTCGCACGCCCGCTGCCCTGCTGATCGCCGCCACCGCGGCCCTGTTTCCCCACTTCGTTCTCGCCGCACCTGCGGGTGACGAGACGCACCGCGCCTACGACGCGGCACGCGCCGGGCTGCTGCAGATCCGCAGCCTCGTCGACGTCTCGGGACGCCAGTCGTCGATCGGTTCGGGCTTCCAGGTCGATGCGAGCGGCCTTGCGGTGACCAACTATCACGTCATCTCCGAACACGCGCTCGAGCCGGCCACCTATCGGCTCGAGTACACGCGCACCGACGGCAAGCGCGGCAAGCTGCGCCTGCTCGCCGTCGATGTCGCCCACGATCTGGCGGTGGTGAAGCTCGACGAACCGGCCGGCAGCACGCTGCCGCTCGATCCCGCCGGCAGCGAGCTGCGCCAGGGCCAGCGGCTCTACGCGATGGGCAATCCGCTCGACATCGGCTTCACGATCGTCGAAGGCACCTACAACGGTCTCGCCGAACGCAGCTACAGCGATCGCTTCCACTTCACCGGGGCGATCAATCCGGGCATGAGCGGCGGCCCCGCCGTCGACGAGGCCGGGCGCGTCGTCGGCATCAACGTCGCCAAGCGGCTCGACGGCGAGCTCGTGAGCTTCCTGGTGCCGGTGCGCTTCAGCGCCGCGCTGATCGAGCGCGCGCGCAACAGCCCGCTCGCCGAAGCCAGGCAGGCCGAGGCCGAAATCGGCCGCCAGCTGCTCGAGCGCCAGAGCGATCTGTATCGGCAGATGATCGACCACGGCTTTCGCAACGGCGCCGCCGGCCGCTACGAAGCGCCCGAAAGCGAAGCGCCGTGGTTCCAGTGCTGGGCGAGCACCAATGCGGATCAGGTGCCCAAGCCGCGCGCGCGTGTCGACACCACGCAGTGCAGCGCCGAGACCGACCTGTTCATCGCCGACGACCTGCAGCCCGGCAGCGTGCAGCTGCGGCACGATCACCTGCGCAGCATCAAGCTCAACGATTTCCAGTTCGCGAGTTTTCTGAGCGCATATTACCAGCCGCTGCAAGGCGCGATGCACTGGAGCTCGTCGCGCAAGGCCACGCCGCGCTGCCACGACGACTTCGTCGTGCAGACCGACGGCGGCGTCGACAAGCCGCTGCTGCGAGCCGGCATCTGTGCGCGCGCCTATCGGGACTTCGACGGCCTCTACGACGTCACCGTGACCGCCGTGACGCAGGATGCAAGCCGGGAAGCGATGACGCTGCGCCTGACGATGGAAGCCGCGCCCTACGATCTGGCGCTCGAACTCGCGCGCGACTATCTCGGAGCGATCTCGTGGGCGAAGCGATGATCTCCGGAACGAACCCGCCGATGGATCGCGCGATCTGGATCGAGCGCCTCTCGCGCCACGACGAGGTGCTGTCCCGCCATCGGGTCGAACGCCTGCCGATCGTCATCGGCCGCGGTTACGAGAGTGATCTGCTGATCGACGATCCGACGCTGGCGGCGCGCCATCTGCGCATCTTTCGCGACGACGACGGTGAACTCGTCGCCGAAGATCTCGGCAGCCGCAATGGCCTGCGCCTTGCGAATCGCGAGCGTGTCGAACGCTGCGTGATCGAGCTCGGAGCCGATGCGATCTATGCGATCGGCGATACGCGCCTGCGCCTGCGCGACAGCGCCCACGCGGTGCCCGAGGAGCGACCGATCGGAAGCTCGCGGTTCGCTTCGACCTGGATCGCGCCGGCGCTGGGCCTGCTGCTGGCAGCCCAGATCATGCTCTCGCTGTGGTTGCAGCAGACCGGCGAACCGGCGATCAGCCGCTATCTGACCGTGACCGTGATGGCCCTGGTCGTGGGCGTCGTCTGGGCCCTGGCGTGGTCGCTGGTGAACCGCCTGTTCGCCGGCATCGTGCAGTTTTCCCGGCATCTCACGCTGACGTATGCCTCGATGGTCGGCAGCTCGCTGATCACGCTGCTGCTCGAGACCTCGGCCTACTCGCTGTCCTGGCCTTCGCTGACGCGCTACCACTACCTCGTGTTCTGGCTCACCGCGGGTCTGCTCTGCGCAGGTCATCTGCGACTTATCGGTGGCGGCTATCCGCGCTTCAAGCTCGCGGTGGTTGCGGCGCTCACGCTGCTCGGCGTCGGCGCCGGTGCACTCTCGCAGCGCGATGCGCGCGAACGTACGGGGCCCGCGGTCGTCGTCGACGATCTGCTGCCGCCCACCCTGCGTCTCGCACCGGCGCAGTCGCTCGAGGCCTTCATCGCGGATGCAGGCCAGCTGCGCGGCGAACTCGACGCGGCCCGCAAGGAGCCGCCGCACGACGACGATGACGACGATTTCTGAGGTGGAATCCCGCAAACGCAGAAGGCCCAGCTTGAAGCTGGGCCTTCTGCATTGAAGCCGACCTCGATCAGGCCGCGGCGCGATCCGCCTGCGAAACGCGCAGCGCGCGGTTCAGGCCCGACAGGATCGCCTTGAACGAGGCCGTCACGATGTTCGCGTCCTTGCCGACGCCAAACAGCGTGCGCTGCGAACCCGTCCCTTCACCGACGCGCAGCTCGATGTAGGTCACCGCGGCCGCATCGGCGCCCGCGCCGATCGCATGCTCGTGGTAATCGACGACCGCGATCGGAATGCCCGCGAGCCTGGACAGCGCGGCCACGAAGGCATCGATCGGCCCGTTGCCGTTGCCGACGACCTGCCTGCGCTCGCCGCCGACGCTGACTTCGGACTTGAGCTCGACCGAATCGCGCGTCGAGTCTTCGACCAGATGATGCGCGACGTAGGCATAGGGCTGCGCCGAAGCGAGGTATTCGCGCTCGAAGATGCGCCAGATGTCCTTGGCGGTGACTTCCTTGCCCGAGGCGTCCATGTCGGCCTGCACGACCTGGCTGAACTCGATCTGCAGGCGACGCGGCAGCGACAAGCCGTATTCGTGCTCGAGCAGGTAGGTGATGCCGCCCTTGCCCGACTGCGAATTCACGCGAATCACCGCCTCGTAGCTGCGCCCGAGATCCTTCGGATCGATCGGCAGATACGGCATCACCCAGATGTCGCTTTCCTTGCGCGCCGAGAAGGCCTTCTTGATCGCATCCTGGTGCGAGCCCGAGAACGAGGTGTAGACCAGATCGCCGACGTAGGGATGGCGCGGATGCACCGGCAGCTGGTTGCAGTATTCGACCGTTTCGCGCACTGCATCGATGTTCGAAAAGTCGAGCTGCGGATCGACGCCCTGCGTGTACAGGTTCAGCGCGATGTTGACGACGTCGACGTTGCCCGTGCGCTCGCCGTTGCCGAACAGGCAGCCTTCCACGCGATCGACACCGGCCATGATCGCGAACTCGCCGGCCGCCGTGCCGGTGCCGCGGTCGTTGTGCGGATGCACGGACAGGATGATGCCGTCGCGGCGCTGCAGGTTGCGGTGCATCCACTCGATCATGTCCGCGAAGATGTTGGGCGTGGAATGCTCGACCGTCGACGGCAGATTGATGATGCAGGGATTGCTCGGCGACGACTGCCAGACTTCGGTCACCGCATCGACGATCTGCTTGGAGAATTCGAGCTCGGCACCCGAGAACATCTCGGGCGAATACTGGAACACCCACTGCGTATCGGGCTGCCGAGCGGCGAGTTCCTGCACCAGCTTCGCATGTTTGACCGCGAGTTCGGACAGCACCTCGTCCTTGCTCATGTTGAAGACGACGTTGCGCATGATCGGCGCGACGGCGTTGTAGTAATGCAGGATCGCGCGGCGCGCGCCCTTCAAGGCTTCGAAGGTCCGGCGGATCAAGGGCTCGCGAGCCGGCGTCAGCACCTGGATCGTCACGTCGTCCGGAATGCGGTTTTCTTCGATCAGGCTGCGCACGAAATCGAAATCGGTCTGCGAGGCGGACGGGAAGCCCACTTCGATTTCCTTGAAGCCGAGTTTCACCAGCGTCTCGAACATGCGCAGCTTGCGCTCCGCATTCATCGGCTCGATGAGCGCCTGGTTGCCGTCGCGAAGGTCCACGCTGCACCAGATCGGCGCCTTGGTGATGACGGCGTCGGGCCAGGTGCGGTCTTTCAGACGCACGGGCGCGAACGGACGGTATTTGGTAGCGGGATTTTTCAGCATGGCCATGAGGGTGATTCCAGGCTAGGTCGAACGCGCTCCAAGTGAGCGGCAAGCGTTGCGACGTTGTGCACGCCAGGCGTGCGATGAAAACGCATGACCGCGCCTGCCTAGGCTGGGCGGTCGGTGTCTTGTCTGGGTGGTCACGGTTTGAGCCCCGTGCGGCCGTGTGCGTTCTGTCTGCCTTACGGCAGAAGGAGCAGCGAAAGAAGCAGCGCCGGCGCAACCGCACTCGCAGCCGTGTTCCGCGAGATCTCGCGGTTCTGGCAGGCAACGATGTTGCGGGCGGCTTTCATGGGCGCGGATTCTAGAAAACAAACCGATCCCGCGTCAAAGATCGATCAGGCCGCGGACGCCGGCTTGCGCCGCAGGCGGCGCCAGATCACCGCCGCCGGACCGGACAACGCGTAGGCCAGAAAACCCAGGAACAGCACGCGCGGCGGATCGATCGCGACGAGCACGAGCACGCCGACCACGCCCGCGAAGGTCGCGAACTTCACCGAGCCCGTAAGATTGAGCTTCTTGAAGCTGTTGTAGCGAATGCTCGACACCATCGAGAGCGCCGTCAGCAAGGTCAGCGGGGCCGCGAGCCACAGCACCTCCTGCCCCGTGAACGGCACGCGGCCGCTGATCCATGCGAACAGCGAGCGGCTGTCGTCGACGCAGCTCCAGACGAAGAAGGTCACCACTGCCGCTGCCGCAGGGCTCGGAACGCCGAAGAAGTCCTTGTTGCTGCTCGCGATCGCGGCGAGCACGTTGAAGCGCGCGAGGCGCAGCGCCGCGCAGGCCGCGTAGGCGAAGGCGATGCCCCAGCCGAGCTTGCCGCCGAGCCACTGATAATCCCCGAGGTAGCGCAGGCTGAACGCGTAGACGACGATCGCAGGCGCGACGCCGAAGGCGACCATGTCGCAAAGCGAGTCGTACTCCTTGCCGAAGTCGCTCGCGGTGTTCGTCAGGCGTGCGATGCGGCCATCGAGGCCATCGGCGATCATCGCGATCAGAATGCCGACGCAGGCCGCTTCGAATCGCCCATTCATCGCCATGATGATGGCGTAGAAGCCGCCGAACAGCGTGCCGGTGGTGAACAGGTTGGGCAGCAGGTAAATGCCCTTGCGGCGCTTGCGCACGGAAGGCGTCGCCGGCACTTCTGGCCCAAGCTCCTCGCTCATTTAACTGTTTCTCCGCACGATGGTCGCAATCAAGGTCTGGCCGCATCTTACCCGGCTACCGAGCGGCACTTCCACGCGCGCGCCCGCCGGCAGATAGAGGTCGATCTCACGGGCCAGACGACGCAAGCCACAGCGACGTCCCTGCCCGACCCGGTCGCCGACCGGAACCCAGACCGGCAAGGCGCCGAGCAGGCTGCCGCGACGCACCTGGATCACGAAATGCTCGCCCTCGTCGGTGCGGATGATCGAAGCGCGGTGACGCGAATCGTCGACGACGTCGACTTCGCCCTCCACCGGCGAGCGCAGCGCATAACTGCCCCACCAGCTCACGCGTATGCCGATGCGGATCGATTCGCGATCGAGCAATGGATCATGCGCTTCGCGCCGGTAGACGACATGGCCGTCGACCGGCGCGAGCACGCCGCGCGGCTTCGACGGTACCGAGCGCCCGCGATCGACGAAGAACACGGCCAGCGGCAGCAGCAGCGCGAGCACGCACCAGCCCGCGAGCGGATGGCCCGCGGCGGACAGCGCCCACCAGAGCGCGATCACCGCCAGCAGCACGATCCAGCCTTCGATCGCGATGCCCATCGTGGGATTGTAGGAAGGTCGCATGCCCAAAAGATAAGGCCGGCAGCTGAGGCCGGCCTTATCGAAGCTCGTCGTGACGCTGAACGAGAACTTCAGTTCCTGGTCTTGTCGACGAGCTTGTTCTTGGCGATCCAGGGCATCATCGCGCGCAGCTTGGCGCCGACTTCCTCGATCTGGTGCTCGCCGCCGATGCGGCGCTTGGCCTTCAGCGTCGGCTGGCCGGCCTGGTTCTCGAGCACGAAGTCGCGCGCGAACTTGCCGGTCTGGATGTCGTTCAGGACGCGCTTCATCTCCTTCTTGGTCTCTTCGGTGATGATGCGCGGGCCGGTCACGTAGTCGCCGTATTCGGCCGTGTTGCTGATCGAGTAGCGCATGTTGGCCATGCCGCCTTCGTACATCAGGTCGACGATGAGCTTGAGCTCGTGCAGGCACTCAAAGTAGGCCATTTCGGGCTCGTAGCCCGCTTCGACCAGCGTTTCGAAACCGGCCTGGACCAGCGCGGTGGCACCGCCGCAGAGCACGGCCTGTTCGCCGAACAGATCGGTTTCGGTTTCTTCGCGGAAGTTGGTTTCGATGATGCCGGCGCGGCCGCCGCCGTTGGCCGAAGCGTACGACAGCGCGATCTGCTTGGCCGAGCCGGTGGCGTCCTGGTGGATGGCGACCAGGGTCGGCACGCCGCCGCCCTTGAGGTACTCCGAGCGCACCGTGTGGCCGGGGCCCTTCGGCGCGATCATGATGACGTCGAGGTCTTCGCGCGGCTCGATCAGGCCGAAGTGGATGTTGAAGCCGTGCGCGAAAGCCAGCGCCGCGTTCTTCTTGATGTTCGGAGCCACGACTTCGTCGTAGATCTTCTTCTGGCCTTCGTCGGGCGCCAGGATCATCACGAGGTCGGCGATCTTCACGGCTTCGGCGACGTCGAGCACCTTGAGGCCGGAGTTCTCGGCCTTGGCCCAGCTCTTGGAGCCTTTGCGCAGGGCGACCGTGACGTCGACGCCGGAATCCTTGAGGTTCAGCGCGTGGGCGTGGCCCTGCGAACCGTAGCCAAGAATGACGACCTTCTTGCCCTGGATCAGCGAAAGGTCGGCGTCTTTGTCGTAATACACCTTGATGCTCATGGCTCTACTCTCTTTGCTGGTGGATGGCTCGTGAGGCCGTCCTGGTTGAGACGATGACGTTGTCGGTTATTGGTTTTCAGCTCGGCAGCGCGAGAATCTGCTGCCCGCGGCCCATCGCGGCGACGCCGCTGCGCACAAGCTCGAGGATGCGGGCGATGCCACCGATCTCGGCGACGAAGGCGTCGATCTCCGACGCGGTGCCGGCCAGCTGCACCATGCGCGTGTTCTCGGTCTCGTCGAGCATCGAGCCATGGTGGCGGCGCACGCATTCGACCACTTCGCGTGCCGCTCCGCTGGTGACCTCGACCTTGACCATCAGCAGTTCGCACTCGAGATGATCATGGCTCGCCAGATCGACGATCTCGACCACGTCGACGAGCTTGCGGGTCTGCTGGATGATCTGGTGCACGACCGCATCGGAGCCGGTGGTGACCAGGCTCAGGCGCGAAACGGTCGGATCATGCGTCGGTGCCACCGACAGCGAGTCGATGTTGTAGCCACGCGCGGAGAACATGCCGGCCACGCGGGCAAGGGCACCCGCCTCGTTCTGCAACAGGATCGAGATGATGTGGCGCATTGAGCCGGCGCGGCAACCGATTGATTGATGGGTGATTGGGCGTACACGAGGCCGGCGCTTGAAGGCGCAGGCCCGAGGGGCGCGCAGGATAATCGGCGGTCCCCCTATACGCAACCTTGGCCCTGTCTACATGAGGGTTTACCACCTATAATTCGCGCCCTTCAAACCAGCCGGTCGTCACCGTCCCGTCATGAACGCTGCGCATCCCTCTGCCCGCCATCCCCTTTCCGGTACCACCATGACCGGAGCGGAGATCGTCGTACAGGTGCTCGCCGACGAGGGCGTGGACGTCATTTTCGGCTACTCGGGCGGCGCCATCCTGCCGACCTACGACGCGGTGTTCCGCTACAACCAGACCCATCGCGGCGCCGAAGGCGTCGATCCGATGCCGCTGATCGTGCCGAGCAACGAACAGGCCGCGGGCTTCATGGCGGCCGGTTTCGCGCGTGCTTCGGGCAAGGTCGGCGTCGCGCTCGTGACCTCGGGCCCCGGCGCGACCAACACGGTCACGCCAGTGCGAGACAGCATGGCGGACTCGATCCCGATCGTGGTCATCTGCGGCCAGGTGCCGACCGCGGCGATCGGCTCTGACGGCTTCCAGGAAGCCCCGATCAGCTCGATCATGGGCCCCTGCGCGAAGCACATCTTTCTGGTCACCGACCCGCTCAAGCTCGAAGCCACGCTGCGCACGGCGTTCGAGATCGCGCGCAGCGGCCGTCCGGGCCCGGTGGTGGTCGACATCCCCAAGGACGTGCAGAACTGGTCCGGCAGCTACCGTGGCGAAGGCCTGCTGCCCCTGCCCGGCTTCCGCGCCCGTCTGCGCGAGGCCTACGGCAACGCGCTGAGCGACGAGTCCGCCGAATCCTTCTACAAGCTGCTCAACGCTTCCAAGCGTCCGCTGATCTATGCGGGCGGCGGCGTCATCAACGGCGAGGCCTCGGCCAGCCTGCGTCGTTTCGCCGACGACTTCGGCATTCCGGTGACCACGACCCTGATGGGCATCGGCGCGGTCGACACCACCGCCCCGCTGTCGCTGCACATGCTCGGCATGCACGGTACCGCGTTCGCGAACTACGCGGTCGACGACTGCGACTTCCTGATCGCGGTCGGTGCCCGCTTCGACGATCGCGTCGCCGGCGTGCCGTCCAAGTTCGCGCCGAACGCCAAGGCCATCGCGCATCTGGACATCGATCCGTCCGAGATCGGCAAGGTCAAGCGCGTGCAGTGGCACCACATCGGCGCGCTCGACGTGACGCTCGACGCCCTGCGCGAATTCGCGACGGCGCGCGGCTACCGGCCGTCGGCCGACGGCCGCTACGCCGAATGGCATCGCCACATCGCCGACCTCAAGCAGACCTACGCGCTGAACTACGACCGCGAATCGGTAGCGATCCAGCCGCATGCGGTGATTCGCGCGATCAACCAGATCACCCAGGGCCGCGCGGTGGTGGCCACCGGCGTCGGCCAGCACCAGATGTGGGCCGCGCAGTATTTCGACTTCGCCGAACCGCGCCTGTGGCTAACCTCGGGCTCGATGGGCACGATGGGCTTCGGCCTGCCGGCCGCGCTCGGCGCCGCCTTCGCAGCGCGCGATCGCGTGGTCATCGACATCGATGGCGACGCATCGATCCGCATGAACTTCGGCGAGCTCGAAACCGCGACCACCTACGGCCTGCCCGTGAAGATCGTGGTGCTCAACAACTTCGGCGACGGCATGGTCAAACAGTGGCAGCGCCTCTTCTTCGAATCGCGCTACGCGGGTTCGGACAAGGGCCTGCATCGCAAGGACTTCATCAAGGCGGCCGAGGCCGACGGCTTCCAGTTCGCGGTGCGTGTGGAACGCAAGGAAGACCTCGACGCCGCGGTGAAGGCCTTCATCGAATTCGATGGCCCGGCCTTCCTCGAAGTGATCATCGATCCGGTCGCGAGCGTCTATCCGATGGTCGGCCCGGGCATGGCCTACGAGCAGATGATCACGGGCGACTGGATTCCGACGCGCCAGGCCACGGCCAAGCCGGTCGGCAAGGTCGACAAGGCCGATCTGTTCTGATCGCGCCGCGATTCGACATCCGCTGCACCATTGGGCCGGCGCTTGCCGGCCTAATGCATTGTGAGGTGCTGCTTCTGCGGCAGGCGGACTAGAATCGCGGCTCGACGAATTTCAACCCTTTCCCCTTTCCCCTTTCCCCTTTCCCCTTTCCCCTTTCCCAAAAACGACCTTGGTGCCGAGACGGAGCCCTGCATGAGCGAAGCACTGATTCAAACCTCGATTACGGACGGCGTGATGACGCTGCGGCTCAATCGCGCCGACAAGAAGAACTCGCTGACGGCGACCATGTACACCGCGCTCGCAGCCGCCTTCGACCAGGCGACCGCGGACAGCAGCGTGCGCGTGGTGCTGATCACCGGCAGCGGCGACAGCTTCTGCGCGGGCAACGATCTGGTCGACTTCCTGCAGAACACGCCGAGCGATGCCGAACAGGCGCCGGTGATGGTCTTCATGCGCACGATGTCGAGCTTCAAGAAGCCCATCGTCGCGGCCGTCAACGGCATCGCGGTCGGCGTCGGCGTGACGATGCTGCTGCATTGCGACCTCGTCTACGCGGCCGACAACGCGCGCTTCCAGCTACCGTTCGCGAGCATCGGCATCTGCCCCGAATTCGGCTCCACCCTGCTGCTGCCGATGATGATCGGCCCGGCGCGCGCCTCCGAACTCTGCCTGCTCGGCGAGATGTTCAACGCCCAGGCCGCCAAGGAAGCCGGCATCGTCAACGGCGTCACGCCGGCCGCGGAACTCGAGGCGCTTGCCCGCGCCCAGGCCGAAAAGCTCTCGCGCCAGCCTCCGAACGCGCTGCGCACCACCAAGGCCCTGCTCAAGCGCTGGACCCAGGACCGCATGCCCGAAGTGATCCGCAGCGAAGCGGCCGAGTTCATGCCGATGCTCAAGATGCCCGAGGCGCTCGAGGCGATGGGCGCGTTCATGCAGAAGCGCAAGCCGGATTTCAGCAAGTTCAGCTGAGCCGATGGCTTCCACGAAAAAGCCCCGCAGAAGCGGGGCTTTTTCGTTACCGGTTACGAAATATCAGGCGACGCGTTCGAGCACCGTCGCCACGCCCTGGCCCATGCCGATGCACATGGTCGCCACACCGTAGCGCGCGTTCTTCTCGTTGAGCACGTGCGCGAGCGCGCCGGTGATGCGCGCACCCGAGCAGCCCAGCGGATGACCCAGCGCGATCGCGCCGCCCTTGATGTTGATGCGGTCCATGCGATCGCCGAGCTTGAGATCCTTGATCACCGCGAGCGACTGCGCGGCGAAGGCTTCGTTGAGCTCCCAGTAGTCGACGTCCTTGATGTCGACGCCGGCGCGCTTGAGCGCCTTCTGCGTCGCCGGCACCGGGCCGATGCCCATGATCGACGGATTGCAGCCCGCCGAAGCCATGCCGATGATGCGCGCGAGCGGCTTGAGGCCGAGTGCCTTGGCCTTCTCCTCGCTCATGATCAGCGTGCACGAAGCGCCGTCGGAGATCGCCGAGCTGTTGCCGGCGGTGACCGAACCCTTCGGATTGAACGCGGGCTTCAGGCTCAGCAGCGAATCGAGGCTCGCGTCGGCGCGCACCACTTCGTCGAAGTCGACGACGATCGGCGTGCCGTCGGCATCGTGGCCGGGCGTGCCGACCATCTGGCTCTTGTACTCACCGTTCTTCCAGGCCGCGAACGATTTCTGGTGCGAAGCAAGCGCGAATTCGTCCTGGCTCTTGCGATCGATCTGATGCGTCTGCGTGAGCATTTCAGCGGTCAGGCCCATCATCGCCGCGGCCTTGGCGGTGTTGACCGACATTTCCGGCGCGCCGTCGAAGCCGTGCGTCATCGGCACGTGGCCCATGTGCTCGACACCGCCGCAGAGGAAGGTGTCGCCGATGCCCGCTTCGATCTGCGCGGCCGCGATGTGGATCGCCGTCATCGACGAGCCGCACAGGCGGTTCACGGTCTGGCCCGAAACGGACTGCGGCAGGCCCGCGATCAGCGAGGCGTTGCGCGCGATGTTGAAGCCCTGCTCCAGCGTCTGGATCACGCAGCCCCAGATCACGTCTTCGACGTCGCCGGGCTTGACCGCCGGATTGCGTTTGAGGATTTCCTGCATCAGATGCGCCGACAGCACTTCGGCGCGCACGTTGCGGAACACGCCGCCCTTGGAACGTCCCATGGGCGTGCGGATCGCGTCGACGATGACTGCTTGGTTAGCCATTGTTATGTCACTCCAGTCGTGAGCGCAGGGCTCACTTCGAATAGAAAGTCTTGCCTTCGGCGGCCATCTTCTTCATCGACTCGGTGGGCTCGTAGAGCTTGCCGAGGTGCGCGTACTTGGCGCACTTCTCGATGATGGTCTTCAGACCGATGGTGTCCGCGTACTTGAGCGCGCCGCCACGGAAAGCCGGGAAGCCAACGCCGTAGAGCAGGCCCATGTCGGCTTCGGTCGGCGTTTCGACGATGCCGTCGTCGAGGCAGCGAACCGTCTCGATGATCATCGGCAGCATGTGGCGGTCGACGATCTCTTCCTCGCTCATGTCGACCTGGCCGTTCGGCTGCACGCTCTTGATGAGCTCATAGCTGGCCGGATCGGCGATCTTCTTCGGCTTGCCCTTGGGGTCGGTTTCGTACTTGTAGAAGCCGACACCGTTCTTCTGGCCGTAGCGCTTGTTCTCGTACATGACATCGAGCGCCGACTTGTCCTTCGGCGCCATGCGGTCCGGATAGCCGGCCGCGAGCACCTCGCCGACGTGATGGCTGGTGTCGATGCCGACGACGTCTTCGAGATAGGCCGGCCCCATCGGCCAGCCGAACTTCTCCATCGCCTTGTCGATCTTCACGAAGTCGGCGCCGTCGCGGATCGCGCCCATGAAGCCGAAGAAGTACGGGAACAGGATGCGGTTGACGAGGAAGCCCGGGCAGTTCTTGACCACGATCGGCGTTTTGCCCATCGCGCTCGCGTAGGCCACGATCGTGCCGATGGCTTCCTTGCTGGTCTTCTCGCCGTAGATGACTTCGACCAGCGGCATGCGATGCACCGGATTGAAGAAGTGCATGCCGAGAAAATTCTCGGGCGCCTTCAGGGCGGTGGCGAGTTCGTCGATCGAGATCGACGAGGTGTTCGAGGCGATGACGGTGCCCGGCGCGACGGCGGCTTCCGCTTCGGCGAGCACGATCTTCTTGATCTTCGGGTTCTCGGTGACGGCTTCTACGACCGCGTCGATGTCCTTGAACTCACCGTAGCTCAGCACCGGACGGATCGAAGCCAGCACGCTGCCGGCCTTGGCCGGCTTGAGCTTGCCGCGTTCCACTTCCTTGGCCAGCAGCTTGTTGGCCTCGGACATGCCGAGATCGAGCTGCTTGGGCGCGATGTCCTTCATCGTCACCGGCACGCCCTTGACGGCGCTCGTGTAGGCGATGCCGCCGCCCATGATGCCGGCGCCGAGCACGGCCGCGTGCTTGACCGGCTTGCCGGTCTTGCCGGCGACCTTGGCCTTTTTCTTGAGCAGCTGGTCGTTCAGGAAGATGCCGATCAGCGCATCGGCGACCGTGGTCTTGGCCACCTTGGCGAAACCGGCGGCCTCGATCTTGAGCGCTTCGTCGCGGCCGAGGCCGGCGGCCTTCTGGATCACACTGACGGCGGTCATCGGGGCCGGCATGTTCGGGCCGGCCTGCTGGGCGACGAGGCCCTTGGCGGTCTCGAACACCATCGCGGCTTCGAGCTGGTTCAGATGCAGCTTGCCGGTCTTCTGGGCGCGGCGCGCCTTCCAGTCGAACTTGCCTTCGATGGCCGAGTTCAGCAGCTTCAGGGCGCTCTCACGCAGCTTTTCGGGCGGGGTCACGCCGTCGACGGCGTGGACCTTGAGCGCGGCTTCGGGCTTGTGCTGGCCACCCGCGGCGATCCACTCGATCGCGTTGTCGGCCCCGACCAGGCGCGGGAAGCGCGTGGTGCCGCCAAAGCCCGGGATCAGGCCGAGCTTGACCTCGGGAAAGCCGATCTGCGCCGTCGCACTCATCACGCGATAGTCGACCGACAGGCACATTTCGAAACCGCCACCGAGCGCGAAGCCGTTGATGGCCACCACGCTCGGAAACGGCAGATCTTCGATCGCGTTGAACGACTGATTGGCGTTGATCGCCCAGGCGGCGAGTTCCGCCTCCGACATTTCGAAGTTCTTGCCGAACTCGGTGATGTCGGCGCCGACGATGAAGACGTCCTTGGCGCTGGTGACGAGCAGGCCTTTGACGCCACTATCGGCCTTGATGGCTGCCGCGGCGGCGGCGAGTTCCTCGACGGTACGCTTGTCGAACTTGTTGATCACATCGCCCTGGCGATCGAAACACAGTTCGGCGATACCGCCGTCGAGTTTCGTCACGCGAATGGATTGTCCTTCGAACATGGCGGAAGCAGCCTCCTGGTGGTTTTGAATTCTGTGTCTCGTGTCGTCGGCGAGTCTCGAGCGTCGCAAACGTTTCCATACTCAGCGGTATGGAAAGGGCCTGCATCATAGCGTTCGCGTCGCATCGCCGACAACAACACGCGATGGGCAGCTTGCGAATGGGCCCGCGCATGGGTCTGCCACACAATCGGTAAGACGCAGGATGACTCGCCCCCCGCGCAGCACCTACACTCCGGCTTACCCCATGATCTTCCGATGATCACTTGACGACGAGGAACCTGCGATGAAAGCCAAGGAACGCCTGAACCAGCTCAAGAAGCAGTTCGACCGGCTGCGCAAAGATTCGCTGGCTTCCGTCGGCACGACGAACGAGGCCATCTACAGCGGCCTGCAGCAGTTCGCCGACAAGGAACTCAAGGCCCTGCACAGCTACTACGACAGCGCGCTGACCTCGCTCAAGGCGCAGAAGAAGAGCGGCGCGGACATCAAGTCCGTGGTGCTGACCCAGTTCGATCTCATGCAGGGCACCTTCAACACGCTGATCGCCAACGCGCGCGAATCGCTGGAAACGGTTTCGAAAGCTGGCGAAGCATCGGCGGCCAAGAGCAAGCCCAAAAGCGAAAGCGCTCCGGTGAAAACCCCTGCCGCCAAGAAGCCGGCCGCGAAGAAGCCCGCGGCGAAGAAGGCGGCCAAGAAGCCTGCCGCCAAGAAAGCAGCCCCCAAGAAGGCGAGCAAGAAAGCCGCCGCCGCGGAGCCTGCGATCGTCGTGACGACGAGCGCTGCCGAGTAGGCAGAGGGAGCCGCGGTCGCGGCATTGCTGTTCGCGGGCGACGGCAACCGAGCCGCGCACCGCTCCTCGCATTCCAGCGGCCCGCCCGCGTCACGCGGACGGGCCTTCGTTTTGAACAGGCCTGCAAACCCGACTCAGCCCGCCGCCCATGTCGCTCTCGCTCGAACAAGGAACCGAACTCTGCCGCCTGCTGGCCGATACCAGCCGCTGCCGGCTGCTGATCCTGCTCGAAGCCCATGAGCTCTCGGTCGCCGAACTGACCGACATCACCGGGCTCGCGCAGAGCCGCGTTTCGACGCATCTGGCGCGGCTCAAGCGCGCGGGCCTGGTGCAGGACAAGCGCGTCGGCAGCGCCGCGCTTTATTCGGCGAGCGGCAACGGCGGCGCCGCCGGCGAGCTCTGGGCGCACCTGCGCACGCAGATCAGCGACGCGCAGACCCGCATCGATCTCGAACGCGCCGAACAGGCCGTGCTCGCCCGCAAGCATGGCCAGACCTGGGCTGAATCGGTCGCCGGGCGCATGGAGCTGCATTACTCGCCGGGCCGCACCTGGGAAGCCACCGCGCGTGCCCTGATCGGCCTCATGCAGCTCGGCGAGGTGCTCGACCTCGGCTCGGGCGATGGCGTGCTGACCGAACTGATCGCCGGCCACGCGCGCCGCGTGACCTGCGTCGATGTGAGCCCGACCGTCGTCGCCGCCGCGCGCAAGCGGCTCGCCGCGTTCACCAACGTCGAGGTCGAAGAGGCTGACATGCACGCGCTGCCGTTCGCCGACGGCCGCTTCGATCACGTCTTCGCGATGCATGCGCTGCCCTACAGCCTGGCGCCCGACAAAGTGCTGCGCGAGGCCGCCCGCGTGCTGCGTCCTGGCGGTCGCCTGGTGGTGGCGACGCTGGCCGCCCACCGCCACGAAGAAGCGATGCGCGCCTACGATCACGTCAATCTGGGCATCAGCCCCGATCAGCTCGGCAAGCTCATGCGCGCAGCGGGCTTGACGGTGGAATCCTGCCGGATCAGCTCGCGCGAGACGCGCGCGCCTTATTTCGAAGTGGTCACCGCGCTGGGCCGCAAATAATCGCGGCCGATGTCAATGGACGGCTTGCGAAAGCTCGTCCGCCCAGATCAGCTTGCCGCCCGATTTCTTGTCGATGGTCTTGAGCCGGTCGAGATGCGCGGCCTGCTCGCTCTCGCCGACGCGGATCACGCGCAGCGGCGCTTCGACGGCACCGAGCAGTTCGACGAAGCGCGAACGCCGCTGCGCGCCGGCCTGCGCGCTGCTGTCGTCGAGCCCTAGCGCGGACTGGCCGCCGGTCATCGCCAGGTAGACGTCGGCGAGCAGCCGGGCGTCGAGCAGGGCGCCGTGGAAATCGCGGTGCGAGGCGTCGACCGCGTAGCGACGGCAGAGCGCGTCGAGATTCACCTTCTGGCCCGGATGCAGGCGACGCGCGAGCGCCACCGTGTCGACCACCGAGCAGACCTCGGAAAGCTTCTGGGTGATGCCCAGGCGCTGGAACTCCGCGTCGAGAAAGCCGATGTCGAAAGCCGCGTTGTGGATCACGAGCTCGGAGCCGGCCAGATAGTCCCAGAGCTCGCGGCCGAGTTCGACGAACTTCGGCTTGTCGGCCAGAAACGCCATGCTGATGCCGTGCACCTGCTCGGCACCCGGATCGATGTCCTTGTCGTCCGGATGGATGTAGCGATGGAAATCGTTGCTGGTCGGCCGGCGGTTCACGAGCTCCACGCAGCCGATCTCGATGACGCGGTGGCCCTGGATGACTTCGAGGCCGGTGGTTTCGGTATCGAGAACGATCTGGCGCATGACGGGAGACTGGACGGAAAGCGCTGAAGCTTAACCGCCTCCGACTTTTGCCGTCGCTTCGAGGCAGCCTTCGTTGGCGAGCTGGTCGGCGAGCTCGTTGCCGGGGTCGCCGTTATGGCCTTTCACCCAGCGCCAATCGATCCTGTGACGCGCGCAGGCGGCGTCGAGGCGCTCCCACAGATCCTGGTTCTTGACCGCCTTGCCGTCGGCCGTGCGCCAGCCGCGCCGCTTCCAGCCCGGCAGCCATTCGTTCAGGCCCTTCATGACGTAGATTGAATCGGTGAACAGGGTGACCTCGCAGGCCTCGCGCAGAGAATCGAGCGCCTGGATCGCGGCCGTGAGCTCCATGCGGTTGTTGGTCGTGCCCGGCTCGCCGCCCTTGATGCGCTTTTCGGCCTCGCCGTAGCGCAGCACCGCACCCCAGCCGCCCGGCCCCGGATTGCCCTTGCAGGCGCCGTCGCTGTAGATGGTGATGGCTTTCACGGGTTCGCCGCCTGGCTCGAGGCGGTCGACTGCGCGGCGCCCTGCACCGCGCCGCCGATGATCGGCTTGACCTGCGCGCGCTGCAGCTTGCCGACGAAGTTCACCGGCAACACGCGCTTGCGCGCGACCACCAGATAGCTCTCGGCGAACGGAGACAGCAGGCTGCCGATGCTCCAGCTCTGGTGCTGGCTGCGCGGCGCATTCCAGGGAAAGCCGACGCTGAAGCGGCGCACTTCGGTGACTTCGAAATCGAGCAGCTCGAGCCAGTCGCTGATGCGGCCGATGCCGTAGTAGCGCGCCGGCGGCGGAAACGCGCGATAGCCGAGCCCGATGCGCTGGCGCATCACCCAGCCGCCCCAGGGATTGAAACCGAGCACGAACAGGCGGCCGCGGTCGGTCAGCACGCGCGCAGCCTCGCGCAGCACGTTGTGCGGCGACTGGCTGAATTCGAGCGTATGCGGCAGCACCACGCCGTCGACGCTCTTGCTGAGCACCGGCAGCTCCTCGGGCAGCGAACGCGCCTGCTCGCCGAAGTCGGCCACCGTCCCGATCACCGCGTGGTGCAGGGTTTCGCAGCTTTCGAGCAACTCGTCGCCACGCCCCCAGGACCCGATCTGCAGCACGTGGCGGCCGAACACTTCGGGCAGCACGCGACGCAACTCGGCCGATTCGAGCTCGATCAGCTGCTTGCCGCGCGAGGAGCGCAGCCACAGCGACAAGGTGTAGCGATTGAACGGAACCCGGCCCGGACGCGACGACGAAAACGGCATCATTGACTCATGCGGTTGATACACAGACCATCTTAGCCATGTCGACGCCCGCCATCGAGATTACGCCGATCGAGATCACTCCGATCCCGGCCTTCAACGACAACTACATCTGGCTGCTCGTTCGCGGCAGCCAGGCGGTGGTCGTCGATCCCGGAGACGCGGCGCCGGTGATCGCGGAGCTCGAGCGCCGCCATCTCACCCTCGAAGCGATCATCGTCACGCATCACCACGGCGATCACGTCGGCGGCATCCCGCAATTGCTGGAGCATCGCGCGGTACCCGTCCATGGTCCGCGCGCGGAGCAGCCGCGCATCGGCACGCTCACGCATCTGCTGGACGGCGGCGACCGCGTCGAGCTGCTCGGCCAGCAGGCCGAGGTGATCGCCGTGCCCGGGCATACGCTCGGCCACATCGCCTACTACTTCGCTGGTCTCGATGCGCTCTTCTGCGGCGACACCTTGTTCTATGCCGGCTGTGGACGCCTGTTCGAAGGCACGCCCGAGCAGATGTACGCCTCGCTGTCGCGGCTTGCCGCACTGCCCGAACGCACGGCGGTCTATTGCGCACACGAGTACACGCTGTCGAACCTGGCATTTGCGCTCGCCGTGGAGTCAGAAAATTCCGACATCGCGTCAGCCGTTCGCGAAGCCAAGGCGCAGCGCCAGCTCAACCGCCCGACATTGCCGTCGACGATCGGGCGCGAGCGCCGCGTGAACCCGTTCCTGCGCGTGGACAAACCCGGCATCGCGGCTCGGGCGCCCGAGCCGCCGGACTCCCGCGATCCGGTGCAGACCTTTGCAAGTTTGCGCCGATGGAAGGATCATTTCCGACCGCTCGGCGAGCTTTGAGGAGCGAGCGCGCAAGACCTGACTGCGGCAGCATATGACATGCCCAGCCCATAATGCCCCTGATACACTCGGGCCAAAATTCGAGACCCCTTCCCTGATGCTTCTTGTTCGCGGTCTGACGACCTTGAGACGCTGTTGCGCTGCGCTCGTGCCCACGCCGGCCCCGATGTGGGCGGTGTTCCTGGCGCTGGTTCTGGCTCCGGTCGCGATTGCGACGGCGGCCGACCCCACTTCCGAGAAGGCCCTGCTGCTCGACCAGAACATCCAGGCGCTCAAGGACGAGGTGCTGCAGTTCAACCGCGACGCTCTCACCGCCGAAGAGAACTATCTGTATCCCGAGCATTCGCGTGTCGAGGTCTACGTGAGCGTGGAGACGCAGGCCCTGCTGCTGCAGCGCATCACGGTCTCGATCGACGGCGGCGAGCCGGTCAACTACACCTACAAGGATGCGGACGCGCGCTCGCTGGTCCGCAGCCGCGGCTTGCAGCGTCTGGGCCGCTTCAACGTCTCCAAGGGCGCGCACAAGATCAGCGCCGATTTCGTCGCCCAGTACGCCGACGCCAAGGAGGGCGAGCCGGTCATCGCGGATCGCATCGACGCGGTGTTCGACAAATCGCTGACCGCCACCACGCTCGAGCTCGTCGTCGGCAAGGCCCGTCGCGGTGGCAAGCCGGTGCTGCGCCTGCAGGAGTGGAGAGCGTCCCAGTGATGAACCTGCGTCGCAACCGCTTCGCGCTCGCGCTCGGCGCGTTCGTGCTCTCGGCCGGCAGCGCCCAGGCCGCAGCCAACTTCTACAAGGCCGGGGACGACAACGACCCCCGCATCCGCTCGGCGCGTTTCCTCGGCGAAGACAAGCGCCACATGTCGGCGTCGATCGAACTGCTGCGCGTGCAGGCCGAGGCCGGACAATCGAGCGACGTGCAGTTTCCGTGGCTGCTCGCCGACAACTACCTGTCGTTCGGCCTGCGCGAGCGCGCCGATGCGATCTACGAGACGCTCGCACAGGGCACTTCCGATCCGCTGCAGCTCGCGCGCGCCCAGCTCAAGGAAGCGCGCTTCGAGTACACGCGCGGCTATCTGCCCGAAGCGCGCGCGCGCCTGCTCAGGATTCGCGAAGGCCTGCCCAAGGAATTGCTGCTCGAATGGCAGGATTTGCTCGCCAAGGTGCTGCTCGAACAAGGCCGCAACGCCGACGCCGTCGAAGTGCTCACGGAGCCCAAGAACGGCAACGATCAGAGCGACTACACGCGCTACAACCTCGGCATCGGCCTGCTGCGTGAGAAGCGCGCGGAGCAAGGCCATACCGTGCTCGACCGCGTCGGCAAGCTCGACCCCAGCGATCGCGATACGCTCGCGCTCGCCGACAAGGCCAATCTGACGCTGGGCTGGGATTTTCTGCAGAACCAGCAGGCAGCCGCCGCCAAGCCGATCCTGCAGCGCGTGCGCGTCGAAGGCCCGTTTTCGAATCGCGCCTTGCTCGGCCTGGGCTGGGCGGAGCTGCTGCCCAACGGCGAGCGCGCCAAGCGCGGCGAACTCGAAGACGGCAGCTCGGACCAGAAGCGCGATCCGTTCGCCTCGTTCTCGACGCTCGGCGTGCTGCTGCGTCGCGGCCAGGTCGATGACGATTGGATGCGCAAGCGCCAGTTCACGCGCTCGCTCGGATCGAGCGACCAGGAGCAGGCGATGGATCGTGCACTGTCGGTCTGGCTGCTGCTGATCGACCGCGATCCGCAGGATCCGGCCGTGCAGGAGAGCTGGCTCGCCGTTCCGTACGCGCTCGACCAGGTCGGCGCCCACGAGCAGGCACGCAGCTACTACGAGCAGGCGATCGAGCGCCTCGAAGGCGCTCGCGAGCGCACCGACAAGGCGCTCGCCGCGATTCGCAGCAATCGCATGATCGACACCATCATCAAGCGCGAGGTGGACGCCGAATCGGGCTGGAACTGGGAGCTCAAGGATCTGCCCGACGCGCCCGAAACCTATTACCTGCAGACCCTGCTCGCCGAGCACCGCTTCGCCGAGGCGCTCAAGAATTACCGCGACGCGCGCCTGCTGCAGCGCAATCTCGAAGCCTGGGAAAAGCGCCTGACGGACGTCGAGAAAGGCTATTCCACGGGTGCCGGCCGCGGCACCATCGACCCCGGCATCCTATTCTCGCGCGCCAAGGAAAACCGCAGCGAGCTGCGCAGCAGCGTGAGCATCAAGCTCGCCACCGAGATCAACCTCGCCGAGCCGGGCCGCTACGACAAGCAGTTCGCCGCGCCGCCGCTGCGCACGCCCGAACTCAAGCTCGCCAATCCGCCCGAGCCGCAACTGTTCCGCGGCACCTTCGAACAGGTCGGTGACCTGCGCAAGCGCCTCGATTCGCTCAAGCCCGCGCTGATCAAGATGGGGGACGAGCAGGGCCGCCTGCTGCAGCAGATGGCGAGCACCGAACTGTCGGCGCAGAAGACGCTGATCGAGAAGTATCTGGTGGAAGCGCGCTTCGCGCTGGCCCGTCTCTACGACCGTCCGCTGGGCAACGTCGACGAACCCGACGAGTACGAGATCAAGAAATGATGCGCCTCCGACCGTTGCTGTCCGTTTCGGCACATCCCTTGATCGGCGCGGCGAGCGCCGCGCTGCTGCTGTCGGCCTGCGGCGGCACGCCCGCCGTGGTCAAGGACGCGGCTCCGTCGATCCGCGAGACGATCAAGAAGGAGCAGCCGGCCGCGCAGAAGCTGCAGATCCAGCGCAGCGATCCGGTCGCGCCCGATCCCGACAAGGCCATCGCCAACTACAAGAAGCTGCTCGAACTCGCACCCGACGATGCGACGCGCGCCGAGGCGATGCGCCGCATGGCCGACCTGCAGGTGCAGACCGACGATCTCAAGGGCGGCGGCGAAGACAGCGCGGCCCAGCTCGCCAAGTCGATGGGCACCTACGAGCAGCTGCTCAAGGAACGCCCGGGCGATCCGAACAACGATCGCGTGCTCTACCAGCTCGCGCGTGCCCAGCAGAACAGCGGAGACACCGACGGCGCGATCAAGACGCTGGCCAAGCTCAACAGCGAGTTCCCGCAGTCCAAGCTCGGCGGCGACGCGCATTTCCGTCGCGCGGAATTGCTGTTCGTGCGCGAGCGCTTCACCGAGGCCGAGGGCGAATACCGCATCGTGATGGATCTGCGCGAGGCGACGCCGTTCTACGAACCCGCGCAGTACAAGTACGGCTGGTCGCTGTACCGCCAGGCCAAGTACGACGCCGCGATCGGCAACTTCTTCGAAGTGCTCGATCGCGAGCTGCCGCCGGGCGAACTCAAGGACAGCGAAGCCGCCGTCGCGGCCGCGAAGAAAGGCAAGAGCGACCTCGTCAAGGATTCGCTGCGCGTGGTCTCGCTGTCGCTGGCCGCCCAGGGTGGCGGCGTGGCGGCCAACGAATATTTCCAGAAGCACGGCGACGCGCGCTTCTTTCCGCTGGTCTACGACGCGCTCGGCAAGCTGCTGCTCGAACGCGAGCGCTACACCGACGGAGCCGAAGCCTTCGCCGCGTTCACGCAGCGCTATCCGACGCATGCGCTCGCGCCGGTGTTCCAGTCGCAGGTCATCACCGCGTATGAGCAAGGCGGCTTCCGCGACCTCGTGATCCGCGAGAAGGAACGCTACGCCACCGTCTACGATCCGCAGGCCGCCTACTGGAGCGGCCGTCCGGCCACCGAGGCGGTGCTGACCGAACTGCGCAAGCACATGGAGGATCTGGCCCGCCACTATCACGCGCTCGCTCAGTCCGACAAGACCAAGCACCAGGGCGATTTCCTCGTCGCGGCCAAGTGGTACCAGCGCATTCTCGAGGTCTTCCCGACCGATCCGAAGGCGCCCGAGATCAACATGCTGTTCGCCGACGCGCTGCTCGACGGCGGCAAGACGCAGCAGGCGGCCGAGCAGTACGCGCGCACAGCCTACGACTACAAGCCGCACCCGAAGACCGCCGACGCCGCGCTGGCCTCGTTCCAGGCCTACGAGAAATACGCCAAGGAAGTGCCGGCCGCCCAGCGTCCGGCCGCGCTGCGGCTGGCGGTCGATTCGGGCGTCAAGCTCGCCGATCGCTTCGAGTACCACCCCGAGAAGCTCAAGGTGCTCACGCAGGCGGCCGAGGACTTGTACGAGCTCAAGGCGCTCGACGAAGCCATCAGCGTCGCCCAGCGCGTGCTAACGAACAAGCCGAGCGCCACCGCGGATCTACAGCGCATCGCCTACAGCGTGATCGGCGATTCGCAGTTCGCGCAGAAGCGTTATCCGGAAGCCGAAGCGGCCTTCGCCTCCGAACTCAAGCTCACCGCGGCGAATGCACCGCAGCGCCGCGAAGTGTCGGACCAGCTCGCGGCCTCGATCTACAAGCAGGGCGAAGAAGCGCGCGCGGCCGGCAACCTGCGCGGCGCCGTCGGCCACTTCCTGCGCCTCGGCGAAGTGGTGCCGGATGCCGGCATCCGCCCGAACGCCGAGTACGACGCGGCCTCGAGCCTCGTCGACATGGAAGACTGGCCCACGGCCGCCAAGACGCTCGAGAATTTCCGCACGCGCTTCCCGAGCAACAACCTGATCCCGGACGTCGACAAGAAGCTCGCGATGTCCTACCAGAAGGACAACAAGCCGGCGCAGGCCGCGGGCGCGTACGCGCGCATCGCCCAGCGCCAGACCGAGTCCCCGCAGGTGCGCCAGGAAGCGGCCTGGCTCACGGCCACGCTTTACGACGAGGCCAAGCTGCCGGCCCAGTCGGGGCCTGCGTACCAGTCCTACGTCGGGGCCTTCCCTCGCCCGCTCGATCGTTCGATGCAGGCGCGCAACCGCCTCGTCGAAATCGCTCGCGACGGCCGCAACAGCGAGCAGGAACTGTTCTGGTTGCGCGAGATCGTCAACGCCGACGCGGCCGCCGGTGGGGAACGCACGGATGCGACGCGCGCCCTGGCCGCCAAGTCCAGCCTCGAGATCGGCCGCCTCAGCGCGGCCCAGGCCAGGACGCTGCGGATCACGCTGCCGATCGAGAAGTCGCTGCCGGCCAAGCAGCGGGCGGTCGAAGCGGCGATCCAGTCGTTCAATCGCGCCGGTACCTATGGCTTCGCCGACGTCACCACCGCCGCGACCTACGAGCTCGGCGTGCTGCAGCTGGATTTCGCCAAGTCGCTGAACGATTCCGAGCGGCCGCGCAACCTGTCGGGCCTGGAGCTCGAGCAGTACAACCTGCTGCTCGAAGAGCAGGCCTTCCCGTTCGAGGAAAAAGCCATCGAGGCCCACGAATCCAACCTGCGCCGCATTCCGCAGGGCATCTACGACGAATGGGTCGCCAAGAGCTACAAGGCGCTGGCCCAGATCGCGCCGGGCAAGTACGCCAAGCGCGAACAGGGCGAGGAGATTTATGAAACCCTGCGCTAAGACCATGACGGTCGCGAGCCGGCTGCTGACAGCCGCCCTGATGCTGACGCTGGCCGCCTGCGGCGGCAGTGTCGGCACGCGTCCGTCCAGCAAGCCGGCGCGGCCGGCCGCCGAAACGCCTGCGGACAAGGCCGCAGCCGAGGCCGAGAAAACGGCCGCCGACCAGGCTGCCGCCGAAAAAGGCAATCCGGAGGACCGCTTCAAGGCCTCGCTGGAACTCATGCGCACGAAGAAGACCGCCGAAGCCGAAGCGGCCTTCCTGAAGCTTGCGCAGGATTTCCCGGATTTCACAGGCCCGCAGATGAACCTCGGCATCCTTTACGCGAAGTCCAACCGCCTGCAGATCGCGACTTCGGCCTTCAACAAGGCGGCGACGAGCAACCCGCAGAATGCGGCCGCGTTCAACTGGCTCGGCATCGTCTACCGCGAGAGCGGCAACTATCCGATGGCCCAGCAAGCCTACGAGAAGGCCTTGGCGGTCAAGCCGAACTACCCGGCCGTGCACCTGAACCTCGGCATCCTGCTCGACGAGTACATGAAGCGCCCGGCCGACGCGATCCCACACTATCGCCAGTATCTGCAGCAGTACGGCAAGGAAGACCTGCGCGTGCTGGCCTGGATCGCCGAGATCGAGGCCGCGCAGAAAGCTGCCGCGCCCGCCGCTCCGGCTCCGGCCGCCACCAGCGGAGGCGCCGCCAAGTGAGCATCCGAATCCGCCTCCTGATTCCGGCCTTGCTGTTGGCGCTGTGCGACCCCGCCCACGCGCAGAACGAGAAACCCGCCGTCAACACCGCGCAGCCCGAAGCGCCGGCCGTCGATACCGCCAAAGCCGCGCCCAAGCCAGGCAGCGACGGCACCACCATCATCGGCGACCGCGAATCGCCGATCGGCCTCTACATCACCCCCTGGCGCAATGCGGCGGCCGAAGTTGACATCGATCGCCCCGCTCGTCTGCTGAGCCTCGACCTCGAGCCGGTCGACAAGCGTGTCTTTTCGCGCCAAGTCGAGTATTACGAGGCGCTCACGGCGGCGCAGCGTGCCAAAAACCCGGCGCCCGCCGCAGCGGCGCCGTCTTCCTCTTCACCGTAGTCCTGTCATTCAAAGACCCGCATAGGAGCGAGCTTCATGGAGCTTTTCAACCACGTCATCCGTTTTTTCCAGGCTGGCGGTGCATTCATGTATCCGATCGCGCTGGTGCTGGCGCTGGCGCTGGCCGTGGGCGTGGAGCGGGTGATCTTTCTGGGTCGCACCGAGCGTGAGAATCGCAGCCTCTGGGCGAAGATCGCCCCGCTGCTCAAGGCCGGCGATCTGAACGAGGCCGAGCGCCTGGCCAGCGAGTCCGATACCGCCGTCGGCAAGCTGCTGACCACCGGCTTCGCCCAGGCCCGCGTCGACAACCGCCGCTCCGAAGTCGAGATCGCCACCGAGGAAGGCCTCATGGAAGTGCTGCCCGCCATCGAGCGCCGCACGCACTACCTCGGCACCTTCTCGAACATGTCGACCCTGCTCGGCCTGCTCGGCACCGTGCTCGGCCTGATCGGCGCCTTCGCCGCACTCGGCAATGCCGATCCGGCCGAAAAGGCCGATCTGCTCTCGGCCGGCATCTCGGAGGCCATGAACTGCACGGCCTTCGGCCTGATGGTCGCGATTCCGTCGCTGCTCGCCCACGCCTGGCTCAACAGCCGCACCACCGAGCTCATCGACACGCTCGAGTCGGTCTGCTCGCGTTTCGTCTCCGCCGTCTGCAAGCGCCGCTGAGTTCGTCATGACGACTCCGGTCCTTCTCGAGGAAGAAGACCAGGCGCCCCGCAAGGCCCGGCGCACGCGCCGGCTCGAGCGGCACTTGAAGCGCGGCAGCAACGAGGAGCTCAACATCGTTTCGATGATCGACGTCTTCGCGGTGCTGGTGTTCTTCCTGCTCGTGAGCTCGTCGATCGCGGCCGCGCGACTGAACGTGCTGTCGCTGAACCTGCCGTCGAACGATCAGGCCACGCCGCCCGAGAAGCTGCCGCTGCAGCTGACGGTGAGCCTGATTCCGGGTGCGATCGTGGTGTCGGACCGCAACGGCGCCATTCGCAGGCTCGACAACACGCCGGCCGGCTACAACATCCAGGCGCTCTCCGAAGTGCTCGTCGAGACCAAGAAGGCGGCGCCGTCGGAGAACTCGCTGACGCTGCTGGTGGCGCCGGACGTGCCCTACGACGACGTCGTGAAGGTCATGGACGCCGCACGCCTGACGCCGGCCGAGGCGCGCAACCTGGGCCTGCCGCGCGAGCTCTATCCGCTGATCTCGCTCGGCGACGCGCAGGGCACCACGCCGGTTTCGGGAGGCTCTGCGCCATGAGTTCCAGACGCAGAGACCGTCGCACCGAACGTGCGGTCCGCCGCAAGGGCCAGACGGTGGTCATCAACATCGTCTCGCTGATCGACATCTTCGCGATGCTGGTCTTCTACCTGCTCGTCAACGCGCTGGTGGTCGAGGTGATTCCGAGCCCGCGCTCGCTGACCTTGCCCGAGTCGGTGATCAAGGATCAGCCGCGCCTGTCGGTCACCATCGTCGTGACGCCCGACAATATCCTGGTCGACAACCAGCCGGTGATGCCGACGGCGCAGGCGCTGGCCGCCGACGTCAAGCTGCTCGCCCCGCTCAAGTCCGCCCTGCTGCTCGCCCCGCTCATGCAGGTCGAAGGCGATGCCCAGAATCGCCTGACCCGCGGCGAAGTGAACATCGTCGCCGACAAGTCCATCCCTTATCGCCTGTTGAAGAAAGTGATGGCCACCTGCACCGACACGCGATTCGCCCGCATCTCTCTTGCCGTCGTCGAGAAGAAAGGTTCGAGTCTCTGAGCCTCGCCAGCACCACGTAATCACGCCCTATGACTTCCGCCACCTTCCATAACCATCCCCTCGGGCTCGACTCCTGGGGCATCGTCGATGAGACCGATCGCCGGTTCCGCAAGGTGGCCGCCATCGCCGTAGGGCTGTTCCTGGTGCTCGCGATCGTCGTGCCGTTCCTCAAGCTCGCCGGCCTGCAGCGCGGCGGTGGCGATACGCTCGAACGCCGCTACGTGAGCCTGCTGCCCGAGGCCGAGGTCGCCGATCAGGTCGAGGAGCCCAAGCCAAGCGAAGACAATTCGCCCGAGCCGGCCGAGGAGCCCAAGCCGCAGGAAGCCAAGAAGCCCGAGCCGGCCAAGCCCAAGGCCGAACCCAAGCCCGAGCCGACGCGCGAACAGCAGGTCGAGAGCGCGCGTGAAAAAGCCGCCCAGACTGGTGTGATGGCGATGGCCGACCAGCTCAAGGCGCTGCGCGACAATTCGCTGCAGGGCCTCGATTCGGCGCGTCCGCTGTCCTCGGACGTGGTGACGGCCAAGGCCGGCACCGGCGCTTCGGGCGGCGCGGCCAGCGGCGGCGCGATCGCCGGCTCGGCTGCCGCGAGCTCGGGCGGTATTTCGGGCAGCGGCACTGGCGAAACGCGCCGCTCGCAGTCCGGCGCCGGCCTTGGCCAGCGCCGCACGACGACGGTCGAAAGCCCGATCGGCGCCGGCCCGGAACGCAGCAAGGCCGGGCAGAGCGGCGACAAGGCGCTCGCGGCGCGCACGCTCGAAGAAATCCAGCTGACCTTCGACCGCAACAAGTCGGCGTTCTACGCGCTCTACACGCGCGCCGTGCGCGACAACCCGAACCTGCGCGGCAAGGTGATCCTGAGCCTCACGATCGCTCCGAGCGGCGCCGTCACGGCCTGCAACATCGTCTCGTCCGAACTCGGCGATCCCGAGCTCGAGAACAAGATCGTCCAGCGCGTCATGCTGCTGAACTTCGGTGCCAAGAACGTCCCCGCGTTCACCTATCCGAACTATCCGATGACCTTCTTCCCGGCCTAGCGCCGGGAAGCGTCTCGATTCGATCCCCTCGCCCGGCGTATTGGGCCTGCGCATCGGCCCCCGTATCATGGGCGGCCGATCCCCTACTGATTTCGCTCTGATGATCATCAAACCCCGTATCCGTGGCTTCATGTGCGTGACCGCTCACCCGGCTGGCTGCGAAGCCAACGTGAAGCAGCAGATCGAGTACGTGCAGGCCCAGGGCGCGTTCGGCGCCGGCCCCAAGAAAGTGCTCGTGATCGGCGCCTCGACCGGCTACGGCCTCGCCGCCCGCATCACCGCGGCCTTCGGCTATGGCGCCGCGACGCTCGGCGTGTTCTTCGAGAAGCCCGGCGAGGAAGGCAAGACCGGCACCGCCGGCTGGTACAACTCGGCGGCCTTCCACAAGTTCGCCGAGGGCAAGGGCCTCTACGCCAAGAGCATCAACGGCGACGCCTTCTCCGACGAGATCAAGCAGAAGACCATCGAGGTCATCAAGCAGGATCTCGGGCAGGTCGATCTGGTCGTCTACAGCCTCGCCTCTCCGCGCCGCAAGCATCCGAAGACCGGCGAGGTCTTCAGCTCCACGCTCAAGCCGATCGGCCAGTCGCTCACGCAGCGCGGACTCGACACCGACAAGGTGATCATCAAGGAGATCACGCTCGAGCCGGCGACGCAGGAAGAGATCGACAACACCGTCGCGGTCATGGGCGGCGAAGACTGGCAGATGTGGATCGACGCGCTCGACGCCGCCGGCGTGCTCGCGCCGGGCGCCAAGACCACGGCCTTCACCTACCTCGGCGAGAAGGTCACGCGCGCGATCTACTGGAACGGCACCATCGGCGCCGCCAAGAAGGATCTCGACAAGAAGGTGCTCGACATTCGCGCCAAGCTCGGTGCCAGCGGCGGCGATGCGCGCGTCGCCGTGCTCAAGGCCGTCGTCACGCAAGCCAGCTCGGCGATTCCGGTGATGCCGCTGTATCTGGCGATGCTGTTCAAGATTATGAAGGCGAACGGCACCCACGAGGGCTGCATCGAACAGCTCGTCGAGCTCTACAAGGACAACCTCTACGGCGCCACGCCGCGCCTCGACGACGAAGGCCGCATCCGCACCGACTACAAGGAGCTCGAGCCGGCCGTGCAGGACGAGATCGAGAAGACCTGGAACCTCGTCGAGAACGACAACATCAACACGCTCACGGACTTCGCCTCGTATCGCCGGGAGTTCCTGCGCCTGTTCGGTTTCGACATCGCGGGCGTCGACTACGAGGCCGACGTCGATCCGGTCACGCCGATCGCGAACGTGGTCGGCTGAGCTGTCGAGCCGCAATGCAAAAGCCCGCGTCGATCGCGGGCTTTTTTACGACCTGGGATGGGCTTTGGAACCCAGGGCCGGCTCACCATGCACCCCGTCTTCGCCGTTGAGCCGCGCGACGACCACGGTGGCGCAGGAATCGCCGAAGACGTTCGCAGCCGTGCGGCACATGTCGAGAATGCGATCGACCGCGAGCACCAGGCCGACGCCTTCGAGCGGCAGGCCGATCGAGCCCAGGATCAACGCGATCGCGACGAGGCTCGCCGACGGAATCCCGGCCACGCCGACCGAGGTCAGCAAGGCCGCGAGCACGATGATGAACTGCGTCGGCAGAGCTAGCGGCAAGCCGTAGGCCTGCGCGATGAACATCGCGGCGGCGCACTCATAGAGCGCGGTGCCGTCGGTGTTGATGTTCGCCCCGATCGGCAGCACGAAACCGGTGATGCGCTGCGGCACACCGCCCTGCTTCTGCAGTCGATCGATCGTCACCGGCAGGCTCGCGGCCGAGGAGCTTGTCGAGAACGCCGTCAGCATCGCCGGCCCCATCGTGCGGAAATGCTTGATCGGCGAAACGCGCGCGACGAAGCGCAGCACCAGCGGCAAGGTCACGGTGACGTGGATCGCCAGCGCGCCGAGCACGGCGACGCAGAACCAGGCCAGCGGCTTGAACGCGCTCCAGCCGGTCTTGGCGATGATCGGCGCCACCAGGCCGAACACGCCGAGCGGAGCCAGGCGCATGATCAGGTTGGCGATGCCGATCATGATCTCGTAGAGGCCCTGCCAGAACTCGCGCTGCGTCTTGTGCAGGTCCTTGGGCAGTCGCGAGACGAAATAGCCGAACAGAAAGCCGAACAGCACGAGGCCGAGCATGTCGCCGGCCGCGGCTGCGGCGAACAGGTTCTCGGGGACCAGACGCAGCAGGACGTCGAGCAGATCGCCGGCGCCCTTGCCTTCGACCGAGGACATCACGTCGCCGACGTTCGAATCGAGCCCGAGCAGCGGGCCCGCCGGTTTGCCGCCGATGATGCCGGGCTGCAGCAGATTGACCATCAGCAGCCCGGTCAAAATCGCGACGAATCCGGTGCCGACGTAAAAGCCCAGCGTAACGAGACCGTAGCGACCGAGCGCCTGGGTCTGGGTGATCGTGCCGATGCCGGCGATCATCGCCGACAGCACCAGCGGCACCACGAGCAGCTTCAGCCCGTTGAGGAACAGTTTGCCGACGAAATCGCAGAAGGTGATGAAGCCTTCCACTTCACCGAGCCAGAAACCGGCCCCGGCCGCGAGGACCAGGGCGATGACGATCTGCCAGTGGAGGGCGGGCAGTCGCATCGAATCATCCGCTAGGGCGCGGCACCCTCTTCGGGATTGGCGGCCTCGTCGACTTCGGCCTGCTTGATCTCGACCTTGATCTCCTTCTCGAGCGCCTTGCGCATGGAGCCAAACTCGGCGCCCGCGACCTGCTCGCGCAGGCGCGAACGCTCGCTGCTCTCGGCGGAGGCGTCGGCGGCCGACGGCTCGGTGACCTTGCTGAGCATCACCACGGTCACGTCACCATTGGCGAGCACCGCCTTGCCCGTGCTGGTCTTGCCGTCGGCAGGACGCGGCAGACGGAACACCGTGTCGAGCGTCGCGCGATCCGGCTGCGCATCGCTGCGCTTGACCGTTCCGGTGTATTCGACGCTCGCGCCAGCCGCTTCGGCCGCAGCCGGCAGAGCCTGTCCGCTTTGCAGCGCATTGATCAGCTCGTCCGCTTTGGCCGCGGCTTGCGTCTTGGCGGTCTCGAGCCTGATCTCATCCTTGATCGTCTCGGCCACTTCCTCGAGCTTGCGCTCGCGCGGCGCCTCGTACTCGGCCTTGCGAATCACCACGACGCGCTCCTGACCGAGCGGCAGGGGCTTGCTGTTCTCGTTGTCGGCCAGCACTTCCGTCGAGAAAGCGGCCTGCTTGACGCCTTCATCCGCCAGAATGCCGGCCCCGCCTTCACGCGTGAACCAATCGGTGGTCTGCACCTTCAGATCGAGCGCCTTGGCAACCGCGTCGAGCGAAGTCGGGTTCTCGAACGCGAGCTCGCCGAGCTTCTCGGACTGTTCCTGGAAGCGCTTCTGCACATCGCGCTGCTGATAGACCTCAAGCAGCTCGGCCTGCACTTCCGCGTCTTCGAACGGCCGGATGGCCGGCGCCTTGAGCTCTTCGAGCTGGATCAGATGCCAGCCGAATTCGGTTTCGACCGGGTCGCTGACCTGCCCCTGCTTGAGGCCGAACAGGGCTTCCTCGAACTTGCCGACCATCACACCGCGACGCACCCAACCCAGATCGCCACCCGCCGCCTTGGAGCCGGTGTCGTCGGAATTCTCCTTCGCAAGCGTAGCGAAATCGGCGCCGCCCTTGAGCTCCGAAGCGAGCTTCTCGATCTTCTTCTTGGCTTCCGACTTGTCGGCACCGAAGTTCACGAGGATATGGCGAGCCTTGCGCTCCTCCGGGCTCGCGAAACGGCTGTCCTTCTCCGCGTCGTAGAGCGTCTTGAGCACGTCGGCACCGGGGTTCTCGGCCTTCGGCAACTGCGAGATATCGAGATCGACATACGACAGCTTGAGACGCTCGGGCGCCGTATAACGCGATTTGTTGGCTTCGTAATGCTCGGAAACCTGCGCATCGGTCACCTGCGCGCTGGCCTTGAGCTTGTCGACCGAGAACAGGGCCACGCCGATCTCACGCTGCTGCGCACCCAGGCGATAGGCCAATGCGGCTTCTTCGCTGCTCACGAATGCCGAATCGACGATGGCCTCGCGCAGCTGGTCGATCACCAGCGAGCTTCTGAGCTGCGATTCGAAAGTCTGCGGATTCATGCCGCGACGGGCGAGCAGATCGCGATAAAGCTGAGCGGAGAACTTTCCGTTCTCCTGGAACGCCGGCACGCTGCTCAGATAGTCGAATACCGCCGCATCGGTCGCACGATAGCCTTCGGCCTGCGTGTACTGGCGCATGAGTGATTCCTGCACCATGTCGTTGATGACGTTCTGGCGGAACCGCGCCTGATCGATCATCTCGGGACGGAAGTTCTCGCCCATCAGCGAGACGAGCTGCTGATAGCGCTGATCGTAGCCCTGACGGAATTCGGCCTGCGTGATTTCCTTGTCACCGACTTTCGCCACCGCCGGATCGGCCCCACCGCTCCGGAACGACTCGACACCCCAGAATGCGAACGGGATACAGATCAGGCCGATCACGAACCAGACGATGGGACCGGACAGGCGATCGCGGATGGACTGCAGCATGGAGGTCTTCCGATGATGAGTTTGCTAGCGGAATTCTGAGGATTTATTGCCGCGCAATTTTTTGCGGCACAAACAAATAAGGCACCCTTTTGAGGTGCCCCATCTGTTGCAACAAGTGGCGGAGCGGACGGGACTCGAACCCGCGACCCTCGGCGTGACAGGCCGATATTCTAACCAACTGAACTACCGCTCCACTATTTTTTTGGTGGGTGCTGACGGGCTCGAACCGCCGACATTCGCCTTGTAAGGGCGACGCTCTACCAGCTGAGCTAAGCACCCGTCAGGTGATGCCGGAGAAGATTTTCGCGCTAACCGAATCGCCCCACCGAGTCCGCTACTTTATAGCATCTTTCAGAGCTTTGCCAGCTTTAAATGAAGGCGTTTTGCTGGCTTTGATCTTGAGCGCTGCACCGGTCTTGGGATTGCGACCAACACGAGCTGCGCGCTCACGAACCTGAAAGGTACCAAACCCGACAAGCGCTACTTTGTCCTTCTTCTTGAGCGCCTTGCCGATGACCAGAATCATAGCATCAAGCGCACGTGTTGCGTCGGCTTTCGACAGATCGGCCTTGTCCGCAACGGCTTGAATGAGTTCTGCTTTGTTCATCTGAAAATCCCTGGGAAATGATGCCGCCACAGCTGACGCGAACGGCGGCGTCGGTCATGCAATGTTGGGAACCTACGCACGCGCGCTAGCTCTCGACATCAGACCCGCGTGAGATGTCCGAGCTGCAATGTAGTGTGAGTTACGCGATGGAGGACGGTTGTTTTTATAGCAAGCGCCTGAGTTGAGCGTCAACAAAGAAAACCGCGTTCCGGACCAGGAAAAACACCCGTCCGGAACGCGGTTTTTTACGCAGGGGACGCGTCCTGCCGAAAGTCCTTCGACGCGTCAGTGCGGCCTGACGAGATCGGTCTGCGATGCCGGCACCGGTGAGGGCGATTCGGCTGGCTTGGGCTCCGGCATGCTTTCGAGCGCGGTCTTGAGCACGTCTTCGATCCAGCGCACCGGCTCGATCTTGAGCTCTTTCTTGATGTTCGGCGGAATGTCCGCGAGATCCTTCACGTTCTCGTGCGGAATCACCACCGTGCGGATACCACCACGCTGAGCCGCGAGCAGCTTTTCCTTCAGGCCACCGATCGGCAGCACTTCCCCGCGCAAGGTGATCTCGCCTGTCATCGCGACATCGGCCCGCACCGGAATGCCAGTCAACGCGGACACCATCGCGGTGCACATCGCGATGCCGGCACTCGGGCCGTCCTTGGGAGTGGCGCCTTCGGGCACGTGCACGTGGATGTCGTTCGATTGATGGAAGCTTGGATCGATGCCGAGTCCACGCGCGCGTGAACGCACGACGGTCAACGCGGCCTGGATGGACTCCTGCATGACGTTGCCGAGCGAACCCGTTTGCGTGAGCTTGCCCTTGCCCGGCGAAAGCGCCGCTTCGATCGACAGCAGCTCGCCGCCGACTTCGGTCCATGCGAGACCCGTGACCTGACCGATCTGGTTCTTCTCCTCGGCACGACCGTAGCGGAACTTCTGCACGCCAAGATACTTGTCGAGATTCTTGTCGGTGACCTTGAGCGCCTTGTCGGTGGGCTTGAGCAGCACTTCCTTCACGACCTTGCGCGCAACCTTGCTGATCTCGCGCTCGAGATTACGCACACCGGCTTCGCGCGTGTAATGACGAATCAGCGCGCGAATCGCCGCATCGCTGATCTCGAGTTCGCCTTCGGCCTTCAGGCCGTTGTTCTTGAGCTGTTTCGGAATCAGATACTGTTTGGCGATGTTGAGCTTTTCGTCCTCGGTGTAGCCCGACAGGCGAATGACTTCCATGCGATCGAGCAGCGGTCCCGGAATGTTGAGCGTGTTCGCGGTGGCGACGAACATCACGTCCGACAGATCGAGATCGACGTCGAGATAGTGATCGTTGAACGTCGAGTTCTGCTCGGGATCGAGCACCTCGAGCAACGCGGCCGACGGATCACCGCGGAAATCCATGCTCATCTTGTCGATTTCGTCGAGCAGGAACAGCGGATTCTTCACGCCGACTTTCGTCAGGTTCTGCACGATCTTGCCGGGCATCGCGCCGATGTAGGTGCGACGGTGGCCGCGAATCTCGGCCTCGTCGCGCACGCCGCCAAGCGACATGCGCACGAACTTGCGATTCACCGCCTCGGCGATCGAACGACCGAGGCTGGTCTTGCCGACGCCGGGCGGACCGACCAGGCACAGGATAGGCCCACGCAGCTTCTTCACGCGGCTCTGCACGGCGAGATATTCGAGGATGCGCTCCTTGACCTTCTCGAGCCCGTGATGGTCTTCGTCGAGCTTGTCCTGCGCGACCTTCAGATCGATGCGCGTCTTGGTCGCCTTCTTCCACGGCACCGTGGTCAGGTGATCGAGATAGTTGCGCACGACAGTGGCTTCGGCCGACATCGGCGGCATCATCTTGAGCTTGTTCAATTCCGCCTTGGCCTTGGCCTTGGCTTCCTTGGGCATGCCACTCTTTTCGATCTTGCGCGCGTATTCCTCTTGCTCGTTGGGCGCGTCCTCGCCTTCACCGAGCTCTTTCTGAATCGCCTTCATCTGCTCGTTGAGATAGTACTCGCGCTGATTCTTCTCCATCTGCGACTTCACGCGACCGCGGATCTTCTTCTCGATCTGCAGCACGTCGATCTCGCTTTCGAGCTGCGAGAACACGTGTTCGAGACGCGCATGCGGATCGTCGATCTCGAGCACCTGCTGCTTGTCTTCGAGCTTCAGGTTCAGATGCGCGGCGATGGTGTCCGCGAGGCGGCCCGGCGCATCCATGCTCGCGAGCGACGGCAGCAATTCGGCCGGCACTTTCTTGTTGAGCTTGATGTACTGCTCGAACTGCGCAAGCGTCGAACGCACGAGCGCATCGACTTCTCGGCCCGCGGCCGGAACCTCGTCGATCGGCAAGGGCTTGCAGTCGGCGACTGCGTAGTTGCCGTCCATGTCGAGCTTCAGAATCTGCGCGCGCTGCACGCCTTCGACGAGCACCTTCACGGTGCCGTCGGGCAACTTGAGCATCTGCAGAATGCTCGCGAGCGTGCCGACGCGATAGATGTCATTCGCGCTCGGATCATCCGTGTCCGCCGTGCGCTGGGCGACGAGCAGAATGCGTTTGTCGTTCTGCATGGCGGCGGAGAGCGCGCGAATGGATTTCTCACGGCCCACGAACAACGGTATCGCCATGTGGGGGTAGACCACCACATCACGCAGAGGAAGAACGGGCGCTTGACGGTCTTGGGTCGCTTCCACTTAGAACTCTCGTTGGCGGCGGTGATGCCTGATTATTGCAGATGAGGGTCGGTGCGGTGGTTTCAAGCTCCGATAGCGGCAAAGCCCCCTCGGCCTAAACGAAAACGCCCCGCATCGAGCGGGGCGTCAATTCGAGCAGCGACCGAGCGAAAGACTCAGGCGCTGTTCTTGACTTCGCGCTTCTCGGCATTCTCGTAGACGATGAACGGCTTGGCCTCGCCCTTCACCACGGCTTCGTCGACGACCACCTTCGAGACGTTCTGCATCGACGGCAAGTCGTACATCACGTCGAGCAGGATGTTCTCGAGAATGGTACGCAGGCCACGCGCACCCGTGCGGCGCTCCTTGGCCTTGCGCGCGACAGCGCGCAGCGCGTCCTCGCGTAGCTCGAGCTGGCAGCCTTCCATCTGGAACAGCTTGGCGTACTGCTTGACCAGCGCGTTCTTCGGCTCCTTGAGGATCGACATCAATGCGGCTTCGTCGAGCTCTTCGAGGATCGCGGCGACCGGCAGGCGGCCGACGAATTCCGGAATCAGGCCGAAGCGGATCAGATCGTCCGGCTCCATCGACGAGAACATCCTGTTGAGCTGCGCCGTGTCCTTCTGCGACTTCACGTCGGCCGAGAAGCCGATGCCGGTACGCTCGGTGCGCTGCTGGATCACTCGCTCCAGGCCCGCGAACGCACCGCCGCAGATGAACAGGATGCCGGCCGTGTTGACCTGCAGGAACTCCTGCTGCGGATGCTTGCGACCGCCCTGCGGCGGAACCTGGGCGATGGTGCCTTCGATCAGCTTGAGCAGGGCCTGCTGCACGCCCTCGCCCGAGACGTCACGCGTGATCGAGGGGTTCTCGCTCTTGCGGGCGATCTTGTCGATTTCGTCGATGTAGACGATGCCGCGCTGCGCCTTCTCGATGTCGTAATCGCACTTCTGCAACAGGCGCTGAATGATGTTTTCGACGTCTTCGCCCACATAGCCCGCTTCGGTCAGCGTGGTGGCATCGGCGATTGCGAACGGCACGTCGAGCAGGCGAGCCAGCGTCTCGGCGAGCAAGGTCTTGCCCGAGCCGGTCGGCCCGATCAGCAGGATGTTGGACTTGGCGAGTTCGACGCCGTCCTGCGAACCCTTGGTCGACAGCCGCTTGTAGTGGTTGTAGACCGCGACGGACAGCACCTTCTTGGCCTGTTCCTGGCCGATCACGTACTCGTCGAGGACCGCGCGGATTTCCTGCGGTTTCGGCAAGCCCTTGGTCTGCGGCTTGGCGTGGACTTCTTCGCGAATGATGTCATTGCAAAGATCGACGCACTCGTCGCAGATATAGACGGACGGACCCGCGATCAACTTCCGGACTTCATGCTCGCTCTTGCCGCAGAACGAGCAGTACAGCACCCGGCCGTTGTGGGAGCCTCCGCGCAAATCTCCACTCATCTATCTTTCCTCATTCCGGCCTGCGCAACGGGCCCAGGACCGGGTCGACCTACATATAACACGCACCCGCGTGTGCGCAAAATGGTCAAGAATTCGCCTATGTGGCTGAGGGTAACCGGGTTTCCAGAATCCGGTCGATCATGCCGTAGTCCCTGGCCGCCTCGGCGCTCATGAAGTAGTCGCGCTCGACATCCTTGGCGATACGCTCGACGGGCTGCCCGGTGTGATCGGCCATCAGCTTGTTGAGGCGCTCACGCAGGAACAGGATTTCCCTAGCCTGTATTTCGACATCGGCGGCCGTTCCTTGAGCACCACCGGACGGCTGGTGAATCATGATCCGCGAATGCGGCAAGGAATAGCGCTTACCCTTGGTGCCGGCCGACAGCAGGAAGGCGCCCATGCTGGCCGCCTGCCCGATGCACATCGTCGCCACGTCCGGCTTGATGAACTTCATGGTGTCGTAGATCGACAGGCCAGCCGTGATGATGCCGCCCGGCGAGTTGATGTACAGATGGATGTCCTTGTCGGGGTTCTCCGACTCCAGGAACAGCATCTGCGCGACCACGATGTTCGCCATGTAATCGTCGATCGGGCCGACGATGAAGATGATCCGCTCCTTGAGCAGCCGGGAGTAGATGTCGTAGGCGCGCTCGCCACGGGCGGTCTGTTCGACCACCATCGGGACGAGTCCGGTAGCACGGGCGCGAATGTCGGTCATTGATCCTCGGCTGGATTGGGGAGTTGTCTGGAAGCGCGTCTTGATGGAAATCAGGCCTGAGCCTGGGGATTCAAGAGCTGTTCCAGGCTCATCGGCTGCTCGGTCGGCGTGGTCCCGGCAAGCAGCGCTTCGACCACCTGATCTTCGAGTGAAACCGCGCGCAGGCTCTGCATCATCTGGCCATTGCTGCGGTAGTACTGCTTGACCTCTTCGGGCTGCTCGTAATCGGCGGCGAGTTCGTCGAGCGCCTTGTCGACGCGAGCCGCGTCGAGCTGGATGTTCTGGGCCTTGATCACTTCGCCGATCAGCAGGCCGAGCGCCACGCGGCGGCGCGCGGTCTGTTCGAACAGCGAGTTAGGCAGCAGTTCGTCGCGCTTCTCGGGCGGCACGTTGCGCAGGTTCATGCGGCTGGCGGCATCTTCGCGCAGGCGCGGAATCTCCTGCTCGATCAGCGCGCCCGGCACGTCGATCGGGTTCTGCGCGAGCAGTTGCTCGAGCGCCTGAGATTTCAGGCGGTTACGGATCGCCTTGTCACGCTCGCCTTCGAGCGCCGACCTGGCCTTGTCGCGCAGGGTCGCCGCGGAATCGACGTTGTGGGCGGCCAGGAAATCGGCATCGTCGAGCGCCGGAAGCTTGGCTTCCTTGACCTCGTGCACGGTCACGGTGAAGACGGCCGTCTTGCCCTTGAGGTTCTCGGCGCGATAGTCCTCGGGGAAGCTCACCGGGACGTCGAAGGTTTCGCCGGCCGAATGACCGACGATGCCGTTCTCGAGGTCCGGCAGGAACTGGCCGGCGCCGACTTCGAACTCCACCTTCTCGCCCTTGCCGCCATCGAACGGCACGCCATCGAGCTTGCCTTCGAAGTCGATGTTCACGGAGTCACCCGAAGCCACGGGACGCGACACGGTTTCGAACGTGCGACGGCCCTTGCGCAGGTTTTCGATGAGCTTGTCGATGTCCGAATCCTGGATCAGCACGGCAGGCTTTTCGATCTTGAACGAGTCCAGGCCCTGCAGCGTGATCTCCGGATACACCTCGAAGCTCGCGGTGTACTCGAGCGGCTGGCCGGGGGCTTCAGCCGTGATGTCGATCTTCGGCATGCCGGCCGGGTTCACGCCGGCCTTGCCGAGCGCTTCCGGATAGCTCTTCTGGACGAGGTCGCTGACCGCGTCGAGACGAGCGGAGGCGCCGTACTGCTGCTCAATCACCTTCTGCGGAGCCTTGCCCGGACGGAAACCCGGCACCTTGGCGCGGCTGGATAGCTGCCGAAGGCGCTGTTCGACCGCCTTGGTGACGTTCTCGGCGGGGATGCGGACCTTCAGCTGGCGGAGCAGGCCGCCCGGGGTTTCGAGTTGGACTTCCATTGAAGATGACTCTTATTGGTGTGTTGTGGTTTGTACGGGGGCGTCCGCCGAGCGGCACCCTTGATCGGTCGGTCGCTCACCCGAAGGTGATGGTGCGAAAGGCGAGACTCGAACTCGCACGCCTTGCGGCACGGGAACCTAAATCCCGGGCGTCTACCAATTCCGCCACTCTCGCCTGCGCGACCGAGCCCGGAAGTATATCAGCGCGTACGCCGACTGCCCGTTTGCGCAGCCAAGCCGTCGACGGGTAACCGTTCGTCACCCGAGTGCCGAATCCCATTGACGCGTTATTGATAATCATTATCATTCAATCATCAACCACGAAGGAGTCACCGATGGAAAGCGCCACCCTCAGCATGCCGCGTCGCAACCCGGTCATCCGCACCTCCGTGCAGCCCCGCCTCAAGAGCCAGGACCTGTTCCGCGGCACGCATGAGCTGATCATCGAGCATCAGGGCCAGGAATACCGCCTGCGCCTGACGCGCAACGACAAGCTCATTCTGAACAAGTAGGAAATCATTTCTCGCGCCGGCGCGAGGGCCGGGTTCGGGATGACAGAATAGGCGGCTATGGCCGCCCCTTCCCGCCTCCGATCGCGCTCGGCGCTGATGCTCCTGCTGGCAGTCGCCGTCGTCGCGGCGTCTGTTCTGGGGCTCTGCCTGGGCAGCAGTTCCATCGCCTTGCCCAGGGTGATCGGCAGCCTGATCCCTGCGTTCGGGATCAGGCTCGATCCGCCGCTCGGTGCATTCGAGGTCGGCACTGTCCTGCAATTGCGGCTCCCACGTGTCGTGCTCGCCTTGCTGGTCGGCGCGAGCCTCGCGCAGTCGGGCGCCGCGATGCAGGGCCTGTTTCGCAATCCACTGGCCGATCCCGGCCTCATCGGCGTCGCGAGCGGCGCCGCATTCGGCGCGGCGCTGGCAATCCTGCTGGGCCGCCATGCGCCCGAGTCGATGCGGATCGTGTCGATCCCGCTCGCCGCGTTCGCAGGTGGACTGCTGAGCGCCGGGCTGGCTTCCCGACTGGCCCGTTCCGACGGCCACACGCGCGTCACCACCCTGCTGCTCGCCGGCCTGGCGGCGAATGCGCTGTTCGCGGCGGGCATCGGCTTCATCGTGTCGATCGCCGATCCGAGCGCCCTGCGCAACATCAGCTTCTGGATGTTCGGCTCGCTGGCCAAATCGGGCTGGCGCGAGATCGCGCTGATCGCGCCGATCCTGCTCGCCCTGCTGCTCTGGCTGCCACGCCAGTCGCGCTCCCTTAACGCACTGCTGCTAGGCGAAGCCGAGGCGCGCCACCTGGGCGTCGACGTCGAGCGCCTCAAGCGCCGTGTGCTTGCCGCCGTCGTGCTCGCCGTGGCCTGCTGCGTCGCCCTGAGCGGGCTGATCGGCTTCATCGGCCTGCTCGCTCCGCACTGGATTCGCCTGTGGGCCGGGCCGGACCATCGCACGCTGCTACCGGCCAGCGCGCTCTGCGGCGCGGCGCTGCTCGCGACCGCGGACGTCATCGCGCGTACGAGCTTCGCGCCGCAGGAACTACCGGTCGGCATTCTGACGGCCGTGCTCGGCGCCCCGTTCTTCCTGATCCTGCTGATGCGGCACCGTGACCGCGTCGAGTCCTGGTAGATGCTGCGGGCGATCGACGTGGGCCTTACACAGAACGGGCGGCGCCGCCTGGCCGGGCTGTCGCTCGAACTGCGTCCGGGCGAGGTCCACGCCGTGCTCGGCGCCAATGGGGCCGGCAAGTCGACCTTGCTGCAACTGCTTTGCGGCGACCTGCAGCCGAGCACCGGCAGCGTCAGCCTCGACGACCGCCGGCTTTCGGATTGGCCCGTCGCCCAGCTGGCAGCGCGCCGGGCCGTGTTGCCGCAGCAAGAAAACCTGCGCTTCGGCTTCACGGCGCGCGAGGTCGTGGAGCTCGGCCGGCTGGCGAGCGCTTCAATGGGAATGAGCGAGGAAAGCCGCATCATCGACGAAGCCCTGCGCGCCGCCGGCGTGAGCCAGCTCGCCGGGCGACGCTATCCGACGCTGTCGGGTGGCGAGCGCGCGCGCGTCCAGTTCGCCCGCGTGCTCGCGCAGGTCTGGAACGATCGCCCCGGCCCGCCCGCCTACCTGCTGCTCGACGAGCCTACCGCGAGCCTCGACCTCGCGCACCAGTACGACTGCCTGTCGCAGGTACGGGCTTTCGCCGATCGCGGCGGCGGCGCGCTCGCCGTGCTGCACGACCCGAACCAAGCCATGGCCTTCGCCGATCGCGTGAGCCTGCTGCGCTCGGGCGAGCTCATTGCGAGCGGCCCGCCTGCCGAGGTGCTGACCGCCGAGCGGCTCAGCGAGCTGTACGGCATTCGCGTCGAACTCGCGCAGACGCCCGCAAGCTCGCGCCCCTATATCGTGGTGAGCCGGCCCTAGCCGGGCCAGGCACGATCGATCAGCGCGCGCAGCGGCAGATCGGCCGCCAGCGTTCCGAACACTTGGCCGCGACCGCCATCGAGCCGGCTCGCGACGAAGGCATCCGACACCGACGAGTCGCCGGCTCGAATCAGGATCGCCGCCTGGAACATCAGCGCCATGCGCTCGACGAGCGCGCGCGACTGCGATTCGAGCAGCTGGGCGTCGCCGAGCAGCGACGTCAGCGCGGTCAGCTCGCGGTCGTAAGCGCCGTTCGCCCCGCGCGCCGAACTCAGCTCGGCGAACACCGCCTCGCGTGAAGCCGGCTCGCGCGAGAATGCGCGCAGCACATCGAGACACTGCACGTTGCCGCTGCCTTCCCAGATCGAGTTGAGCGGCGCCTGGCGATACAGGCGCGGAAGAATCGACTCCTCCACATAGCCCGCGCCGCCGAGGCATTCCTGTGCCTCGTTGACGAGGGCCGGCGCGCGCTTGCAGTTCCAGTATTTGCCGACGGCTGTGAGGATGCGCGCAAGCGCGGTGTCCTTTTCATCGACCGCGCGCGCGGTGCGCATCGCGAGTGCGGTCGCGGCCTCCACTTCGAGCGCCATGTCGGCGAGCACGTTCTGCATGAGCGGCTGATCGACGAGCAGCCGCCCGAACGCGGTGCGGTGCCGCGCATGGTGAATCGCCTGCATGAGCGCCTGGCGCATGAGCCCGGCCGAGCCGGTCATGCAATCGAGCCGGGTCAGCGCGACCATTTCGAGTATCGTCGCCACGCCGCGGCCTTCAGCCCCGACGAGCCAGGCCTGCGCGTTGTGGAACTCCACTTCACTCGACGCATTGCTCCAGTCGCCAAGCTTGTCCTTGAGCCGCTGGATGCGGATCGCGTTGCGCGTGCCGTCCACGAGCAGCTTGGGCATCAAAAAGCAGCTCAGTCCACCTTCAGCCTGCGCGAGCACGAGCCAGGCGTCGCACATCGGCGCCGAGAAGAACCATTTGTGGCCGACGATCTCGTAATGGTCGCCGCGCGAGAACGCGCGCGTCGTATTCGCGCGCACGTCGGAGCCGCCCTGCTTCTCGGTCATGCCCATGCCGATCGTGCAGCCGCTCTTGCGATCGGCCGGCAGCACGCGCGAGTCGTACTGAAGCGAAGTGATGCGTGGCAGCCATCGTTCGGCCAATGCTGGCGCGTGCTGCAGGGCCGGCACCGCCGCGTAGGTCATCGTCAGCGGGCAGCTGGTGCCTGCCTCGGCCTGATAGTGCAGATAGGCCAGCGCCGATCGCACCACCTGCGCTCCGGCGCGCCGATGCCGCCAGGCATAGCTGTGCACGCCATGCTGCATCGCGAGCGACAGGGTCCGGTGATAAGCCGGATGAAATTCGACCTCGTCGATGCGATGACCGTAGCGATCGAAAGTCTTGAGCTTGGGCTTGTTCTCGTTGGCCGCGAAGCCGAGTTCGAGCAGCTCGCCGCCCGCGATCGCGCCATAGACCTGCAGATCCGACGCGCCCCAGTCGCCCGCCTCGCGCAGTACTGCGGACTTCAGCGCGGCGTCGAGCTCGAAAGCGTTGTAGCCCTGCAGTGGTGGCGGCTGGTTGGTGACCTGGTGCGTGGTGAAGCAATCGGCGTCGTGCATGACAGCCTCCTGAAAATGGGTCTCGTGATTAAAGCACGAGGCCCTTTCGCCGGACCGAACCATTCGATGTAAGCCTCGCTTTGAACAGGTTTTAATCGCTCGCGAGGGACCATCATCAATTTGAAAAAAATGCTTGTTTGCCAAATTTGTTCCGCCTATACTGCGCGCCCGCTGCAACGGGCAACACGTTGAAACGGGGCTATAGCTCAGCTGGGAGAGCGCCTGCATGGCATGCAGGAGGTCGTCGGTTCGATCCCGACTAGCTCCACCAAATTTTCGTTCCTAAGTCCCCATCGTCTAGAGGCCTAGGACACCTCCCTTTCACGGAGGTAACCGGGGTTCGAATCCCCGTGGGGACGCCATCTTCGAATGGCTTGAGGTCTCCGGTTCAACCGGACAAGCAAAGCGAAACCGATCTGCCCGGTTTCGCTTTTTTGTTGCCAGAAGGCTTTTCTTCACTCCACCTTCTGCGCTCTTTCAGCGAGCTTTTCCTGCGCGGCTTCGAGATAGCCGGCCATCACCAGGAACTGCTCGCCCATGCGGCGCAGCGTGCTGATGTTCAAAGAGTAGGCCGGCGTCTCGCTGGGCACCGACTGGCCCGGCGCTTCGAAGTACCGAAGCTTGAGCACGCCGATGCCGTTCTGCACCGGCGCGAGCCCGAATCCCACGACGGGAAACAGCGGGCTTCCCTCGCGGATCACGTCGGGGTCTTGCGTGTCGTCTTCCAAAATCGAACTCCTGTTGTGTTGATGTGCAAATGTCTGCGGCCGCGGCCACGATCGCACGGGCCGTGCCAGCCGCATGGCGACGGGGCTGTTATAAACGCGGCTTCATCGATCGATGTTCGATCCGCTCCTGGAGGCCCATGGAAGCCGTCGCACCCCAAGCGCTCATTCCGTTGTCCGTGAAGCTGACCTACACGGCGTTCATGGCCGTGCTCGTGCCGGTCTACCTGCGCCAGTATGGGCTTCGCAATTTTCTTTACTTCTGCGATGTGGCCCTGCTGCTGACGCTCGCCGGCATCTGGACCGAAAGCGCGTTGCTGCTGTCGATCGCGACCGTTGGCATTCTGCTCCCGCAGATCTTCTGGCTGCTCGACTTCGTGGTCGGAGCCTTCGGGTGGCGGCTGTCGGGCATGACCGACTACATGTTCGACTCCAAGCGCTCGCTCGGCCTGCGCGGACTCTCGCTGTTCCATGGCTGGTTGCCGCTGCTGTTGCTCTACCTGCTGAGCCGCACGGGCTACGATGTCCGCGCCCTGGCGTGCTGGACCGCGATCGCCAGCGTGCTGCTGCTGATCTGCTATTTCTGCATGCCGCCGCCCTCGCCCGTCCGCGGCCTCGAGCCGGTGAACATCAACTACGTTCATGGGCTGTCGGATGACGCGCCGCAGTCCTGGATGCCGGCCTGGGCCTGGCTCGCGTTCACGCTGGCCGGCTGGCCACTGCTGCTGTACTGGCCTGCACACGAACTGCTCAAGCACTGGATGCCCGCGGCAAGCGGCTGAGCCGGCGACTATCGCGAACCGCGGCGAACCATTAGGCTCCCTACGAATTGATGCCAAATCGTACGCAGCCGCAGCGACTGCTGAACCATGATGCAAGGAGCGCGATGAAGAGGCTGAGCCTGATCGACACCTGCTTTCTGAGGATGGAGTCGACCGACACGCCGATGCACGTCGGCGCATTGCTGACGTTCCGCCTGCCGCCAGCGACCGGGCGCCAGTATCTGAGCCAGCTCGTCGCCCGGCTGCGCAGCTATCCGGTCAGCCGATCGCCGTTCAACCATGCGCTCGCGCGCGGCCCGCTCGCCGCGATCGCGCCGTACTGGGAGATCGAGCGCAACGTCGATCTCGACTATCACCTGCGCCATTCGGCGCTGCCGAAGCCCGGCGGCCAGCGCGAGCTCGGCATGCTGATCTCGCGGCTGCATTCGCATCCGCTCGACCTGAGCCGCCCGCCCTGGGAATGCCACATCATCGAAGGGCTCGAGGGCAACCGTTTCGCGATCTATCTCAAGGGCCACCATGCGGCGATCGACGGGCTCGGCGGCCTGAAGCTCATCAAGAGCTGGCTTTCCGAAAACCCCGAAGCGCTCAATCAGCCGCCACCGTGGGCGATGCCGCTGCCGACCAGCGTGCGTCCTCCGACTCCGGGGCCGCTCGCCGCCGCCCAGCGCGGCCTGACCCAGTTGCGCTCGCAGCTGCGGGCGCTTCCCGAGGTGTATCGCAGCCTGGCTCGCGCGCGACGCGAGTATCCCAACGGCAGCCTGCCGGCCTTGCTCAAGGCACCTCACAGCCTGCTCAACGGGCGCATCAGCGGACAGCGGCGTTTCGCGACGCAGGCACTCAAGCTGAGCCGGCTCAAGCGCATCGCCGAACAGACCGGCACCACGACCAACGACGTGCTGCTCGCGGTCTGCGGCGGCGCCCTGCGCCGCTACCTGCTCGAACTCGATGCGCTGCCGCGCTCGTCGCTGGTCTCGCTCGTGCCGATCGCCTTGCGTCCGCGCCGCAATCAGGTCGGCGGCAATTCGCTGTGCGGCCTGCTGACCGATCTCGAAACCCAGATCGCCGATCCGGTCGAGCGCCTCGGCGCGATCAACGCCTCGACGCAGGCCGGCAAGCGCCACGTGCAGCAGCTGTCGCCGACCGCGCTCGCTCAGTACAGTCTGCTGCTGATGGCGCCGCTCACGGTCGCGAAGGTCAGCGGGTTCTCGGGAACGCTGCCGCCGCTGTTCAACGTGCTGATCTCGAACGTGCCGGCTGCGCGCAACAAGCTGTATTTCGACGGCGCCGAACTCGAAGGCATCTTCCCGCTGTCGGTGCTGTTTCGCGGGCAGGCCTTGAACATCACCGCGCTCGGCTACGCGGACAGCTTCACGCTGAGCTTCACGGCCTGCCGCGATTCGCTGCCGCGCGTGCAGAAGCTCGCGGTCTACGCCGGCGAAGCGCTCGATGAACTCGAGCAAGCGCTCGGCGTGGTCGACCCCGATGAGGTCGAGCGCCGCGTGGTCTCAATCAACAGCGCGCCGCGAGTGCGCAAGCGGCTTGCAAACCCGGCTGATGGTGCCTAGCACGCGAACCAGCGGAGGCAGCTGATCCGCCGACACCGATTTGCCGGTGGTCAGTAAGGCCACCGAAACGTCGCGCGCCGGATCGGCCCAGCAGATCGTGGTCAGGAAGCCGAGGTGGCCGTAAGCGCTGCGGCAATCACGGCCGTACAGACCGAAAGGCCATTCGCCGAGCACCATTCCGGCACTGAACCGCACCGGCACGAACAAGGTGCGATCGACGTGGATCGGCCCGGCCGGACGCACGGCTTCGGCAATCGTCTTGGGTTTGAAGATCTGCCTGCCGTTCCATTGCCCGCCGCTCAGCATCATCTCGAAGAAGGCGCCGATGCCGTCGGCCGTCGCGTAGAGATTGCCGGCCGGAATCACGGCCGACAGAAATTCGGGCGAATTCGAAACTTCGACCACGCGCTCGAACGGCGCACCGAGAATCTGCTGCACGTAGGTCGTCAGCGGAAACCACGGACGCGGGCCGGTCACGTAGTTGATCGCCACATCACCGCGCCGCGATTCGGGCTGGCCGTAACTGAAGACGTCGAGCCCCATCGGCTTGGCGACGTGCTCGGCCAGGAAGTCCTGCAACGACAGCCCCGAAACGCGCTGCACGAGTTCGCCGAGAATGAAGCCGCCGGTGATCGCGTGATACGACTGCACCTCGCCTTCCGTGCTGATCGGCTTGGCCGCGCAGAGCATTTTCACGACCGCCTTCCAGTCGAACAGGATCGACGGATCGGTGCCCGGCTTCACGCGCGGAATGCCGGCCCGATGCGCAAGCAGATGCCGCACCGTCGTGCTCGCCTTGCCCTCGACGCCGTACTCGGGAATGTAGCGCTCGATGCGATCGTCGAGGCCGATGTGCTTCTGCTCGGCGAGTTTGTGCACGAGCATCGCGGTCACCGCCTTGGATGCGGAGAACAGGCAGATCGGCGTCTCGGGCGTGCATGGCGCCGCGGGCCGCGGCCCCCGCGTACCGAGCGCCGCATGGCCGATGCTCCGGCGCATGACGATGCGCCCCTGGCGCCGGAGCACGAAGGAAATCGCGGGCTGCAGGCCGGTTTGGTACAGCTGCTCGATGCGCCGCCAGATCAGATCGACCTGCGCCTGGCTCATCTGCACCGACGCGGGATCGACTTCGAGCGCCGCATCGCGCGTCGTCACCTGCGACAGATCGCGCGCGACCTCGATGCGATTCGGCTTGAGCAGCCGCTCGATCATGCGTACTCGCCCACGAGCCTGGCGGAAATCGCGCCATCGGCCTCGGCGCGGCGCCGCACGTCTTCGGCGATGAGTTTCTCGACCTTGCCGCCGAGCAGCGGAACGCCGCAGCGGATCGTCCAGTCGAGCCTGAGCGTCGACTGGTTCGCGTCCTTGGCGGACAGCTGCATGTCCGCATGCACGCTCACGGGCGCACCGGCGATATCGATGTCGATCGTTCCCTTGCGCTGCGCGATCCGCCAGCGCTCGGCCTGCTTCACGCGAATCGCATCGCCGACGAATTTCTTCGCGAACTCCGGAATCTTCGTCGCGCCGGCAGCACGGAAGCGAAAGTCGATGCCGAAGGTCTCGTGCGAAACCTGATGCTGCGTGATCGTGAAATCGGCCACTTCGAGCGCCCGGTATTTGCGTTCGAAGTAGTGCTGGTCGATGACCATCTTCATCACCGTTTCGGCTGCGGCGGGGTACTGCAATTCAATACTGAAATTCATTGCTCTGGCATGAAAAAGCCGCCGGGCATGAACCCGGCGGCTGAGTTTTGAGACGTTGAGGCCGACTTACTTGGTCGTCATCTTCTGCACGGAGCTCGCGTTGAAGTAGTCGTCGTTGTACTTGACCGAGAGGTCGTACGGCTTGTCTTCGTTGAACGCGGCGGTGATGAAGTAGCGACCCGAGTTGAAGTGATAGATCACTTCCGGAACCGTCGAAGCGGCCTGGATGTTGTACGCAACCACCAGATGGCCCTCATGGAACTGCATGAGCTGGCCACGGTTGTCGTAGTCGTCCTCGGCGACGATGTTCCAGCTGTCCTCGTCGAGATACATCACGCGCTTGCCGAAGGTGTGGCTGGTGCCCTGCTTGATGTTGGCTTCGACCACCCAGACGCGGTGCAGCTCGTAACGCGGCAGATCCTGGTTCAAGTGCTTCGGACGGACCAGATCCTTGTACTTGATGGTGTTGCCCGCGATCTTGTTGCTGTCGTACGGGATGTAGATTTCCTTCTTGCCGACGAGCTTCCAGTTGTAGCGCTCGAGCGAACCGTTGAACATGTCCACCTGATCGTAGAACTGGTGGCCGTCGGTGCCTTCGTACGGGTTGTCGCAGCAGACCGTCGGCGCGCGGCGGATGCGCTTGAGCGCCGGCGTGTAGAGCCAGGCCGCACGACCCGCTTCACCGGTGCCCGCCTTCTCGTGCACGAGAATGAAGGTGCCGGCCAGGCGCGGCGGCGCGATCGTGCGCGACAGATAGCGCAGGAACTCGCCGGAATCCTTGGTCAGCGGAACCTGCTTGCTCGGCGAGCCGTAGTAGAACGCGGCGTCTTCGATGATCTTGGTCAGCACGAACTGGCCGTCGCGCTGCACGATCATCTGGTTGTTGTAGCGCTTGGCGTAGTCGCCGCGGAACTTGAGCTTGTGATTCCAGACCGGCTCGGCGCCCGTCTTCGGAATCGGGAACGGGAAACCGAGCTTGCAGTTGTCGAGCGTATCGGTGCCGATCATTTCGCAGGTGCCCGCGTTCTTGACCGTGGCGTCCTTGATCTCGGCCGGGTAGTCGACCTGACGATGCGTCGGGTAGACGTTCATCTTGTAGCTGTCGTAGGTCTTCAGCAGGAACTTGTGACCTTCGGTGAGCTTGGCTTCGTATTGCGCGAGGTTGCCCTTGTTGATCGTGAACTTGGGCTTTTCGGCGTCGATCTTCTCATCGTGCGGGAATTCGCCGCTCAGATTGCCGTGCTTGGGAGCGGGCTCCCAGGCCGGAATCGAACCGTCGGAATTGCCGGCCTTTTCGGCGCCGACCGGCGTCAAGTCCTTGCCGAGCTTGCCAGCCTCGTCGGGACCGACTTTGGCTGATGCGAGTGCGGCGTACGCCATACAGGCGACGCCGAGCGTGAGCGCGATGCGCTGTTTCATGGATCATCTCCTCGACAGGACTCGAGCACGTGAGCGCTGAGTCATTTTTGAATTAAAAAACGAGCCGATGCTAGCGAATTTCCAACTGACTGCAAACCACAAAAAACAACCAGACGCAAGCGCATCCATGCGTACTGAATCGCATGAAGCGCCATCATCTGCCCAGGCCTTCGATCGCCTTCAGTAGCGAGGCACGCGTGGAGATTTCGGCTCGCAGCTGGGCCAGCATAATGAAGACGCCGGCCAGACGACGATGCAGAAACACGATCTCCCGCGGCGGCACGCGGAAATAGACAGACAAGGCGTTGCGAGCACCAGTCTGCGTCACGCGCATCGGTAGATCACTGGCTCCCCAGCGGTAGCCCCCTGTCTCATTCAACAATGGCTCGGGCACGCGGCCCTCGGAAGGATCGGTGAAGGGCTCGACGATGACTTCGCACATGGTGGCGAACGCTTCGTGCACCGCACGCGGAAAATCCGGCTGCATGAGCCCGATGCGTAGCGCGCCCTTCTCGATGAGCTCGGGCTTGCGTTCGAGCGCGCCGCGGACGATGCAGGTGTACGAGTCGATGAACTTGCGCTCGAAGCGCTTGGTGGCGCCGAAATCGAGCAGAACGATGCGATCGTGCTCGTCCTGCGGGTCGATGCGGATTCGATAATTGCCGAAATGCGGATCGGTCTGCACCATTCCCCAGTCGAAGAATTCGCGCAGGAACAGCTCGATGAAGGCGCTGCCGAGCCGGTCGCGCCGTGGCTGCGACAAGGCGGCGACCGAGGCGTGGCGGGCACTGACGCCGCTCTCATAAGTGGTGGTCAGGATGCGACCGCTCGAATACTCCGCGATCACCTTGGGCACGACGAAGCGATCGTCGTCCGCGAGCTTGGCGGCGAAGGTCTCGGTGTAGCGGCGCTCGACCTTGTAATCGACCTCCTGATACAGCATCTCGCGCAGCTCGGCGAAGATCGGGTTGACGTCGAGCCCCTTGGGCGTGAGCTTGGACATCAGCACGAGGCGCGAAAGCGTGCGGATGTCGCTGTCGATCGCATCGGCCACGCCCGGATACTGCACCTTGACGACCAGTTCGAGGCCATCGGACTTGCGGCGCGCACGATGCGCCTGCCCGAGCGAAGCCGCCGCGATCGGCTCCTCATCGATCTCGAGCTCGCTCAATTTTTTTCGTCCGAGCTCCTTCTCGAGCGCCGGAGCGATGTACTTCCAGGCCACCGGCGCGGTGTCGTCCTGCAGGCTCGCGAGCACGTCGACGGCTTCTTCGGGCAGGAAATACTGTCCCCAGAGAGACAGCATCTGTCCGGCCTTCATGACGCTGCCCTTGAGCTGGCCGAGTTCATCGGCGAGCACCTGAGCCTGGCGTTCGTAAAAACCGCGATTGGCCTCGCTACGCTCGATCTCGCCGCGGAAGATATTGCGAATGCCGTGGGCGACGATCTTGCTGCCAGCGCCGAAGCCGAGCTTGGTCAGTGCGAGATTGCGCTCGAACGGCCTCGTCTTGAGCCGGTCCATGCCCCGTTTGCTGCTCTGCAACAACGAGGCGTCATCGTTATTCTTGACCATCCAACCCAGGCCCTTGGAGAAATATGTCCACGCTTGCCGAGATTCTGCTGGCCCCGCACCAGAAAGATGCACTGGCCGCAGACTGCGTGAGGATAGTCGAACGCCATCTGAATAGTTTGAGGAGCCTGCGCGGCCTCACGCTCAAGGCCGGGCTCGCGATGCTCAAGGCGGCCAAGCCGGACCTGATACCGCGCGCGATCGGCCGCCTGCTGCCCGACCTCATCGCCGCGCTCGAGCCCTTGTATGCCCGCTTCGGCCAGTCGACCGACCGCGACTTCAGCCTGTTCCTGCGCAAGAACGCCGACGAAACCGTCGAGGCGATCATGAGCAAGGTCGACGCTCGAGCGGCCCAGAGTTCCAACGATACCGCTCGATCGACCTATCGCAAGCTGCGCGGCAACATTCGCGACGAATTCGAAGCCCTGTTGCCGGAGCTGTCGAAGACGCTTTCGGGATACCTGGGCTGAGCATGCCGCCGAGCCTTGAGGCCTCGCAGGCAACTCATGGCGGGTTCAGTCTGTCGAAGCTAGGGTCCGGCCCACTCATACCAGCGGAGGAGACCGCCATGAAAATGTCGTCCACGTTCGTCACCCGTTCGCTCAAAACCATGACCCTCGCGGCGCTTGCACTTGGTGCGAGTTCGGTGTTCGCGGCCGGAGAATCTCCGGTCGGCCGCTGGCAGACCATCGACGACGAAACCGGCAAGCCGAAGTCGATCGTCGAGATCAAGGAAGTCAATGGTGAGCTGCAAGGCAGCGTCGTCGAGCTCATCAACCCGTCGAAACCGAATCCGACTTGCGAGAAATGCGAAGGCGATCGCAAGGACAAGCCGATTCAGGGCATGACGATACTCTGGGGTGTCAAGAAAGACGGCGATAGCTGGGGCGACGGCAAGATCCTCGACCCGCAGAAGGGCAAGATCTACGGCGCCAAGCTCGAACCCGAGGCCGGCGGCCAGAAGCTCAAGGTTCGAGGCTACATGGGCGTCTCGATGCTCGGCCGCACGCAGGAATGGGTGCGCGCGCAGTAAGCCGGCGCAGCGCAGCCTAGCGCCGGTTGTAGCGCGTTCGTACTGCATCCGGCGTGAAGTCCTGCTCACGCATCGGCACGTTGAAGCGTGCCGGTGCGTCTTCCGCCGTCAGACGATTGATGAAGTAGCGCCCGTCCTTGAAGTCATAGGTCACCACGGGCGCGCAGTTCGCGGACAGCGAATCGTAGAGGGCCAGCAAATGGCCTTCCTGGAAGCGCCAGAGCGTCTGATCGTCATGCTCGTAATTCTCGACGAGCACGATGTTCCAGCTGTCTTCATCCACGTAGAACACGCGCTTGCCGAAGCTGTGCTTCTTGCCTCCGCGCTCGGTCGCCTCGATCACCCAGACGCGGTGCAACTCGTAACGTGTCGCTTCCGGATTCAGGTAGCCCGGCTTGATCAGCTGCGCGTAGCGATAGCGCCCGTCGCCGATGCGATAGTTGTTGTACGGCACGTAGAGTTCGCGCTTGCCCTGCAGCTTCCAGACGTAGCGGTCGAACCCGCCGTTGTACATGTCGACCATGTCGATGAAGTACAAACCTTCCGAGCCCGGAAATGGCTGGTCGTAGCCGACCGGCGGAATGCGGAACAGCTTGCCGATGTCGAGCGGCAGCGCCCAGACGTTGCGTCCGTTCTGCGTCGAATTCGCGGTCTCGTGCACGAGCGCGACGAAGTCGAGCCGGGTCAGGCTGCGCCCGAACGCGCTCAGGTAGTACAGCAGGATATTGCGCTGCGACAGGTCGATCGGATCGTCCGTGTTGGCGTAGCGATACAGCACGCGCTCCATCTGCTTGAGCCAGGTCGCGCTGCCGTCCTTCTGCACCACGGCCTGCGAGCTTTGTGCCTGCATCGAATTGCCGCGATAGCGCGTCCGATGGTTCCACATGATCTTCACGCCGCTGTCCGGCTTGGGGAACGGCACGCCTAGCTTCGCGCCTTGCAGCGAATCGGTTCCGGTCAAGCCGGCACGGCCGATGTTGGCCTCGCTCGCCTCATAGATCGCTTGCGGATAGGCGACGCTGCGCCGCGAGGGATAGACCGGCATCGCGTAGCCGCTTTTGCGCAGCAGCGCCCGGTGACCAGCGGAGAGCTGGTTCGCGTACTGCGCCGCGTTCGCCGCGGTGATCGTGAACAGCGGCTTGTCCTGGGCGTAGACATCCTTGAGGCGTTGGCCCGCGGCGAACCCCGCCGGCCATTGCGAGCGCTGGATACCGCCCGTCCAGGCCGGAATCGTGCCGGCCGCGTTGCTCTCGCGCTGGGCGCCGATCGGCGTCAGCGCGCCACCGCTGCGGGCAGCGCCTGCAACAGGCGCAGCCACGCCTTCCGCATTGCTGACCGCGACCGAATCGCCGAGCAGGCGATCGCTCGTTTCGACCGATTCCTCCTGCTTGCGCTGACGCGTCTGCTCGAGCGCGATCATCGCTTGCTCGCGCGCCCTGCCCGATTCCAGATACTTGACCCATTCGTCCGCGAGCTTGCGATTCGGCGTGTACCCCTGGGCCTGGCGAAACGCGACGAGCGCGCCATCGACGTCGGCCTGCTGATAGCGCGCCATGCCGAGCGTGAGCCAGAGCGCCCCAGACTTGGCGTTGGCGGCCGTGAGCTTTTCGAGCACCGCAATCGCCTGCGGATATTCCTCGCGCTCCATGTGCAGCTGCGCCTTTTGTTGCAGCAAGTCGCTGCTCGGCGCCACCGCGAGCGCCTGATCGATCGCGTCGAGCGCGAGTTTTTTCTCACGCGCCGCGAGCCAGAGCGTCGCGAGCAGCTTGCGATTCTCAGCGTTGTCCGCGAGCTGCTTGCCCGCGATCCAGCCCTTGAGCAGCGACGCCGCTTCGAAGGGCGCACCGATCTGGCCGGTCAACGTGACCAGGCGCAGGCGATCGGTGTCGTCGCGCAGATGGCCGAGCCGGCTCGCGAGTTCGAGCACGGCCTGCGCCTTCTCCTTGTCGCCCGCCTTGAGGCTGACGGCCGCGAGTTGAATCCACAGCTCCTTTTGCGCCGGGCTGCGACGCACGGCCTCTTCGAGCAACGGCAAGGCCTCCTTGTCCTTGCCCGCGCCGAGATACGCAGCGAGCAGCGCCTGCTTCCAGCTCGGGTCGGGCTGCTTGACCGCACGAACGCCCTTTTCGAGCAGCGGCACGGCGTCGGCATAGCGCTTCTGCTCGACGTAGGCCGCACCGAGCGCGACGTAGGCCTCCGGCGAAGCCTTGCCGGTCTTCACCTGCGCTTCGAGCTGCGGAACCATCTGCTTGGTGTTGCCGGTGGCCATGTACAGCTGCGCGAGATCCTGGCGCATCGCGCTTTCGGCAGGACCGGACAGCGATTTCTGCGCGATCGCCTGCTCGAGCAGTTGCGTCGCCTGCTTGTAGTCCTTCTTCTGCGCGGCCTGTGCGGCCAGATCGCGCAGCAGCAGTGCCTTGCCGTAGGGATCGGTGGTCTGCTTGAGCAGCGTTTGCGCATCGACCGGTTTGGAGTCGGCGGCATTGCTCGGCAGTTCGCGCACCTCGCTCTTGTATTGCTCGGCACTTGCCGTGATGCAGACGCACAGCAAGGCGATGCAGGCGACAACTCTATCGAGCGAGCTCATCGCTCAGCGCCAGTTGAATGCGCAATCGGCCGGATCCATCGGCACGCGCTGGCGAATTTCGAGGTTCGCGCCCGTGGGTTCGTAGAGCCAGTTCGAAATACTCTCGATCGCGGCGGCTTCGTAGACGCCCTTGGGATCGGCATCGGCGATTTTCACGTCGCGCACATGGCCGTTCGCGGTGATCGTGAAAACCGCCTCGACCCAGCCCGCGATCTTCTGCTTGCAAGCCCATTCGGGCATCTGCGGACGCGCGGTCGAGATCGGAACCAGCGGCTTGCCCTTCCATTTGCCGCCGCTGTAGTTGCCGCCTCCACCGGAACCGCTGCCAGCGCCACCACCGCGCGCGAAACCGCCGAAGCTTCCGGAGCCCAGGCTGGCTCCGCCGCCGATCGTCGTTCCGAGCGGCACCGCGATGTTGCCGACTTCGATCGGCGACACCGCCATCGTCGGCAGCGATAGCGTCGGCATCGCACCGCCTGCGAGCGACGGCGGAGCCGAAGGCGGCGGTGGCGGCGGCGATTCGAGCGCGCGCATCACTTGCTGCGGCGTCGCTTCGCTGCGCTGGGTCTGCACCACGCGCACGGCGTCGATCAGCGTGGTCGGCGCGACCACGGCTTCATCCGAGCGGATCGCCTGATACAGCAACAGAAACAGCAGCCAGGTCAGCGCGAGCGCCAGCGGCGGCAGCCACAGCCAGCGCCTGCGCGCAGCAGCCGGCAAGCGATGTTCGATCAGCATGTGCCGCCCGGCGAGCGCGTCACTGCGGAGTCGCCGCGATCGCGACGTCCGCGACACCAGCCAGACGCGCCTGATCCATGACTTCGACGAGCACGCCGGCGCGCGCCTCGCGATCGGCCTGCACGACGACCGCGGCTTTCGGGCGCTCGCGCTTCATGCGCTCGATCTCGCCGCGCAGCCTACGAATGTCGACGTGCTCGCGATCGATCCAGATTTCATTGTTCGCCGAGACCGCGACGAAGATGCTGCCCTGGTCCTCGGGCTTGGCGGTCTTGGCCGCGGGCCGGTTCACGCGGATGCCGGATTCGTGTACGAAGGCCGCCGCGATGATGAAGAAGATCAGCAGGTTCATGACGAAATCGAGCATCGGCGCGAGATCGATCGCCGAGTCTTCATGCATTTCAGCGCGACGACGAAGCTTCATGGCGTCGCATCCAGCAGCTCGTTGAGCCTAGCGGTTTCGAGCTTTACGCGAGAGCCGAGCAGATGCGCGCAGAACAAGCCGAGCAGGCTCACGACGAGACCGGCCATGGTCGCGATCATCGCATGCGAAATGCCGTCGGCCATCGCGCGCGTATCGGCGCTGCGCGCGGCCGTCATCGCATCGAACACCTGCAGCATGCCGACGACGGTGCCGAGCAGGCCGAGCAGCGGACTCATCGGCACCATCACGCGAATGATCGGCAGGCCGCTTTCCATGGCCAGCCGCAACTCGGACACCATCGCGGTGCGAATGCGCTGCGCGGTCCAAGAGCCGCGTTCATCGCGCTCGCGCCACTCGCGCACGCAGGCCTTGCGCAGCTGCGGATAGATGCGCAGCAGAAACCAGGCACGTTCGAGCACGAGCGTCCACATCACGAGCGCACACAGCACGATCCAGCCGACCACCCAGCCGCCCAGATCGAGGAACTCGTCGAACTGGCGATACGGAATCAGCAGCGTCTCAAGCATGCGCAGTACGCGAGCGCCGCGCCTCGATCTGACGCGCGAGCATGCCGGCCGCCTGCTCGTCGAGAATCTGCGTGAGCACGCGCGAACGCGCGCCGAGGAAGCTGTTCGCGAACAGCAGTGGAATCGCGATCAGCAGGCCGAGCACGGTCGCGACCATCGCATGCGAAATGCCGCCGGCCATGACTTTCGGATCGCCGGAGCCGAGTTCGGTGATGACCTGGAAGGTCATGATCATGCCGACCACGGTGCCGAGCAGGCCGAGCAGCGGGCCCGCCGCGACGATCATGCGCAGCAGCGATTGATAGCGTTCGAGCTTGGGTGTCTCGCGCAGCACCGCTTCGGCGAGGCGCGTTTCGATCGCTTCGGTATCGAGCGTCCGCAGGCTGTCGGGCGATTCGCCGCGCAGGCAGCCGAGCACGCGGCCGAGCGGATTGTCGTCGCGCGGGTTGCCCAGATCGCGCAGCTGCGCTCCGACTTTCTGGCCGACCAGCAGCAGATAGACGAGCTGATGGATCGCGAGCGCCGCGCCGACCAGACCGATCGCGATGATCACGTAGCCGACCGCTCCGGCCTGGTGAACACGCTCGGACAGCGCGGGCCGCTCGGCCGCAAGCCGCAGCAGCGCGCCGCGCGAAGGATCGACGAGGATGTCGGCGAGCGGCTCTTCGCCGAAGTCGCCGATCAGCCCGGTGAAATCCGAAGGCTGGCGCGGCAGCGCGGTGAGCTGGCCGGTGCCCGGTTCGATCGCCAGATAACGTCCGTCCGCGAATGCGGAGAACGCGCCGATGCGCGTGACCTCGGCCTGCTGCGGCTCGCCGGCGTCGTCGAACACCTGCGCCTTGAAGCGTGCAACCTTGCCGTTCTCGGCGATCTCCTGCGCATACAGGAACCAGAGCTTCTCGATCTGATCGACGCCGGGCAGTTCACGCGCCTGCGCGAGCTGGTCGAGATCGGCGCTGCGCGTCGGCAGCTGCGGCGTCACGAGCGAATCCTGCGCCTGCGCCTTGAGCGCGCCGGCCGCATCGGACACCGCCGAGAAAATCTGCGCACTGTCGCCGACGCGGCCCTGCAGCTGCTGCTTGAGCGCGGCGATGCCGGCCTGCGCCGCGTCGTAGCGCGACTTGGCCTGCTTGGCCCGCGCATCGGCGGCGTTGCGCGCGGCTTCGGCCTCGGCGAGCAGCTGCGCCTGCTGGTTCTTGTCGCGCAGGAAACGCGCCTCGCGCTCCTGGTTGGTCTTCGACATCTGCTGCGAGCCTTCGCGAATCTGGTCGAGCAGACGATCGAGCCCTTGCGCCGGTTTCGCCGCCTGCGGCACCGGAGCCGCGTTCTGCGCGAGCGCGGAGCCGATGCTCAAACCGCAGAGCGCAAAGGCGAACATCGCATTGCGCAGGTTCATGGCTGCGCTCCGGCATGCAGCGCCGCAGTCGGCACCGGCAGCCGCAGCAGATCGGGCGCGAGCGTTTCGCGCGCCATGCGCAGGCCGCGGCGAATCTGCGCGATCTCGCCGCCGTCGAGCTTGTCCCAGCGCTTTTGCGCCGCGTTCCACCAGCCGGCCTCGCGGCCGTCGATGCTCAGGTAGTACAGCGCGGTGCGGCCGACGCGCAGCACGTCGACCGAGCGGTTCTCGACCTGCGTGCGCTCGGCGCCGAGCGTGCGGCCGTATTCGGCTTCGATCTGGTAGGCCTCGAGAATGCGCTTGAACTTGTCGACGTTGCTCGCCGACGGATCGGCCATCAGCCGCTTGATGCCGGCGATGCGATCGCGCCGCTCCTGCTGCAGGAACGGCAGGTCTTCGGCCAGGATGGCTTCGAGCCCCTGCGTCATGCGCAGCATCAGCGGCAGCAGCTCGCGCTCGGTGCGATCGACCTCGGCGAGCTGGCGCTGCAGCGAATCGCGCTCGGCCTCCTGGCCGCTCGCGAGCTCTTCGAGCTGCTCGGCATACACCTTGAGCTGCTGCGACTGCCAGGTGGCGGCCCGATAGCGTTCGAGCATCTGCCGGGTCTGGTCGTCGAGCGCATCGATACGCGACTGCGAGGCCCGGGCGCCGCGATTGGCCTCGACCGTCGCATTGATCGCCTGCCCGACCGGATCGGCGCCGGACGCCGTCATCGGCGCGGCCACCGCCAGGCTCACCACCCAAACGCTGCACCAAACCGCCACTCGGGGTTTCGCCAACACTGCGCTTCCTCGCTTCGACGCACACCTCATCGCGCTCTTCGGGTGATGCATCCGGCGCGTCGGGCTCTGCAATCGGGCAAGATTCTTATTGCTGTCGAGGCTTGTCAACGCATACGCAGCGACCGACAAACGCATGCAAGTGTTGGCTGCCGCTAGAATTCCAGCCCCGCCCCAAGCCAAGGATCGCCCGATGAGCAGCCCTCTCAAGTTCTCCGACCTCGTCGCCGAGGCGCGCAGCCGCGTCCGCGAAATCCGCCCCACCGAACTGGCGGCCGAACTCGCGGCCACGCCGGGCGCCAAACTCATCGATACACGCGAGGAAAGCGAATTCGCCGCCGGCCACCTGAAGGGCGCCGAGCACATCGGCAAGGGCGTGATCGAACGCGACATCGAGGTCAAGTACCCCGATCGCAGCACCCCGCTTTACCTGTACTGCGGAGGCGGCTCGCGCTCGGCGCTGGCGGCCGACAACCTCAAGCGCATGGGCTACGACAAGGTCGTCAACGTCGACGGCGGCTGGCGCGCGCTCAAGGATCTGCTGCCGGTCGAGTAAGCCGGCTCGCGTCCGATGACTTCCCCGGCGCCTCCCAGCCCGAACCTGCAGCCGGCCCGCTGGCGCTTCGGCGACAGCGAGCTCGACGAGTTCCGGCTCGAGATCCTGCATCTCGGCGAAGTCGTGCCGCTGGAGGCCAAGGCGCTCGAACTGCTGCGCCAGTTCGTGCGCCATCCGGGCGAGGTCCTGACCAAGGACGAGCTCATGGAAGCCGTCTGGCCCGGCCGCGTGCTCAGCGAATCGGTGCTCGCGCGCGCCGTTTCGCTGCTGCGCAAGGCGCTGGCCGACAGCTCGCAGACGCTGATCCGGACCGTTCACGGCTACGGCTACCGCTTCGACGCGGCGGTCGAGCGGCTCACGCCGATCAAGACCCAGTCCGCGCCGACGCTGCACCTGCAAGCCGGACAGAAGCCGCCGCTGCGACCGAACTGGCAGCTCGTCGAGCGGCTCGGCGAAGGGCGCAACGAAACCTGGCTCGCCGTGCACGACAAGACGCGCGAGCGCCGCGTGTTCAAGTTCGCCGGCGACAGCATCGGCCTGTCGACGCTCAAGCGCGAAATCACGCTGCAACGCCTGCTGATCGAAAGCCTCGGTAACCAGGCGGCCGTGGTGGCGGTGCTCGACTGGAACCTGCAGGAAGCGCCCTACTTCATCGAAACCGAATGGTGCTCGGGCGGCAGTCTCGAACGCTGGCTCGGCGCCAACGCCCATGCGCCCGTCGAGACACGCATCGATCTGGTGGCCCAGGCCGCCGAGGCACTCGCGGCCGCGCACGCTGTGGGCGTGCTGCACAAGGACGTCAAGCCGCAGAACCTGCTGATCGTCGAGCAGGCCGGCGAACCGCGTGTGCGGCTCGCCGATTTCGGCAGCGGCCTGCTGATCGACGACACGCGGCTGCAAAGCCTGTCGATAACCCGCCTCGGACTCACGCGCCGCGACGACGAGGCCAGCAGCGGCTCGGGCTCGCTGCTGTACCTGGCGCCCGAAATCGTCGCCGGCCAGCCGGCCACGCTCAAGAGCGACGTCTATGCGCTCGGCGTGCTGCTGTTCCAGCTCATCGTCGGCGACCTGCGCCGCCCGCTCGCGCCGGGCTGGGAGCGCGACATCGCCGACCCGCTGCTGCGCGAGGACATCGCGGCCGCGGCCGAGCTCGATCCGGCGCGCCGGCTGGCCGACGCGGCCGCGCTCGCGCAGCGCCTGCGCGGACTTTCACGGCGTCGCTGGGAACTCGACAACCAGCGCATCGAGGCCGAGCGCCTGGAAGCCGCGCGGCGCCAGCTCGAGAGCTGGAAAGCCAAGCGCGGCTGGATCGGCGGCGCATTCGCGGCCCTGGTCGCCGGCCTCGCCGTCAGCACCTGGCTCTATGTCGACGCCCGCACGGCGCGCGATGCTGCACGGCAGGCCGAGGCCGAATCGAGCGCGGTGAACCAGTTCCTGCTCAAGGACCTGCTCGCGGCCACCGATCCAGAACTCAACGGCAGCGCCAACATCAGCGTGCGCGAGCTGCTCGATCTCGCCGCGACACGAGCCGGACAGCGCCTGCGGACCCAGCCCGAAGTCGAGGCCACCGTGCGCCGTGCGCTCGGCAACGCCATGTATGGATTCAGCGACTTCGCCAAGGCCGAGCCGCAGTACCGGCAGGCGATCCGCCTGCTCGGCGACGGCACGAGCGACCCTGCGCTCGCGAGCGGCCTGCATCTGGATCTGTCGAAGACGCTCGTCGAACTCGAGCGCTTCGAGGCGGCTGAGCAGGAGGCACAGGCCGCGTTCGAGATCGCCGAGGCGGCGAAGCTTCCGCTCGAAACGCTGAGCGCGAAGAGTCAGCTCGCCTACCTGGAGTTCGCGGCCAACCGCTTCGCCGACGCGCTCGCGAGCTTCGAACGCCTGGGCGTCGAGGCGGCCCGCATCCTGCCCGCGGACGATGCGCAGCTGCTGCAGATCGCGCGTTACCGCACCGATGCCATCTGCGAGCTCGGACGCCTGCAGGAGTGCATCGCCGAGTACCGCCAGATTCTCGATGCCACGCTCAAGACCCGCTCGCCCAAGCATCCGGAAGTGCTCAACACCCGGCGCATGCTCGCCGCAGCGCTGATCGTCACCGGCCAGCGCAAACAGGCGATCGCATTGCTGGAGAGCCTGCTGCGCGACGCCGAGGAAGCGCTCGGCCCGGTCAGCCGGCTCACGCTCGGCATCGCGCACGATCTGGCCGTCGCGCTCAATTACGAAGGCCAGCAGGAGCGGGCCCTGCGGATCTTCGAGCGCGTCCTGCCCGAGCAGTCGGCGCTGCTGGGCCCGTCTCACACCGACACTCTGGTGACCAAGTCCGGCCTCGCCTCGGTCTACAGCAAGCTCGGACGCAAGGACGAGGCGCTCAGGATTTCGAAGGAGATCATGGACGCCCAGATCGCCCGCTTCGGCAGCAGCGCGACGGTATCGCTGATCGCCATGCACAACACGGCGCGCGACCTGCAGGAAGTCGGCCGCTGGCAGGACGCCGCCGATACCGAGCAGGCCGCGCTGGCCGCGGCGCGCCAGAGCAGCCTGCCCGACGATCACTACCTGCGCTCGGTGATGACCTACAGCTACGCCCGCAGCGTCGGCCACCTGGGCCGCTACTCCGAGGCCGAAACCCTGTTCGAACAGGCCGAGAAGCAGCTCGAATCCCTGCCGAACATCGATCCCCGCTATCTGGCGATGGCCGCCGACTTCCGCAACGAGATTCTGGAACTCGCAAAGAAAAGCGGCGCAGGGTCGCTGCGCCGCTGAGGCCAGACCGGCCGGCGCCCGCAGGCGCCTGCCGCAATGCCGGAGCCGATCAGCCCTTGGTCTGCGGGCGGACGATCACGCTCTCGAGATTCGCCTTGACCTCGTGCGCGTTGAACGCCTTGGGATCGTTGGCCGGCTTCTCACCCTTGAAGACGAGGATGTTGGCCTGGGCCTGGTACTCGGTACGCGGAATCGAGGTGCCCGTGCTGCCACCCCAGCCCCAACCCGGCCCGCCCCAGGGCCCCCAGTAGTACGAGCCGAAGCCGCCGCCGAAGGTCTGCGAATAGCTGGTCTGCGAATCGGTGTTGTTGTCGGCGAGCACGAAGTAGTCGTAGCCGTTCTGCAGCGTCACCTCGGCCGAGCGGTACAGCAGGTAGTTCTCGACCGTCTGCCGCGGGGTGATCGAATTGCCCGCGAAGGTGATCTTGTAGCGGTTCGATTCGAGCCGCTGCTCGGCATAGCCGCTGCCGCTCTTGCCAAGCGGTTGATACGGCGTCGCGGTTGCGCAAGCCGCTAGTGCCAGGGCAAGGCCGGTCGTGAGTGCGCCTGGGAGGAAGGTACGCATGGAGGACTCCTGAGAAAGCTTTTTCGTCGCTGGGCGGAAGTGCCGTGTGGCGATTATCTGACAGCGAAAGCGCGCTCGGGGTTTCGGTTCAGCTGCAATTCGGTTAGCACCCGCAAAGCCGTCATGACCCAACATGACCATACGTTACGGCGACGACCTCGATTTCGGATTCACCGCCGGGCAGCAGCACCTTGAACACATCGCCCTCCGACTTGCCGAGCAGGGCACGGGCGAGCGGTGAATCGACGCTGATGTCGCCCGCCGCGATTCCCACTTCGTCGGGGCCGACGATGCGGTAGTGCCGGCTGTCCCCGGTCTCGTCGGCCAACTCCACGCGCGCGCCGAAAAACACGCGAGAGGTTTCGTCCGGAACGCGCTCGACGACCTTCAGGTCCGGCAGCCGGACCTGCAGATAGCGCACGCGCCGGTCGATCTCGCGCAGTTCCTTCTTGCGGTACTGATACTCGGCGTTCTCAGAGCGATCGCCCTCGGCCGCCGCGGCGGCGAGGGCTTTGACCACTTCGGGCCGGCGCCGGCTCCAGAGCTCTTCGTACTCGGCCCGCAGGCGGGCATAGCCTTCGGGAGTGATGTACAGCGAGGATTTTTCGCTCGGAGGACGCCAGCGGCTCATCAGTGTCGTGCTTGTCAGACTTCGGGCAGATCGTCGGGAACGAAGAAGTCGATCATGAACTTCGTGTTGCCCGGCACCGCAGCATAGCGTGAGAAATCGCGCACGCCAGCCTCGTGCAGCACGAGGTCGTCGATGCAGAAGTGGCCGGTGAATTCGCGGCTCGACCTGGACAGGATCACGTGCGCCGCGTCGGCCATGATCTCGGGCGTGCGCGACTGCTTCATGAGCGCATCACCGCCGATCAGGTTGATCGCGGCGGTAGCGATGGCCGTGCGCGGCCACAGCGAATTGGCGGCGATGCCGGCCTTGCGGAACTCCTCCGCCCAGCCGAGCGTGCACAGGCTCATGCCGTACTTGGCCATCGAATAGGCCACGTGCGGAGCGAACCACTTGGTCTTCATCTCGAGCGGCGGAGACAAGGTGAGAATGTGCGGATTGGCGGATTTCTTCAGGTGCGGAATACAGGCGCGCCCGACCAGATAGGTGCCGCGCGCATTGATGCCGTTCATGAGGTCGTACTTCTTCATGTCGGTTTCGAGCGTGCCGGTCAGCGAGATCGCACTCGCGTTGTTGACGAGGATGTCGATGCCGCCGAAGCGCTCGATGGTCCTGGCGATCGCGGCCTGCACCTGCTCCTCGTCGCGGATGTCGCACTGCACGGCCAGGCCCTTGCCGCCGGCCTTCTCGATCGCTTCGACGGCCGTGTGGATCGTGCCTTCGAGCTTGGGATGCGCCTCCGCGGTCTTGGCCGCGATCGTCACGTTGGCGCCGTCCCTGGCGGCGCGCTCGGCGATCGCCAGGCCGATGCCGCGGCTGCCGCCGGTGATGAACAAGGTCTTTCCGGCCAGCGGACGGCTGGCTTCGGTCTTCCCGGCCAGCGGCTTGTCGCTCGTGCTCATGTACGTCTCCTCAAGTGGGTGTAGGCAAATTCGGTTCTAGGTTCGGCCGCGGCTCGCCGTCCTGCAGCATCGCGGTGGCACGCGCGAGGCGTTCGGCCTGGACCCGGTTCAGGTTGCGGAACACGGTCGCGGCGATGCGCGGATAACGGCGACGCAGGCGCTCCAGATCCTGCGAATCGAAGCGCAGCACGCGCAGCGGCGTGGCCGCCAGCACGTTGGCCGTGCGTCGCTGGCCGAAGTATCCCGCCTCTCCGAGCACCGTGCCGCGCCCCAGGCGGGCGAGGACTTTTTTCTGGCTGGCCTGATCGATCCAGACTTCGATCTCGCCATCGACGATCACGTACATGTCGCGCGCCTGGTCGCCCCGACGAATCACGGTCGCCCCGGCCTCGTGGCGCTCGAGCCTCGAAATGAGCGCGAAGACCCTCGCCTGGCGCAGCGAAAGCCCGGCCAGCAGCGGAATGGTGTGCTGAGGCGACTGGCCGAGATCGACGCGCAGCACGTCCCACAAGGTGACGATCTTGAGCTTGGTGGCCAGCGCCGGCGTCAGCGTGATCTCCGACACCCAGGCGATGAACAGCGTGAACGATGCGAGCAGGCCGAACTGCACCTGGCTGCGCAGCTCGCTGCCCGCGAACATCAGCAGGCCCGCGCACAGTGCGAGCGTATTGAGCGAAGTCGGCCGCAGCGAATGCGCGAGCGCCGCCTCCATCGCCTTGCGCTCGTTGCCGAGACTGCGCGCGAGGCTGTTGAAGCGTGCGAGAAAATGCACGGTGTCATCCACCGCGATGCCGAGCACGATGCTCGCGATCAGGCTGTTGGTCGGGTTCAGCGGAATATCGAGCAGGCGCAGGAAGCCGAAGTACACCGCCACCGGCAGCAGGTTCGGCAGCAAGGCCCAGAGCCCGGCGCGCGGCGACATGAACATGAAGGCGAGCAAGGCCCAGATCACGAAGCTCGCGGCCGCGAGCGAAACCCACTGGCCGCTGCCGATCGCTTCGACCGTACGCGTCGCGAGCACCGAGCTTCCGGTGAGCTGGCCATCGAGCGCGGGCGGCAGCTCGCGCAGGCGCTGCTCGGTGCGTTCGACGAAGCGCGCGATCTCGGCCGAGTCGTTGACGTTGAGCCGCACCGAGATCAGCGCCTCGCGATAACGCGGATCGACGAAGCGACGAATCTGTTCGCCACCACCGAAGACCAGCAATTGCTTGATCGCGGCGGCCGAGTCCGGAATCGCATAAGCCGCCGCATCGCCTTCGCTCATGCTTTGGTTGATGAGCTTGACGTGATCGACGTACGAAACCGCCGCACCGACTTCGGGCTGCTCGCGCAGCCAGTTCTGCAAGCCGTCGATGGCCTGCAGCAGCTCCGGCTGCGTGAGCGCATCGTTGAGATGACTGTCGATGTGCACCGACACCAGGTTCGCACCGTTGAAGATACGGTTGATCGCCTCGTAGTCCTGCCGCGCCGGATGGCTCGCAACGAAGCCCTTGACGTAGTCGGTGCCGATCGGAATGCCGGTCGCGAGCCACAGATCGAGCGGCACCATGATCAGCGCGACCAGGATGATGCGGCCGCGCCAGCGCGTATCGAAGCGCGCGAGGATCGGTGCGAAGCGCTCCGCGAGCCGCTGGCCGAGCTGGCGATGCTCGCGGCGTCCGCAGTGCAGTACTGCGAGCGTCGCCGGCATGAAGAACAAGGTCAGCACGAACAGATACGCGACACCGAGCACCGACAACCAGACGAATTGCTGGATCGCCGGCAGCGCATTGAACAGCAGCGCGAGAAAGCCCGCGATCGTCGTCGCGGTGGCGAGCAGCAGCGGCGCCGCGAGCTCGCGCATCACGTGCTGTGTGCGCTTGCGGCGCTCGTCCGGCGTCTGCGCGGCTTCGGCGAAGAAATCGGACAGCAGGTGAATGTTGTAGGCCAGACCGAGCGTGATCACGAGCGGCGGCGTGATGACGGTGACGACGTTGAGCGGAATGCCGAGCGCGGCCGCGCTCGCGAGCGTCCAGACCAGCGCGGTACTCACGCAGACCAGCGCCGCAAGCGTCGCCCGCACCGAGCGGAACGCGAACAGCAGCAGGCCGACGATCAATGCATAGATCGTCGGGATCGTGAACGACAGCGTATCGATCAACGCGGTGGTCGTGGCGCTACGAATGACCGGCGCACCGGTGACCCGGATCTCGGCGCTGTGCGTCTGCTCGGCCGCGATCTGGCGAATGCGATCGGCGTAATGCTCGTGCAGGAAGCGGGCTTCGTCGACGCCGTCGAACGAGATGACGAACGCGGCATAGCGTCCGTCGTCCGATACCAGGCTGCCGTGATAGATCGGGTTGGTCTTCAGCGCCTGCTCGAGCGCCCCGATGCCCTGCGGATCGGCGGCGGCTTGTTCGGTGAAGCTGCCGACCTCGATGTCTTCGCCCGAGGCGAGCAGGTTCGGTGCCGTGGCGATCGAGAACACCGAGGCGACGCCACCCAGGCGCTTCAGCGCATCGCTGAGCCTGGCGATCGCGGCGAGGTTCGCGGGCGTCCAGACCGGATCGAAGCGCACCGCGAGCAGCACCGCGTCGGTATCGCCGAAGGTCTGCCGCAGGTGTTCGTAATTGAGGCGGTCGGCGTCGTCGGCCGGCAGCAGCTTCTCGGTCGACGGATCGATGCCGAGCCGCAGCCGACCGTGCTCGTCGAAACACGAAAGCGCGGCGAAAACCGTGATGACGGCCACGACCAGCAGCGGCACCCAGGGCCAGCGTGCGATGCGTTCGGCGATGCGCTCCAGCAAGGCGTCTTTCTTCTAGTTCGCGAGCTGGAAGCTGCGCGGGTTGAAGTAGTTGTTCGCCAGCGATTCGAGGCTCTTCACGCCCGAGAGCTCGATCTGCGTGCGCGTTCCGCCGCCGATGTCTTCCATCAGCGCCTTGCTCGCATACCAATGTGGACCGGCCTGCTTGAGATCCGCCGGCTTGACCGTATAGCGCTTGCGCACTTGCTGCTCGTTAATGAACTCCGCCTTGAGCGGCACGCAGCTTTGCTTGTCAACCCAGCTGCGGATGCCGCTGAACTGCGACTGCTGCTGCGCGTCGGGCCTCAGCATCAGCACGTAGCTCTCGCGGTTCTCGTAGACCTCGGTCTTCTCGAGTTCGATCGCACCGCCGACGAAGGCGCCGTGAATCTGCTTGACGTCGGCATACGAAATGTCGGTGCCGAACAAGGGCGCGTCCTGCGTTCCGCCGACGATGCGCCGCGTCTTGTTGAGCGCCGGCAGGAACACGTACATCGCGTCCTGCTCGCCAGGCTTGCCCTCGCGCAGCAAGTACGCGGCCCCGCGCAGATCGAGCGGCATTTCGATCTTCATCATGCTGCGCAGCTGGCCGTTCTCACGCGCCGCGAACAGCCGGCCCCGCAGATTGCGCTCGCCGCCATTCTTGTCGATCGAGTTCAGGCTGAACTCGCGCACTTGCATCGCCGCCGGCACGTTGGCGCGCATGCAGCTTTCGATCTCCGCGACGCTGGGCACGGCCGCGTACGCCCCGCTCGCCAACAGCATGGTCAGCGCGGCCAGCGCGACCTTCACCGCCTCGTATGCTCGCATCGCTCTCCCCGGCGCTCCGCTTTCGCGCGACAGCTTAGCCGGTTAGCCGCGGACGATCTTGAACCGCCGATCAGGCGCCCGTGACCCGGGCCGCCACACGGGCGATCGCCGCTTCGAGCGCGGCCAGCGGAGCGGTCGATCCGGTCTGGTACACCGCCACCACGAGCGGCGGGCGCTCGCCCGGTGGCCAGTAGACGCCGATGTCATGAGTGCTACCGCGCGGACCGGTGCCGGTCTTGCTGGCCAGACGCCAGCCCGCCGGCAATGCCGCTCTCAGTCGGCGGTCGCTGGTCTGGGTGGCTTCCATCCAGCGGCGCAGCTGCTCGCGGCTCGTGGTCGACAGCGCGTCGCCGAGCAGCAGCGTTTGCAGCAGGCCGGCCATCGCGCGCGGGCTGGTGGTGTCGCGCGGATCGCCCGGAATGGATTCGTTGAGCGTCGGCTCGTTGCGATCGAGCCGCGTCACGGTATCACCCAGGCCGCGCACGTACCGCGTCAGCGCGGCCGGGCCACCGAAGCTGTCGAGCAGCAGATTGCCCGCCGCGTTGTCGCTGACCGTGATCGTGGCGGCGCAGAGCTCCGCGAGCGTCATGCCGTCGCCGCCGACGCGCCGCTCGGTCACCGGCGAATGCGACAGCAGCACCTCGCGCCCAAAGCGGACGCGGCGCTGAAGCTGCTCCTGGCCAGCATCGACACGCTGCAGCACCTGCGCCGCCGCGATCCATTTGAACGTGCTGCACATCGGAAAGCGCTCATCGAGCCGGTGACCCCTCACCTGCCCACTGCCGGTATCGAGCACGGCCACGCCGAAGCGCCCGCCGACGCCGGCTTCGATGTCATGCCAGAAGGCTTCGCCGTCGCTCCGTGTCGAGCGCTGCGCGGCCAGGCCGGCCAGTGGCGACAGTGCGAAGCCGGCCAAGGCCAGGCCACGCGCGAAGTGCCGTCGCTTCATGCTGAGGGCGCGCTCGCGGTGTCGAGCGCGGCGAGTTCGTCCACCGTGAGGCGCAACCGGACCGAGCGGACCAGGCTGTCGAGCTGGCGCAGATTGGTGGCGCTCGCGATCGGTGCCGTCACTCCCGCTTGCTGGATGATCCAGGCCAGCGCGACTTCGACCGGGGCCGAGCCATGCGCCTGCGCCACCGCATCGAGCGCGGCCAGGATCCGGTGGCCGCGGGCATCGAGATAATGCGCGACGCGCGGTCCGCGCAGGCTTTGGGCGAGATCGGCCTGCGAGCGGTATTTCCCCGACAAGAAACCCGAAGCGAGACTGTAGAAGGTGATCACTCCGATCTGCTCGCGCATCACGAGATCGCGCAAGGGCCCTTCGAACTTGGCGCGATCGTAGAGGTTGTATTCGGGCTGCAGCGTCTCGTATCGAGGCAGGCCGTGCTTGGCCGCGGCATCGAGCGACGCGGCCAGCTGTTGCGCATCGAGATTGGAGGTTCCGATCGCGCGGATCTTGCCGGCCTTGAGCAGCTTGTCGTAGGCGGCGAGCGTTTCTTCGTGCGGCGTCTCCGCATCGGGCTTGTGCGACTGGTACAGGTCGATCACATCGGTCTGCAGCCTGCGCAGCGAATCTTCGACCGCACGCTCGATCCAGCGCGCGGACAAGCCCACGCAACCCTCGCCCATCTTCATGCCGACCTTGGTCATCAGCAGCACTTTGCGGCGCTTGGCCGGATTGGCCTTGAGCCACTCGCCGATGATGGTTTCTGATTCCCCGCCGCGATTGCCGGGCACCCAGTACGAGTACGAATCGGCGGTGTCGATGCCGTTGAAGCCCGCATCGACGAAGGCGTCGAGCAGATCGAAGCTGGTTTTGCGATCGCAGGTCCAGCCGAACACGTTGCCGCCGAATACCAGCGGCGCCACCGTCAGGCCGCTGCGGCCGAGCGCGCGCATCTCCATGGTCGATCTCCTCGATTTGCTGGCGCCAGACGGCACAAGGCCCGCATGGTAGCGGGCCTGGGCTCGAAGCGGTCTGCGGCAGCCCGTCGACCGTCAGGCCAGCAGTGTCGTCCCACCATAGATCGAGGCGCCGTGCAGCGTCGGCACAGGAGCGGTCGGCGCACCGGACTCCACGTCGGGCTCGTTCTCGGACGGAGCGGTCTTGTAGAGCGCGACGCAGGCTTTGGCCAGCTCGTCGGTGGCATCGAGCAGTCGGCCCTGCGCCACCTCGGGGCGATGCGCGAGCGCGACCGGAATTTCCGTGCAGGCCATCACCACCACGCTGCAACCCCGATCCCAGAGCTTCTGCGCCTGGCGCATCAGCGGCTCGACGGCCTCGGTCGTGCAGCCGGCCTTGACCAGGCCGATCGCGCGCATGACCTCGTGCTGATCGTCGCCCTGTGGCTGCAGGCTGCTGAAACCACGCTCCGCAAGATGCTGCGAATAGATTCCAGCCGCCAGCGTGCCGTGCGTGGCGAGGATGCCGATCGGTCCACGCGCCTTCGCATTGGGCTCGCGTTCGAGCACATCGCAGACCACTTCGACGATATGCAGGATCGGCAGAGGCGTAACCGCCTGCAGCGCCGCATGCCAGTAGTGCGCGGTGTTGCACGGGATGGCGATGCGTGTGGCGCCGGCGCGTTCGAGGCGGCGCACGGCGACGATCATGTCGGGGAGCGGATCCGGGCCGTTGCCGAGAATGTAAGCGGTGCGATCGGGAATGTTGCTGGCCGAGCACACGATCATCGGGATGTTCTCCTGATCGGTATCGGCGCCCGTGCAGTCGATCACTTTTTCCATGAAGTCGACCGTTGCAGCCGGCCCCATTCCACCCAACACGCCCAGCATCAGCAATCTCCTCATTCGGCTCGCTACGATGCGCTCGAGCCAAGAGAGGGTCCAATGCCTTCTCAGCCTGGGTTATGCGCCTCGAACATAGGTTTTGCGGCGAGCGCGGAAGCCGCGTTCCACACCGCATCGACGGCCCCCCGACGACGCTCCAATGCGCGATACAGCCGAATCTCCAACGCAGTTTCCGAGCCGAAAGTCACCAGTTCCCCGCGTTCGAGTTCGACTTTGACGAGACTGCGCGGAAGCCAGGCCGCACCATGCCCTTCGAGCGCCATGAACTTGAGCGCTTCGGCCATCGCGTTCTCGCTCGTATGCACGATGGCGGACTCCAGGCCGGACATCGCTTGCGCATACGTGGCGACGCGACCGAGGAAGGAGTTGCTCGCGTAATCGAGAAACAGCGATGACTCCTCAGGCAAGCGCGGGCTGCGCACCGCGACGAGCGCATCGGTGCCGACGACCAGATACGGAAACTTGGAGGGATCGAGCGTGACCGGCGCGCAGGGATGGTGATACGTGAGCAGGAAGTCGTAACCGTTTTCGGCGATCGCCTGCAGGCAGTTGTGGAAATCATCGGCGAGCAGGCGGCTGCCGATCGAGCCCGTCGCTTCTTCGATCCTGCCGAACCAGCGCGGGAAGAACGTCAGCGCGAGCGTGTGCAGCGCGGCCATGCTCACGCTGCGACGGCGCGTGCGGCTCTCCGCGGTCAGGTCGGCGCGCGCGGTGCCGAGCAGCTGGATGATCTCTTCTGCGGTCTCACGAAAGCGCCGGCCCGACTCGGTCAGTGTCGTCGGATACGTGGTGCGATCGATCAGCGGCGCGCCGAGCCACATTTCGAGCGCCTGTATGCGCCGGCTGAACGCCGGCTGCGTCACGTGGCGTTCCTCGGCCGAGCGCGAAAAGCTGCGCGTTTCGGCCAGGCTGACGAAGTCTTCCAACCATTTGAGATCCATGGCGCCTACTCACAAACCGGAAATGTCCGATGAAACGATCTTACCGAAGCGAAGCGCGAGCGAAAGAGTGTTTCCCTAGGCCGCCGCGACGGCCGACCGCGAACCTCGTTCGACACCCATGAACTCGAAATCGCAATCGGGCACGCGTCCGTCGACGATGTCGGCGATGGCTCGTCCGGAGCCGCAGGCGTGCGTCCACCCGAGCGTTCCGTGGCCGGTGTTGAGATAAAGATTGCGGACCGCGCTGCGCCCGATATAGGGCACGTTGCCCGGCGTCGCAGGACGTAGCCCGGTCCAGAAACGGGCATGCACGGGGTCGGCGACACCAGGAAAAACCTCGAGCGTACGATCGAGCAAGGCTTTGCAGCGCACGGCGTTGAGCTGCATCGAATAGCCATTGAATTCGGCGGTTCCCGCAATGCGCAGGCGATCGCCGAAGCGGCTGAAAACGATCTTGTGCTCTTCGTCGGTCAGGCTGATCGTCGGTGCCTTGCCCGAATCGGTGATCGGCAAGGTCAGCGAATAGCCCTTCACCGGATAGATGTCGAGCGAGACACCAGCGGTCCTCGCGAGCTGCGGGCTGAAGCTTCCGAGCGCGAGCACGTAAGCGTCGGCCTGTTCGAGTTGATAAGCCCCGTTTTCATCGGCGAATTCCACGCCGCCGAGGCGATCGTGTTGCCGATGCAGGCGTTGCAGGCGCACGCCGAAACGAAAGCGAACACCACGCTGTTCGCACAAGGCGGCGAGTCGATTCGTGAACAGATAAGCGTCGCCCGACTCGTCCGCACTCGTATAGGTCGCGCCGGCCAGCTTGGGGCGGATGTGCGCCAGAGCAGGCTCGATGCGCAGCAGTTCGTCGCCGTCGACCATGCGACGCTCGCAACCGAGTTCACGCATGACACGTGCAGCGGCGAGCGCCGCGTCGAAGTCCTTCGCACTCGTGTAGTAATGCAGGATGCCGCGCTCGAGATGCTCGTATTCGAGGCCGGTTTCCGCTCTGAGCACCTGCAGGCTCTCTCGACTGTAGGTGCCCAGGCGGACCAGCTGCGTCATGTTGCGCCGTGTCCTGGCGGCGCCGCATTCACGCAGAAACTTGAGACCCCAGGCCCATTGCGCCGAATCGGCGCGAAGCCGGAACAGCAGCGGCGCATCTTCCTTGCCGAGCCAGCGCAGCAACTTCAGCGGCGCGCTCGGGTTGGCCCAGGGTTCCGCATGGCTGACGGATATCTGCCCACCATTGCCGAAGCTGGTTTCACGCGCGGGGCCCGCATTGCGATCGAGCACCACGACTTCGTGTCCCGCCTTGGACAGATACCAGGCGGAAGTCACTCCAAGGACTCCCGCCCCCATGACGATGATCTTCATCCGACAAAACCTCTGAGTCTGCGGTGATCGGCGTAGCGAACAGAAACGCAGCGACCGACTCGGAGGTTTTTCGAAGCCGCTCCTCTTCAGCCAGCCAGCGTGTACAGACGCGCCATGTCGGCGCTGCCGTCGGCGGCCTTGACATCGGCAAGCGTCTTCTTCGCTTCGCTCGTCTTGCCCGCGAGCAACTGAGCATAGCCCAGATGCAGCTTGGCCTGATCCGCCGATTTGAGTCCGCCCTTGGCGATTCCCTGCTCCATCAGCGCGATGCCCTTGTCGAAATCACCGTAGGCCACGAGGTTGAAACCGGTGGCGACCAGCGCATCGCCGGTGGCCTGCGCGGCAGCGGCCTTCTCGCCTTCGGCGAGCGTGGCCTTGTCTTCGGCGAGCTTCTTGGCGACGAGATCCTTGAGGCGCTGGTGACGCGGTGCATCCGCGCCTTCGCCAAGCAGCTTCTTGGCATAGCCCTCATCGACGAAAGCCTGCGCCTCGCCCGGGAAACCGGCTTGCAACGCGAGCTGGGCGGCTTCCATGTAGTCGCCGGTCTTCTGCAGCGTTTCGGTGCGCTTGCGCAGGCGGTACACGTCGAGCGCGAGATTCGGCGAGAAGCCCGGCTTGTTGCTCGTGCGCAGCGTCAGGTCGAGCCAGTAGTCGGGCTTGGGCGTGTAGGTGACGATCTTCTCGAGCGCCGTGGTGTACGCCACCATGTCGTTCTGCTTGAGCGCGCACGAGGCGAGCAGCTGCAGCTGCGTATCCGTGGGCCGCTTGCCCGCCGCTTCGAGCGACTTGATCTGGCTCGTCAGCTCGGTGCCGGCTTCCTTGTACTTGCCGCCCAGATAAAGGCTTTGCACGTACAGGCCGAGCGTCTCGGCGTTGCTGCCGCCCGCGGCCTTGTACTTCTCGATCGCTTCGGCGGTCTTGCCGTAGTCCTTGCTGCTGTAGGCGATCTTCACGTACGCATCGTACTTCTGCAGCTTTTCGGCCGGCGGAAGCTCGGGCGATTCGAGCACCTGTTCGAATGCCGACAGCGCCGTCTTGTAGTCACCACCGCCGAGCGCGGCCGAAGCCTTGAGGCCGTTGATGATGTAGGACTCGTACGAAGTCAGCTTGCTGACGGCTTCGGCTGCATTGATCTTGGCCAGCGCGCCCTTGTAATCCTTGGCCTGCAGCGCTTTTTGCGCCTCCTGCAGCGGAGCGCCGACTTCGGCGCGCAGGCTCTGCTTCTCGGCGGCGAACGCCGAGCCGATAAAAGGCGCCTGGACGGCCAGCAGGAATACAAAAGCCGACAGGCGAATTCGATTGGAATGCTTCTTCATGGTCATCAGGCTCACATGAACTGTTCGTTGCCGACGATGCCGATCTTGGTCACGCCGTTGCGCTGCGCGCTGGCCAAGACACCCGCAACGTACTTGTATTCCACGAGCTTGTTCGGACGAATGTGGAACTCGCTCTGGTTGGCCGCGTCGGCGTGACCTTCACGACGGAAGTTCGCTTCGAGCGTGCCGCGGTCCATCGGCGAGCCGTTCCACAGGATCGTGCCGTCGAAGTCGATCTCGAGATCCACCGCCGGCGGCGGCGGCGCATCCGACGGCGGGCTGTTCGCCTGCGGCATGTCTAGCTTCACCGCGTGCGTCTGGATCGGGATCGTGATGATCAGCATCACCAGCAGCACCAGCATCACGTCGATCAGCGGCGTGGTGTTGACGTCGACGACGACTTCCGGATCTCCGGAGCCACCGCCGCTTCCTACGTTCATACCCATGGGATTGCTCCGTTCGATTTGGTTGGTCCTCTCTCCCGCTTGCGGGAGAGAGTCCCTCGCGTGAGCGAGGGGAGAGAGGGTTCATCTGAAAAGTGGGACGCTCTTTCCGATCGGCCCCTCTCCCGGTGCTTCGCACCACCCTCTCCCGCACGCGGGAGAGGGGACAAGCTTGACGTCATCAGCCGCGCGGCGGCGGCTCGAGAATGAACCCGACCTTGGCGATACCAGCACGCTGGCAGGTCACCATCACCTGCCCCACGGCCTGGTAGCGGCTGGTCTGATCGCCGCGGATGTGCACTTCCGGCTGCGGGACCTTCACCGCTTCCACCTTCAGCTTCTCGAACAAGGCGTTGGCGTCCGGAACCTTCTGCACGTTCCAGTACATGTTCCCGTCCTTGTCGATCGCGATCACGATGTTCTCGGGCTTGGTCTGCAGCGCTTGGTTGCGCTCGTTCGGCAGCTTCACCGGCACCGTCTGTGTCACCACCGGAATCGTGATCAGGAAGATGATCAGCAGCACCAGCATCACGTCCACGAGTGGCGTGGTATTGATCGCTGAGACGACGGCATCTTCGCCTTCGTCGTCTCCACCTACTTGCATCGCCATGCGGCGTTCTCCGAACTACTGGAAATGGGGAATCGGAAAAAACCTTGAGGCGGGATCGCCCAGGCCGTCTGCCTGGTTACGATTCCCGGCTACCGATTCTCGATTCCCGAACAAAAAGTGAAAGGCAAGCCGTTTGAGACGTGGGGAGAGTGAAACTCGCCTCGCGTACTTGCCCTTCACAACCTTGGGTCTTACTTGTTGCCGACGCGCGTGCCGGACAACAGGACCGAATGCAGGTCGGCCGAGAAGCTGCGCACCGTTTCCATGCCCGCCTTGTTGCGGCGCACGAGCCAGTTGTAGCCCATGACCGCCGGAACGGCGACCGCCAGACCGATGGCGGTCATGATCAGCGCTTCACCGACCGGACCGGCGACCTTGTCGATCGAGGCCTGGCCGCTGATGCCGATGGCCGTCAGCGCGTGATAGATGCCCCAGACGGTGCCGAACAGACCCACGAACGGAGCGGTCGAGCCGACGGTGGCGAGCACCGCGAGGCCGCCCTGCAGCTTGCTCTGGATTTCGTCGACGGCGCGATTGATGCTCATCGTCACCCAGCTCGACAGGTCGATCTGTTCGACCAGCGTGCCTTCGTGATGCTGGCTCGCGGCGACGCCGCGATCGGCGATGTACCAGAACGGCGTGCCAGTCTTGACTTTCGAAAGGCCTTCGGCGACCGACTTGCTGCTCCAGAACGTGGCGTTGGCTTCCTTGGCCTGCTTGAACAGCTTGGTCTGGTCGATCAGCTTGACGATCATGATGTACCAGGTGGCGCCCGACATGATCAGCATCAGCACGAGCACGCCTTTGGCGACGAAGTCACCCTGCGCCCACAGCGCGCCGATGCCATAGGGATTTTCGACGGCGATGGTTTCGGTCTCGCCCGCGGCGGCTTCGGCCGGAGCGGCGGTTTCGGCTGCGACCGGAGCCGGAGCGACGGTCTCGGCAGGTGCCTCGGCGGCAGGGGCTTCGGCGGGAGCGTCCTGCGCCATCAGCGCCGTCGGCAGCAACACGGTGGCGCTCAGGATCAGCGCCTTGAGAGAGGCTTTGAACAACATCGAATTAATCTCCAAATGATGGGGTCAGATTGACGTCAGGACTGCGGCTTGAACGTGTACTTGAGCGGGGCCCAGCTCGGCTCGGGTTTGCCGTCGACGGTGCCCGGCGTGAACCGACAGCGCGACAGCGCCTGCTGAGCGGCCTTGTCGAGACGTTCGAAACCGCTGCTCGTCTCGATCCGGCTCTCGGTCACCTTGCCGTCGACTCCCACGAGCATCTGCAACACCACGGTTCCGGCTTCACCCAGGCGCTCCGAGACCGGCGGATATTCCGGTTGACGGCATGCGCTGGCCTTGACGACGGGCGCAACGCGAACAGCGGGCTTGGGTGCGGCGACCGGCGGCGGGGCCGGCGGAGGCGGCGTCGTCGACACAGCGGACAGCGTGTTCTGTGACGGCGGCGGTGGCGTCGCGATATTGATTTCAGGCGGCGGGACGAACGGCGGCGGCGGAATATCGAGATCCGGCGGAGGCGGTGGCGGTGGCGGCTCCTCCTGCGGAACATCGTCTTCGAGGATCTGGGTTTCGATCGGCGACGGCAGCACTTCGATCGCCTTGCGAGCCAGACCCGATACGAGACCCCACACCAGCAAAACGTGAAAAAGCACCACACCCACAATGCCGTACAACCGCTTCTTGGGGTCTTGGCGTTTGCCAAATTCCATCATTTAACTCCTGCATGGCGGAAAGCGAAGGGCGCTTTCCCAAAGGTGCTTCACAAGGCCGTCGCCGCTCCTACGGGTGGGCTCTGTTGTTTCTTGCGCTGTTTTTTGGATGGATCACATAAATCGCGATGATGAAAAAAGTTTCAGGCGGGTTCTGATGTGCGCTTTCACACTCAGGGCCAAATGAATCGTGACCGTAGGAAGATAGGATTTCGGCATCACCCTATCCAATGAATTGATCGACTGCCGACATAACTCGAAGTTATGTGTTTCCAATCGAAAATTTTTTAACAAAAATAAAGCGATCGCGTTACAGGTTGAAGAACGCGATCGCCTGGGCCTGCCGGTACCGCAGCTGCCGCCAATCCGGCAGCCTTGTGTGCCCCCGAACGCTCCGGCCGGATGTCGCTACGGATACGAGATGTTCTTCCCGTACGGATAGAACTTCTTGAGGTCGAGATGCTTGTAGTCGAGCGCATCGAGACGCACGGTGCCGACGAAGGGCTGGTCGGGCTCGACGAGCAGGATCGTCTTGGCGTAGCCGCTGTCGTAGTAGCCGCGACGGAAATGCACGCGTGATTTGATCGCGATCGCTTTGAAGCTGTCGGGGTTGATGCCGATGTCGAGAAACGCATCCGGCTCGGTGTTCTGGTGCAGGTACGGGCTGATCACGAGCACGTTGCCGTCGCCGAACTTGACGCTGACCCAGAGCTGCGAGGCCGCCGCGCTGACGCGCCCGTCACGGCGGCCACCCGAGCCACCGCTGACCGTGTTGACGGTGCCAACGATGCGCACCGGCTCGCCGGCCGACACGTCGAGCTTGCCGCCGACCGTCATGTCGAACTTGTCGCCGACCTTGACGCCCTTCTTGCGCAAAGCCTCGATCACGTCCTTGTCTGCGACCGTGGCGATCAGCGTGTTGCTGAGCTTCTGATCGATCACTTCGCGCAGCAGCCAGGTCGCCGCACCGGAGCGGTCGCTGTGGTCGGCCAGCACGATCGGCGTCTTTCCGGCCTTCATCGCTTCCTTGGCCTTGGCGACGCCCTCCTTCATCGACAGTACCTTGGTCGCGTAGAACTCCTCGCGGCGACGCCAGGCGGTGATCGCCATGTCGTCGGCGATCTTGTTCGCGAGTTCCGGATCGCCGTTGGTCATCACCTGGAAGGTCATGCCGGCTTCGGCCGAATCCATGAACGCGAAGCCGTAATAGAAGCTCACGTAGACGTCGGGCAGACGCGCCTCCCAGACCAGCGCGCGCTGCACCATGTCCATCCATGGCGACTGGCCGGTCCACTGCAGTACCGACGGCGTGATCATCGGCGGCTTGCGCGTGGCCGTGGTCGGCTTGTAGTCGCCGCGGGCGCAGCGGATCAGCGCACGCGCCATGCGCTCGCCCTGCAGGTAGTAATCGTAGTGCGGGTAATACTTCACGCAGAACGCGAGGTTCGCGTGGCGCAGGAATTCCGGATCTTCGTTGCCGTGCGGATCGAAGGTGCCGCCGATGAAAGCCTTGGGCCCGACCACCGCGCGCACGCGCCTGGCGAGTTCGGCCTCCGGACGCTCGACGCCGCGCACGCCCATCGCACCGTGCAGCGCCAGATATACGCAGTCCCACGGCCCCTGCGCCTTGAGCTCGTCGATCATCTTGTTGACGAAATGATCGTAGGTGGTCTTGTCGATCCAGCCCGAGGCCGAGCCGGTCTTGGGCATCAGCGGCGATTCGATGCCGATGACTTCCACGTTCGCATGTTCGCGCGCCACCTTGACGAAGCCGCCCATCGCACCCTGCGGGTCCGACGACAGCAAAGCCTCGCCACGCGCGGGCGAACCTTCGTAGATGAAATCTTCGAGCGTGGTGTCGTACGGCAGGAACGTCACCGTCTCGTGCACGAAATAGATCGCCGCGATCCGCAGCGGCTTGGCCGATGGCTTCGACGAGGCCGACTTCTCGGCCGCCTGCGCTGTGAGCCCCAGCGAAACCCCGGCCAGCGAGGCCGGGCCGATGGCTTTGATGACTTCTCTTCGAGTGATCTTCATGCTGCTCCCTTGTACTCCGTGACGTACTTTCCGAATGGTTCAAACCGCACGTGATGCACCTGGAAAAAACGCCACTCGCCGGCTCCCCAACCGGCTCGTGGCGCTCGCGACACCCGAAGAGAACACCCGAGGCGCCTGGCCTCGGGCGAGATCGCCTCAGGGATAAGTGACGTTCTTTCCGTACGGATAGAACTTGTCGAGCTTGACGTACTTGTAGTTGAGCGCTTCGAGCCGCACGGTGCCGACGAAGGGCTGTTCGGGCTCGACGAGCAGAATGGTCTTGGCGTAGCCGTTGTCGTGATAGCCGCGGCGGAAATGCACGCGCGACTTGATGCAGAACACCTTGAAGTCGGCCGGATTGATGCCCAGGTCCAGGAACTCGTCGGGCTCGAGGTTCTGGTACAGGTACGGGCTGATGATCACGACGTTGCCATCGCCGAACTTCACGCTGACCCAGAGCTGCGACTTGGCCGCACCGCCGAAACGCCCGATGCCACCGCTGACGGTGTGAACGACGCCGGTCACGCGCACCGGCTTGCCGGCCGATTCGTCGAGACGGCCGCCGATCTCCATGTCGAACTTGTCGCCGACCTTGACGCCCTTCTTGCGCAGCGCCTCGATCGCCTGCTCGTCCGCGACGGTGCCGAGCAGCGTCTTGCTGAGCTTCTGGCTGATGACCTGTTCGAGCTGCCAGGTGGCGGCGCCCGAGCGGTCGCTGTGATCGGCCAGCACCACCGGCAGGTTCTTGCCGCTGGCGAGCGCTTCCTTGGCGAGCTTCACGCCTTCGGCATGCGAGTACACCTTGGTTCCGTAGACGAGCTCCTTGCGCAGGCGCCAGGCCGTCGTCGCCATGTCTTCGGCGACCTTGTTCGCGAGTTCCGGATCGCCATTGGTCATCACCTGGAAGGTCATGCCGCAGTCCACCGCATCGCCGAACGCGAAACCGTAATAGAAGCTCACGTAAACGTCCGGCGAACGCGCTTCCCACACCAGCGCGCGCTGCACGATATCCATCCACGGCGAAGCGCCCGTCCACTGCAGCACCGAGGCCGTGATGATCGGCGGCTTGCGCGTCGCGGTGGTCGGCTTGTAGTCACCGCGAATGCTGCGGATCAGCATGCGCGCCGCGCGCTCACCCTGCAGATGATCGTCGTAGTGCGGGTAATACTTGATGCAGAACGCGAAGTTCGCGTAGCGCAGGAACTCCTGGTCCTCGTTGCCGTGCGGATCGAAAGTGCCGGCGATGAAGGCCTTCGGACCGATCACTTCGCGAACACGACGCGCGATCTCGGCTTCGGCGCGCGGCACATCGCGCACGCTCATGGCGCCGTGCAGCGACAGGTAGGCGCCGTCGAACGGACCCTGCGCCTTGAGGTCCTTGATCATGTTCGCCATCAGGGTTTCGAAGGCGTCCTTGGTCACCCAGCCCGAGGCCGAGCCGCGCTTCGGGAACAGCGGCGATTCGATGCCGACGACTTCGACGTTCGCGTGTTCGCGCGCCACTTTCACGAAACCGGTGATGGTGCCGAAACCCGAGCCGAGCAGCGCTTCGCCGCGCGCCGGCGAGCCTTCGTAGATGAAGTCGTCGAGCACGGTGTCGTACGGCAGGAAGGTGACGTTCTCGTGCATGAAGTTCATCACCGCGATGCGGATCGGCCTGCTGTTGCTACTGCTGCCGGACTTCTTCTCGGCCGCCTGCACGCCGCCTGCCAGACCGGTGGCCGACAGGCCTGCGACGGTCGAAGCGGTCAGCATTTTTCTGCGCGTGATTTTCATGTGTCGATGCGAATCCTGTTGTTGAATCGGAGAGAGGCCACCCGCCCGATCACTTGGCCGGGTACGTCACGTTCTTGCCGTACGGATACAGCTTGTCGAGCTTGAGATGCTGGTAATCCAGGCCTTCGAGCCGGACCGTGCCGAGGAAGGGCTGGTCGGGCTCGACGAGCAGGATCGTCTTGGCATAGCCGCTGTCGTAATAGCCACGGCGGAAATGCACGCGAGACTTGATCGCGAAGCCCTTGAAGTCGGCCGGGTTGATGCCGATGTCGAGAAAGGCTTCCGGCTCGGTGTTCTGATGCAGGTAGGGGCTGATGATCAGCACGTTGCCGTCACCGAACTTGACGCTGACCCAAAGCTGCGACGAAGCCGCATTGCCACCGCCACGACGGTTCATGCCGCCGCTGACGGTGTTGACGGTACCGACCACGCGCACCGGCTCACCGGCCGATTCGTCGAGCTTGCCGCCGACCATCATGTCGAACTTGTCGCCGACCTTGACGCCCTTCTTGCGCAGGGCTTCGATCACGTCGTTGTCGGCGATGGTGCCGATCAGCGTGTTGCTGAGCTTCTGGTCGATGATCTGCTTGAGCAGCCAGGTCGCGGCGCCCGAGCGGTCGCTGTGATCGGCCAGCACGAACGGCGTCTTGCCACTCTTGATCGCTTCCTTGGCGAGCTTCACGCCTTCGGTATGCGAATACACCTTGGTGCCCGAGACGAGTTCCTTGCGCAGGCGCCAGGCGGTGCTGGCCATGTCGTCGGCGATCTTGTTCGCGAGTTCCGGATCGCCATTGGTCATCACCTGGAAGGTCATGCCCGCATCGACCACGTCGGCGAACGCAAAGCCGTAGTAGAAGTTCACGTAGACGTCCGGCGAGCGGGCTTCCCAGACCAGCGCGCGCTGCACGAGGTCCATCCACGGCGAGGCACCCGTCCACTGCAGCACGGACGCGGTGATGATCGGCGGCTTGCGCGTCGCGGTGGTCGGCTTGTAGTCGCCGCGGATGCTGCGGATCAGCGTGCGCGCTGCGCGCTCGCCTTGCAGCTGGCCGTCGTAGTGGGGGTAGTACTTGATCGTGAACGCGAGGTTCGCGTACTTGAGGAACTCGTCGTCCTCGTTGCCGTGCGGATCGAAGGTGCCGACGATGTAGGCCTTCGGACCGATGGCTTCACGCACGCGACGCGCGATCACCGCTTCGGGCTTGGCGACGTCCTTCACACCCATCGCGCCGTGCAGCGACAGATAGGCGCCGTCGAACGGGCCCTGCGCCTTCAGATCCTTGATCATGTTGTCGACGAAGTGATCGAAGGCTTCCTTGGTGATCCAGCCCGAGCCCGAGCCCTTCTTCGAACCGAGTGGCGATTCGATGCCGACGAGCTCGACGTTCGCATGCTCGCGAGCCACCTTCACGAAGCCGCCGATGTAGCCGCTCGGCTGCGATTCCAGCAGCGCTTCACCGCGCGCCGGCGAACCTTCGTAGATGAAATCGTCCTTGGTCGTCTCGTATGGCAGGAAGGTCACGGTCTCGTGCGAGAACTTCATGACGGCGATGCGGATGGGCTTCTGCGCCGAGGATGATTTGGCGGGCGCGGCCAGAGCAGGAGCGCTGAGCAGCGCGAAGGATCCGACAACGAGAACGGCGAGCAAGCGACGAATCATGTGCATGGGAGTCAGCCGGCGAGCGATGAGAGGGTGGAGAACCAGCGTATCGACCAGACGACGCTGGTCGAGCCGTGGCAGTCCATTACCGACGATAGGGGGCGGATTGCGCCGTGATCCAATGAATTGACGCTGGGGACGCATAACCTGGGGTTATCGAGTCGCGGCAGGCTCCCGAAGCCCACCGCGTACCGCACCGAAACGAAAAGGGGCGGCACCGTGCTGGTGCCGCCCCTGACATTCCTGCAAGCGAGACTCGCGATTTCGGGGCAGGTTTACTTGGCCGGATACGTCACGTTCTTGCCGTACGGGTAGAACTTGTCGAGCTTCAGATGCTGGTACTTGAGGCCTTCGAGGCGCACCGTGCCGAGGAAAGGCTGGTCGGGCTCGACGAGCAGGATCGTCGGCGCGTAGCCGTTGTCGTAGAAGCCGCGGCGGAAGTGCACGCGCGACTTGATCGCGAAGCCCTTGAAGTCGGCCGGGTTGATGCCGATGTCGTTGAACACCTCGGGCCAGCGCACCTGGAACAGGTTCGGGCTGATGATGACGACGTTGCCGTCACCGAACTTGACGCTGACCCAGAGCTGGGCGCCCTTGGCGTCGCCGGCCGGGCCGCTGACCGTGTTCACGGTGCCAACCACGCGCACCGGATCGCCGGCCGATTCGTCGAGCCTGCCGCCGATCATCATGTCGAACTTGTCGCCGACCTTGACGCCCTTCTTGCGCAGCGTCTCGATGGCCTCGGGATCCGCGATCGTACCGATCAGTGTGCCGGACAGCTTCTGGTCGATGATCTGCTTGAGCAGCCAGGTCGCGGCACCCGAGCGATCGCTGTGGTCGGCCAGCACGAACGGCGTCTTGCCCTTGACGATCGCTTCCTTGGCGAGCTTCACGCCCTCGGTGTGCGAGTACACCTTGGTGCCCGACACGAGTTCCTTGCGCAGGCGCCAGGCGGTATTCGCCATGTCGTCGGCGATCTTGTTCGCGAGTTCCGGATCGCCGTTGGTCATCACCTGGAAGGTCATGCCCGCATCGACCACGTCGGCGAACGCAAAGCCGTAGTAGAAGTTCACGTAGACGTCCGGCGAACGCGCTTCCCAGACCAGCGCGCGCTGCACGAGATCCATCCACGGCGAAGCACCCGTCCACTGCAGCACCGACGCCGTGATGATCGGCGGCTTGCGCGTCGCGGTCGTCGGCTTGTAGTCGCCACGCAGCGCACGGATCAGCGTGCGCGCGGCACGCTCGCCCTGCAGATAGCCGTCGTAATGCGGGTAGTACTTGATCGTGAACGCGAGGTTCGCGTACTTGAGGAAGTCTTCGTCCTCGTTGCCGTGCGGATCGAAGGTGCCGACGATCATCGCCTTCGGGCCGATGGCTTCGCGCACGCGGCGCGCGATCACCGCTTCGGGCTTGGCGACGTCACGAACACCCATCGCGCCATGCAGCGACAGGTAGGCGCCGTCGAACGGCCCTTGCGCCTTGATGTCCTTGATCATGTTGTCGACGAAGTAATCGAAGGCTTCCTTGGTGATCCAGCCCGAGCCGGTCCCCTTCTTCGAACCGAGCGGCGATTCGATGCCGACGAGCTCGACGTTCGCATGCTCGCGAGCCACCTTGACGAAGCCGCCGATCGAAGAACGGCTCTTGTCATAGCTGGCGCCTTCGAGCAGCGCATCACCGCGCGCGGGCGAGCCTTCGTAGATGAAGTCGTCCTTGACGGTATCGAACGGCAGGAAGGTGACCGTCTCGTGCTCGAAGCGCATGACCGCGATGCGCAGCGGCTTTTGCGCCGAGCCCGATTTCGCGGAGGTGGCGGTGGCCGCTTGCGCCTGCACGGACGACAGCAAGGCAACCGCCCCCAAGGCAAGCACGGCCGTGAAGCGCTGGAACATTTTCACTTAGATTTTGTCCGGTGTGGAGAAAGGTTCGGCCGCCGGGTCCGCTGATCGCCATGGCCCCGCGGTCCATGGCCTGGGAAAGTAGGTTTCGGTTCCGCATCGATCCAATGAAATGATTCGCTTCCGGCATAACTTCCGGTTATGCGCCCAGGCTCCTTCTAATGCCAAGGCTCCGGGCTGACCGGCCGTGGCCTCCTGATATGATTTGCGCGTCGTCGCCAATCATTCGAAAAGTTTTCCGGTCCGCATCCGCATGAGCGAGGTTTTCCTCAACGGCAGCTTCATCGAAGCCAGCCAGGCCCGCATCTCTCCGATGGACCGGGGCTTCTTGTTCGCCGACGGCATCTACGAAGTCATCCCGGTATTCAACGGCGTGGCGTTCCGCGCCGAGCAGCATTTGCGCCGGCTCGAACGCTCGCTCGATGGCCTGCAGATTCCCTCGCCTCACAGCGTCCCCGAATGGATCGAACTGTGTCGCGAGCTCGTACGCCGCAACGGCGGCGGCGAACTGAGCCTCTACCTGCAGGTCACGCGCGGCGCGCCCGACAAGCGCGATCACCCGTTTCCGTATCCGGCCGTACCACCGACGGTTTTCATGTCGGCCACGCCGATGACGCGGTCTCCGACCCACGATCCGGACGCGGCGCTCGGCTTCGCCGCGATCACGCTCGAGGACATCCGCTGGGGACGCTGCGACATCAAGTCGGTCTCGCTGCTGCCGAACGTGCTCGCCAAGCAGCAGGCTTATGCGATGGGCGCGGCCGAGGCGATCCTGATCCGCGATGGCATGGTTACCGAAGGCGCTTCGACCAACGTGTTCCTGATCAAGGATGGACGCATCGGCACGCCGCCGCGCAGCACGCGCATTCTCAACGGCATCACGCGCGAGCTGATCATCGAGTTGTGCGCGCGCCACCACGTTCCGTTAGAGGAACGGGAGATTTCCAAGGCCGAGCTCTACGATGCGGACGAGATCTGGATCAGCAGCTCGACCAAGGACATCACCCCGATCGTGAGCGTCGACACGCGCAGGATCGGTCACGGCATTCCGGGGGAACGCTGGAAGTCGTTCGCCCGGCTGTTCGTCGACTACAAGCTCAGCGTCTGCAGCAGCTCGAACTGAGTCACCGCTGCATCGATGGATCGCGGCATCGCACGCGAATAACTCGTGGTTATGTATTCCCTCCGTCTTTTGATTAGATAGGTCTACGTAGGGACGGCTATCGTTCAAGCATCGGCCCGTCTCACTTCGACGTCTCCGCCGCGATATTCCACTGCGCTCATCGCCGGTGGTGCGCCCGGGACTTCAGTGATTCTTCGGATACCCACGCTGCTCCAGCCAAGCCTGACCTCATGATCCTCAACCCGTCCCCCGCGCCAGCCTGGGGGCCGCCCTATCTGCTGTACCTCGGCGACGCGTCGGACGATCTCGCGATCAAGACCGCTCGCGGGCTCGCGTTCTGGCGGCCCGACTGGTGCATCGGGCAATTCCGCCGGCCGGACTGCCGTGCGAGCCTCGAGCTGCGCGAACTCACGTTCGCCGAGGCCAGGGCCGCCGGCGCGAACACCATGGTCGTCGGGCTCGCCAATGCCGGCGGCAAGCTCAGCGCACACAACGTGCAGGACATCGTCGCCGCGCTCGAGGCCGGACTCGACGTCGCCTCGGGCCTGCATCAGCGGCTCGATTCGGTCGCCGAGATCGCCGAGACGGCGCGACGCACCGGGCGCGTGCTGTTCGATGCGCGCAGCTTCCCGTACGAGCTCTCCGTCGGCAAAGGCCTGCCACGTCCGGGCCGTCGCCTGCTCACGGTCGGCACCGATTGCTCGGTCGGCAAGATGTACACGACGCTGGCGATCGAGCGCGAGCTGCGCAAGCGCGGCATCCCTGCCGATTTCCGCGCCACCGGGCAGACCGGCATCCTCATCGCGGGCTCCGGCGTTCCGATCGACGCGCTCATCGCAGACTTCATCTCGGGCGGCGCCGAGTGGCTCACGCCGGGCCGCGAAGACGACGGCTGGGATCTCATCGAAGGCCAGGGCTCGCTGTTCCATCCGTCGTACGCGGGGGTCTCGCTCGGCCTGCTGCACGGCGCCCAGCCCGATGCGCTCGTGCTGTGCCACGAGCCGCTGCGTCCGCACATGCGCGGCCTGCCGCATTACGCGCTGCCGAGTCTCAAAGCCACGCTCGAATCCAACCTGCAGCAAGCCCGTCTCACGCAGCCCGATGTCGTCGCCGTCGGCATCGCGCTGAACACCTCCAGGCTCACGCCACAGGCTGCGGTCGACGCCTGCAAGGCCGCGGAAGACGCCCTGGGATTGCCTTGCGAAGATCCGGTCGCCAGCGGCGTCGAACGCATCACCAACCAACTTCTCCAATGTTTCCCACGCTGAGCGTTATCCGACAGTCGCTGCCGCTCACGGCTCCGTTTCGAATCTCGCGAGGAGTCAGGGTGGCGACCGAGGTGGTCGTCGTCGAGCTTCGGATGGGCGATCGGCGCGGACGCGGCGAAGCGGTTCCCTATGCGCGCTACGGCGAAACCGTGGAATCGGTGATCGAGCAGATCAACGAGGTTTCCGACGCGATTGCCAGCGGGCTTTCGCAATCGCAACTGCAGGAGGCGCTCGCGCCTGGCGCCGCACGAAATGCGATCGACTGCGCGTACTGGGACCTGGCTGCGCAGCAGATCGGCCGCCCCGTGCACGATCAGCTCGGGCTCGGCCCCTTGCCTGCGCTCGTCAGCGCGCTGACCGTGAGCCTGGACAGCGTCGAGGCCATGCACGCGGCGGCGCTCAAGCTTCGCAATGCCCCGCTGCTCAAGGTCAAGGTCGATGCCGATGATCCCGAGACCCAGCTGCTCGCGGTGCGCGCCGCGGCGCCCGACGCCAGGCTCATCGTCGATCCGAACGAGAGCTGGACCTTCGAGATCCTCAAGGCCATGCAGCCGATTCTCGTCGAGGCGCGCGTCGACCTCGTCGAGCAACCCTTGCCTGCGGACGAAGACGCGGCGCTCGAAGGCTTCGTTCCGTTGCGCCCGATCTGCGCGGACGAATCCTGTCACGTCGCCGAAGACCTGCCGAGACTGCTGAACCGCTATCAGGCCATCAACATCAAGCTCGACAAGGCCGGCGGACTCACGGGTGCCCTGCAACTGCTGTGGAACGCGCAATCGGCCGGCATGCAGATCATGAGCGGCTGCATGATCTGCAGCTCGCTCGGCATCGCGCCGGCCTTTCACATCGCACGCCACGCCAGCTTCGTCGACCTCGATGGCCCGCTCTGGCTCGAGCAGGACTACAAGGGGGGCGCCTATCTGCGTGATGGTCAGCTCGTCGCGCCCGAAGGCTACGTCTGGGGCGGTGGCTGAGCGGATCGAAAAGCGCGCTTCGATCACGCATCAGAAAAACCCGGAGCCTGCTCCGGGTTTTTTTCTTTCAAACGCCGCTCACGGCTTCTTCTTTTTCAGCAGATAGGCCGGGATCGCCGACAACACCAGCAAGCCACCGATCACCAGCCAGGCCGGGAACCCGCCCTCGTCTTCGGCGGCGCCATCGGCATCGTTGAGCCTGGCTTTTTCGCCTTCGGCCAGCAGCAGCTCCATTTCGGTGACGTGTCCCTCTTCGCCTTCGACGATGATGCGATAGCGATGTCCGACCGTCGCGTCATCGAAGCGGAAACGACCGTCGCTGTCGGCATTGCCAGTGCGAGGTGGCTCGGAAGGCGCGTCAGTGTCGATGAGCTGCACGAACTCGCCGACCGCCAGCGCTCCATCCGAATAGTAGACAGTACCGACAATGCTGCTTCCCTCGCCTTTCACGCTCACTAGCAAGCCATGAGCGTGCACCGCGAGCGAAACCATCGACAACAGCAGGCCCGCGCACATCGGCTTGATCTTTCGCATTGCATTACTCCGCATAGAACCCGAACAGGTACTCGTAGCTGAACTCGGTGAACTCGCGGTTGCCGCTGACTTTCGTGCGCTGGCCGGACCACAGCTTGTTGAAGCCCCTCGTCGGCACGAAGCTCGTCACACCGTCCGCATCGGTCACACCTTCGCTGCCTTCTTCGTCGCGACCGATCTTGATGCCGGCCGCGGGCTTGCCGTCGATCGTGACGCGCACGCGCAGCGGCTCGCCCGCGCGCGGGGCCCTGACATCGAGCGGCGTGACTTCGAAAGGCTGGCCGATCGCCTGCGTCACGAACGGCGTCCACTGCAGGATGGTCTTGTGATACTTGACCGCGTTGGTCGCCTGCTTGGAGCCAGGCACGGCATCCATGGTCTTGTTCACGCTGCGACCTTCGGGCGTGCGCGCCCAGATGCCGTTTTCGTAATGCATCGCGATCAGCGCCGGCTCGCGCGCCGGGCGCAGGCGCACACCGTCGGCGGCATCGGTTCTGATCATGTCGATGCGCTTGCCGCTTGCGTCATAGGCCTCGGCGGATTTGAGCTTGTCGGCCGGATACGATTCGAGCTTGCCCGCATGGCCACCGAAGTAGACACGGTAGACGCCCGGCGTCGAATCGGGTTGCAGCCACACCGTGTGCGCCGAAACACTGGCGGAGAACAGCGTGGCGGCGGCGAAGCCGATGCCGGCCAGAGAGCGGATGGATCGAACGATGTTCATCGACATGAAGGTCTCCTTAGAAATCGAATTGAACGCCGGCGCGCAACGTGCGCGGTGCGGCCGGTGCGTAAAGCGTCTGTCCGCCGATGCGCGTCGTCGACGCGGAGTAAACACGGTCGGTGACGTTGTCGAGGCTCAGGTAGAAGCGATATACGTGTAATCCACTGCGAACGGCGCGCGTCGCGCCGACATCCACCGTGGTGAAGCTGGCCGATCGTTCGGAGTTTGCCGCATCGATCTCGTAGTCGCCGACGAGACGCCAGGTGGCATCGAAGGCCCAGTCCTGATCCGGCAGCCAGCGCGCATTGAGCGTCGCGGTGTCACGCGAAACACCCGCAACCTCGTTGCCGATCAGCGCAGCGTTGCCGTTCTTCCTGATCTCGGAATCGGTGTAGGCATAGACGGCCGACAGTTCCAAGGCAGCGAGCGGACGCCATTGCAGGCTGCTCTCGATGCCACGGCGCAGGGTCGCTCCGAAGTTGTCGTAATCGCCGGTCGCCAGCGTGCGCACTTCGTTGGTCGAGCTCAGGCGAAACGCGGCAATGTCGAAGGCAACGCCCTGGACGGGCTTGATCGTGGCGCCGATCTCGGTCTGCTTGAAGACGTTCGGATCGAGCGAACTGGCCGACGCCGCGTACTTGATGAAGCCGCTCGGCAGCGCGAAACCCTGCGCCCAGCTCGCGCGCAGCCCCAGCCAGCTCCAGGGCTGCATGCGCAGCGCGAGCTTGGGGCTCAGGTTGTCGAGATCGTTGAGGTCGCCGCAGGGGCTCGTGCTGGTCTCCGGGCCATTGAGCGAGCAATCGCCGCTGAAACGATCGACGCGCAGGCCCAGCGACGGCATGAACAGCGAATGCAGGCTCCAGTCCGCTTCGGCGAACGCCGACAGGCTGTCGAGCTCGGCGCGACGATCGTTGATCGCCGGATTCAGACGCTGCCGATGGTCTAGGCCATCGTAGTACGCATAGTCGGTCCGCTCGGTAAAGCCCTCGACGCCGGCCACCCAGTTGATCGGTTTGTCGAGCAGTTGCTGGCGGCCATTGAGACTCGTACCCAGGCCGTAGACTTCGCGATCGTAGGTCTCCTCCCGCTGCCGCCATTCGGTCGCATTGACCGGACGCGTGAACCAGCGCGTGAAGTCCTGCCGCGTGGTGTAAGCGAAGCTGAGCAGTTTGAGCGTCTTGCTCAGGGTGTAATTCGCATCGAGCCTGAACGTCGAGAAGCCCTTTTCCGCTCCGTCGTTCTGCACGTTTGGATCGATGCCATAAGGATCACGGTCGAACTGCGACTGCGTCATGTACGAGGGACCGGCCGAGTTCGCCTCATGCACGCGCGCGGAGACCGCGAACTGCAGCTTCTCGGTCGCGGCGATGCTCCAGCGCCCCGCGAAGGTTCCGCGATCGGTACGCGACTGCGGACGGAAGCCATCGCTGTGATACGCCTGCGCGGCGAGGTTGAGCTGCTGGCTTTCGCCGATCGGTGTTCCGGTCGCGACTTGTGCATCGAAGGTATCGAAAGCGCCGAGCGCGAAGTCGGCCTGCAGGTAGTCGCCGGTCTTGCGCGTGACCAGGTTGACGAGACCGCCACGATTGAAGTTGCCATAGAGCGCGGACACCGGACCCTTGAACACCGTCATCTGATCGATCTCGAGCGGCACCACGACGCTGAAGTCGACGTAGCCATCGGCGTGCGACATCGCCTCGTTGAGCGGAATGCCATCGAGGACGGTACCCAGATCGCCGCCATGACCGCCGCCGCCAAAGCCGCGAATGACCACCGCGCTGCCGACACCCGGCAGGCCGTAGTCGAGCACGTTCATGCCGGGCACCTGGCGAAACAGCTCCTGCGCCTGCGAGACGCGTTCGTCGCGAATCTGCTGCTGATCGAGCGTCGTCGACGAGTAGCCACTGTCTGCACGGCGCAAGGACTGGCCCTTGACGATGACCTCTTCCATGACGGCCACTTCGGCGGCGGCGATCTGGACGTCGCTCGTGCCGCTTGGGCTCTGGGCATAGGCCGGAGCCAGCATCAGGCTTGCGACGACCGCCATGCTGCGCTTGCGGAACAGCGGGCAAGTCGAAGCGCTCGCCGCCGGGATGATGGGTTTGATCATTGGATTTCGAGTGATGGGTTTTACAGCCTTCAGGCCCGATGAAACCTTTCACGGGCCGATTCGAATGAAACGTTCGCCTGTTCGGTCACCGCCTTCCCGCGCGTACTCGCATAGCCCTGCAACTGCTGCACGAACAACACCGCGCCGGCGCAGATGAGCGCCGTGTTGGCGACACGCGAGACCAGGGGCCAGGCCGAGGTCTCGCGCCACAGGCGAATCACCGCGGCCATCACCGTAAGCGCCGCGATCTGCCCGAGCTCGACGCCGACGTTGAACGCGATCACCTTGGAGACCAGCATCGGGTCCTTGGCGAGCGTCATCTGCTGCAGGCGCGTCGACAGGCCAAAGCCATGGATGAGTCCGAACAGGAACACCATCAGCAACAGGCTCGGCGCATTGAACTTGAGCCAGCGACGGAAGCCATCGAGGTTCTCGAACGCCTTGTAGATCACCGTCAGCGCGATCACCGCATCGATCAGATAGGGATTGGCGCCGATGCCTGCCCTGGTCGCGAAGATCAGCACCAGCGTGTGGCCCAGGGTGAACGCGGTGATGAACTTGACGATGTCGATGAAGCTCTTGAGAAAGAACAGCACTCCGAGCAGGAACAGCAGATGGTCGTAGCCGGTCAGCATGTGCTCGGCTCCCACCATCGCGAAGTCCAGGTAGTTGCCATCCAGCATGCGCTGCTTGGCGAGCTCCGAGACGTTGTGCGCCTGCGCCGAGCCCGATGAACCGAGCAGGCCCAGAACCAGCACGCGACGTAAGAAGTTTTTCACTTTTGTATGACCCGTGATCAAAAAAAGAGGTGCCCGATCAAGCTGGGCACCTCCAACCCTTGCTAGGTTCTACACGATGTTTATCAGGCCCCGAATTCGAAGCGATAACCGACGCGGAAGGTCCGCCCCAGGTAGTCGTAGAGCGCGCGGTTGACGCCCGGCTCCACGTTGGAGCTGTCCGACGGACCGAGGCCCACGGCTTCAGGATCTTCGTTGAAGAAGTTCATGATCTTGAAGAACACCTGGTTGTTGGACTTGCCGCTCGCACCGAGGTTGTACGAGAAGAAGGTGTCGACGTAGAACGCGCCGGCGATCTTGTTGTTGGTGATCGTGCGGTTCCGGCCGGTCGAAGCCGGGCAATCGCCATTGCACTCGATGTAGGTGTTGTCATACGTACCGGCACTGATGCCACGGCCGGTGAGCATGAACGTGAAGCGATCGAGGTTGTACGTCGCCGACAGACGATAGCGCCAGTCGGGCGGACCATCGCCGCTGTTCTGGCCCGCGCGATCGATCTCTCCATCCACGCCGTTGTCCGACGACATTTCGAGATAGTGCGTCGCCAGCGCGCGGAACGACAGCATGCCTTCCAGACCATCGGAGATCATCGCCATCGGCACCGAATAGCTGGCTTCCAGATCGAGGCCACGCGCACGCTGCGAGACGAAGTTCAACGGCTGGTTCGTGATCAGGATGTCGCTCTGCGTCGTATCCAGGCCCCGGCCATCGACGGTCCCGATCTGACCGCAGAACTGCGTGATCCCGGAGAAGCAGCGGTCGACGATGTCCTGGGCCACGACCGTGCCGATGGCGTCGTTGATCTCGATGTCGTAATAGTCGACCGAGAAGCCCAGCCCCGGCACGAACGACGGACGATAGATCAGGCCCAGGCCCAGCGTATCGGCCTTCTCGGGCTTGAGGTCGGTATTGCCCATCGTGGTTTCGGTGAAACGCATCGACTTGGGCTGATCATTTTCATCGAGCTGATACGGATTGCCGAGGAAGTTCGTGCGACGCTGGCCGGCCTGGAACAGCTCCTGCAGGTTCGGCGCACGGATGTCGCGCGACTGCGTCACGCGCAACTTGAGGTCGTCGAACGGCGACCAGGTCAGGCCCGCCTTCCAGGTCGTCACGTAACCCGACTCGCTGTAGTCGGTGCCGCGCACGGCCCCGTTGAACTCGAGGCTGTCGGTAATCGGCACGAGCGCTTCGAGGTAGGCCTCGGTCACGTCGTACTTGCCGTCGGTAACGAGGAAGTTGCCGAAGGCCCAGCCACTCGAGTATTGCGGATCGACTTCACCCGAAATCTTTTCGATGCGGTGTTCGGCGCCGAACGCGATGCCGATCGGATTGAACCAGACATTGTCGATGCTGGTGCTGAAGTTGACCGCGGCGACGTCCTGCTCGAACTTCTGCTTGCGGAACGGCGAACCCATGATGTAGTCCACCGCCTCCTGGCTGTTCATGCCCACGCCCATGCGGTTGAACGGCACGCAGTTCTCGGCGCCCGCGGTTCCGTTGGCGGTGGCACGACAGACGATCTGGCCGTTGACTTCGATCGCATCCTGCGCCCAGGCCAGGCGCTGCGTGTTGTAGACGTACAGGCCCTCGTGCGCGTCGGTGATGCCTTTCTGGTAGTAGCCGTCCCACTTGAAGCCCTGTGCACCGACGTCGAAGCTGCCTTCGAAGCCGAGCACGTAGCGCTGCACTTCGCGCTCGTTGTCGGTGATGCGCGTCGGAATGTCGGCGTTCGAGGTGCCGAGGTTGAACTGCGTCGCCCCCAGCGCATCGAGCTGCGACTTGATTTCATCCGGAATGAAAGCATTGTCCGAACGAATGACGACGCTGCCCTTGTCCGAGTTGGTGCCGCCCCACTGATACGCCTCGTTCTTGTTGTACGAGGCTTCCGCGAACACATTGAGGTTGTCGGCGACGTCGAAGCTCAGGCGCGTGAACAGGCCATCGCGATTGCTCTCGGGCTCGAGCGAGGTACGGTCGTAGGACTGGCCGAGCTTCCAGTCGCCACCGACGGTCCACTGGCCGCCGACCGCGCCGTAGTTGAACTGATTGACGACGCCGTTGCCGCCGAAATAGTTGCCCTGCAGCGCGGTATTCGTGCGCTGCGTAATCGTGCCGTCGGGATTGCGGAAGCCCACCGAGGTGATGATGCCGCCCGGCGTCATCACCGCCATGCCGGCCTGGCTGGTCGGCATGTACTGCGCCTGGCCGTTGGTCGCCGTGTAGGCCGGGTTCTGCACCATGTACCAGCCCTTCTCGGCCCACTGGCGCGGAACGCCGAAGATGCCGTCGCGGCGCGAGCTTTCGCCGTTGATCAGGAAGTGGCCGCGGCCGCCGGCGAAGCCGGTACCGAAGGTCAGCGTGCCGAGCAGGCTGCGATCGTCGCCGTAGGTGGTCTCTCCGGCTTCGACGCTGCCCTTGAGGCCGGTGTATTTGCGATCGAGGATGAAGTTGACGACGCCCGAGACGGCGTCGGAGCCGTACACCGACGAAGCGCCGCCGGTGACGATTTCGACGTTCTTGACGAGTGCCTGCGGGAAGGTGTTGATGTCGACGGTGCCGTTGGCGATCGAACCCACCGAGCGCTTGCCGTCGAGCAGCACGAGCGTGCGGTTGTTGCCGAGGCTACGCAGGTTGATCGAGCTGATGCCCGCGGTGCCGCCGCTGATGCTGCGGTTCGACGTCGCGGGCGCGGTGCTGCCGGCGACCGACGGCAGTTCGTTGACGAAGTCGGCGACGTTGGATCGGCCCGAAGCCTGCAGATCGGCTTCACCGATCACGGTGACCGGCGTCGGCGTGTCGTAGCCATTGCGCACGATGCGCGAGCCGGTGACGACGATCTCTTCGACTTCCGCAGTGGAATCGGCGGTAGCCGTGGGCGTGCTCGGCGCCTCGGCGGCGGTGGTGGCACCGGTCGGTGCATTAGGCTCGACTTCGACCTGGCCGGGCGATGCGTCGGCAGGATCGGGCAAAACCGGAGCGGCCTCCTGAGCATGCGCGCTCGCCATCGTGGCAAGCACCAGGGCGCTCAGCAGACCCTTGGTGGAAAGCTTCCAGATCGAAGCGCTTGCGTTGCGCTGATCGGAACGGGATGAAACGTTTTGCGATGACACGACAGCCCCCTTGAGTTAGAGACGATGACTGAGTTGTCGTCGGCAAGCCGCGTCCCTGGCAGCATCGAGGCTGCCGTCGCGACTCGCTCAACGATTGACCGGATGGCGCACCGATCGGTGCATCCACCATCAGCTCACGGTCCCCAGGCCGCTTGCTTTCCTTACTGCTGCACTACATCCGCGAACGGAGGCTGATCCAGCGTGACCGTCCTCCGCTTTCCGCTCCCATCGGCCGGACCATGCTGGCCCGGCCGATGTGTCCCACGATGCAGCTGATGCCCGCTGCTCTTGCTTCCAATGTCGCGGCGAGTGCCGCTTCAAGATTTACTTCCAGGACAGTGTGCCAACGCCATTCTTCACTGCGATGCTGGTTCCGTACGGCTCGCAGAGCGCCTTGAGGTCGCCGAAGATTTCTGCGACATCCTTGGGCGTCGCCGGATACGGCTGGCCACGCTTGGCGCGCGAGGTGCCATAGCCGAGCGCCACCGGATGCAGGCGAATCGACTTGAGCGTGCGGTCCTTGCTGTAGATCACTTCCGGCACCACCGACTGCCAGAACTTGCGATCGGCCGGGAAGCCGACGGTGTCGTTCTTGGTGCGGCCGGCGAAGTAGTCGCCCGGCAGTGCATCGGCCGGCAGGCCGGTCTTCTCGTAGTTGTCGGACGGCTGGAACTCGACGAGATCGTTCTCGAAGATGAAGTTGCCGAGCGAATAGAAGATCGGCTTGCCCTTGTAGACTTCGATGCCGCGCAGGATGTGCGGACCGTGGCCCACGACCATGTCGGCACCGGCATCGATCATCGCGTGAGCGAACTCCTCGACGAACTCGGCCGGCTTGCTGCGATCGCCAGTGATGCCTTCGTGAGCGTGAATGCTGACGACGACCCAATCGGCCATCTTGTTCGCATCCTTGACGCTCGCCACGAGCTCCTTCAGATCGCGCTCGTCGGCCTTGGTGCTGGTGCCAACCTTGTCGCCGACGACGTAGAAATCTTCGCCGAACCTGAAGCCCTTGTCCGCGCCACCGAGCGTGAAGCTGCTCGGGCCCTTGAGCTGCTTGAGCGTGTCCAAGGTCGCCTGCGGAACCGTATGCGTGGTTTCGTGATGCAGCGGATTCAGGCCCGGGCGGCCACGAATGTCCTTGCGCTGGGCGCCAGCGGCGATTTCGGACGGGAACGACGAAGAAAGTCCGATCAGCGCGACGCGCCCCTTGGAAGTGTCGTGATACTTGGGCGAACGCGCGAGCGCGAGGTTCTCGCCAATGCCCGCGTAGGTGAAGTCGGTCTTGTCGAGCGCTTCCATCGTCTTGCGCATCCCTTCCACGCCGTAGTCGTTGGCGTGGTTGTTGGCGGCGCCGAGCAGATCGAAACCGGCCCACTTGAGTTCATCGGTGATGAACGGCGGTGAACCCATGTAGGTGCCACCGCTGTGCACGGCCGGCGCTTCGGTGAAACCGTGGATCAGCGTTTCAAAATTGGTGAAAGCGACGTCGGCGCCGCGAATGACGCCGTAGAGATCGTCTCCGCCCGGCACGGCCTGCACCGAGATGCGACGGTTGATGATGGAGTCGCCAGTCAGCGCGAACACCATTTCATCGGACTTGCCCGCCGCGGACTCCCACCCCGGAGAAGGCTTGGCCGCGAGAGCCGACGGAGCCACCTGCATGAGCGCGGCACCCACAATCAGATTCGCGAGTACGTGTTTTTTCTGTTTCATGGCCATTGTTGGAAAGTGACTCGATGAACCGAGTGATGACGGACCGGCAAAGGGTCCGATGCATTGCGGCTGCATCGGACCCTTTGCTGGGCGTGTATAGCTACAACCGATTTAGAACGACTTGTTCAGACGCAGCGTCCAGGTACGACCCATCGCGATGCTGTTGTAAACCTCGGCATCGTAGCCCGCGATGTCCGGCGAGAGCGGCGGCTCTTCGTTGAGCAGGTTCTTCACACCGACGCGAACCGTCATGCCGTCGAACAGCTTGCTCTCGGAAACCAGGGTCTTGGAGACGAAGGCGTTGAAGGTGATGTTGTCATCCACCTTCCAGTACTTCACGCCACCAACGGTCTTGACGTAGTTCGGAACGCTGGTGTCGCCAGCCGTCGGAGCGAACACTGCGGAGGTATCCGCGTAGTCACCGATGTAGTAGGCCGACAGGCCAGCCGCCCAGGTTTCGTAAGACCACGACAGCGCCGCCGAACCACGCAGGCGGGTGTTGCCATCCGCACCGAGCAGCACGCTCGACACGCCGCTCAGACCACCGGTCTGCGTGAACTTGTCGAGGTAGGTCCAGTCGGTCGAGAACGACACCTTGCCCCAATCGAAGGCCGGCATGTTGTAGGTGATGTTGAAGTCGTAACCCGCCACTTCCTGCTTGTCCGCATTGGCGAACGGCGTCAGCGTGTTGACGAGCGCACCGACCGTCGCGAGCTGGTTGTTCGCATTGGCGGGGTTGGAGTTATAGGCCGCGAAGGCCTCGCGATCGGCATCGGTGACGGCGGCGCGCACCACATTCGGGTTACCGGCGTAGCTGTCGGTGCCGCTGCCCAGGTCGATCTGGTCGATCGACTGACCAGCCGCCAGCGCAGCGGCGGTCGCGGCGCGCAGCAGCGCGGCGTCGTCGTTGCGGATCTGGCTGGCGTTCGGCGTCGCGATGACGTTATCCATCTTGATCTGGAAGTAGTCGACCGAGAAGCGCAGACCTTCGACCCACGGAATGTCGACCACGATACCTGCAGTGACGCCCTTGGAGGTTTCCGGGCCAAGCTCACCGAGCGCACCGCTGGTCTGCAGACGCGGAGACGATTCACCGCCGGACAGGCCCTGACGATACGGGTCAGCATACGAAGCCACCGTTTCACGCGAGTAGTTCATCATCGCGAGGTTCGGAGCGCGGAAGCCTTCGTTGTACGAACCGCGAATCATGACCTCGCGGATCGGGCGCCAGTCCATGGTGAACTTCGGATTGGTAGTACTGCCGAAGTCGTCATAGTGCTCATAGCGCAGCGAAGCACCGATCGACAGGCTGTAGAGCCCGAGCAATTCGTTCTCAGGAGCCGCCAGCGGAATGATGGTCTCGAGGAAGCCGGCAGTCACCGTGCGATCATCGAAGATGTTATCGACCGGCGAAGCCTGGACGAAGTCGTTGTTCTCGGGATCGAGGCCGGCATCGTTCTCGTAGTTCATGCCGTGGAACTGCGGGCGATACAGCGCGTAGTCCTCGAAGCGGTACTCGCCACCGGCAGCAAGCTGCACCGCACCGGCCCAGGTATCGAACAGCTCGCCGGTCACGCGCGCATCCACCGTGGTCAAGATATCGCGGCCAGTCTGGCGGAAGTGCTGCGAGAACGTGTCGATGACGTCCTGGTCGTTCGGATCAAGCGCGGCCGGCTGTGCTCCGGCGCCGGTCCCCGAGAAGGTATAACCGAACGGGTTGTAGGCGCCACTGGCGATGGCGGCGCGCATGGCGCTTTCACGAATCGCATTCTGCGAGATGTCGTGGGTGCCGTTGCGCGAATAGGTGGCGGCCGTTTCCCAGTTCCAGGCGTCGCTGAAGTTGCCACGAGCACCAGCCACCAGACGGTAGGCCATGGTTTCGACTTCGGCGCGCTCGTTGCCGTTGTCGACGAAGCGATAGTTCAGCAGCGTGACGTCGGAGCCGAACGGGTTGTTCGGGTTGCTGGCCGAGATGACGATCGGGATATCGGCCGTGCTGCTGTACGCAACCGGCGGACGTTCCATGGTCGACTTGGCGTAGTACAGCAGACCTTCGCCGAACAGCGTGACGCTGTCGTTGAGCTTGTAGTCGACCTGATTGAACCAGTTGAAGCGCGTGGTCGAAGGCAGCGAGTAGCCTTCGTTCATGTCGAAGTAGGCCTGACCTTCGATCGGATCGGTACGATCCGGCTGCGTGTTGCGAACGATCGCGCCATCGGCGGTCGGCACCATGTAGCGCGTGCCGCTCACACCGGCGATGGTGAAGCGTGGATACTGACTCGAGACGTTGCGATCGAAGAACGGACCGCTGGTGGAATCGAAGCCGTAAGGAGCCTTGGAGAGCTTGTTCGAGTCGCCACCGACGTCCGAGCTTTCGAGCGGATCGCGATCGTAGGCGTCGAGGGTGGTGATCCAGTGCAGCTTCTCATCGAAGTAATAGCCACCGTGGGTCAGCGTGATGCGGCGATCGGCACCCGAGCCGATTTCGGTGATGCCGACCTGCGCTTCGATGTCGTTGCCGACGAACTTGTTGTCGACGATGAAGTTGACCACGCCGGCGACGGCGTCGGAACCATAGATCGACGAAGCACCATCACGCAGCACGTCGACGCGTTCGAGGCCGCGAGCCGGCATCGTGTTGGCGTTGACCGTCATGTTGGTGCCCGAGGCGATGCCGTGCGCGGCGATACGGCGGCCGTTGAGCAGCAGCAGCGTGGAGCCGGTACCCAGGCCACGCATCGCAACACCGGCGACGTCACCGCGGGCACCTGCACCACCCTGGGTGGATTCGTTCAGCGGCACGCCGGTAACGGCGGGCAGCGAGGTCAGCAGGTCGACCGGAGTACCTGCGTCACGCAGGTCCATCTCTTCCTTGCTGACGACGGTAACCGGCAGAGCGGCGTCGTCTTCACGCTTGAGGCTCGAACCGGTGACGATGATCTCTTCGACTTCGACAGCGGTGCTGCCGGCAGGAGCCGCGGCTTGAGCGACTTCGGTTACAGGCGCTTCCTGCGCATGTGCGGCACCGGTGATGACGAGCGCTCCAAGCAGATGCTTGGCCGATCCCGCGGCTACTTTCCAGGTCCGGCCGCCCAGCTCGCTGCGGTCGGAAACAGTGGTTTTCTTCGGTATGAACACAGGACAGCCCCCAAAATGATGATCGATGGTTCTCAACAGATTTTTTGATTTGATGCCGGCGCATCACTAAAGCCACTACTGCTACGCAAGAACGAGGCGTCACTGCTGACGTGACGAGTTGCATGAGAGCAAAACCCTTATGCGAACGGGGCCAAGCGCTTTCCCTACGCAGCTTTACCTAGGACATCCAGCGAAGCGGCGGTGAAAGGAAGCCAGCGGCGAATGCGAGATCTCTGCATTCGTTGATGAAACCAATCGCTCGCTGGTGTGTCTCAACGGCGATCGGCTAGCTCAACCCTTTTTTCACGCTAGCAAGCGGTTTTGGGGCCGACCAATGAAAAAGACGCGAAAGTTCATAACCTCGTGTTATGCACTTGCCCCACTAGGCAACAACCGCGCCCGGTTCTGGTAATCGCCGTTCCATATCGGTGCCGAGCCACCGTCTGACTACCCGATCAGGTGGGCTTTCCTGCCTGTTTATGAGGGTTTACCCCTCCACGAGAGCCCGGGCGACCGCCCGGTGGAGGTCACGGCCGCCGGCCGGCAGTGCTATGCGAATTTGTCATGGCCCATGTCCCCGGTTCCAAGCTTTCCGTGGCATGAATGCTGCGATTTTCGGATTTCACTAAGTCGGTGAAATCAATATGGACGCAAAGACGCAATCCTCTGATTTTCCTGTCTCGACCATCGGGACGATGCATCTCCGCTACATCGAGATGTTCCAGGCCATCGTTCAGGCCGGAACCCTTACGGATGCGGCCTCGTTGCTCAATATCTCGCAGCCGGCGGCAACGAAGCTGCTGCAGCAGGCCGAGCGGCGCCTGGGCTTTCCGCTGTTCGTGCGAGCCAAGGGGCGCCTGCATCTGACTCCCGAAAGCCAGATGCTCAAGGGCCAGATGGAGCGCATCTTCGATGAGCTTCGCGACCTCCAGCGCCTGGCCTCGAACATCGCCCGCGCCGAGAACTACCTGCTGCGCGTGGTGAGCACGCCGACGCTGGCGAACGCGATCATCCCGAAGTCGATCACCCGCCTGCGCCGCCAGCTCGGACAGACCGCGGTGGAGCTCTCCACCCAGCATTCTCCGGACATGCTCAAGTCCATCGTGCTGCGCGAAGTCGACGTGGGCTTCACGCTGCAGGAGCTCAACCACCCCGACGTGCGCTGCGAGCCCCTCTGCACGGGTTCCCTGGCGATGATCGCGCCCGCAGGCAGCTGGAGCCCGCGTGAGGCCTGCATGCCGATCGGCATGGACTATCTCGAAGACGCTCCGATGGTCGGCATCACGACGTCCGACAGCTTCGGCCGCAAGCTGCAGACGCACCTCGAACTGCTCGATCCGCCGCCGCGCGTCTCGATCTGGGTGCAGACCTATCAGATCGCCAAGGATCTGGTCTCCAATGGCGAGGGCTTCGCCCTCGTGGACCCGTTCACCGCGGCCAACAGCGGCCCCGAACTGCAGGTGCGCCTCGTCGAGCCGGCGGTGCCGGTGCCGCTTTATGCGGTCTACCGCATCGACGGCCCGCTCAACAGCGTGCAGCGCAGCTTCATGCAGTGCGTGAAGAACGTCGCCAGCGATTGCATCGGCGCCATCCAGCCGACGATGCCCAAGCTCGCGCTGGCCCGTTGATCATCGACGCCGCCCTTACCTTCGCAGGGTAAGGGCGGCGGTGCGGCCATCTCCTTGCTTGCACTTATTTGGTGCACTATCGTCGGAAGGTCTGATTCCAAATTAGGAACCCAAATTGGTGCCCTATTCGAGAATCGTCCATGAACAGATCGACGAATTCGTATTAATGTGCTCATCGGAGCCGGAAAACGCCGATAGAGACAAAATTAAATAAAATTTCATGAAATCTCTGCTCCGGGCTCTCTGCGCTCTCACCGTCCTTTTATCGGGCGCGGCGGGCGCGCATGTAGCCAACGAGGCCTACCTGACGCTGGAAGTGCATGAGAGCAGCCTGAGCGGGGAATGGGTGATCAAGCTCGCCGATCTCGGTGCCGCCCTGCATCTGGACACCAACGGCGATGGTGAGATCAAGGGCGACGAGATCAACGCCCGCAAGGCCGACATCGAGGAATACCTGCGCTCGAACCTGCATGTCGTGGTCGACGAAGTCGAGCTGGGGCTGTCGTTCGACCGCCTGCTGTTCGGCAGCCAGAACGGCGAAGACTTCATTCTCACGCGCATCAAGTCACCGCTCCCCGAGCAGACGCGCGCGCTCGGCGTCGAATACACCTTGCTGGCCGAGCTGAACGCCGGACACTCCTGCCATCTCAAGATCGTCTGGCCCGACAAGCGCCGCAACAATGCCGTGATCTCCGCCGAGACCGGCAGGCAGACGTTCACGGCGGACGATGCGCTCGACGGCGGCTTCATGGAGTTCCTGCGATCCGGTGTCTGGCACATCTGGATCGGCTACGACCACATTCTGTTCCTGCTCGTGCTGCTGATCCCGGCCGTCTATCAGCGCACCCGCAATGGACGCGAGCCGGCTTCGAGCTTCGGCAGCGCATTGCTGCGCGTAGTGGTCATCGTCTCCGCCTTCACGGTCGCGCATTCGATCACGCTGAGCTGCGCGATGCTCGATTGGGTCCGTCTGCCGAGCCGCTTCGTGGAGTCGGCGATCGCGGCCTCGGTGGCGCTCGCGGCCCTGCATAACTTTTTGCCCAGGACCGCAGGCGGGCGTGGCGCCTGGCTCGCATTCGCGTTCGGCCTGCTGCATGGCTTCGGCTTCGCCGGGGCGCTCAGCGAGCTCGATCTGGACGCGGGGCCGATCGGGCGTACGCTGCTCGCATTCAATCTCGGCGTCGAGCTCGGCCAGCTCGCGATCGTAGCCGCATTTCTTCCGATCGCATTCGCGTTGCGCAAGACCGCTTTCTATCGCATCGGCGTGCTGCATGTGGGCTCCGCCCTCGCCTGCCTGTGCGCCGTCGTGTGGTTCGTGCAGCGCGCTTTCGGTGGATAACCCTCTGAGACCAATAATGGGCGCTGCGCCATTTGCCGCCCAGGAGCTTCATCGATGAGTTTCGGCAACCCCTGGTTTCTGCTCGCACTGATCTTCCCGCTGATCGCGGCGGTCGGCATTCGCCGGCTCACGATGCAGGCGCCCAAGCCGCGCTGGCAGGTCATTCGGCGCGTGTCGATACTCGGCAACCGAGTGCGTTTCGCCGCGCCTCAAGCGATGCGCCCGGCTTTCATCACGCTCGGCGCCATCGCCCTGGTGATACTCGCGCTCGCCAAGCCGCGCTGGGGCGAGCAGACCGAAGAGATGTTCGCGAACACGCGTGAAGTCATGATCGCGCTCGATCTCTCGCGCAGCATGCTCACCGAGGACGTCGAACCTTCGCGTCTCGAGCACGCGCGCAAGATCACCACCGATCTGCTCGACAGCCTCAAGGGCGAAAGCGTGGGCCTGGTCGTGTTCTCGGGCACTTCGTTCGTGCAGGTTCCGCTGAGCCCGGATTACCACATCATTCGCGAGTTCCTGCCGATACTCGATACCGATTACCTGCCGCAGGGCGGCACCGATTACACCGGCATGCTGCAGGCCGCGCTCGAGGGCTTCAGCGAAACCGCCGACACCGATCGCTATCTGGTCGTGCTCAGCGACGGCGAGAGCAGCACGGACGGCTGGAACGCCAAGCTCGACGCGCTGATCGAACGCGACGTGCACATCGTCTCGATGGGCCTCGGAACCGAGAAAGGCGCGTTCATTCCGGACGGCGAAGGCGGCTATCTGGTCAACGAAGACGGCGACACCATCTACTCCAAGCTGACCACGACGACGCTCGAAGCGATCGCCAAGCGCACCAACGGCAAGTACATCAACGCGAGCTCGCTGAACGATATCGACGACGTCAAGGCGCTGCTCGCCGACACCGTCGAGAAAGGCCGCAAGGGCCGCTTCAACAAGGAATCCGGCAACACGCAGAAAGAGCGCTTCCAGTGGGTGCTGCTACCCGCGATCCTGCTCGGGCTCTACGGCCTGTTCAAGGAATTCCAGCAGCGCCCGCGTCCGCGCCAGATCCGGCAGAAGCAGTACACGGGTGGAAGCAAGCTCAAGTCCGCACTCGCGATGGGGGCGACGCTGGCCATCGCCATCGCGGCGGCCGCTCCGCAAGCCCGCGCGCACTTCGACACTGATGCCGGCTTCGAGGTGCGCGAGGTCTTCGACAGCAATCCGATCAAGCGTGTGCGCGCGATCACCGAGCATCTCGCCGAATACGACTACGACGCCTACGACCTGCGCCTGCTCGTCGAAGAGACCATCAAGTACGGACTCGACTCGCAGCGCACCGAAACCGAAGTCACCGAAGGCGTCATTCGCGATGCGATCGACGCCACCTACCAGGGCGAAAAGCTCGATACCTCCGTCGCCGACTGGAACTACTACCGCAGCCAGCTCACCGCGATGCTCGAGCCGATCGAGAAGGAAGAAGCCAAGCGCGAGGAAGAATCGCAGGCCAAGAAAGAGCAGCTCGACGAGGAAGACAATCCTCCGACAGTCACCGGGCAGAGCAGTTCGCAGGCGGCCAGCGATTCGTTCGGCCAGGGCTCGTCGGCGAAGACCGACGCGGCGCTCGGCGAACTCACGTCGGATCAGAAGCTCGCGCCGCCACGCCCGAAGAAGCTGCCACCGCCGCCGAAGCGTGCGCGCATGACGGCGAAAGCCAGCTCGGGCTCGGGCGGCAACGACGTCAGCAACGATCCGATTCTCGCGCTCAACATGAAGCGGCTCGAAGAAGTGAACAAGAAGGACTCTCCGGGCCGCCTGCATCAGCTGCTCGCCGAAAGCCTCGAGCAGCAGGACAGCAATGCCTTCGACTGGTGATCGGCTCGATCACTCGACGAACGCCCGCCACGATCATCATCAGACCACTGTGACCATGACCTTTTTCACCAGTGCTCGCGACCGCCTGAAACCCTGGTTGCTCTGCGGCAGCCTGCTGTGCGCCGTATCGGTGCACCATGCTGCGGCTGTTGCTGCGGACCAGACCGCAGCGGCCGTGGCGAGTGCCGACGAAAGCGACAGCACCGAGCCCAAAGCACCGCCGCCCGTGCACTACGACGCATTGCCGCTCGGCAGCAACGGCAACACGCCGAGCGCGCTCAATCCCGCCTGGCTGTTGTTGCTCGCACTCGTGCTGCCCGCTGCGACCTGGATCGGACTGGCCTGGAAGCGGGCGCTCGACGAAGATCCGACGCGCCTGCGCCGCTCCGGCGTGCGCGAGCTGCGCAAGCTGCTCGCCAGGATGCGCAGAGCCAATGGCACGCTGGAGCCACAATACCTGCACGCCTGGTTGCGCGCCGCGGCACGCACCTGGGGCGTCGGCGTTTCCGCGCCGACCGCCAAGCAGGTCACGCAGGCCGCGCTGTCGCTCACGGGCGACGAAGCGGTCACGCGCAACTGGCGCGAGCTCTGGCAGGCCACCGAGCGCGGTCTGTTCGCAGCCGGCGGCAAGGCGCCGAGCGGCTGGCTCGACGACGCTTCCAAAGCCGCGGCCGCCGTCGTGCCTCCGCGTCGCGAGCGCCTGTTTCCGAACCGCCTCGCCTACTGGATTCCCTCGCTGGCCGCAGCCACGCTCGCGATGAGCTGCTTCATGAGCGTGCAGCCTGCACATGCCGATGTCGATGAGGCCGCGGCCGCGATCGTCGATCTGACCACGGCGAACGAAGCCGCGCTCAAGGCGCTCGAAGCCAACTGGAACGACTGGGCCGCGCACTACAACGTCGCCGCCTACAACATCCAGCACGAGAACTGGAACGCCGCGATCGCGCATGCCACCGCATCGTTCCTGCTCAATCCGTCGGCGAAGGAGACGCGCGACAACCTGCGCTATGCGATCACGCAGGCACAGGCCGTGGATTCCACCTTGCGTCCGATGCTGTTCGGCAGCTGGTATCAGCGCATTCCGGCGCTGCTGTCGGCATCGGGTTGGCAGCGTCTCGGTTTGTTCGCAGGCCTGTTGCTCACTGCGAGCCTCACGGCGCTGGTGCTGTCGATCTACCTCCCGATGCGCAAGCCGCTGCTGATCGGCGGAGGCAGCGGCATCGCGGCCGGCCTGCTGCTCATGACGCTGGCGATCGGCAGCTGGAACGCCTACGGCAAGCTGCATGACGCGAGCGCCTGCATCCTGTTGCAACCGATCAACCTGAGCCCGGCGCCGACCGATCTGGTTCCGCGCGAAGAAACCTCGCCCGCCAACGCCGGCACCATCGTGCAGACGCGCCGCAGCTTCCTGACCTGGTCGCAGATCGCGATCGATCAGGATCACGTCGGCTGGGTGCGTCGCACGGCGGTGATGCCGCTGTATGCCCACGCCTCGTAAGACTCTCGGCGATGAAAAATGTCCGCTGTCAAGTCATTGGCACAGACGTTTAGCAGTGCGAAAGGTCTTGTGGGGCAACAGGTTAGGCCAGATTCTGACCATCGCTTGCTGCTGCCCCTTTGTTAGCCAGGTGCCGCATAGGCGCTTCGCGGAGGTAACCCCAGGGAAGACACGGCAGGCAAGATCGTATAGTCATGATAGTCCCCGCTTGTCGCGAACCGCCACTCAAAGATCCGGGCAACCTGTGGGATCCCGAGAGGCCTATACGCACATCCAGATCGGCACCACGACCATCGCAGGGTGCGCGGCAACGGGCTGCTTCTCAAGGTAGACGCGAGTTGGCGGCCGACCCCAACTGTTCACCAGCACGATCGGATCGTCAGGCACGAACAGGACTGGTCTTCGATGCGCTGCAGACTGACTTCGGGCCGATCGCGTTCGTCGCAGACAGGATGGCGTCCGACGCAACGAGTCAGGGGGCCGTCTAGGACGCCGCGCTAGAATCCGGCCCAAGGCTGCTCCGCTGCGCACGCAGCCGCAACGCATTGCCCACCACCGAGGCCGAGCTCAGGCTCATGGCCAGGGCCGCGAACATCGGCGAGAGCAGCCAGCCGGTCAGCGGGTAAAGCACGCCGGCGGCCAGCGGCACGCCCAGGCCGTTGTAGACCAGCGCGAACGCCAGGTTCTGGCGCATGTTGGCCACCGTGGCCTGCGACAGCCCGCGCGCCACGGCGATGCCGCGCAAATCGCCCTTGACCAGGGTCACCTGGGCGCTGTTCATCGCCACGTCGGTGCCGGTGCCCATGGCGATGCCGACGTCGGCGCGCGCCAGCGCCGGGGCGTCGTTGATGCCGTCGCCGGCCATCGCCACCACCCGACCCTCGGCCTGCAGGCGCTCGACCAGCGCCAGCTTGTCCTCGGGCTTGACCTCGCCGTGCACCTCGTCGATCCCCAGGCGCGCGGCCACCGCGCGGGCGGTGGTCACGCCGTCGCCGGTGGCCATGACGATGCGGATACCCGCCGCGTGCAGCGCCGACAGGGCTTCGGGCGTACTCGCCTTGACCGGGTCGGAAACGGCCAGCAGCCCGGCCAGCCGATCCTCCACGGCCAGGTGCATGACGCTGGCGCCTTCCCGGCGCAGGGCCTCGGCCGGCGCCGCCAGCACCTCGACGGCCACGCCGAGCCGGGCCATCAGCGCGGTGTTGCCCAGCGCCAGCGAACGGCCGGCGACGCGGCCTTGCACGCCGATGCCCGAGCCCGAGTCGAACTGCTCCACCGCATCCAAGGCGATGCCCTGTTCGCGCGCCTGGCGGACGATGGCGTCGGCCAGCGGGTGCTCGCTGCCCTGGTCCAGGCTGGCCGCCAGGCGCAGCACCTCCTCGGCGGCGAAGCCCTCGGCGGGCACCACCCGGTCGAAGGCCGGGCGGCCCTCGGTCAGCGTGCCGGTCTTGTCCACGATCAGCGTGTCGACCTTGCGCAGGTTCTCGATGGCCGCCGCGTCGCGGAACAGGATGCCCTGGCTGGCGCCACGCCCGGTCGCCACCATGATCGACATCGGCGTGGCCAGGCCCAGCGCGCACGGGCAGGCGATGATGAGCACCGAGACCGCGTTGATCAGGCCGAACACCCAGCCCTGGGCGGGGCCGAACAGCCCCCAGGCGAAGAAGGTGACGATGGCCACGCCGACCACGGCCAGCACGAACCAACCGGCCACGCCATCGGCCATGCGTTGCAGGGGCGCCTTGGAGCGCTGCGCCTGGGCGACCATCTGCACGATCTGCGACAGCACGGAGTCGGTACCGACCCGCTCGCAGCGCATCAGCAGCGCGCCGCTGGTGTTGAGGGTGGCGCCGATCAGCCGGTCGCCTGCGCGCTTGGTCACCGGCAGCGGCTCGCCGGTCAGCATGGACTCGTCGAGCGCGCTTGCGCCTTCGAGCACGATGCCGTCGACCGGCACCTTCTCGCCGGGCCGCACGCGCAGGCGGTCGCCCACCTGCACGTGGGTCAGCGGCACGTCCTCCTCCGTGCCATCCTCGCGCACGCGCCGGGCGGTCTTGGGCGCCAACCCCAGCAGTGACCTGATCGCTGCCGAGGTCTGCGAACGCGCGCGCAGTTCCAGCATCTGTCCCAGCAGCGTCAGCGAGATGATCACCGCCGCCGCCTCGAAGTAGACGTTGACCCGCCCCATCGAGACGAAGGACGCGGGGAAGACGCCCGGCGCCACGGTGGCCACCACGCTGTAGACGAAGGCTGCGCCGGTGCCCAGGCCGATCAGCGTCCACATGTTGGGGCTGCGATGGACCAGCGATTGCCAGCCGCGCTGGAAGAACGGCGCGCCAGCCCACAGCACCACGGGCGCGGCCAGCACCAGTTCCACCCAGCTCTGGGTCGCCATGTCGAACAGGTGCAGCCGGTGGCCGGCCATTGCCAGCAGCATGACCACCACCGACAGCGGCAGCGTCCACCAGAAGCGGCGCGAGAAGTCCTTCAGCTCGGGGTTGTCGTCGTCTTCCAGGCTGGGCAATTCCGGCTCCAGGGCCATGCCGCACTTTGGGCAGGTGCCGGGGTGGTCCTGGCGGATCTCCGGGTGCATGGGGCAGGTGTAGAGCATCCCGGCGCGAGACGGCGCCCCTGTTGCCTGCGAGGCAGAAGCGGCCCGTGCGGCATGTTCGCCATGGTGTGCCCCGTGCCCGCCAGGGGCGGATGGCACCGCAGCGGTCGCCTGCACGGACCGGAGATACCGATCGGGCTCGGCGACGAACTTCTCAAGGTAGCGGGCGCTGCAGAACACCTGCGTGGCCCCGGCATGCTCGACGCGGTGCGGCGAGTCCCCGGATACCGCCATGCCGCAGACCGGGTCGTGCAACGGCGTGACCTGGTGCGCGCTGCCAGGGCCGTGCGCACCAGGGCCATGCTCCACCTGTGGGCTGGTGGTCTTGTCGCTTGTGCTTGCCTGACCGGCAGGCGGATGAGGTGTGTGCATGGAGCCTCCCGGCATGAGGCCGTGCGTCTACACGCGCGGCGTTTTCAATCTTCGGTGACCAGCTTGAACTCCCGCAGCAGCGCGCCGATCTGGGTCTTGTCGAGCCGGTTCATCAGCAGGTTGCGCAGGAACGCCGGGCCGGGAATGTCCAGTACCTTGCCGTCGCGCAGGCGGCCGGTCGCCGCCAGCAGCGTGCGCACGTCGTAGGTGGAATTGAACACCTCTGGCACGCCGCGCTCCACACCCAGCAGGGTATACACCGCTTCCATAGGCGTGCGCACCGAGTATTCGGTGGTGAAGATGCAGTCGCGCTGCCGGGACTCGGCGAACTGGCCGATGAAGGCGAAGTTGACCGCGCCTTCCGGCACCACGTCGGGCCGGTCGCCGGCCTGGCGCGGCATGAAGAACGCGGTGATGTACGGCATCATCACCGGCACCGTCTTGGCGCCGGTCGCGGCCAGTTCGTCGATCTGCTCCACCGGCACGCCTAGGTGGTACAGCCACTCGCGGGTGATCTCCTCGCCGGTGCACGCCTGCATCGGCTTTTTGACGTAGTCGCCGGGCGTGTCCACGAACAGCGAGTACACCCAGACCACGATCTGGTCCTTGGGCTGTTTCTTGAAATGTGGCTGGCGGTTGACCGTCCAGCTCAGCAGCCAGCTCGAATCCTTGACGCTGACGATGCCGCCGGTGACCACCTTGCCGCTGAACGGGTCGCGCCTGGCGATCTTCTGGATGTACTGCGGGATGCGCGCGTCCAGCGTGGTGACGGTGGCCGACTCCCACTTGGTCTCGGGAATATGCGCGCCGAACACATCCGGGCGGCCGAAGTCCGGTGCCCTGGCCGCGATGCGGCGCCACAGGTCCCAGGCCGGGGCCGGGCCTTCATCGAGCTTGGCTGGGGTGTGGTGGTCGCCGTTGTCCGAGTTCTCGGTCAGCGAGCCGATGGTCATGAACACCAGGTCGTCCGGGCCAAGGTCCACGCCACCATCGGCGCCGTCGCGCTTCCAGTGGATGCGGGTGGCCTGCTTGCGGCCCGGGGCGATGTCGAAATCGACGTCGGTCACCTCGGTGCCGTACTGGAACTTCACCCCGTGGCCTTGAAGCCACTTCACCAGCGGCAGCACCAGCGACTCGTACTGGTTGTACTTGGTGAACTTCAATGCCGAGAAGTCCGGCAACCCGCCGATGTGGTGGATGAAGCGGTGCAGATACAGCTTCATCTCTAGCGCCGAGTGCCATTCCTCGAAGGCGAACATGGTGCGCCAGTAGAGCCAGAAGTTGCTGTCGAGGAAGTCGCGGCCCAGCACCTCGTCGATGCGCTTGTTCTCCATCTCCTCGCGCGTGGCCAGGAACAGCTTGATCACGTCCTTCTGCGCCTGCTCGCTGAGCGTGAACAGGCCATCGGTGCGCGCATCTTCGCCTTGGTTCACCGTGGCGCGTTGCAGCGAGTAGTTGGGATCGTCCTTGTTGAGCCAGTAGAACTCGTCGAGCACGCTGGCACCTTCAATCTCCAGCGAGGGGATCGAGCGGAACAGGTCCCACAGGCACTCGAAGTGGTCCTCCATCTCGCGCCCGCCGCGGATCACGAAACCCTTCTCGGGCACGTCCAGCCCATCGAGCGCACCGCCGGCGATCGCCTGCTGCTCCAGGATGGTGATGCGCTCGCCGGGCATGTGTCCGTCGCGCACCAGGAAGGCCGCGCCGGCCAGCGAAGCCAGGCCCGAGCCGACGAACCAGGCGGTCTTGTTCTCCACCCCGGCCGGCTTGCGCGGGCGGGCGAAGGCTTCGTAGTTGCCGCTGCTGTAGTACATGCGTTGTCCTTTCCTTATGAGGGGTCAGTTCGGGGTCTTGTCGTAGCGGTAGAAGCCCTCGCCGGAGGCGACGCCGAGCTTGCCGTGGTCGATGTAGTGCTCCTTCAGCCAGGCCGCCAGCTGCTGGGTGTGGGTGTTGCCGTGGGACAGGATGTTGTAGGGCGTAGTCAGGCCGATGATGTCGTAGATCTGGAACGGCCCCAGCGGCGCGCCGGTGGCGATGCGCCAGACCTTGTCCACGTCGTGCGGGTCGGCATAGCCGCCGGCGGCCAGCTCGGCGGCCGCGTTGAGCAGCGGCACCAGCAGCGAGTTGAGCACGTAGCCCGCTTTTTCTTTATGCAGCGCGATGGGCACCATGCCGATGTCGGCGGCGAAAGCCAGCAGCGCGTCGAACACCTTCGGGTCGGTGTCCTGCGTGCCCATCACCTCGGCGGTGTTGTACTTCCAGATCTGGTTGGCGAAATGCAGGGCGATGAAGCGGTCGGGTCGGCCGGTGGCGTCCTGGATCGCGCTCGGCAGCAGCGTGGACGAGTTGGTGGCGAAGATGGTCTTCTCCGGCGCCAGCCGGTCCAGCCTGGCGTAGGTCTGGCGCTTGAGTTCCAGCACTTCGGGGATGGCCTCGATCACCAGGTCGGCATCGGCCACGGCCGCACCCAGGTCGGTGTGCAAGGCGATGCGCGCCAATGCGGCGTGCAGCTTGTCGCCGTCGGCGCCGGCCACCTCCTCCTCGTAGGTTTCGACCAGCCCGTCCAGGCGCTGCCGCGCCTTGGCGATGGCCGCCTCGTCGATGTCGTAGACCGATACCTCGAAGCCGCTGTAGGCGGTCTGGAACGCGATCTGCGAACCCAGCACGCCCGTGCCCAGCACCGTCACCTTGTTAATCTTGTCCAAAGCACAACTCCTTGTATCGAAGGGAACAGGGCTAGGCTGGCCCTTCGGTAGCCAGGCCCGCGAAATAGCCGTCCACGATTTGCCGGACCTGCGCGCGCAGGTCGTCCATCGGGACATGGCCGGGATGGGCGCCGGTGGAGGCGCGCGAGACCGCCAGATGCGCAGCGCCGAAGATCGAGATGCTGGCCACTCGCGCCAGCTCCGGGCGTGCCGGCAGGCCGCGCGCGCCGGCCTGCTCGAGCAGGCCGGCGGCCACGGCCGCCTCCAGCCCGGCCAGCAGTGCCAGGCCTTCGTTGCGGTATTTCTCGCCCGGGGCGCCGAACATCAGCTGGCGCTGGTAGACCGCCAGGTTTTCCGCGTGCCGGCTGCCCAACTGCAGGATGGGCGCAACCATGGCTACCGCCACATCCACCGGGTCACGCAGCGCATGGGCCTGTTCGGCACCCTGCGCCAGACCCGCGCGCAGCGCCTGGTTGAGGACCATCATCAGCAGCTCGTCCTTGGAAGACGCGTAGCGGAACAAGGTGCCCGCCGCCACGTCGGCCCGCTCGGAGATCGCTTGCGTGGTGACGCCGGTATAGCCATGCGCCTCGAACAGCGCTGCGGCCGCCTGGAAGATGCGGCCGTGCTTGTCTTGCATGTTGCGGTCGCGCCGGCCCTGGCGGAGGGTCGCATCAGTCTCGTGCATGAGCCTAGCCAATGAGTGAACTCGATAATGAGTCTACTCCGTTTTGTGGCCCTTTTTGCAACCTATCCCATGGTCATCCTGTCCGATGCCACCCAATGGAAACTGACCGCGTCAGCTTGAGTTCTGGGAGCCGACCTTGGTCGCCCCCCCCTTTTTGAATCCACGGTCGCCCGTCATGAAGGCCTCCAACATGTACGGAATCAGGGTTGTCGCATCGACGGCCTCGCCATACGCCTGGGCGTGCAGCGCGGCGTAGCGGTCGAGGTCGGCTTTCAGGCTGGCCGGGCAAGCGAAGGTCAGCTTGACGCTCTCGGTCTTGGGCAGCGGCCCGAGCCGCAGCTTCTTGGCCGTGCTCATTGCGAGGCTCCCCGGTTGAAGAACAGTGGCTGGTACGGCCGCAGCACCAGATCCCGGTTGACGATGATCCGCACCGGCAGGCCGGGCCGGCTGGTCAGCGTGGGCTGGATGTTCATGTTGCGCCGGGTGATCTCCTGGCCGACCTGATTGATGCTGTCCTGTGCGCTGTCGCGTCCGGCGATGACGATGCGGTCGCCGTCCTGGCGGTTTTCCGGCGCGGCCAGCTCGGCGCCCACGCCCAGCAGCGTCGTCAGCACAGCGCCCGCGACGATGCGATCCCAATGCCAGTCCATGTCGTCTTCCAGGCCGGCGTAGCCGGCCGGGTCGGTGCCGACAAGGTTGTCGAGCGTGAGCGAGGACGTGTCGGGCAGGATGACCCGGTTCCATACCACCTGCACGCGGCTCTGCCCGTAGCTGACCTGGCTGTTGTAACGCCCGAGGATGCGCGATCCCTGCGGGATCAGCAGGAGCTTGCCCGTGGCCGTGTCAAAGACCGGCTCCGTCACCGTGGCGATCACGTCGCCGGGCAAGTCCGACTTGATACCTGTCACCAGCGCGCCGGCGATCGCCGTGCCCGCCATCACCTGATAAGGCGATGCCGGCAGCGCCAGGTTGCCGGAATTGCGGGTTTCCGTAGAGTCGCCTTTCAGGAATGCCTCTTTCTGGTCTTGCCGGTTCTGCACGGCGGTCGGGTCGGCTGGCTGCGAAGCCACCGAGGCCGGCCCGGCAGCGAGTGGGTCGAAGGCCGCGAGCGCGCTGGCAGCGCCAGGCGCCGCCTGCGCCACCGTGGAGGCGGCCTGGCCTTGGCCGCCCGAGCGGAAGAACACCGACGAAGCCGCCGCCGCATCAGCCTCCTTGCGCAAGGCGTCCTCGGGATCGTGACCCGGCGGCGTATAGGACGGCGTCACCGGCTGCTGCGAGTTCACGATGGCCGGGCCAAGATCGCCCGGTAGTGGCGGCCCCAGCTCGGGTGCGGCGGGCGGCAAGGCCGGCAGCTTCGAGTAATCGGTTGGCAGCGCGTCCAGCCCTTCGGACTTCGACACGCGATCGACGTTGTAAAGCTCGGCCTGCTCGCTGGCTCCGCGCCGCTGTGGCTGCAATGACCAGATCGTGGCCCCGAGCACGGCGATCGAAAGGCCGCCGGCGAGGATGGCCAGCGTGCGCCGATTCAGGCGCGTGACCGGGCGCGGCTGGGCGCGTAACGCCACCGCCTCGGGCGCTACCTTGCCCGCCTGCGGCGTGGCAAAGTCGGGGGTGTCGTCCTGGCTCATGGTCAGTTCCTCCGCGCAACGCCGTCCGCGCGCTCGATCCGCACCACGTCGCCCTTGTCGCCGCCCAGGCGCAGTTCGGCCGCGCCGAACAGCCGATCCACGATGTAGTACGGCGAGCGGAAGCGATAGTTCACGAGTTGCCCATCGCCCTGCGCGCCGACGACGAACAGTGGCGGCAGCTCGCCTTGTGCGATGCCCGCCGGAAACTGGATATAGACCTTCTCGCCGTCATCGAAAGCGCGCAGCGGCTTCCACGGCGGATTGCTGCCGCTGATCGCGTAGCGGAAGCGCAGGTTCTCCAGCGCCAGCCCGGTATCGACCGGCGCTGCGGCGCTGGCCGCCTGCGCCTGGCGCTGCAAGGCCAGCATCCGGTCGCGCGGGTACTCCCAGGACGCCGATGCCATCCACGTCTTTTCCGTCGAGGTCAGCTCCAGCAGATAGGTGCGGCGGCTGGTCGTGATGACGAGATTGGTCTTGAGTCCCGAGCGGATCGGCTTGACCAGCACGTTCACGCGCAGGTCGGCGCCGCTGCCGCTGGACGTGTCGCCCACGATCCAGCGCACGGTATCGCCGGCGGCCACCGTCACCAGTTCCTCGCCCGGCTGGAGCGAAATCACGGTCACGCGGCCCACGGCCGCATAGACCTGATAGAGCGCGCCATCCGTGAAGGGCCACACCTGAATCGCGTTGACGTAGCCCTCGCGCGTGGGCGCGACGCGGGCCTCGGCATTGGCGCGCGAAACGCGCACCTTCTCGTCTGTCGGCTCCGGCACGGGCTTGGCGTCCTCGGCCTCGGGCACCGGTTTCAACTGCGCCGGCATCGGCAGCACCTCGGGCACGGCCACCACCTCAACCGGCGCGGGCGGTTCGGGCAGCGGCTGCGCCTGCACCGGCTCATCGAGCGAGATGATTGGCGGCGGCTTGCCTTGCGTGGCGCAGCCCGTGAACAAGACAGTCGAAGCCAGCAGGATTACCGGCAAGGCGGATATACGGGAAAGTGCATTCATGGTTTGGCTCCTTCGGAAGAATCCAGCTCGCGGCTCCACGACAAGCCGTTGACGTAGATGCCCAGGGGGTTCTTGCGTAGGCGTTCCTCGGTGCGCGGCGGCTGGAGCACGATGGACACCACGGCCGTCCACCGCTCCAGGCCGGCCGCGGCGCCGTTGACGTAGCGGCGTTCCGTCCAGCGCACGTTGAAGGACGTATCGCTTGCGCGCACGACGCTGGTGATCTGCACCGTCACCGATTCCTTGCCGATGCGCGCGAACGGGTCGTTGACCCGTGCGTAGTCGTTGAGCACGGCCGCGCCTTTGTCGGTGGTGTAGTCGTAGGCGTCCAGCCAGTTTTGCCGCACCACGATCGGGTCGATGGACAGTGAGCGCACCAGCGTCACGAAGCGCGCGATGTGGTGCGCGGTCTGCGCATCGTTGGGCCGGTACGGCGTGGCCGCTTCGCCCACGGCGCGCACCTGGCCTGCGTTGTCCACCTCCACCACGTAGGGCGTCACGATGGATTGCGCCGAGCGCCACACCAGGCCGCCAGCCATCAGCAACGCGAGCGTCAGGCAGCCGAAGGCCATGAGGCGCCAGTTCTTCGCCTGCACGCGCGGCGAGCCGATGCGCTCGTCCCACACCTGGCCGGCAGCTTGGTACGGCGTGGAAGGCTGCGGCGTGTCGGCATAGCGCACCTGCGGTCGCTTGAATCGCATGGTCAGTTCTCCTTATGAATCGGAATCGCGCAGACTCGGGCCTTGGCCCGAGCCGCCGCCATCGCCACCGCGCAGCGTGTGCGCGGTGGTGGTCGCGGCATGCGTGAGTTGCTGGCGGCGGTGCAGCCGCTTGGCCCAAGCGGGTTGCGCATTGGCTGCGCCGGAAGTGGCCTCGCCTGCGGCGGCCTGGCCGGATGCCCCGGCTCCACCGGCCGCCGCGCCATCGTCAGCAGCAGAGCCGTTCCAGCCGGAGTGGAAGGGAGCTGCCATGCGTTGCCCAGCAGCGGAAGCACGGGATGCGATCCCGCGCCCGGCGGACTGCGCGCCGGTCTTGGCGACGTTGCCCAAGCCGGCCATCGCGCCCTTCGCGCCACCGCCTGCGGCGGCGGAACCGGCCTGGAACGCCGACCGCGCGCTGCTGGCCGTCGAGGCGGCGGCACGCGCGCCGCTGCCGGCGAGCTTGGCGGCGGCCGGCGCCATGCGTGCCCCGGCCATGACGGCACCACCTACGCCCGTCGCGGTAGCGCCAACGGCCACCGCTGTCCCGGCAGCGCCGATGGCGGCGCCAGCCATCGCGCCGGCGCCAAGCTGCGGCGCACCGGACACAAGGCCCGTGGCGATGCCAGGGCCGAAGATCCCCAACGCCAGCAAGGTGAGCGAGGCCAGCATGATGACCAGCGCGTGGTCGATGGAAGGCTCGTTGGGATGAACTTGGAACTCGGCGAACAGGCCGGAACCGATGCCGACGATCACAGCTAAGACCAAGACCTTGATGCCGGCCGACACCACGTTGCCCAGCACCTTTTCGGCGAGGAAGCTGGTCTTGTTCCACAAGGCGAACGGCACCAGCACGAAGCCGGCGAGCGTGGTCAGCTTGAACTCGATCAGCGTGATGAAAAGCTGGATCGCCAGCACGAAGAAGCACAAGACCACGACCAGCCAGGCGAGGAACATCACTGTGATGGCGTCGAGGTTCACGAACACCTCGGGGAAGCCGGCCATCTCGCCGACTTGCTCCAGAATCTGCGCTCCAGCGTCGATGCCGGTTTTCGCCAGCCGGCCCGGCTGCAAGAAGTTCTCCATCGTGATCGCCGAGCCGGTGGCGGTCAGGCCCAGGCCGGCGAAGGAGCGGAACACGATGCCGGCCAGCCAGTTGAAGTTGCCGATGATGTAAGCGAACGCCCCGACGTAGAGCACTTTGCGCAGCAGCTTGGCGATCACGTCCTCGCCTTGGCCGGTGGCGTGGCTCATCGCCCAATACAGCCCGGCGATGGTCATGTCGATGACGATCAGCGTCGCGGTCAGGAACGCCACTTCGCCCTGCAACAGCCCGAAACCCGAGTCGATATAGGTGGAAAAGATGTTGAGGAAGCGGTCGATGATGGTCACGTCATTCATTTCGCGTCCTCTTGATCGGATGAAGCCGGCGATTCGCCATCGGCCGGTTCATCGAAGCTCGGTGGGATCGGCGGCAAATCGGCCAGCGTTTGGTATTCGTCCGGCCCGGCCTGGCCGGAGAAGAAGCGCCGCCGGAAGGCTTCGGCGGCTGCGCGGCAAGCGTCCTCGCCCGTGGCCTGCCGGTCGGCTGCGCATTGCGCGCGCAATGCCTTGAGCCGCACGGGATCGTCGGCCAGGGCATCGGCAAGATGGTCGGCCGGTTGCTCGCTGCAAGCGACCAGCAGCGCGGCACACAGGACGAGGACGCATCGCATGGCGGCCTCCCGTCAGTTACCGTAGAAGTCCACGCGCTGTGGCGTGTACGGCGTGCCTTCGCCCAGGAAGCGCCGCCGCACTTCGCGGGCGCGCTCCGTGGCCGCCGCCTGCCGCGCCAGTTCCAATGACGCCGCCCGGTCTTGCGTGATCTGGAGCCGCTGCGACTGGATCGACTGCTTGGCCTGCAAGGCGAGCAACTGGTTCATGGCCTGCATCGCCTGCAACGCGCCTTCGGCCGACTGGCTCCTGCCCACAAGGTCGGCCAGCACGCTTTCGTCTTCGCCCAGGTTCTGCGACACCTGCGCCTGCATCTGCATGGTGGTCTGCAAGCCGTGGAGCGTGTTCCTCCAACGCTCCTGCGCGTCGCGGTACATCTGGTCGCCGCTGACGGTGGCGGCGTACTGCTCGGGATACAGGCGCGCGAACTCCCAATCGAAGTTCGTCACGTCGTAGGCCATGCCTCGGGCCTGGGCGATCAGCCGCTCGGTCGTCGCCAGGTTGGCGCGCAACTGGTTCACCACGCTGGACGGCAGGCTGGCGAGGTTGCGCGCCTGGTTCATCAGCATCTGCGCTTCGTTCTGGAGCTGCTGGATCTGGTTGTTGATCTGCTCCAGCGTGCGGATCGCGGTCAGCGTGTTCTGCACGAGGTTCGTGGGATCGACCACGACCCATTGCGCATGGGCGGTGGCGGTGCAAAGCATGGCCGCGACGGCGGCGGCGATAAGACGCTTCTTCATGACAGGCTCTCCTGTGGGTGGTCGGTGGTACGGAGGGAACCCGGCGCAAAGCCGGGGAACGAGGGCAGCAGGTCGGCCGCCCAATCGAGGCCGCGATGGCGCAGCCAGGCGCCCGCGAAGCCGGGTGCGCCGGCGTCCAGCAGCACGCGGTCTATGTCGCGCTGGTCTTGCGGCGTGGAAGCACCGGCGAAGGCCAGCGTCGCCGCCCCCAGGTCGAGGTCGAACAGGCGGTTGCCGAGGCGGGATTGGTAGTAGTAGTCGCGCTTGGGCTGCGCGGTGGCGACGATCTCGATCTGCCGGCTGTTGAGGCCGAAGCCCTCGTAGATCGTGCGAATCTGCGGCTCGGTCGCCTGCGGGTTAGGCAGGAAGACGCGGATGGCGCAGCTCTCGATGATCGCGGACGCGATGCTGGAGTTCTGGATGTCCGCAAGGCTCTGCGTGGCGAAGATGACGCTGACGTTCTTCTTGCGCAGCGTCTTGAGCCACTGGCGGATGCGCGCGGCGAACATCGGGTCGTCTAGGAACAGCCAGGACTCATCGAGAATCAGCAGCGTCGGTGCACCGTCGAACCGCTCATCGAAGCGCGCGAACAGGTAGCCCAGCACCGACCGCACGGCGGCCGGGCCGCCCATCAGTTCTTCCATCTCGAAGCACTGCACGTCCGCCGTGCCCAGGCGGTCGTGATCGGCATCCAGCAGCTTGCCGTGGGCGCCACCGAGCACGTAGGGCGCGAGCGCCTGGCGCAGCGCGTTCGATTGCAGCAGCACGGAAAGCCCGGTCATCGTGCGCTGCTCCACCGGCGCACCGGCAAGGCTGCCGATTGCCGACCAGATGGCCGCTTTCTCATCGGGGCCAACCGTCACGCCTTCGTGCAGCAGGCGGCCCTCGATCCATTCAGCGGCCCAAGTGCGGTAGCCGTCGCGGTCGATGCGCGCGAGCGGCTGGAACGCGATGCCGCCGTCGACGCCCAGGTCGTAGTGCTCGCCGCCCAGCCCGAGAATGGTGGCGCGCATCGAGCGCCCCATGTCGAACGCGAAGATGCGCGAGCGCGGATAGCGGCGGAACTGCATCGCCAGCACGGCCAGAAACGCGGACTTGCCCATGCCGGTCGGGCCGACCACCGCCATGTGCCCCACGTCGCCGATGTGCGTGACGAAGCGGAACGGCGTCGCGCCATCGGTGCGGGTGACGATGGCCGGCGGCCCGTCGAGGTGCGCGTTCTTCTCTGGCCCGGCCCACACCGCCGACACTGGCATCATGTGCGCCAGGTTCAGCGTCGAGACGATGGGCTGGCGCACATTCGCGTAGGCGTTGCCGGGGATCGAGGACAGCCACGCATCCACGGCGTTGAGCGCTTCGGGGATGGTGACGAAGCCGCGTCCCTGGATGACGCGCTCCACCATGCGCAGCTTCTCGTCGGCCACGGCCGGATCGGCATCGAGCACCGTCACCGTCGCGGTGAGGTAGCCGAAGGCGACTTGATCGCTGCCCAGCTCCTGCAAGGCGGCATCGGCGTCGGCCGCCTTGTTGCTCGCGTCGGTATCGACCAGCGGGCTTTCCTGCTGGAAGATCGTTTCGCGCAGCAGCGCCACCACGTTCTTGCGCTTGGCAAACCACTGCCGGCGCAGGCGGGCGAGTTCCTTTTCCGCCTCGGATTTGTCCAGGCAGAGAAAGCGCGTACTCCAGCGGTAGGCAAAGCCGAGGCGGTTGAGGTCGTCCAGAATCCCCGGCCAGGTCGAGGTCGGGAAGCCCCGCACCGACACCACGCGCAGGTGCTGGTCGCCCAGCATGGGCGCCAGGCCGCCGACGAGCGCGGAGTCGGTCAGCAGCGCGTCGATGTGGAACGGCACTTCGGGCACGCCCACGCGATAGCGCCGCGTCGAGATGGTGGTGTGCAGGTAGGTCAGCGTCTGGCTGTCATCGAGCCAGGCGATTTCCGGCATCACGCCATCGAGCAGGTCAAAGACGCGATCCGTCTCCGCGATGAAGGCTTGCAGCCGCTCGCGCCAGTCCACGCCTTCGGTGGGCCGGTTCTCGTACAGCATCCCCGCCGCGCGGGCGCGCGATTCCTCGGGCGGCAGGTACACGAGCGTCAGGTGATAGCCGCTCTCGAAGTGGCTGCCCGAGTCCTCGAAGGTGGCGCGGCGCTCCTCGTCCACCAGCCACGACAGCGGCTCGGGAAACTCCGAGTGCGGATAGTCGGCGGCTGCGCAGCGTTCGGCTTCGATGAACAGCGCCCAACCCGATCCCATGCGACGCAGCGCGTTGTTCAATCGCGCCGACGTGGCGATCAGCTCGCCTTGCGTCGCACTGTCGAGGTCAGGCCCGCGAAACTTGGCCGTGCGCTGGAAACTGCCGTCCTTGTTCAAGACCACGCCCGGCGCGACCAGTCCGGCCCAGGGCAGCCAGTCCGCAAGCAAGGCCGGGCGCTGGCGGTATTCGGCGAGGTTCAGCATCGCGGCGTCCTCCCCTCACACGTCCAGCAGCGGGCGGTGCTTGATGTGTCGCGCGAAGACCTGCATGAACTGCGGATCGACGCGCGCACCCCATACCGCCAGCGAATGGCCGACGATCCAGAGCACCACACCGGGAATCCACAGTTGCAGGCCCAGCCCGACAGCAGCGGCCAGCGTGCCGTTGGCGATCGCCACGGTGCGCGGCGCACCGCCCAGCAGGATCGGCTCGGTCAGCGAGCGATGCAGCGGCACCTCGAAGCCGTCCGCAAAGGCGTCCGGGGCGCTCATACGACTGCCCCGCCGGAGAAGCTGAAGAACGACAGGAAGAAGCTCGAAGCCGCGAAGGCGATGGACAGACCGAACACGATCTGGATCAGCTTGCGGAATCCGCCCGACGTGTCGCCGAAGGCGAGCGCGAGGCCCGTGGCGATGATGATGATGACGGCCACGATGCGCGCCACCGGCCCCTGGATGGATTCGAGGATGGATTGCAGCGGCCCCTCCCACGGCATCGAGGAACCGGCGGCCTGCGCGGTGCCGGCCAGGAACAGCAGCAGCGCGGCCAGCAGCAGCCCTTGCTCCGCAGGGCGGGCCAGGTTGCGCAGCCGGGCCAAGCCGGACGGGCGCGGAAGCGGATTTACGGAAACACGGAAAGCAGGAACGTGCATCTGCGTCATGGCAGTTCTCCAGGGTGGTTGAGCGACGGGGAAGGAAGGTGGGATGGCGGTGGCGGCTCGGGAAACGGCGCATCCATCGCGTCCGCCAGTTGGTAGCCCACGCCGTCGAAGCCGATAACGCGGGCGATGCTCTCGATGCGGCGCTTGCGTCCGCGCCCGCCGATGTGGATCACCACGTTGACCGCCTCGGCGATCAGCGCACGGGGCGGGTTCACCGCCACTTCGAGAATCAGTTGCTCCAGGCGCAGCAGCGCGCCGAGCGCGGAGCCAGCATGGATCGTGGCGATACCGCCCGGATGGCCGGTGCCCCACACCTTGATGAGATCCAGTGCCTCGGCGCCGCGCACTTCGCCAACGACGACGCGATCAGGCCGCAGGCGCATGGACGAGCGCACCAGCTCGGTCATCGACACCACGCCTGCGCGGGTGCGCAGCGGAACGTGGTCGCGGGCCGCGCATTGCAGTTCCACCGTGTCTTCGAGCACCAACACGCGGTCGCCGGTAGCGGCGATTTCGGCGAGCAAAGCATTGGCGAGCGTGGTCTTGCCGCTGCTGGTGGCGCCGGCGATCAGCACGTTCTGCCGCTCGCGCACGGCGCGAACGAGAAAGCCTGCCTGGGCGTTGGTCATCATCCCGTCGATGACGTACCGCTCCAGCGGGATCACGCCGATGGCGCGCTTGCGCAGCGCGAAGGCCGGCCCTGGCGCTGCCGGTGGCAAGATGCCCTCGAAGCGTTCGCCCGTTTCGGGCAACTCGGCGGACAGCAGTGGCTGGCCGCGATGGACTTCCGCGCCGACGTGGGCTGCGACCAGGCGGATGATTCGTTCGCCGTCTGCCTCGGGCAGTTCCACGTCCATTGGTGCGCGCCCACTGGAAAGCCGATCCACCCAAAGGGTGCGATCGGGGTTGAGCATGATTTCCACCACGTCCGGGTCTTCCAGCGCGGTGGCGATCAGCGGCCCCATCGCCGTGCGCAGCATCTGGATGCGGCGGTCAAGCGACGTGGCGCTCATGGACTGCGGAGCGGCGCTCATGACGCACGCTCCCGCGCTTGCGCGGCTGCCGCCGCGTCTTCCATCCGCATCGGGTCGGGATGCAACTCCTCCACCACGTCGCGCACCAGGCTTCGCCCCCGTAGCAGGTGGCGACCCAACTGTTCAACGAACTGCTCGAAGCGCGCTTTGCCCTGGGCGCGAGCGGCCTCTTGGTGCGCTTCGGGGACTGGCGTGCTGACCGTGAGGTAGTAGCGAATGAACAGCGCCAGCGTCTCGATCTGGATGTTCTGGTCGCGCTCCAGGCGCTCGGCTTGGCGCGACAGGCGATCCAGCCGCTTGGCAATGGCCGCCTCGCGCTGATCTGCTGCGTCCGGCGACAACCAGCACGCCAAGGCAGCGGCGACGATGGACGACTTGGACACGCCTTTCTTGGCGGCCAGCTCGTCCAGTCGCTTGGCGTGCTCGGGCTGGATGAACAGATTGAGGCGGTAGTGGCTCATAGCTCGATTCCGTCGTTGGGGTCGAGGGAAGCCAGCCGCGCCGTGCGCTGCATGGCGGGGTCGAGCTGGCGAGGAAGGGGAAGCGGCAGGTCGTCGTCGTCATCGAGCAGCGCGAGGTCGGCCGCAGGCACGGCCAACTCGGGGGCGTAGACGACGGCTTCCGAGAGTTCGGGCTGACGGCGCGGGCCTCCGTCGTCGGCAGAGGCAACGAAGCCCTCGGCGGCATCGGCCGCAGGCGCGACGGGCACAGCGGGAATAGCCAGGCCGCTCCAGTCGTCCGAACGCGACGGCGGCGCGTCCGCGTACTGCCCGTCCGCCAGCGCAGGCGGCGGCAGCACGCGCCGCTTGAAATTGCTGTCCGCGTAGTAGCGCAGCTTCTTGGCCTTGATCGGCGCCACGCTGGACACCATCACCACGGCCTCGTCAGGCGGAAGCTGCATGACTTCGCCCGGCGTCAGCAGTGGCCGCGCGGTTTCCTGGCGCGACACCATCAGATGCCCGAGCCACGGCGCGAGCCGGTGGCCCGCATAGTTGCGCTGCGCGCGCAACTCGGTGGCCGTGCCCAGCGTCTCGGAGATCCGTTTGGCGGTGCGCTCGTCGTTCGTGGCGAACGTCACGCGCACATGGCAGTTGTCGAGGATGGAGTGGTTCTGCCCATACGCCTTGTCGATCTGGTTGAGCGACTGCGCGATGAGGAAGCTGCGGATGCCGTAGCCCGCCATGAAGGCCAGCGCTGTCTCGAAGAAGTCCAGGCGCCCCAGCGCCGGGAACTCATCGAGCATCAGCAGCAGCTTGTGGCGGCGCGCGATGCCATCGGAACCATCGAGCGATTCGGTGAGGCGCCGCCCGATCTGGTTGAGGATCAGGCGAATGAGCGGCTTCGTCCGCGATATGTCCGAAGGCGGCACCACCAGATACAGCGATACCGGATGCTCGGCCGCGATCAGGTCAGCGATGCGCCAGTCGCAGCGCGAAGTGACTTCGGCCACCGTGGGATCGCGGTACAGGCCGAGGAACGACATGGCCGTGGACAGCACGCCCGAGCGTTCGTTGTCGCTCTTGTTGAGCACTTCACGCGCCGCCGATGCGACGACCGGATGCGGCCCAGCGCCGAGGTGCGGCGTGGTCATCATCCGGTGCAAGGTCAGCTCGAACGGGCTGGCCGGGTCGGACAGAAAGTTGGCGACGCCGCGCAGCGTCTTGTCTTCGCCTGCGTAGAGGACATGCAGAATGGCCCCGACCAGCAGCGCGTGCGAAGTCTTTTCCCAATGGTTGCGCTTCTCCAGTGCGCCTTCGGGATCGACCAGAATGTCCGCGATGTTCTGTACGTCGCGCACCTCATGCGCGCCGCGCCGCACCTCCAGCAGCGGGTTGTAGGCCGCCGACTTCGCATAGGTCGGGTTGAATAGCAGGCAGTGGCTGAATCGGCTGCGCCAGCCGGCGGTGATCTGCCAGTTCTCGCCCTTGATGTCGTGGATGACGGCCGAGGCCGGCCATGACAGCAGGGTCGGCACCACCAGGCCCACGCCTTTGCCCGAGCGCGTGGGCGCGAAGGTCAGGACGTGTTCCGGGCCTTCATGCCGCAGGTATTGGCGATCGTGCAGGCCCAGGAACACGCCGGCAGGCTGCGTGAGGCCGGCCTTGCGAATGTCCTGCGCGTTCGCCCAGCGCGCAGAGCCGTAGGTCGTGACCAGGCGCGCTTGGCGGGAGCGCCATACCGACATGGCAATGGCGACGACCACCGCGACCATGCCGCTGGCGCCAGCAATGGCGCCGCCCGTGTCGAAGACCTCCGGCGCATAGGCACCGAAGAAGAACCACCATTCAAACAGCTTCCACGGGTGGTAGATCGGCGTGCCAAGAAAATCGAACCAGGGCGAGCCAAGGCGTAGCTGATAGCCAAGGGCGGCTGCTGTCCATTGTGTGGCGCCCCACACTCCGGCGATCACGATGCCGAACACCACGGCGATCTGACCGAACAGCACGTTCGTCCCTTGCATGACCTGGCCTCCGATTTCTCCTGCGCTGATTCCTCATGGAAGAAGCGGCACAAAGGCGTGCCGCAGGCGTCAGGATCGGTGCCGGGTCAGTGCCGGTCAAAGACCGTTTAGAGCAGAAAGGTCGAGGAAAAAGAAAGAATGAGTGCGGTGGCGAGCCAAAGAAAAACGCCGCAAGCGCGGGCGCATTGCGGCGTGTCGAGAAATAAAGTGAAGGCGAATCGGCGAGCGGCCAACAATCAGAACTTTGGCGACTCTTTCGGCGGTGTATAGGGCGTTTCGCCGTCGCCGTAGAACCGCTTGCGCGTGGCTTCGGCGACCCGGTTGCACAGTACGTCACCCAGCTTGGGGCGATCCGTCTTGCACTGCCGACGCAGTTCCTTGAGCCGTTCAAGGTTGGCCGCGAGTTCCTCCACTGTCGGGATGGCTGTCGAATCAGTGGTCTTCTGAGGCGTTTCGGATTGACCACAGGCAACCAGGGTCATGGCGATCAATAGCGAGATAAGCACTTTCATGGCTGGGTGTCCTCCAAGGTGATGATTCATCAAAGTGGCGCGGGCTTGTTGTCGTCAGGCGACTCAATCGAATTGGCCAGTGCTATGAAGCGAGAAAGGGTCTCTGATGTGCTGGCGCCGGGACGTAGCAGGTATGTCGTTAGCGTTGGCGGGCTTCCCGCCAATGGGCGGGCCACAATGCCCGTCTCTCGGCAGGTGGCGAACTGCGATGCACCAGCAAGCCCTAGAGCGAATCCTGCCGACACCAGCGCCATCATCAGATCGAATGAGGCCACCCGTTCCGCTACCAAAGGTTCCTGATCCAGTCGCCGGAGCAGGCGATCTATCTGGCGCGCATAGCCCTCGCAAACATGCGGATCGCCCAACACCAAGGGAAAGCGCAGAACTTCATCCAGTGGAATTCGCTTGTGCTTCAACAACGGATGCCGTGCCGGAATCGCCACCATCAGCGGGTCGCCCCAAACAGCTTCGGCGATGATCTCGTCACCTACCTCATCAGACTGTGCGAATCCCATGTCATACAGGTCGCTTTGCAGTCCTTTGATCTGCTGCGATAGCGGCACCTCGAATAGCCGGATCTCAACTTCCGGTTCCTCCTGTCGGTACAGTGCGAGCAGTGCGGGTAAGCGTGAAGGGGTGATGCCGTCGGATAGCGCGATACGCAACTGTCCATGAAAGCCATTGACTGCTGCCTGCACGCTGTCTCGGGCCTGCTGGAGAGAGGTAAATACGCGGGGAACATGCTCAAGAAAAAGCTCGCCTGCGCGGGTTAGCCTGGTGCTGCGAGTGGTGCGGGCAAACAGCGTAACGCCAAGCTCCTCTTCCAGCTCCTTGATGGCACGTGACAACGGTGACTGTTCCATATGCAGCCGCTCGGCCGCGCGAGCGAAGTGCAGCTCCTCTGCGACTGCGATGAAGCAACGAAGATGGCGAAACTCCATAACCTGCTCCTTTGCAGGGAGCAGCGTTACCGTTGCTCCCTGTCTATCCGATTTTTCTGACTTTCAACGTGACTGCACCCATTGCAGCGCGGCATCCGCAACTTCCTCCCAGCCATCTCCGGCAATCAACCAGTGCCCACGGTTTGCGAACTCGCGCAGTTCCGTCGTTGCAGTGGAAGCGCGGTAGCGCTTGAAGTGCTGCTTCACCATGCCGGGTTCGACGGTACGGTCGTTCTCCGCACTGACCAGCAGCAGGGGCGCGCGGTCGGGTTTGCTCCACTGGATCGAGGAGCCAATACCAAGCACCGACTGGTAGTAGATGCGGCCCGGCGCCGGCACAACATGACGGTCGAACGCCTCGCGCTGCCTTTCAGGACTGAGCCCATTGGTGAAGTCGCGTGCGAATCCCTTGAAACTCATCCTCAGTGCCCGGCTCCAGCCACGCCAGGCCAGGAACACCGGAAGGGCTGCCAGGAAGGCTTTGGAGCCAGGCTTGATACCCGCCGCCGGTGCCGGCGAGATCGAAACAGCCGCTGCCCCCAAACCACGGTCGAGCAGCATTTGCGCCACGAGTCCGCCGTAGGAGTGGCCGATGAGGATTGGCGGTTCGGGCAGCGTGGCGATGATGGCTGCATAGTGATCGGCGATGCGTCCCAGTGTCAGCTTGCCGATAGCACCGTCGGGCGTGTCGCGCAGAGCCTGTACCGAACGATCCAGCAGCGGCCATGCCGGTGCGAGCGTGCGATAGCCGAGAGCCTCATACCGCTGCTGCCAGGGTTGCCAGACAGTCGGGGTCAGCCAGGCGCCATGAATGAAAAGAATTGTCTTGGACATGATGGACTCCTTGGTTGTATCCATCTCGCAGGGTTCAGCCGAACCGCACGAGTTCGAGCGTTGGCAGCGGCCCGCCCGGGAATTGCGTCAGGCGACCGCCCACGGCCAGCGTGCCGAGGTCGATGCCGGCGAAGCCCAGCCGACCGATCAGCGCGCCCACTTCCGCCTTGGCCTGCGCATCATCGCCAGCGAAGAACAGCACACGCTGGCCACCGCGTTCCGCCGGATCGGCGGCGAGCAGTTCGGGGCGCAGATGATTGAACGCTTTGACCACGCGCGCGCCCGGCACCAAACCAGCGAACACCTCGCTCGATGCTCGGCCATGCAACTCGGCGGGCTTGAACAGCGGCGCCTCGATCGGGTTGTTGGCGTCGATGACGACGCGCCCGCCGAAGTCCGGCAACCCGGCAAGAGCGCCCGGGAGCTTCGACCAGTTCACGGCGACCAGCACGACGGGCTGTGCAGCAGCTTCCTCGCGGGTGCCAGCGCGGATGCTGGGGCCGATGGATTGCACCAACGCTTGCAGGCTGTCCGGCCCGCGGCTGTTGGACAGGATGGCAGGGATGTTCCGGCGTGCCAGCGCACGGGCGAAGGCGGTGCCGATGTTGCCCGCGCCAATGATGCCGATGGAAGAAGACGACTTGCTCATGATGATTTCCTCGAAGAAATGTGACGATGTGGGTGATTACGGGTGTGCTCTGACTTGAAGCCGCCCTTGGGCTATGGAGCGGGCCAGCGGCCCGCTCCAAGGTCACTCAGGACGTGAAGCCGCCGTCGGCCAGAATGTCGGCGCCGGTGACGAACGCGGCTTGCGGGCTGGCAAGGAACGCCACGACGTTGGCGATTTCGTTCGGCTGGCCGTAGCGACCGACCGCCATGTGCGGGATCAGCGCCTTGGCCAGGTCGCCATCGGCCGGGTTCATGTCGGTGTTCGTGGGGCCGGGATGCACGGTATTGACCGTGATGCCGCGCGGCCCCAGATCGCGCGCCAGGCTGCGGTTGAAGCCGGTGACGGCACCCTTGGTCAGCGTGTAGAGCGAAGCGCCGGGGAACGAGGCGTACTTCGTCATCGAGCTGCCGATGTGGACGATGCGGCCACCGTCCTTCATGTGGCGCACGGCCTCCTGCGTGGCGACGAAGACCCCGGTGACATTGACGGCGATCATCGCCTGGTAGTCCTCGAACTTGATCTGCTCGATCGGGCCACCCAACGCGATGCCGGCGTTGTTCACCAGGATATCCAGGCCACCGAAGGTTTCGACCGTCTTGGTGACGGCGGCACGCACGGCGTCGGGTTCACCCGAGTTGGCCAGGATGGCCAGCGCCCGACCGCCAGCCGACTCGATGGCGGCGGCGGTTTCTTCGGCCAGCGCGGGCGAGCCGACATAGGTAAAGGCGACCTGGGCGCCATCGGCTGCCAGACGCTTGGCGATGGCCGCTCCGATCGAGCGCGAGCCGCCGGTCACGAGAGCCGTCTTGCCGGCCAGGGGAAGGGATTGGGAAGGGGTTACGTTGCTCATGGTTCACTCCGGTTGGTTGCCGAGGGATTCGGTGGAGTGACTTTCCCCCTTTCATTGCCTCTTGATTAGTGGCAAATCGCTTGGATTATTTTCAAGTGTTCGTTTAATATTGGGAAATGGAGACGCTGGCAAACCTAGAGTCGTTCGTGCGCAGTGCCGAGAGCGGCAGCTTCTCGGCTGCGGCGCGGCGGCTTGCGCTCACTCCGGCTGCGGTGAGTCGCAACGTGGCCATGCTGGAGCGCAATTTGGGAGTGCGGCTGTTCCAGCGTTCGACCCGCAAGCTGACGCTGACCGAGGCTGGTGAGTCATTCCTGACCGCGATTGGTGGCAATCTGGAGTCTTTGCAGAACGCCATCGCGGCGGTATCGGCAGAAGACGGCCAGCCCGCAGGCGTGCTCAAGATCAGTCTGGCGCCAACCTTCGGGATGAGCCATTTACTGCCGCTACTGCCGGAGTTCCTGCAACGCTACCCCCGCATCCGACCCGAGTGGCATTTCGAGAACCGTGCGGTAGACCTGATCGCTGAAGGCTACGACGCCGCAATCGGTGGTGGATTCGAGCTGGCGCCGGGCGTGGTCGCCCGAACACTGGCGCCGGCGCACATCATCGCCGTTGCATCTCCCGCGTATCTGGCCCGACACACGCTACCAGCCGATCCTTCTGGTCTGATAGAGCTGGATGGTGTCGTTATGCGCTCGCTTTCGTCGGGCCGCATCCGTACTTGGAACATGCGCAATGCGCAGGGCGATGAAGTTGCCGCAGTGATGCGCGAGGCCGTGGTGGTCAATGATCCTGCCGCGCTGAGAGAGTCGGCGCGGCTGGGCTTAGGTGTTGCCATGCTCGCCGTGGCCGATGTTCTGCCGTGGCTGGAGTCGGGCGAGCTGGTGCGGGTTCTGCCGCGCTGGTGGGCTGATGCCGGGGCGATCTCGCTTTACTATGCCAGCCGCGATCTGCTGCCGGGCAAGACGCGGGTCTTCATTGACTTCGTGATCGAAGCATTCAAGCGTGAAGACTATGCACGGCGTTTCGCGGGCAGCTTGGGATAGCAGTGCATGGATGTTCCGGCGTTGTGAAATTAACGTCCCAAAGACTTGTTGAATTCCCATGACACTCCGCTGCCGCGCAGCGTCGCGGCAAGCTGCTGTCCCAGCCGTTGTTCGATCACTGGCCGCCACGGCACCAGGCTGAATCCCATGCCGTCGTCCAGCATCGCGTAGCGCCCGCTGGCGAGCATGACGGAGCGCCGGTAGATGCCGGCCACGCGCTGCCCGTCTGCCGTGGGCCGATGCTCCAGGCCGGTTTCGGCGGCAATGTCCTTGGCTGCCTGCGCCAGATCCCGGCTGCGCAGCGTACCCAGCAAGCTCCGGGCGAGGATCACACGCTGTCCTCGCCGCTCGGCCAGCCCCTGTTCGGCCAGGAAGTCGGCGCGCTGCTGCAAGGCTTGCTTGGCATCGCCACCAAAGCCCAGGTCGCCCAATCCCCGGCCACCGCCGATCAGTTGCTGGTCAAGCCAGGTGGCGCCGATTACGCGGGCCTGCCGCTCGATCGGCAGGTGAGATTTCAGCTCCACAGCCACGCCGCCCAGCCGTTGCGCGTCGTACTGGCGGCCACGCTCGGCCAGGTTGTCCGGCACCTTCCATAGTCCATCCGCCACACGTTCCACGATGCCGGCCCGGCGCAGGGCTTCCAGCCGGCGGACGTGGGCCGCGACGACTTCCTGCGGGTCGCGGTCGGGCTTGGCCCGGCCCTGCTCGATCGCCAGGTGATGATCGGTGCGGTACAGGCCATCACTAGCCAACGCGCCGATGTTCTTGTCGGCCGCGCGCACGTCGGCCGAACCCTTCACTTCCACCACCGCGCCCGTGGGATAGTTCGCCAGTTCGTCGCGGGCATTGAGCGCGACGTAGTGGGCCTTGCCGTCTGTGCCGTCGATGACCAGATAGCCGCGGTCGTGCAGCTCGTCGGCCAGCCCCTTGCCGGCCACGCGGCCGACGATGGTGCGGCCGTCGTCGCCAGGCTCGAACACCGCCAGCTCGCGCGGCTGGCCGCTCATGGCCCGCTGCATGGTGCGGATGATGTCGCCGCGTTCGCCCAGGGAGCGCAAGGTCTTCTCCGCGTCCGCATGGACGGCCCAGGTGCCGGGCTGCGTCTCGTCGGCTAGGCCCAGGCGCTGCAAGCGTTGCAGGCGGCCGATCAGCAGCCGCCGCTGGCGTTGCAGCCGGGGTTCATTGAAGCGTTCGATCTGCACCCGGCCATCCTCGCCGGCCTCACGCTGCAATGTGCGGTCGAGGCTCGTCCACCGCTCCTGTTCCACCTCGCGTCCCAAGGTCTGCTGAATATCCAGTTCGGTGCGCTGTCCCAGCCATTCGGTCGCCAACTCGGCGGCCCGATGGCGGAAGCCGTGGGCGATGTAGTCGCCCGCAATGATGAGGTCTTTGCCGGTGTCGTCGCGCCCGCGCACGATCAGGTGGGTGTGCGGGTTGTCGGTGTTCCAGTGATCGACTGCCACCCAATCCAGCCGCGTCCCCAGGTCGGCCTCCATGCGGTTCATCAGGTGCCGGGTGTAGGTGCGCAGGTCGTCCAGCTCGGCCCCGTCCTCCGGGGAGACGATGAAGCGGAAATGGTGCCGGTCGTCGTCGGCCCGCTCCTTGAAGGCATCGAGGTCGGCATCGTCAGTCTGCGGCCCGTAGGCCCGGCCCGGTTCGCCATCGCGGCCGGTGCCGTCGCGCTCGATGTAGCGCAGGTGCTTGGCGAGCGACTGCGGGCTGGCGTTGCGTTGATTGACCAGCAGGGTCTTGATGGTCACGCGCCGCGACATGGGCGTCAGCTTCGCCCCGGCGAAGCGCGCCGCCGTGTGGCCGCGCCCAAGCCGTGAACCGGGGCGCTGGCCGGCGCGTGCGCCGCTGCCGCCGGCTGCGGAATGGCGCATCGAGGACTTGCCGCCGCTGGCCTTGCCGGCCTGCTTGAGCACCTTGGAAACGAAGCTCTGGCCCTGGCCTTTGCCCCGGTTCTTCGGGGCGCTGGGGCGCACCCGGAAATCGTCGTCGCGGCGATCGGTCATGGCTGCGCTCCCTGCAAGCTCTGGCGTGTCCTGTCGTGCGAAGCACGCGGACATGCCTGCATTGGCGCGGGCCTCGCGCCCCACGCGGCACGGCGGCGAAGCCGCTCCGTGCCGCGCCACCCCCATGTGCAGACAGGCTTTCGACGCGGCCCGGTGCCGCGTCCTTTTGTCTTGCCTTCCGCCTTTGCCCCTCGCTGTCGTTCCGGGCGTCGGCGGCCCGGCGGCGCTGCTGCGTGAGCAGCCAGCGCGCCGGCGAACGCGCGAACCACGGCAATGAGGGCCACAGGCCGGGGGCGTTCGAGGCAAGACGCCTGCACATAGGAAGGCTGCGCGAAGTGCTGCGCGTATGCGCTCGCACTGCACGCGCGACGACACGGCGACGGCCAGCAGAACGATACGCCCGATGGCACGACAAGATGCACGGCAACGTGCAGCGAGTCGGCGGCCATCATGGGCGAGACTCCAACCAGACCGAATGCGCAATGCCGATCACGGCGGATGCGCTGACCGGCCCGAAATACCGGCTGTCGAACGACGCCGGGTTGGTCACACTGAGCAGGAACAGTTCGCCGGGTTCGAGGCGGCGGCATTGCTGCCAGGATGGCAGCGGCCGGCCCCAGTGGTCAGCAGGCAGCACGGCGGCCGAAGGCACGCCGTCGATGCGGACGATGCCGCCCGCGATGCACACTTCCTGCGGCGCGACGGCGCCCACACGCTTGAGCAGCGGCACGCGCGCCGGCAGGTAGCCGCGCTGCGCAGCCAGCGCAGCGGCATCTGGCGGCAGCGTGGTCAGGACGATGCTGCCCACAGACAAAGGACGTGGCAGCGAGCCGGTGCCGTGGCCCAGCGGATCAACGCGATACCAGCCGACCGAAACACTGTCGGACGGGTTGTAGATCAGGCGCGGCAGCGGATGCACGAAGGACGCCCAGGCCAGCGCAGCGAGGCCGCAGGCGGACAGGCCTGCCAGCACGATGCGAGCGCGCAAACGTGCGCGGGGCGAGCGAGCACGCGGCGCGGTGCCGGCAGTCGAAACGGCGGTCATGGCAGGGCCCTCCCGATGAGCCAGGCGGCGTGCCGCTCGGCGTTGTATTCGGGCAGCGGCAGGCGCGCAGCGAGCCGGTTGGCGAGCGTGCGCCAGTACACGGGCGAGGCAGCGGCAGGCGCGATACCCAGCGCCTCGATGGCGTCGATGCGCTCCAGCACGGCGCGCACTGCGTTCTCGCCCTCGGCGTGCAGCAGCAGGCGCGCGCCCGGCTGCACGCCGGGGATGCGCTGCGCCGCGTCCAACGGCGTGCAAGCCTGCATCACCATGAGCTGCCAGCGCACGGTGCCGTAGTCATTGGCCTGCCAGCGGATGCGGCAGAACACGGCGCCCGGCGTGAACACCGCGCAGCGCCGCCAACGGTCGAGTTGGAGGGTGCGTGTGGGTTCACCGAAGCGCAGATAGAGCTTGAAACGCGGTTCGATGTAAGCCAGCGCCACGCGCGTCAGCGGTGCACTGGCAGGCTGACCGGAAGGTGCTGCGAGCGCAGCCGTGGCCGCGCCAGCGGCAGGCGAAGCGGATGCAGTCATGGCGTGCTCTCCTTGCGGTGCTCCAGAAACTCGCGCTCCAGCAGGCCGCGCAGCAGGTCGGCCACAGTCACGCCTTGCGTGAAGGCCGACACCTTGATGCGCGCCCGCAGCGCGGGCGTGATGTCGAGGGTCAGGCGGGCGGTGTAGAGGTCGCCCTTGCCCAGCGCGTCGGCGTCGCCCTGGCGAATCCACGCCTCGGCGTGCGGATTCGCGGGCGGACGCGCGCCGATGCCGACGCGCTTGGCGCGTATCGGTGGCTTCGCTGTCATGTCGGCCACCGCAGCAGTTCATCGACCAGCGCGGTGATTTCACGCGCGGCGGCGCTGTCCGGCGCTGTCTCGCGTGCAAGCCGGCCAGCGGCCACGCTGTCGGCGAACACGATGCGCTGATGCACTTCAGAGCGCAGCGCAGGAAGCGGCTGGTCGGCCAGCGCCTGGCGCGCTTCGCGCCCGATCACGGTGGTGCTGACGCGCCGGTTGATGACGAAGGCCGCGCGCAGCGCAGGCCGGAATACCTGCGCCTCGCGGATCAGCGCCACCATCTCGGCGCTGGCCCACAGGTCGTAGGGGCTGGGCTGCAGGGGGATCAGCACGTGCTCAGCCGCCAGCAGCGCGGAGCGCGCCAAGGCGGCGATGCGCGGCGGGCCGTCGATGACGACGTGATCGGCCCGTCTGGCGAGTTCTGGTGCTTCCTGATGCAGCGTTTCGCGCGCGAGGCCCACGGCGCTGAACAGCCGTGGCAAGCCTTGCTGGCTTCTGCGCTGCGTCCAGTCCAGCGATGAACCCTGCGGGTCGGCGTCCAGCAGGACGACGTGCTGGCCGCGCATCGCAAGCTCCCCGGCGATGTGCGTGGCGAGCGTGGTCTTGCCCACGCCGCCTTTTTGATTGAGCAGAGCGACGATCATGGCACGGCCCCCCATGCTGGAAAGCCGGACTTTTGCTGCTGCGCTTGGAGCCGAGTGATGGTTGTCCACCGCAGCGGCGTTTCTCTACTAAAAGTTAGAGAAATTAAGTTAGGGAAGTTAGAGCGCGCGCAAACCCAATGCTGGCGCGGATTTGCGGCCGATCGGCACGCCTGATAGCACGATAGGCCCACGCCTGATAGCACGATACCCCGCACGCCTGATAGCACGACGCCATCCACAGGCTTTCCCGGAGTTATCCCCGTGCCGTATGCGGCACGGGCCGGAAGGTCAGCAGCTCCATGCCGTTGTCCGGCATCCGCTCGATGCCCAGGACGTAGCCGGGCAGCGACTGCCGCGCTACAAGCGCGCGCAGGTCGCAGGCGAAGTCGTAGGGCTTCGCGGTACTGCCCGATTTCCGGTGCAGGTAGCGAAAGTCGAACTGCCAACCGTATGCCTGCTTGCCGCCGTGCTTGCGCACCAGGCGGTACAGCCACCGCTCGATGCCCCCAGTGAGCCGGAAGTACGCCGGGTCGATGGTCAGCACCAGGGCGGCGTCGAGCACGCCGGCAAAGAACCAGTCCGGCAGGATCAGCTCGATGCCCAGCGGCGTGCCGCGGGCGTCGGCCAGTTCCTTCCATTCGTTGATCCACGAGAAGCGGTGCAGGCGCCGCCCGGTCGTCTCGCGGATGGACGTGGCCACCGTGGTCGATTGGAGGCGATCCAACGCGGCCTTGAGGCGCTGGTAGTCGCGCAGCGACTTGCCGCGCCCGATGAAGCGCAGGATCTCGTAGGGCGTGGCGCGCATCAGCCGCGACGGCCGCAGGCCTGCGTCCTTTGCCTCCACGATCTGCGAGGCCGCCCATATCAGCACGTCTGCATCCCAAATCGTGGCGATGCCATGTTCCTGCGTGCCTTCCACGCGGATCGTCACGTTGCCCGCGCGGAAGTCGATGGGCTTGACCCGCTTGGACTTGGCGAGCGAGAAGAACGGATAGGCCATCAAATCCTGGCTGTCGCGCGGTGCCATGTCGCCGGGCAAGGCGCGGAACAGGTCGAGCTGTTCGCGCTCCTGCAACGGCCGCTGCCGGGACGGCAGCGCGATGCTGTACATAGCGATGGCCTGCCGCGCGCCGCCGATCAGCGCGCACGGCTGTCGGCCGAGTGGTGCTCGGCGTATTCGGGATCGGAAGTCGTCTCGAAACTGCGGTCGGCGGCCCAGGCGTCGAGGTCGGCCACGGCGTACATGACGCGGCGGCCGAACTTGCGAAAGCGCGGGCCGCCGCCGATCACGCGCTGCTTTTCCAGCGTGCGCGGCGACAGGCGCAGGTACTCGGCGGCTTCGTCGTTGGTGAGATAGCGTTGAGGCTGCGCGGCAGCGGTCGAGACAGTGGCGGCAGGCCGCAAGGGAGCGGGACGCATGGCGTGAACCTCCATCGGTTGAAAACGCCCGGCCACACAGCGCGACCGGATGGAGGCAGTCTCAGAAAACCAAGCTGTCCTGCTCAGGGCCGTTTTGCGTCGTCCTCAAAACGGCCCTTCTCAGGCGGCGGAAGCTGTGCTAATCGGCGATAGCCGCCGCGCATCAATTCATCGCCACGCCGTACCAGGCGGCGCACCTTCGAGCGCAGCCCGCCGTCGCTGTACCAATCGGCCACGGCGTCCACGCCGAACAAGCCTTCGCCGACATCGCGCAAGGACGCGCCCGCCAGGGTCGCGTCGAGCGCCTGCAGGGTATGCAGTTCCAGCAGCGCGGAAGGTGTTGGCCTGGGCTTGGCATCGACCAGGGCCGCACCGGGTGCTTGGCTGCGCGCAGGCGCTGCAGCACCGCCGCGGTGGGCATAGGCGACAGCCATGCCGTCTTCCAGTCCAGGCGCGAGCGCGAAGCGCAGGCAACGGCCTGGGCTGCGCGCGATCAACGCCAGCCCTTTGCCGTCGTGGAGCAACTGCTTGTGGCCGGGGATGCGCCAGAACGCGAAAGCGGCGGCATCCTGTGGCGGGTCAGCGTCGGGATAGAGCTGCACTACGGCTGCATGGCCAGGCAGCCAAGCCGGATGCGCGTCGCGTGCATCCAGTATCGGGTCTTCCAGCAGGCGCAAGCCCCAGCGGTGCGCCGCTTCCTGTGCCGCCTGTGGCCGACGGTGACAGCGCAGCCAGTCGAGCCGGTAGTCGGGATGCCTGCGCAGGTATTCCCAAGCCAGTGCGAGCGCATCCAGCCACAAGACGTATAGGTATGCCGCAGTTGGATACCAATGCACGACGTGATGGGGATCGACCATGACGCAACCTCCCGCGAACAGGACTCGCCGCCACGGCAGGGCTACGCGCTACATCGCCATCGTCAGAACGTCATGGGTTAAAAAGTGGATTGGGGCTGTCAAGACCGATTGGCTCCGATGCGTTGCGGTATTCGTCTCAATGCTGCGGCGGCAGCGCCCCGATGTGGGGCGCCATACAAGCCAGCCTGCCGCAGCCCGCGCCGGGCATCATGTCTATTTGGATCAGATTGGTGCGGCTACGCCGCAAGAATCTCGATTGAGACCTATCTGGTATGACACCGGACTGAAAAAGTCACAGTAGGCTGTGTTCAGTCCGGGATAGCCCCGTCGCGCTCGGCCAGCCGGGTGTACTCCGACAGCGTGCGTGTGGGTCGGAAGAAGAGGTCGCGCATCACGGGCTGCTGATGCGGCCCGACGATGCCGGCCAGTTCGGACAGCTTGACGGTGCCCTGGGCCGGCATGCCGATCCCCAGGTCGATGAGGCCCCAGGCAGTGTCGCCATCGGCGGGATCGAGCGCAGCCAGCAGCCAGGTCACATGCGCGTCCGGCGTGAACAGCCGCACCACGGGCACCGGGTCGATGGCCCGGCCAGCGGCGCGGGCCTCGCCGTTGGCGAGCAGTTGCGCGCGCTCCGGGACGGTGGCGAGTGGCTGGGGCATGGTCGGCAATCCCACAAATCCAATGATGCACGGATGCGGTTTCACGCCCAAGCGCAGAACCGCCAAACCGGATTTACGCCTTCGTGCGCAAGCGCGGATGCGCTTGCGTGGCTTTGCTGGAACCCGCCGATGCGGATTTCCGTAAAGGCACAAAAACGTAGAACACCAAATGTACACTATAGATTGTAGCTCTATAGGACGCAATGGGCTGTCATCTTGGTTTTTCGAGGGAAACCATAGGTGGCGGCTGGGAACTCATTGGCGAAGGCGTTGAAGACAGTTAGAAAGGCCCGTGGCTTGAGCCAGGAAGCCTTCTCTGACGTGTCCAGCCGTACCTATATGAGTACCCTCGAACGCGACCTGAAAAGCCCGACCTTGAACAAGCTGGCCGAGCTGTGCGAGGTGATGGAGATCCACCCGCTCACACTGCTGACGCTGGCCTATGCGGGCAATAGCCCGCACAAGGCCGACGAACTGCTGGCGCAGGTGCGCCAGGAGCTGGAGGCGGTGTTGAAGGAACGCGACGCGGCGAAGCCGCGCGCGTGACGTTGTGATGTGCTGCGACCAGCAGCACAGCGCCCCGCCGCGATGGGCGGGGCGCTGCGGCGGTCACGCCGCCTGGGGCTTGCTGCGCGACCAGATAAGGTCGTGCGTGCCGTCCTCGCCTTCGATCAGGCGGGCATAGACCGGAGCCGGGAACGAAGGATCGTCGAGGGTCACGGACAGGTAATCGCGCCCGGCCTCGCTTGTCTTCTTCCACGCCGCGCCGATGTCGTGGCCGGCGGCCTGGAGGCGGAAGTCGGGGGCGTTCTCGCTGCTGCCCTTGTCGTTGGGAACCAGCTTGGCCTTGACGTTGAGTGTCAGGGTGCGAAGCGTGCCGGTGAAGCCGTCTTTGTCTGCGGTGAAGGTGCCGATGTTGGCCATGATGTTTTCTCCTTTCGGTTGAACAAGGTTCGCGCCCATCGCGTCCTTGTTGTGATCCGGCCGGCAGGGGACGGGCTGGCCGCACCGCTTGCGGTCGAAACGCAGTGGAGAGCCGGGAGGCGAAGAGAATTTGCTGCGCGAGGAAGCCGTGCAGCGGCGGGGAAATTGTTTTCGCCGGACGGTTGCAGCCATGAAGCCCGAGGCGCAGCCGCGCCACCGCCAGGATTCACAACGAGGCAAGGACGCCTTGGGTCGAACCGCTCCGAAAGGAGATAGGGCCTGCTCGGCATCCCCGCTCGAAGGCTTCTCCGGCTCGCCCGCTGACGCGGGCGAGGTCAACCCCGCAACGACAGGCGAGAACGCCTCCACCACACCTTGCGGCGCCGGTCTTGAGGCGTGGCGTGGAAGCTCCCTAGCGATGCCGGGCGGGTTGTCCGTGAACCGTCCTTCGTGACGTGATGGGCAGGAACCGCCAGCGTTGAGGACGGCACGCACCTGCACAACCTGCCGCAGCAAGCGCCAGCGTGTTCGCCAGCGCCCCGTTCATCGCGGCGGGGCGCTGGACGGGCCGATCCGGCGCAGCCGGTTCGGCCACATCGAGGGGCGCCAAGCTGCGCGCGGCGGGGATAGCCCGCAGGGCTTTCCCCTGGAGGCAAGCGAAGCGCGCAGCGCCGCAGGCGCGAAGGCGTGAGCAACTGTCTTGAAAGTCAAGCCTCGCAAGCGCGCAGGCTCCATTCAATTGAAGCGTTTTGCCAATGATTCAATAAATGTTGTATTATCGAATCATGAACGAGACCCAAGCCATTTCCGCCCTCGGCGCCCTGGCCCATACCCAGCGGCTGCGCGTGTTCCGCGCCCTGGTGGTCGCCGGCCCCGAAGGGCTGACACCCAGCGTCCTCGCCGACCAGCTCGACGTGGCCCGCAACTCCCTGTCCTTCCACCTGAAAGAACTGGCCCATGCCGGCCTGGTCACCATCGAGCAGCAGGGCCGCAACCTGATCTACCGCGCCGACTTCACCCAGATGAATGGGCTGCTCGGCTATCTGACCGAGCACTGCTGCCAGGGCGGCGCGTGCGAGGTCACCGAATCCTCCTCTGCCTGTACTTCCTGCTGAAAGGATCACCCCCATGAAGCGCTTTCACGTCCACCTGCACGTCGATGACCTGAACCGCAGCATCGGCTTCTATTCCCAACTGTTCGCCGCGCAGCCCGCGCGCGTCGAAGGCGACTACGCCAAATGGATGCTCGAAGACCCGCCGGTCAACTTCGCCATCTCCACACGTGGCAACAAGCCGGGCATCGACCACCTGGGTATCCAGACCGACGATGCCGAGGAATTGGCGGTGCTGAAGGCCCGCGCCGAGGCGGCCGACATGACGCTGCTGGACGAGGGCACCACGACCTGCTGCTACGCGCGCAGCGAGAAGCACTGGATCACCGATCCGCAGGGCGTGGCCTGGGAGCACTTCCACACGCTGGGCAACATTCCGGTCTTTAACGAAGCGGCGCCTGCAGCGACTTCCGCCGCAGCGTGCTGTACCCCGGTGCGCGGCAAGCCGGTGGGCGTTGCGGTGAAGCCGGCTTCCTCCTGCTGCTGATGTGAGATACCCATGACCACCGACAAGACCTACAACGCCCTGTTCATCTGCACGGGTAACTCGGCCCGCTCCATCCTGGCCGAAGGCATCCTCAATGAATTGGGCCAGGGGCGCTTTCGCGCCTACTCGGCGGGCAGCCACCCCAAGGGCGAAGTCCACCCACTGGCGCTCGCCACGCTGGAGCGGCTGCACATGCCGACCGCCGGCTACCGCAGCAAGAACTGGGACGAGTTCGCGGCGCCCGGTGCGCCGGAGCTGGATTTCATCTTCACGGTCTGCGACAACGCCGCCGGCGAGGTCTGCCCCGTGTGGCCGGGACGCCCGATGTCGGCGCATTGGGGTGTGCCTGATCCCGCAGCCGTCGAGGGCACCGACGAACAGAAGCGCAAGGCATTCACGGATGCGGCGCTGACCTTGCGCCGGCGCATCGAGCTATTCCTGTCGCTGCCGATGCAACGCCTGGATGCCATGTCGCTGCAGCACGAGCTGCGCAGCATCGGCACGAAGTGAGGTCTGCGCGATGAGTGTTGGAACCCAAACGGCCAGCCGCGTGCCGGCCGCCCCCACCATGAGCGTCTTCGAGCGCTACCTGAGCGTGTGGGTACTGCTGTGCATCGTCGCCGGTATCGCGCTCGGCCAGTTCGCGCCCAGCGTGTTCCATGCCATCGGCCGCATGGAGATCGCGCAGGTCAACCTGCCGGTGGGCCTGCTGATCTGGGTGATGATCATTCCCATGCTGCTCAAGGTGGACTTCGGCGCTCTCGGCCAAGTCAAGCAGCATTGGCGCGGCATCGGCGTGACGCTGTTCGTCAACTGGGCCGTCAAACCCTTCTCGATGGCGCTACTCGCCTGGATCTTCATCCGCCAGGTCTTCGCGCAGTGGCTGCCCTCCGACCAGCTCGACAGCTATGTCGCGGGCCTGATCCTGCTGGCCGCCGCACCCTGCACGGCAATGGTGTTCGTCTGGAGCCGGCTGACCGGGGGCGATCCTGTGTTCACGCTGTCGCAGGTGGCGCTGAACGACACCATCATGGTCTTCGCCTTCGCCCCAATCGTGGGCCTGCTACTGGGCTTATCGTCCATTACGGTGCCGTGGGACACCTTACTGGTATCGGTCGGTCTGTACATCGTGATTCCGGTCATCCTGGCCCAGCTCTGGCGCCGCGCGTTGCTGAGCAAGGGCCAAGCCGCCTTCGACCGGGCGCTGGAGCGCATCGGCCCTCTGTCGATCGCGGCGCTGCTGCTCACGCTGGTGCTGCTGTTCGCCTTCCAGGGCGAGGCCATCATCCGCCAGCCGCTGGTGATCGCCATGTTGGCGGTGCCGATCCTGATCCAGGTGTTCTTCAACTCCGGGTTGGCCTACTGGCTCAACCGTCGGCTGGGCGAGCAGCACAACATTGCCTGTCCCTCGGCGCTGATTGGTGCCTCCAACTTCTTCGAGCTGGCCGTGGCCGCCGCCATCAGCCTGTTCGGCTTCCAGTCCGGCGCGGCGTTGGCCACCGTGGTCGGCGTGCTGATCGAGGTACCCGTGATGCTGCTGGTCGTGCGCGTGGTCAACCGCTCGCGCGGCTGGTACGAATGCGGCCCGAACTCCGCCACCCGATAACCAACCAGGTCACTCCCATGAGCACCGTCACGATCTACCACAATCCCGACTGCGGCACCTCGCGCAACGTGCTGGCCCTGATCCGCAACAGCGGCGAGGAGCCCACGGTCATCGAGTACCTGAAGACCCCGCCCGATCGGGCGACGCTGATGGTGCTGATCGCCGCAATGGGCGTATCGGCGCGCGCCGTGCTGCGCGAGAAAGGCACGCCCTATGCCGAACTGGGCCTGGGCGACCCGCAGTGGGGCGATGACCGGTTGATCGACTTCATGCTCCAGCATCCCATCCTCATCAACCGGCCCATTGTGGTCACGCCGCTGGGCACGCGCCTGTGCCGGCCTTCGGAGGCCGTGCTGGACATCCTGCCGCAGCCGCAGCGCGGCGCGTTCCGCAAGGAAGACGGCGAAGCCGTGGTGGATGCGGAGGGTCGCAGGGTCTGAGACCTCCCGCACAAGCGGCAGGCAATCTGAAGTGAGGCTGGTATTATCGAATTTCGTTATCGATATTCGATATGAAAGAGAAACCTACTCCACGTGCCATGGAGCACCACGACCTGCTGTCGGGGCTGATCCGCCTGCATGTGCTGCACCACGCAGCCGAGCAGGAGATCTACGGGCAATGGATGATCGACGAGCTGGCCCACCACGGCTACCGCCTCTCCCCCGGAACGCTGTACCCGATGCTGCACAAGATGGAGCGCGACGGCTACCTCGTCTCCCGCCAGGAGCGTGAAGGGCGCACCGTGCGCAAGCTCTACACGATCACGCCCAAGGGCAAGGAAGGCTTGGCGCTGGCCAAGGACCGCATCCGGGAGTTCACCGGGGAGGCGATGCACAAATGACAGATTCCACCAACACCTTGCAGCATGAGGCCGCTGCCGCGCGCGGCTCACCCGTCGAAGTCTTCGGCGCCTTCCTCAAGCTGGGGCTGACCTCCTTCGGCGGGCCGATCGCGCATCTGGGCTATTTCCGCTCGGAGTTCGTCGAGCGTCGCCGCTGGCTGGATGACCGCAGCTACTCCGATCTGGTCGCCCTGTGCCAGTTCCTGCCGGGGCCGGCCAGCAGCCAGGTCGGTATGGCGCTGGGGTTGGGCCGCGCGGGCTGGCTGGGGCTGCTGGCGGCCTGGGCCGGATTCACCTTGCCATCGGCTATTGCGCTGATCCTGTTCGCCTTTGGCATCGCCGAGTACCAGGGGCTGGCCCAGTCCGGCTGGGTGCACGGGCTCAAGGTCGTCGCCGTGGCCATCGTGGCGCAAGCGGTCTGGGGGATGGCCAAGTCGTTGTGCCCGGACCGGCCGCGCGCCGCGCTGGCCATTCTGGCGGCGCTGCTGACCATGGTCCTGCCCTCGGCCGCGGGACAGCTTGCCGCCATCGCGGTGGCAGGGCTGCTGGGCTGGTGGACATTGAAGATCGCGCAACCCGGCGGCGGCCACGCCCACAGCTACCCCGTCTCGCGCAAGCTGGGCATCGTGGCGCTGCTGCTGTTTGCCGCACCGCTCGTCGGGCTGCCCCTGTGGGCGGCAGCCACGGACTCGTCCACGATAGCCCTGCTGGAAGGGGTGTACCGCTCCGGTGCACTGGTCTTCGGCGGTGGACACGTTGTGCTGCCGCTGCTGCAGGCCTCGGTGGTGCCCAGCGGCGTCGTGAGCAATGCCGACTTCCTGGCCGGCTACGGTGCGGCGCAGGCCGTGCCGGGGCCGCTGTTCACTTTCTCGGCCTACCTCGGCGCGGTCGCCCACGGACCGCTGCATGGCTGGATCGGCGGGCTGGCACTCCTGGGCACGATCTTCCTCCCCGCTTTTTTCATGCTGGTCGGTGCACTGCCGTTCTGGGAAGGGCTGCGCCACCGCGCGGGCATCCAGACGGCCATGGCCGGCATCAACGCCGGCGTGGTCGGTATTCTGGTGTCCGCCCTCTATGACCCGGTATGGACGAGTGCCATCCACAGCAAGGCGGATTTTGGGCTGGCGCTGCTCTCGTTCGGACTGCTGACGGTGGGGCGCGTGCCGCCGGCGCTCGTGGTGCTGTTAGCCGGGCTGGTGGGCTGGGTCATGGCGATGGGCGTCTGAATCTCATGTGGCACACCCTGACCATCCAGCTCCGACACGAAACCGCCGACGACATTGCCGCCATCGAAGCGGTCACGACCGCCGCCTTCGCTGATGCACCACACACCAGCCACACCGAGCAATTCATCGTGCGCGCCTTGCGTGCCGCCAACGAACTGACGCTTTCCATCGTGGCCGAAGAACATGGGCGCGTCGTCGGTCACGTCGCGCTGTCGCCAGTAACGATCACCCATGAGCACAGGCGAAAGACCGAGGGCTGGTATGGGTTGGGGCCGATCTCCGTCCTGCCGCCAAGGCAGGGGCGAGGCATCGGTTCGCGCCTGATGGAACAGGCGCTGTCTGAACTGCGGGCTATGCAGGCCGCAGGCTGCGTGCTGCTGGGAGATCCAACGTACTACACGCGCTTTGGCTTCCAGGCCCATGCGGGCTTGCAACTGCCGGGCGTGCCGCCCGGCTATTTCATGGCGCTGGCCCTGCATGGGACAGTGCCGGAAGGCATCGCGCACTACAGCGATGCCTTCAACGCCGCCGCCTGAGCCAGCGCGAAGGCGGCGGCGTTTTAATTCGGCTATTGGCCTTGAACACCGGGCGCGGCCACTGTCGCACCCGGATTTCGCGTCCACCGCGCCCAGGGCGGAACGGCCTGGGCGCGGTGCTGATCGCGGTTATTCCTTCGTCTCGATGCGCCACCACACAAAGCGAAGCGCCCCGGTCGAGGCCGGGGCGCTTGCCTTCGGCGCGGGTCAAGCGGCCAGTGCCTCGGCGGGTTCATCCGCCATTGCCTCGGTATCCTCCGGGGCGTCCTGCTCCGGGCCTTCTTCCTGCGCGGCCTCCTGCGGGCCTTCGGCCTTGAAGATGGCGGGCATCCAGCCGGTGCCATCGGCCAGCCGCTCGGCCTCGCTGGCAATGTCGGCCTTCTTGAGCTTCGCCAGCCGGGTGACGAATTCCGGTGCAAACGCGCCCACGGCATCCAGAATCACGGCCTTGGAAACGTGCTTGAAGTAGCCTTCTGCGGTCGGCTTCCACCATGCGGCCATGTCGAGGCCCACGGCCTGCGCCAGTTCCTTGCCGGGCTGGTGCGGCGTGGCACGGGGCGTCACCACGTCCACCGTGGAAGCCACGCACACGGCCAGCAGCCGCACCAGTTCGTCTTGCGACTTCGCCAGCAGCGCGGCGAACAGTTCGGCGCTGTCCTCCGGCAAGGCTTCACCGGCTACCTGTTGCAGTTCGCGCAGCGCCACGGCGGCAGGCGATTCCGGCCAGTCCGGGGCCATGCCTTCCAGCCGGTCTTGCGCCGTGAGGCGCACGCCGAGTGGCAGTCCATCGCCGTAGGCGTCGGGCTGCAAGACCTTCTGCACCATGCCATGCACCAGCGCGGCCAGCGCGACCTGCGGATGCCGGGCGACTTCGATTTGCAGCGCCGCCGTGCGGTGGGCGCTCAACCGCTGCGCCAGCCGGTCGGACAGGCTCGCGGTCTTGGGCGCGTCGTCGGCATCCTCGTGCTCGTCGTTGGCGGCTTCGCCTTCGGTACTGCCGAAACCGCGCCGCAGCTTTTCCAGCGTGCGCAGCGCCTTGGCCTCGGCTTCGCGCAGCAGGCCGCGATGAATGACGGCCTCGCCGTTGCGGTCGATGGTGACGATGGCACCGGCCACCTCGCGCACCTCGGGGGCATAGCCTTGTAAGGCGTCCTCCGCGTCTTGCAGTTCGCTGACCACCTGATCGCGCCGCTGTTCCAGCTTCTCGGCCTTGGCCTCGTCCTCGGCGTCGCAGGCTTCTTCCAGTTCGGCGTCGATCTTTTCGAGGCGGGTTTCCAGCGAGGCGATGCGGCGGGCCTCGCGGGTGGTCGGCTCGCGGCGGTGGCGCGGGGCGTTCTGGAACACCTGCCGTTCCTCGTAGGCCAGATGCGGCACGGCCTCCACCCATGCCCAGCCCTCGGCGCGCACGTCCTCGGCCAGCGTTGCCAGCTTGTCGCGCACCAGCGTTTCCAGCACTCCGGCGTCGGTGAGGTAGGTTCCGGCATCGCCTTCGGCGAACAGGTCGCGGCGGATGCCACCGCCTGCCTGCCGGTAGGTGTCCAGCCCGACGAAGCGCACCAGCGCGTGCGTGGCGTCGATTTCGCGCTCGGTCAGGCGCTCGCGCAGCTTGGACGGGCTGCGCTGCCATTCCGGCGCACCATAGAACGCGGCCTCCTGCGCGGCGTGGTCGTCGGTGATGGTCAAAGCCATCAACTGTTCCAGCGTCACGCTACCGGCCCGGTAGTCGACCATCAGGCGCGGCGAGACATTCGCCAGCTTCAAGCGGCGCTGCACCACCAGCGGGGACACGCCGAAGTCGGCGGCAATGTCCTCGATGGGCCGGCCTTCCTTGACCAGCGCGGCGAAGGCCGCGAACTGGTCGGCGGGGTGCATGTTCTCGCGCTGCACGTTCTCCGCAAGGCTGACGGTGCGGGCGGAAGCGTCGGCCACCAGCAGGCACGGCACTTCGTAGTCGGCGGGGATGCGCTTCTTCTTCGCCAGCAGCTTCAAGGCGGTCAGGCGGCGGTCGCCTGCCACCACCTCGTAAGCCTCGCCATCGGCGGCAAGAATGACGATCAGGTTTTGCAACAGGCCGATGCGGGCAATGCTCGCGGCCAGTTCGGGGATGGACTGGCGCGGGGTAGTGCGGACATTGCGTTTGGAACGGCGCGGCAGCAACTGCGACAGCGGAACCAAGATCAGGTTCTTGGTCGGGTCGGCCACTTCCAGCGGTGCGGCGGCTTCGATGGCGACGGTTTCGGTTTTGAGTACGGCGTTCATGGTGATAACTCCTTGCGGTTGGGATGCAGCAGCGAGAGAAGCGGCAAGGGCTGCTGCCTGCCCCTGCCGCGTGGGGATTCAGGCTTTCAACTGGCGCAGGCCATCGGCCAGCAGCCACAGGGCGCGATTCAGGCGCACGCTTTGGTCGATGCCCTGCACGGGCCGGGTGGTCTGGCGGCGGCCATTCGCGGCGCGGGCGGACAGGCCGCCTTTGGTCAAGTTCTCCTGCGTGCGGTTGAACACGCTCCACAGGTCGCGGCGGTCGTCGTCATGGCGGCGCGGCATCAGGATTTGCGATTCCGTGATGGGTGCAGGCTTGTCCTCGTCGTACTTCAACGCCAGCGCAGCGCGGGCGAACACTTCCGATTCCCCTGCGTCCAGCGTGATGGCTCGCATGGCATCGCGCGATTCCTGCGCCCGGTCGAAGCCGTGCAGGACTTCGTAAGCGCCTTCGATGACCTGCGCCGCCACGTCGCCCTTGTGCGGCACGCGCACGTCGGCCACGGTGTCGCCGCAGACAAGGCCATTGCTGCAAACGAAGCGGAACATCCCGGCCAGCATCTGATAGCTGCTGGTGCCGTCATGGGAGTTCAGCAGGATGATTTCGTTGGCCTCGCGGCCGTTGATCTGGCTGGCGTGGCGCAGCCGGATCATGTGCTTGGTGTAGTCGCGGCGGTCGTCGTGGCGCACGCGGGTCTGCGTCACCATGAAAGGCTCGAAGCCTTCTCCGCGCAGTTCTTGCAGCACGGTCGCGGTGGGGATGTAGCTGTACCGCTCGGAGCGGCTTTCGTGCGGGGCGTCCGCGAAGATGGACGGGGCCACGGCCCGGATTTGGTCGTCGGACAAGGGACGTTCCGAACGCAGCACCGGGGAACGGGAAGCGAAGCGGGATGCGAGTTGCATGGCATTTCTCCTGACAAAGAAAGAAGGGTTTGCTGTTCACCGCACACCGGATTCCTAGATTCGGAGCCCAGCCTTTCGGCTGTTTGGTGCGGTCGGCACGAGGAACCCGGTTGGCCCTGTTGCCACCGTCTTTCCTGAGTTCATCGCCCGCGACGGTCAGGAGCGCGCGAACGGGTGCCGTCAAGGAGGCAAGCGCAGGGTTGGTGCGGCCCGCAGCGAAGCGAGGACACGGCCCTGCGCGCCTTGACGGCACACGGGCGCGGGCTACAGTCGCGGTGAAGGTGATGAAGTCAGGGGAGACGGCTGGACAAGGCAACGGCCCCTCAACACGCCGACCGCACGGCAAGCGAAGCGCGCAGGCCCGAAGCTGGAAGCCGGGCCGGAGGCGTCAGCCGAGCGGAGCGAGGGAACGATGGAAGCCCGAAAGGGCGAGACGCCGCAGGCGGCTCGATGCGAAGCACGACAGCGCGACCGGCCATCTCCCAGTGGCCGGGGACGCCCGAACTTCAACGCCAAAGAAATAAAAGGATCAAGACGAGCACACGCAAGGCATCGTGGATCTGCTGCGGATGCGGTCTGGCCGATCCGGCGTAGCCGGGTCGGCGGTCTTTGAGGGGCGCCAAGCATCGTGCGGCGGGGATAGCCCGCAGGGCTTTCCCCTGGAGGCAAGCGAAGCGCGCAGCGCCGCAGGCGCGAAGGCATCGGCACCGGGCGCAGCAGAAAAATAGTGCGCCGCCCCCCGAAGGGACGACTCACCGAAGTCAACGCGGCGCGATCAGCTCGCCGCCGGCGCCGTCATCGACTGCAACTGGTCGATCACGCCAGGTTCAACGAACACGCAAACCTGCTCGTCTGCGATCGGCACGTTGAACACTTGCGCGAACACCGTGCGCCGCAGATGGGCCAGCCGGCCCGTCCGGTACGCCTGGTCGGGCTTCATGCGGCCACCGGCCTGCGAGCCGCTGCGCTGCGGATCGCATTCGACCAGTGCGACAAAGCCATCGTCGGAGAGCTTCTGATGCTCGGGGCACAGGCCCCAGCCGGTCGCCGTGTGGCGCTCCATGCTCGCGCGCAGGCGCTTGTCCAGCAGGATGGCGCCGGTATCGAACGCCGTGCCGCAAACGAGGCAAACATGCTGTTCGAGGGAAACGTGTGATTTGTTGTTCATGACGATCTCCGGTTGCACGGGCGGAATTGCCCGGAACCGTCGCCCTCACGGCGCAGCGCAGCAGTCAGGGGTCGCAGACGGCCGCCAGGACGCAAGCGCGCAAGGCGCGCGCAGCCCTTGCACGGCGAGAACGCCGTGATACGGTGAAGGGACACAGCAAGACCGCCCCCTCACACCACCTCACGCACGCGGGGTTTCCGGCAAGCGGAGCGCGCAGGCCCGGATCAGCGAGCCGGGCCGGAGGCGTCAGTGATGGAAGCCCGCATGGGGCGAGACTCGCCCAGCGAGGCTCGATGCGCAGCGCGACGGCGGCACGCCGGGACGCAATGCTCTGTAAATGAAAGCTGGTTCGCGTATCACCGATACGGCCATCGCGCGGAGCGGCGCTGCGATGCCTACGGACAAGTCGTTGTCGATCTTTGCGCGCCATCCAGCTTCCGATGGATCAGCGACACCAGCGTCAAGATATCCAACGCATCTTGTTCAGATATGGGCCAATTCGTCTTCGGTGCATGGGCCAAGGGGTTCCTCACAGCGCCGAACAGTCCGATCAGCAGGTTGGCAAAGCCTCTCTGCTCGCTCTTTTCGGATTCGGTGCTCAGTGGGCCCAAGACCAGCACCGGCTGCTGACCAGCGAACGCCCTGTTCACCAGCTCAGCACCGTCGCCGGTCAAGCCCGACAGCGTGCGAATTCGTTCGGCAACACCCTTGCTGGCCTCGAAGACTGCGTGAAAGTAGTTCTCGTCCAGCAACTCGGCGCGGCAGTAGTTCAAGACCTCAGCATGCACGACGCGGCTTTCGAGCGCAGCCTTGAGGCGGCCTGCGCGTGCGCGGGCCGCATCCAGCGTCGTCGCTTTATCGGCATATCCCACCTGGCCGTCGTCGCGGACATAGAAGCCCGAGAAGGCCAGCACGACATTGAGTTCATCGCGCCGCCAGGCGAACGTCCCAGGATCTCGCGCGTAGTTCACCGGATTCATCGCGCGGTTGATGAACATGATGAGGTGATTGCCGATCTGGTGCTTGTTCTGTACCTCGGCGAGCGCGTTGAACAATCGCTTCCACTTCGTCATGCCCGGCGATGGGTCGGCAATCTCCATCTCTTGAAGCAGCCGCGCGATCTGCGTGCCACTCAGGCCACGCTCGGTGTCGGCAAGAACACGGCAGGCGGCTTCAAGGTGCTGTGAGCTAAAAGGGACGATGCGCGCAGCCACGACCGATGCTTCCGTGTCTATCGAAGGGCAACATCGAACGGCGCATGCACCGAGCGAAACGTGGTGAGGATGCGGTCGCGGGCTGCATCCATTTCATAGGCGACGCGATCGCTGAGAATGTAAGTGGGGCAGTCCTTATTGCCGCATCCACAGTGGCGAATCTCGCCTTCCCGAAGGCGCGAGACGAAGATGCGGCGCAATTCATCGACCTGGCGCACGACCTGCGCCAGCACCGTGCGAACGCGCTGGTCCCGGATGTGATGGATCGAGGGGATGCGCCTGATTTCCGTGCCTTCGCGGGTTCGCCAAACGCCGGTGTTGAGGGCGCCGATGGTGTCCTCGACGGCTTGCTGGAAAGCTGGAAGCGAACTCTCCTGCTGGAACGGCGTGCGAAAGGCCGGCCGGTCGAACACCGCAGCCATCAGGCCCAGCGCATCGGCGTCGGACAGGTCGGGGAAGTCGTCAACGAACTTGCGGATCTCCGCTTCGGCTTCGGGGAACTCGACGCCCCGAACGAAGCGATGCAAGAGGTATTCGCCGCGCAGGCGCAGGTTCTCCTCAAACTCGACGCTGGACCAGATCGTCACATGCTCGACGCCGAGCGCCGCAGCGGCGTCGGCGATCCGTGTTCGGCTAGCGTCGGAGACAGCACCGCGGCAGACGAACTTGAAGGTATCCGGCTTGCCTCTGGCAATCGCGACAGCCTTTTCCATATCGGCGCGGGCCTTCGCCAACGTCAGCGTGTCGCGGTTGGCGCACTGGATGATTGTCTTGCGCGCAGGCAGGTCGTCGAACTCCTCGACCCCGGAGATGTCTCGCCCCTGGTCGCCGCCCGACTGGCCATGCCAGATCAGTTCCCGCCAGCCAGCACGCACGTGGTAGGCAAAGACGAGGCGCTCAAACTGAACGCCGCTGTAGTCTTCAAAGTGGATCGGATGAACGGTACTCGCCATAGGCATTGGGCATCACGCTGCGTGGACAGGGGGCGACGATGGCATCGGCTGCACGGCCAGCCGCAGTCCCATTGCCTTGAGAATGGCCGGCACGCCGCCGAACGCCTGCGCCATGTGGTGCAGCACGGTGAGCAGTTCGGCCCGGTTGCCGTCTTCCAGAGTGCCGTTGATGACTTCGAGCGCAAACGCCGGATCGTTGCGGTACAACTCGGCCATCGCCTCGTCATGGGGTTTGCTTCTCATCGTCACCTCGAAGTCACCACGCACGCATTTTGAACAGTCGCCCTTGTTCACTCTCGTCGTGCAGAGTCACGACAATCTCGTCGGCGCCAAATACAGCTTCATCGTCGTGAGGTCGCAAAGGCAGGTCTGAGTCAATCAGCGTGATGATGGGTTGAAGCCCCAAGTCGGCATACCGGCGAATGACCGCCAGCAGATTCTCTTTCTTGCGATCATCCAGGGACTCGAATACGCCGTCGTGGTAAACGAAGCGCGGGAACTTGTCGTCCAAGTGGGCTCGCAGGATGGCCAAGTCAAAGGCGATGCACAGCAGTTTCCTGTACGTGTGCCCAAGGTCGGCGCTGGTTGCGTTGCCTGATTCGTCAAGAATTTCCGCCCTGAACTCCAGATGCCCCGCTTGGTTCGGCGATACGCTCAGCAGCGCCTTGCGGTCGATCACCTCTTCGACAATCTCGCTGAAGAACACGCGGATTGCTGAGAACAAACTGTTCTGATCGGAGTTCTGCTTCTCGACATCCGCCTCGATCTGGGTCTGTAGATGCCCACGCTCTTCGGTCAACGCCCTGATCTCGGTTCGCAACTCCTGCAAACGATGCAGGAAGCCGCGTTGACGCTCCAGGGAAGTGATGTCAGCGCGCAGCGTCACCATCTCGTCCGAGACCTGCTTGTACTTGCCAAAGATGTCGGTTCCACTCAGAAATGAAAGCATTTCCGAGCGTTTTTTGCCCAAGGTATTCAGTTCTGCATTGATGCGCTTAAGCTCAGCTTCGACCTCTGCGCGTTCTTCCTGCAGATAGCCGCGGCGCTCATCGGTAATTGCCCGATTAAAGGCAATCAACTGCTGGAAGTCTTTCTTGATCTGCCCCTTGAACAGGACGCCGGCTTCCTCGAACAGGCGCTGCGCTTCGTCAGGGTTGAAGAGGATCTGATCCTCTTCCAGCGAGGTGATGATCTTCTTCTTGTTCTGGTTGAGCGAGTAGCGTTCGGCATTGAGCGACGCGATGCGTTCGTCGATGTCATCGACCAACTGTTTGGTGCTGTCCTTGTCCTGGGCGCGGAAGTCGAAGGCGTCGAGCAGTTTCTGCTTTTTCTCAGCCTCTTTCTGCTTGAGCAGCAGGATGCCCTCGATCTTGCTGATGTCCTCAATGGACCCGCCCAGCTCGTTCTTGATGGTCTGCGCGGTGGACTGCTTCTCCGCAAGCTGCTCTTCCTTCTCGTAGTGCTTCGCCACGAGTTGAGCGTCAAAGCCGAGAACGTGAGCCAGGAAAGGCTTCCAATCCGAATGCGCAGCCGCGAACTTGCGCAGATGAAACACATCGCGGAAATCATCCTGGGAGCGCAGCAGGTAGCCCAAGCCTTTGCGGAACGCCCAAGGCTTGAGTGCGCGCCAGTCAAGCAATCCATCCAACAGGTCACGCGCCCGCTCGAAGGGCATGTCCTGGTGATCCCATTCGACCAGCGGTAGCCCCGACAGGTCCTGATGCCCGGCCTCATGGCGCTTGAAGCTGATCTTGGTGGCTTCTTCCACACCGCGCCGAATCGTCACGAACGAAGCATCTTCCAGCTCGATCTCTAGGAAGAAGATGAAGTCCTTGAACAATTCGACGTGTTTGAAAAGAAAGAACTTGGGATCGCGCTTGGCAAGGAAGCCAAAGTCGAGCAAACGCCCAAGCGTGGTCTTGCCGAGGTTGTGGGTGTCCTTGTTTCGGTTCTCCGGCAGGCGAATTTCAGCCATGACGACGTTCAGGCCCTGGACGAACTCCACAGGCTCGAACAAGTCAGGCTTGCTGGAATAAAGTCTAGACAGCTTCATTTGGCCCCATGTACTCCACGGCGTCGGTCTTGGGGCGATATTCGATCAGGCCCATGAGATACAGAAAATTCAGTGCCGGCAGGAACAGCACGTCCCCGCCGACGACACTTTTTTTCGCAAACTTGCGCAGCACGTCGTACTCATCCACGCGCCGGGCCTTCAGGCGAGCCAGCAGCAGCAACGAGACGTTGATGACCGTGCGATCAGGATGAGAGTGCTTGGTCGGCCGCAGCATCGCCCACCTCCCCGATATCGCAATTCCAGTACATGTAGAACAGCACGGCGCGAGTCAAGCGCTTGTGGGCGTGCTGCCGCAAGACAGGATCGCGGTTGAACAACAGGTCCACCAGATACTCCATGACCTCGTCGAAGGTCTGGTAGTCCTTGCGCTTGGCGATGATCTTGAGTTGGAACTCATCGACCACCGACTCGTACATGCGCAGCAGGTCGAGGTTTTCCGGTGCTGCCAGGAAAGCCCGAATTTGAGCCGTCTCCTTCAGGTACTTCCGCCGCTGCGCCTTGGCGTAGTCGGCACTCATGTTGTTGAGTGCGTTCTTCTGCTCGTAGGTCACGCGCGCAGTCGGTGGATCGTCTAGCAGTGCGACCACGCCGTCTTTCTGGCGCGCCAATGCCTGCACTACTTCGGCCAGATCATCGGGGCTGACGATCAACGGCGAATCGACCGGATCAAGGTCTGCTTCCCTCGCAACCTCAGGGAAGCGCTTCAGCCAGATTTCCAGTTGCTCCAGTCCGCAGAGATAGATCGACGAGGCGGGAATGCCGCACTGAGACGCGATGTAGTCGCGTATCTCGGTTTCGGCATTGCCTGCCAGCCGACGGTTGGCGAACAGCATGTAGTGATCGAGCTGCTTGACCTCACGCAGTTTCTTGACACGGGGAATTTCTTTGCCCAGCACAGTGTTTGCGGCTGTCGTGCTGAAGAAGTCGGACTCGGAGAAGTTACGGTTATAGCCGTTGGTATGTTTGGCCTGGACGATGGTTGTCCCGACCCACGGGGCCGTCTTACTCGGGTGCAGTTCCGCCGTTCCCATGAACTTGGCATCGCGCCCGCCATCAGGCCCTTTTGCGAATCCCTGGACCGAAACCCCGAGCAAACGCTGGCATAGGAGAACGATCAGTGTCTCGAACTGGCCATCACTGAGGTCTTCGTATGCAAATTTCATTGCGGTTCTGGCTCGCTCGAATCGTTAAGCTGCGACCGTGATGCCGGCGGCGTGCGCACGCCGCGCCGGCCGAACGACGATCTCGACGTGCTGGTCCAGCGAGACAAGCGCCTGCATCAAGCGTTCAAGTGAGATGTTTTGCAGCTTGTAGCGTCGCACCTGAGACACCTTAGGCTGTGTCATGCCGGTGATGTGAGCGGCTTCGGTCTGGCTGAGGCTGCGCTTGTCGATCAGCTCGTTCAGCTTGACCGCCAAGACGGCTTTCGCCGACAGCTCTTCCGCGTCGGCGAATCCGAGGTCGGCCAGCACGTTGTCGGTGCCTTGAGGATGGTCTTTGCGCGTCATCACGATCTCCCGCTCGCACCATATCGGGCGAGCACTGCCTTCAACCGCTTCTCGATCAACTCCACGTCCGGCTGCGGTGTGGCGATGCCGGACTTGGACTTCTTCTGAAACGCATGCAGAACATGCACGGCATCGCCGATCCGCACGGTGTAGACCGCGCGGAAGGTATCGCCGCGATGGTCCTCCACCAGTTCATAGACCCCCGACCCCAGCCCCTTCCAGGGCTTGGCCGACTCAGGGGTTCGGCCCAACTGAACAACGAACAGCGCGACACCCATGTCCTTCTGCACAGGGACAGGAAATTCCTTGAAGTCCTTCTTCGAGGAACCCTCCCAGTACAGAAGCTTGCGTCTCTCAGACATGAAGTATACCCGTTCGGATATATGACGCAATGGATGCCCCAACCCCGCACCAGCAGGCTCCCCCTCTGCGCTCCCGTGGTACCACCCGAATGTCGCCTAGCAGCGTCACCGGCGCTGCGCGTGACGCAGCGGATGCACAACGCTTGCTCATGCCGTGGCCTCCTCTGCGCGACGCGCGCCGGTGATGGTCTTGCGCCGGTTCGCCACCAGCTCGGCGGCCTGACGCACCGGGTCGTCTTCGGTGTGGACGTAGCGCATGAACATCGCCACGGTCTTGTGCGCCGTCAGCGCCATGCCGACCTTGACCGGGATGCCCGAGTTGGCGATGTCGGTCGCCGAGCGGTGGCGGATGCCGTGCGTGCCGACGTGCGTCGCACCGGCGGCCTTGAGAGCACGGCACCAGCCCCCGTAATACTCGCCTGTGGTCAGGTGCTTGCCGGGATGGCGCGGCGACGGCAGGACGTAGGGCATGCCTTTTTGGCGCGGCGCTGTCGAAAGCAGCCGGTAAGCCTCCTCGCTCAAGGGCTTGGACATGCCGCCGGTCTTGCTGTCAGGCCAAACCACGCGCCGGCTCTCCAAGTCCACCCAGGTCCATTCGAGCGTGACGATTTCGGAGCGGCGACCGGCGAACTCGAACTGCAGGCGGATCGCCAGCGGGATGACGTAGTTCTCCAGCCCCTCGACCTCGATCCGGTCGAGGTGCCGGAACAGCTTGCTCATGTCCTCGTCGCTGATCAGGTGGGTCGCCTTGCCGTTGGGGAACATCGGCACGTGCCGGCACGGATTCGTGCCGTCGGGCCGGTAGCCCCACACTTCGGCCAGGTTGAACATCTTGCGCATGACGCTGAACGCGCGGTTCGCCTCGGCGGGCTTGTGGGCCATCTTCTTCATCGCGCTCGCCACGTCCGGCCGCTTCACGTCCTGCACCTTCATGCGGCCCAGCATCGGAACGATGCAACGGTCGATGACGCCTTGGTAGCCTCGGCGGGTGCTGGGCTTGTTGCGCTGCTTGGAGTGGTCCTCCATGAACTTCGCGCACAGTTCCTTGACCGTGGGTGCCTTGCGCGCCTCGGCCTTGTCGGCGCCGGGATCGCCGCCCCGGCGGACCTGGGCCAGCCATTCTTGAGCCAGCGAGCGGGCTTGTTCGATCGTCAGCTCGCCGTAGAGGCCCAAGGCCGGCTTGCGCCGCTCGCCGGCATTAGTCCGGTACTGCAGCATGAAGACTTTGCGACCCGCCGGTGTAACCTTGCACAGGAAGCCGGGGACCAAGGTGTCGCGCAGTTCGACGGCCTGCGCCTGGGGTTGTGCCGCATCGACAGCGGACTTGGTGAGTTTGATTTTTGCCATGATGACTCCTTGAACGACCCCGGTTTCCAGGGGCCACGTGGGAGCCACGCGGCAGGGAACTGGGTCAAGTTTCGGAAAGCACCGGCATATCTTGGACTCGCCTAAGTTGTTGATAAACCTAGTAGAGCGGGTTCAGGCGTAATCCAGCGGAAGACGGTGCGGGAGTCATGGTGAAATGAAAAAGGGCCGCAGAAATGCAGCCCTTTTCGTTACGGCAGCTGCAATTTCAGCCCGTCATCAGCAAACTGCAGAACCGCTCGATGGCGACATTGCCGCCACTGATGAGGATGCCGACACGCTTGCCCTGAATCTGCGCCTTCATCTTGCGCGCGACCGCCAGGCCCAGACAGCCGGTCGGTTCGACGACAAGCTTCATCGTCGTCGCGAACGAGCGCATGCCGTCGACGAGTTCAGGGTCAGTCGCGGTGATCACGTCGTCGACGTCTCGACGGATGATCGGAAAGGTGTAATGCCCGAGATGCTGGGTCTGCGCACCATCGGCGATCGTCTTCGGTGTTTCGATGTGCACGATCTCGCCGGTGCGAAACGACTGCTGGCCGTCGTTGCCGGCTTCGGGCTCGCAGCCGTAGACCTTGCACGCCGGCGCGAGCGCCCGTGCCGACAAAGCCGAACCTGACAGCAGGCCGCCGCCGCCGAGGCTCACGAACAAGGCATCGAGCGGTCCGACGTCCTCGAACAATTCCTTGGCTGCGGTGCCCTGCCCCGCGATCACGTTCGGATGATCGTAAGGCGGAATCAGCGTCATGCCACGCTCCTGCGCGAGCTCTCGCCCGATCTGCTCGCGGTCCTCGGTATAGCGGTTGTAGATCAGCACGCTCGCGCCATAGCCCTTGGTCGCGGCGATCTTGTTCGGCGGCGCATCGTGCGGCATGACGATGGTGGCGGGCATGCCGAGCAAACGAGCGGACAGCGCGACCGCCTGCGCGTGATTGCCCGACGAGAATGCGACCACGCCTGCCCTGCGCTGGCGCTCGTCGAATTGCGAGAGCGCGTTGAACGCACCTCGAAACTTGAATGCGCCGATGCGCTGCAGGTTCTCGCACTTGAAGAACAGCTGCGCATCGAGCTCGGCATCGAGCAGGCGCGAACGCATCACCGGCGTGCGATGCGCATGGCCGAGCAAGCGCTCCGAGGCCGCGACGACATCATCATAAGTGGGGAGTGCCCGCAGGCTATCGATACTGGACACGATCAAAACTCCGCTCGAGGAGAACGCATCATGATACTCGCCTGCGTGCATGCCAGACGCAGCCACAAACGAAGGAGGCGGTACCGGACTGAACCGAGAAGTTCGTCCGACACCGCCCCCGCTTCAAACCTCAACAGCTATCGCAACACGAAGCAGCGCTTACTTCTTCGCCGGATAGACGATGCTCTTGTTGTACGGATAGAAGGTGTTGAGCTTCAGGTGCTGATACTTCAGGCCTTCGAGGCGAACCGTGCCGAGGAAGGGCTGGTCGGGCTCGACGAGCAGGATCGTCGGCGCGAAGCCGTTGTCGTCGTAGCCGCGACGGAAGTGCACGCGCGACTTGATCGCAAAGCCCTTGAAGTCCTTGATGTTGATGCCGAGGTTCATGAAATCCTCGGGATCGGTGTTCTGGTGCAGGTAGGGGCTGATGATCAGCACGTTGCCGTCACCGAACTTGACGCTGACCCAGAGCTGCGAAGCCGCGGCACTGCCACGACGGCCGAGGCCGCCGCTGACCGTGTTGACGGTGCCGACCACGCGCACCGGCTCACCAGCCGACTCGTCGAGCTTGCCGCCGACCATCATGTCGAACTTGTCGCCGACCTTGACGCCCTTCTTGCGCAGCTCTTCGATCACATCGTTGTCGGCCACCGTGCCGATCAGGGTCTTGCTGAGCTTCTGGTCGATGACCTGCTTGAGCAGCCAGGTCGCGGCGCCCGAACGGTCGCTGTGATCGGCCAGCACGAACGGCGTCTTGCCCTTGGCGATGGCTTCCTTGGCGAGCTTCACGCCTTCGGTCATCGAATAGACCTTGGTGCCGGAGACAAGCTGCTCACGCAGGCGCCAGGCGGTGTTGGCCATGTCGTCGGCGATCTTGTTCGCGAGCTCCGGATTGCCATTGGTCATCACCTGGAAGGTCATGCCTGCATCGACCACGTCGGCGAATGCGAAGCCGTAGTAGAAGTTCACGTAGACGTCCGGCGAGCGGGCTTCCCAGACCAGTGCGCGCTGCACGAGGTCCATCCACGGCGAAGCGCCCGTCCACTGCAGCACCGACGCCGTGATGATCGGCGGCTTGCGCGTCGCGGTGGTCGGCTTGTAGTCACCGCGGATCGAGCGGATCAGCGTGCGCGCAGCGCGCTCGCCTTGCAGCTGGCCGTCGTAATGCGGGTAGTACTTGATCGTGAACGCGAGGTTCGCGTACTTGAGGAACTCGTCGTCTTCGTTGCCGTGCGGATCGAAGGTGCCGACGATGTAAGCCTTCGGACCGATCGCTTCACGCACGCGACGCGCGATCACCGCTTCGGGCTTGGCCACGTCCTTCACGCCCATGGCGCCGTGCAGCGACAGATAGGCGCCGTCGAACGGGCCCTGGGCCTTCAGATCCTTGATCATGTTGTCGACGAAGTGATCGAAGGCTTCCTTGGTGATCCAGCCCGAGCCCGAGCCCTTCTTCGAACCGAGCGGCGATTCGATGCCGACGAGTTCGACGTTCGCATGCTCGCGAGCCACCTTCACGAAGCCGCCGATGTAACCGTTGGGCGACGATTCGAGCAGCGCTTCACCACGCGCGGGCGAGCCTTCGTAGATGAAGTCGTTGGTGGTGGTTTCGTACGGCAGGAAGGTCACGGTCTCGTGCGAGAACTGCATGACCGCGATGCGGATCGGCTTCTGGTTGGAGCCCGAAGAGGATGAGGCCGCCTTCTTCGCCGTCTGCTGTGCTTCGGCTCCGAAAGGCAGCATCGCCAGCACGCTCATCGCGAGCGTGAATATTCCACGTCTTGAAATTTTCATTGTCATCTCTCTGTGATTCGCCTCTATGAATCTCTATGGAAACCGCTAGGGATAGCTGACGTTCTTGCCGTACGGATAGAAATCCGTGAGCTTCATGTGCTTGTAGTCGAGCGCTTCGAGGCGCACGGTGCCGACGAACGGCTGGTCCGGCTCCACCAGCAGAATGGTCTTGGCGTAGCCGTTGTCGTGATAACCGCGGCGGAAGTGCACGCGCGACTTGATCGCGATGGCCTTGAAGTCGGCCGGGTTGATGCCGATCTCCATGAAGGCTTCGGGATCGGTGTTCTGGGACAGATACGGGCTGATGATCACCACGTTGCCGTCGCCGAACTTGACGCTCACCCACATCTGACCCGCGGTCGAACCGATGCCCGCCGACATGCCGCCGCTCACCGTGTTGACCACGCCGGTGATGCGAATCGCCTTGCCGGCCGAAGCCTCGAGCCGACCGCCGATCTCCATGTCGAATTTGTCGCCGACCTTCACGCCCTTCTTGCGCAGCGCTTCGATGGCGTCGAAATCCGCAATCGTACCGAACAGCGTATTGCCGAGCTTCTGCTTGATCCCCTCTTCGAGCAGCCATGTGGCCGCGCCGGTGCGATCGCTGTGGTCGGCGAGCACGATCGGCGTCTTGCCGGCTTTCATCGCGTCCTTGGCGAGCTTCACGCCTTCGGCCATCGAGTAAACCTTGGTGCCGGAGACGAGCTGCTCGCGCAGGCGCCAGGCGGTTCTGGCCATGTCGTCGGCGATGCTGGTCGCCAGCTCCGGATTGCCGTTGGTCATGACCTGGAAGGTCATGCCGGCTTCCGACGAATCCATGAACGCGAAACCGTAATAGAAATTCACGTAGACATCGGGCGAACGCGCCTCCCAGACCAGCGCGCGCTGCACCAGATCCATCCACGGCGACTGGCCGGTCCACTGCAGTACCGACGGCGTGATGATCTTGGGCTTGCGCGTCGCTGCCGTGGGCTTGTAATCGCCGCGAATGCAGCGGATCAGCGTGCGTGCCGCGCGCTCACCCTGCAGGTAGACGTCGTAGTGCGGATAGTACTTGGAGCAGAACGCGAGGTTGGCGTACTTGAACCAGTCCGCATCCTCGTTACCGTGTGGATCGAAGGTGCCGGCGATGAAGGCCTTGGGGCCGATCACGGCACGCACGCGGCGCGCGATCTCGACTTCTGGCTTGGCGACGTCGCGCACGCCCATGGCGCCGTGCAGCGACAGATACGCGCCATCCCAGGGGCCTTGCGCCTTGAGCTCGGCGATCATCTTGCCGACGAACAGCTCGAAGGCCTCCTTGGTGATCCAGCCGGTCGCGGTGCCGCGCTTGGGAAACAGCGGCGATTCGATGCCCACGAGTTCGACGTTGGCATGTTCGCGCGCCACTTTGACGAATCCGCCCATGTAGTTCTTGGGCATCGAGTTGAGCAAGGCTTCGCCGCGGGCCGGCGAGCCTTCGTAGATGAAGTCGTCGGTGACCGTGTCGTACGGCAGGAACGTCACGGTCTCGTGAATGAACGTCATCACCGCGATGCGGATCGGCTTCTGGCTCGAACCCGTTTTGCCGCTGGTGGCGGTAGCGGCTTCGGCAGCGACGCTCGCCGGCAGCAAGGCGGCGGCGGGTGCCGCCTTGAGCAGCGAACGCCGGCCCTTGTCGATCTTCATTTCCATCTTGAGCAACCCCGTTCTGCTGGGTGCGCCGGGAGGCGACACCCGTGATGGCACTTGGCCTCAGGCAACCGCCTGCTCCTGACCCGGCCGATAGTTGGCGGCATAAAGCCCCAGGCCCATCAGCGCGATCCCGAGCAAGGCGAACATGTAGAACGCCTCGTGGCTCACGAGCGGAGGCGGCGCATCGAAATCGACCTTCGCGGCCTGGTTGATCTTTTCGAACGCCTCGGCGACACCGTTCTGGTCGGTGGCGCGGAAGAAGGCTCCGCCGGTGGTTTCGGCGATGTCGCGCAGCAGCAGCACGTCGATGTCGGACTCGCGCATCTCGATGCCCGTGCGGTTGCCCTGGTAGTCGTAGATCGGCATCGGCACCTTGCCCTCGGCGCCCGCCGCGATCGTGTAGATGGCCACCGATTCGTCGGCCGCGAACTTCGCGCCCTGGCGCGGATCGAGAGACCCCTTGTTGCTCGATCCATCGGTCAGCAGCACGATGAAGGCACCTTCTCGCGGCCGCTCGGTTTCCTTCCAGCCTTCGGCCAGACGCTTGAGCGAAACGCCGATCGCATCACCGATGGCCGTGCCGTCCTCGATCAGGCCGATCGACAGCCGCGAGGTCTGCTTGCGCAGCCATTCGTGATCGAAGGTCAGCGGTGCGAACGTGTAAGCGCGGCCCGCGAACGTGACGATGCCGATGCGATCGTCCGGACGCTCGTTGATGAAGGCCGAGATGATCGGCTTGATCGCCTGCAAGCGGTTCACGAACACATCGCCGCGCTGGAAATCCTCGGCGTACATGCTCGTCGACAAGTCGATGGCGATGATGAAGTCGTAGCCGCTCTTCTTGTGATCCTTCATCGGCTCGAGAAACTGCGGCCGCGCCATGGCGACGATCAGCAGCGCCAGGCCCGCGTAGACGCAGAGCACCGGCCAGGCCGCGGTCGGCGTGGTGCCCGGCGCATGCCATTCGGCCGCACTCGGAACGACGAGCGCGGTGACGCTGCGGCGCCGGCGCAACAAGGCCATCAGCGGCAGCAGCGCGAGCAGGCACAGCCAAAGCGGATCGTGGAAAGTCCAGCCTGTCATGGCGTTGGCGGAATCTCAGGCTCGGATGCCGTGATGCGAATGGCGATGGAAGTAAGCGACCAGCGTGTCGAGCGAATCGTCGGCGTTGTTGACGAGCAGGCGATCATCGAGCTGCGGAAACAACTCGGTGAAATAGGTCTCGCGCCTGTCGCGCCAGCGCGCATGCGCGGCCTGCTCGGCCGGCGACGAGGTGTTGATCGACACCAGCCGGCCCTGCAACGGATCGTAGGCCGTGAAGTTCGCGCGCTCGGGCAGCCTGCTGTCCCAGGGATCGTCGGCGCGCACGCCCACGGTCTGATAGCGCTGCTGCAGACCCTTCCAGCCCGTGGGCTGTTCAGGGGCCGCGGTGAATGGCCCGAACCACAGCAGGATGCTGCCCTTGGGCGCGATCGTGCGCAGGAACTGCCACGGCAGCTTGCATTCAGACGGACCGTCGAGCGGAGGCGGCTCCTGGCCGAGCAGGCGCGCTGCCGTGCGCATCACGCCTTTGTGTCCCGGCAGCGGCTTCTGATACCAGGACGTCACCGGCGAGCTGTACAGCAGTCCGACGCGGTCGCGGTTGATCGAGCCGACCAGCATCAGCAGGGCGGCCATCTCGAGCAGCGTATCGCGTCGCGTGCGGCCCGCCGAGCCGAACTGCAGCGCCGGCGAATCTTCGAACATGAAGATCAGCGCGAGCTCGCGCTCTTCGACGAACTTCTTGCGATACGGTTCGCCGAGACGCGCGGTGACGTTCCAGTCGATGTCGCGAAGATCGTCGCCCCACTGATACTTGACGACCTGATCGAACTCCATGCCGCGGCCACGGAACGACGAGCGATAGTCGCCCGTCAGGCTCGTGTTGACCGCATGGCGCACGCGCCATTCGAGCCGCCGCAACACCGCCGGCGATGCGCTCGGCAACGAGGCGGGCGCCACGGCCGGAGTCGTCGAATGGCTTGCGGTGCGAAGCACGGAATTGATCACCGGATCGCGGCTCAGGCCGCAGCCTTGGCGGATTCGGGGACCGGGGTCTTCTTGAGGATTTCGGCGAGCACCGCGTCGGCCGTCATGCCGTTGGCCTCGGCTTCATAGGTCAGGCCGATGCGATGGCGCATGACGTCCGCGAACACGGCCTGCACCATCGCTGGCGTGACGAAGTCGGAGCCCTGCAGCCAGGCCAGCGCCTTGCTCGCCTGGAACAGGCCCAGGCAGGCGCGCGGAGAAGCGCCGTAGGTCAGCGTGCGCAGGGCGCCGGCCGCGGCGCCCTTGCCGGTCGCGATGTCGCGCGTGGCGCGCACCAGCGTGACCACGTAGGCCTGGACCGACTCGGCCACGTGCACGGAGTCGACCTGCCCGCGCAGGCTCAGCAGTTCTTCGCCGCTCGACACCGCGAACAGCTCGGGCTTGCTCGTCACGTAACCCCAGCGGCGCACCATCTCGATTTCTTCCTCGACGCTCGGGTAATCGAGCAGCAGCTTGAACAGGAAGCGATCGAGCTGCGCTTCGGGCAGCGGGTACGTGCCCTCCTGCTCGACCGGGTTCTGCGTCGCCATCACGAGGAAGGGCTTGGGCAGCGCATACGTCGAGCCGCCGAGCGTCACCTGGCGCTCCTGCATCGCTTCGAGCAGGGCGCTCTGCACCTTGGCCGGCGCACGGTTGATTTCGTCCGCGAGCACGAGGTTGGCGAAGATCGGGCCCAGGTGCGGCGAGAACTTACCGTCGCCGGGCGAATAGACCATCGTTCCGACGATGTCGCTCGGCAGCAGATCGGGCGTGAACTGGATGCGCTCGAAGTTCACGCCGAGCGAATCGGCGAGCGATTTCACGAGCAGCGTCTTGGCCAGACCCGGCATGCCTTCAAGCAGCACGTGGCCGCCGGTCAGCAGCGCGATCTGCAAGCGCTCGACGATGTGCAACTGACCGAGGACGGCCTTGCCGATCTCGGTCGACAGCTTGCTGGCCCACTGCGCTCCGACGGAAGCGTTCGATACGGTATCAACTGAGGTTGCGCTCATCGGTTTCTGATGTGGTTTCGAGGCGAAGCACGAACAAGAACATGACCGGCACGAGGGCCCATGCATGCGGGAGAGAAGCGATCGAAAGCAAGGCTCATCGATCTTCTTCGGTTGGACTGATCCTAAAGATAATGAAGCGAAAACAGCGGTAGCTAATGAATTGATCCGGAGTCCGCATAACTGGAAGTTATGTGGATTGTAGCGAGAGCTCGACGGGTGGCGGCGACCGGCGGCGCTCGCTGGCAAGCCTAATCCCAAAAATGGCCTGAAGCCTGTTTTTAAATGTTTTTTTAAGACCTTTCCGAAGCACGGCACTAGCCTGGCAACAAGCAAACCAGCCAGGTAATCGCGCGTCTTTTCCGTAGCTTTACGGAGCGCGGACGCTGCGCCGGATCGGGTCCGGGCATAGTCGGCTTACGGGATCGTCAGCTGACGATCTCCAAACTTACGGGATCGTCAGCAACGCGCTAGCGCGCCGGCTTCTTGGCAGGAAGACGGACGTTGACGTGATCGGCGCCGTGATGGTGATGCGAATGCCCGTGATGATGATGAGCCTTGCTCGCGGCCACCGGCACCAGGTTCACCTTGCCGTGCTGAACGCCACGCTCGGCGATCATGCCTTCCGCCTGCTCACGCACGCGTCCCACTTCACCGCGCAGCAGCGTGACTTCGAGGCACTGATCGGCATCCAGGTGCACGTGCAGCGTCGACACCGCGAGGTCGTAGTGCGCGTGCTGGTCTTCGGTGAGCCGACGGCCGAGCTCGCGCTGGTGATGATCGTAGGTATATGACACGCAGGCCACGCATTCGCCCGAGCTCATCGTCTCGCCCAGCGCTTCCTCGCCGAGACGGTTGCGCAGCAGGTCGCGAATCGCTTCGGAGCGATTCTCGTAGCGATGCTTGCGTATCCACTCGTCGAACTTCTCGGCCAGAGAATCTTCGAGCGAGATCGTGTAGCGCTGCATGCAGAGCCTTCCGTATGGCGGAGTTGAAGTGACGGCAGCACGAATTAGACACGAGGCGCGGCCGACGTGCAGCGACCGCTGCCGACCGGGCGGTCGACCGATAACGCCCGGTTATGCCCGCCACCTCATCTTTCATTGGCGCGAGGACTGACACCGGACCCTTAATATGAAGAAGGCATAATTCTTCTTACAACCATCGCGACAATGAAAAACACCATGCAGCAGCGGCTCGTCGCAAGCTTCACGCTGGCCCATTTGGTCTGCTGCAGCGCTGCATGGGCCGGCGGAGTTCCCGTGGTCGAGCTGCCCGCCCTGCAGGTCACCGGCGAAACCACGCTCGAAGACACGGCAAGCTCGTCGACCGAAGGCTTCGTCACGGCTGATCAGCTCGCCGAGCGCCCGATATCGCGGGCCGGCGAGCTGCTCGAATTCGTGCCGGGGCTCATCGTCACCCAGCACAGTGGCGAGGGCAAAGCCAACCAGTATTTCCTGCGCGGCTTCAATCTCGACCACGGCACCGACTTCTATTCGGAGGTCGACGGACTGCCCGTCAACATGCGCACGCACGGCCACGGTCAGGGTTACGCGGACATCAATTTCATGATTCCGGAGCTGATCGGCTCGCTCGAATACCGCAAGGGCCCCTACTACGCCGACGTCGGTGATTTCGGCGCCGCGGGCTCGGCCCAGTTGCGTTATGTCGACGAGCTGCCCGCGCCGATGGCGCGCGCGACGATCGGCGAATACGGCTATCGCAGCGCACTCGTCGCGGCTTCGCCCAAGCTCGCCGGCGGAACGCTGCTGCTCGGCGGCGAAGCCACGCACTATGACGGCGCCTACGACCTGAAGCAGGACGCCGAGATCTACAAGGGCATCGCCCGCTACAACCGCGGCAGCGACGAGGACGGCTACACGCTCGGTTTCCAGGCCTACGCCATCGATTACTTCGCCCCCGACCAGATTCCGCTGCGTGCGGTTCAAAGCGGGCAGATCGATGAGCTCGGCTTCATCGATCCCACCGACGGCGGCGACGTGCGCCGCTTCAGCCTCAACGCCGAGCTGCGCAAGCCCGCCGCGCTCGGTCATTGGAAGGCCGCCGCCTACACGCTGAGCTACAAGATGCAGCTGTACTCCGATTTCACGTACTACTTCACCGACACAAACGACACCGATGCGTTGCCGGACGATCAGTTCGAGCAGTACGACGATCGCAAAGTGTTCGGAGCCAGCCTGCTGCGCTACTGGCAGCTGCCGACGCAGATTCCGATCGACATCGAAACCGGCCTGCAAAGCCGCTATGACCGCATTTCTCCGGTGGGCCTGTATCTGACCCAGCGTCGCGAGCGCACCGAGACCGTCCGCCAGGACGAGGTCAAGGAGGCGAGCATCGGCTGGTACGTGAGCAGTCGCCAGCAGTGGAGCCCGTGGTATCGAACCGAGCTTGGCGCACGAGCGGATTTCTACGACTTCGACGTCAGCAGCGATCTGGCCGCGAACTCCGGCAAGGCCGATGATCATCTGATCGCGCCCAAGGCCGCGATGATCTTCGGCCCGTTCGAGCGCACCGAGTTCTACCTCAACTACGGCGAAGGCTTTCACAGCAACGACGCACGCGGAACCACCATCACGCTCGACCCCACCGACCCGACCCATCAAACACCCGCGGATCGCGTCACTCCACTGGTGCGCGTGCGCGGAGCCGAAATCGGGCTGACCAGCGCAATGGTTCCGCACACCAAGCTCACCGCCACGCTCTGGCAGCTCAAGTCGGACTCCGAACTGGTGTACGTCGGTGACGCCGGCAACAGCGAAGCCGGGCCACCGAGCACGCGCCGGGGCGTCGAACTCTCCGCTTACTACGAGCCCCTGCCCTGGCTCGCGATCGACGCCGACTATGCGTATTCACACGGCCGGCTCGATGTTCCATCCGAGGTCCGTGCAGCAGAGGGCGATCGCATTCCGAACTCGATCGAGGACGTGATCTCGTTCGGCATCACCGTGCCGGAAACTCGCGGCTGGAGCGCCGGCCTGCGCTTGCGCCGTCTCGGCGAGGCCGCGCTGATCGAAGACAACAGTGCACGCTCCAAGCCCACCACGGTGGTCAACGCGCAAGGCAGCTATCGCTTCCTGAAGCGCTACCTGGTCTCGCTGGCCGTGCTCAACGTGTTCGACAGTGACGACAACGACATCACCTACTACTACGAATCGCGCCTGCCCGGAGAACCCGCCGAAGGCGTATCGGACTATCACTTCCATCCGGTAGAGCCGCGCGCCATACGCCTGACGATCGGCGCGAGTCTTTAAGTCGTCGCCAGCGTTCGATCTCGCTGGCCATGGCAACGAAACCCGCTACTTCGCCGCAGGCATCATCGCTGCGGCATTCTTTTTGTGCGCAGCGGGCACGTGCGACTGAACTCCGCGCAATAAAAAGCCGCGGGACCGTGGGGGCGGTCGCCGCGGCGCGGACACTGACGTCAGGGAGATAGTCAGGTGTCCTGTCGCAGACAGGAGCACATAGGGGGGATGTCCTGAGCTGCTCGCGTGAGGACTGGGGGAGTTCCTCGACGCACAGCCATTCTAACTCGGGTTTTCGTGATTGCGGTGCCGGTTTGTATCGATTGTCTACACAACTCAATACTGGCGCTTGCGCAGGCCTGCAGATGAAATTTCCTTCATCCGATTCTCATGCCGCTGCAACACAATCGAAGCATGCAAACGATCGACGAACACCCGCGACTGCCGATTCGAGCAGCGTCCGATTGGCAGGACATCGTCTTCATCTGCACCGAGTGCACGCATCGCAGTACTGATGACGAAGTTGCATCACTGCGCAAATGGCTCAAGCGCGAGCTCAAATCCCGGGGACTCAAAAAGCGCATTCGCGTCGTCGAGTGCGGCTGCCTCGACCTCTGTCCCCGGCGCGGCGTGGCGCTTGCTCGCGGAAGCGAACTCGCGACGACGCAGCACAAGAAGCTTCGGGTCCACCGCAGCGGCGACGATTCCCAGGCACTGGTCGAATGGCTGACGGCCGCACCGCCCAGCTGAAAACTCACGTGGCTCGCGGCACCACCGACTGGGCGCGGATGCGGAAAACTCGGAATTAGGAAGAGAAGCCGGACAAACCCGGCGAATCACCAGCAACCCTGGAAACCTCCGCAAGCTGCCGAAGGCGTTTCTATATTCAAAGGGTTACTGGTGGTGATGAGTGGAATCGAACCACCGACCTCAGCATTATGAGGAAGTGGTCAAAAATTGACCGAATGCGTGAGCCGACGATTCGCAATGAATCGGACTCCCAACATTCTGATATTTCAGTAGAAATCGAGTCGTAACCCGTGTGGGGCGACCGCAGCCAATTTCGACTGAAAGCTCCAGAAGGCTTCACAAAACTCCAAAAAAGTCCCGCAAGGTTTTGTGCCGAATCTACCGGATACCTTTCAGCAGATGAGAGTGGAGCGGCAATACTGGCGCCACCCGCCTTCTAGCACTTACCTCTCGGATTGCGCCAAGTAGATAGTGGCCGCACCTTGACTGTGACCTATATTTGGGTCTTTAATTGGCACTTAAGTAAGTGCCAATTATCTCTGTAAGCCCGTAAGCCCGTAGCCCGTAAGCCGATCTGACGACAAAATCGAACCCATGAACATCAATGCAATCCGTGCGGATCTGGCTGTTTCGATCAGCGAGCTGAAGAAGAACCCATCGGGCGTCATGAAGGAAGCCAACGGTCGTGTCGTGGCAGTGTTGAGCCACAACAAGCCGCAGTCCTACCTTGTCCCCGCCGAACTCTTCGAACAGCTCGATCTGGACGAACTCCTCGAAGACCTACAGCTGGCGGCTGTCGTCAAATCCCGCATGCAATCCAAAGAGCCGCCGGTGAAGGTCAAACTCAGTGACTTATGAGCTGCAGTTCCATGCGGATGCATGGAAGGAGTGGAAGAAGCTGGATGAAAGCGTCAAAGGGCCATTGAAGAAGAAGCTGGAGGCCCGCCTCGAAGAACCGCGCAATCCAAAGGCTGCGCTGCATGGCATGCCAGATTGCTACAAGCTCAAACACGGCTCGTATCGTCTGGTCTATCGGGTTTTCGACACGACGATCGTAGTGATGGTCATGGCAGTCGGAAAGCGTGAGCGCCTAGCAGCATATGACGCCGCTAGCGGTCGCCTTGACGATGACTCATCGAAGTGACATCCCGCAACAAAAGCAGCCGCCCTTTCAGCGGCTGTTTTTGTTTGCCCCCGAAACAGTTGCTTACAGGTTGCCAGCCTTAAAGATGAAAGGCGGGCTGGGCCGGCTCAATGGCCTACCGGCACGCCCGGCTGTCACGTATGGTAAAACGCAATACAGGGGCATGGGGCGATAGATGGCCGACAAGACAGTCGCTGTCAGTTTTCGCGTCTCTAAACAATTCAAGGACTTACTAAAGGTCGCCGCCGAACGAGAGCGCCGGTCTCAGGCGAACTTGATTGAAGTTTTGCTTCTGGATTACTGCGCCAAACACGGAATAACAGTCGGGGATTCTGGCGCTCGCAGCATTCGGTGAAGGTCGGGGGACCAGACCGCTTAGCTCTGTCAGTTGGGGATAGGGATGCAGATTCTGCTGTTGGGCTTCTTCGTGCTCGCTACCTTGGCGTTGGGGGTGGTGCTCGGCCAAGACCTGCTCGGCCAGCCCGGGCAGCTAGAAGCGATTTTTCGGCTATTTACAAGCCATTCCTTTGCAATCGCTTTGACGCTCTCGATTCTGGTTGCGGCGATGATCTCGGGCTTCGCTTTCGCATGGGTCTCATGGCGCCGTCGGCGCCCGATCGCGCTCCTGATTCGCTGGCTCGACGAACACGCACCCACCCCCAAAGTCTTTGCGGAAAACCGAGAGGAATTCTCGGCGAAAATTTCGACCGAACATGCTCCGCTTGAGCACGCTTGGTCAGAGTTTGGCGACACTCTGATCTACCCGGAACCTAGTCGCACCGGCGACAGTGGTGTCGTACGCAACACAGTTCGACCGTCAGCCTATTTCAACATCCAAGCAACAGTTGAAGCAGGTTTCCATCTCCCATTCTGGCAGGCGCTACCGAACTACTTTGTCGGTTTCGGGTTGCTCTGCACGTTTCTCGGGCTCGTCTCAGGCCTGCACTTCGCTGCAGGCGGTGTCGCCGATGTCGATGTGGACAAAGCGCGGGCATCCTTAAAGCTGCTGCTTGAATCGGCAACCTTCAAATTTCTCACCTCCATCGCCGGCGTCCTTGCATCTCTTGGCCTATCAATATTTGTTCGGACACAAATCCAACTGCTTCAAGGCGTTCTCGATCGCTTTTGCAATGCACTGGAGAAGCGACTGACATTCGTGGCCCCGGAGTGGGTCGCTCTGGAACAGTTACGCGAGCAACAAAAGCTGACGCTGGCCATGGAGCGGTTCAACACCGACTTCGCCGCTCAGCTCGCAGACGCTCTGGAACAACGGATGACCGAGGCGCTGACTACACCTGAAGGCAAAAACGTCTTCGTTGCGGCAATCGAGGGCCTTGGCGACACGTTTAAAGGCAACGCAGGCCAGATGGGTGTTGGCGCGCGTTGAAAACTGACCACCTCTGCTCATTGAAAATTGACCAGGGGTGGAAGCCGAGGGCGACAGCCCTCGGCGTTGTTTAATCCTATCGATTGTCAGATCGGTTCGTCGATTGCCTCCTGGGTTTTGGTCTGTTCGCGGGATTTGATGCGGGCCTTGGCGGTGCTGCTGCTGTGCCGGAATCGATAGGACTCATTGCCCGTCTCGACGATGTGGCAGTGGTGCGTGAGCCGGTCGAGCAGCGCCGTCGTGAGCTTCGGATCGACGAAGACATTGCTCCACTCGGAGAAGACCAGATTGGTCGTGATGATCACGCTGGTGTGCTCGTAGAGCTTCGAGAGCAAGTGAAACAGCAGTGCGCCGCCGGCCTGTGAAAACGGCAGGTAGCCCAGCTCGTCGAGGATCACGAGATCGAGGTGCATCAGCTGATGAGCCAGGCGGCCGGCCTTGCCGGCCGCCTTCTCTTGCTCCAGCGCATTGACCAGCTCCACCGTCGAGTAGAAGCGCACTCGTTTGCCGTGGCGAGCAATGGACTCGACGCCGAGCGACGTGGCCAGATGCGTCTTGCCGGTGCCGGTGCCGCCGATCAGCACGATGTTTTCCGCCTTCTCCGTAAAGGCCGTCGTGGAGAAGGTCATGATCTGCCGGCGATCGACCTTCGACTGCTCGAAGTCGAAGCCGGCGAGATCGCGATGGATCGGGAAACGCGCGCTGTGCATCTGGTACTTGATCGAGCGCAGCGCCCGGTCCGTGCTCTCGGCCTGCACCAGGTGCGTCAGCAGCGACTCGTAGGTGGTCAGGGCACCGGCGCTGCCTTGCTCGACCCAGTCGGCATAGCAGCTCGCCATGCCGTGCAGGCGAAGGGCTTTCAGATCCGCGATCAGATCAGTCATGGCCGATCTCCTCACGCAGGCTGTCGTAGCGACGGGTGTCGGCGATGGGCGCCGTCGTCACCGTCAGGGCGGTATCGACCGATTCGGGCGGCGGCCCTTCTCGTAATCGAGCCAGCACATTGAGCACGTGCTCGGCGCTGGGCCGTCCGGTTTCGAGCACCAGGTCGACGGCGACCAGCACCGCTTCCAGCCCGAAGACGGGGACGGACGACAGCACCTGCGCCATCACGCGGTCGCCGCCGTCGCGGCGCAGCAGGGCGCGGCTGAGCCGCTGCAGCGGCGCCGGCAGATCGGCGAAGGGCGCGCCGTTTCGCAGCGCGCCGGGCTTCCTCTCGATCAGCGGCACGTAGTGCTGCCAGTCGTAGACGACGTGATCACGATCGCTGGCGCGGACATGCTCCGCCACGATCTGCTGATCGGCGACGATCACGACGCGCTCCGGGTACAGCCGCACGCTGACGCGATACCCGGCGAGAGCGCAGGGAACGGAGTAGCGATTGCGGGCAATCGAGATGAGGCTTGTACTCGACACGCGGGCCGGGGCTTCGATGTAGCCATCGAAGGCGGTCGGCACCGGCATCAGCTGCGTTTGCTCGCGCTCCCAAGCTTCCTGGATGCTCATGCCGGGAAACTCGGGATGCGGTGCTTTGCGAGCTTCGATGCACTGCGTCGCCAGCCACACATTCAATTCGCCGAAGCTGGCGAAGCGCTGATCGGCCGCGGCCTGCCAGATGCGACGGCGCGTGTCCTGCACGCTCTTCTCGACGCGGCCTTTCTCCCAGCCCGAGGCGACATTGCAGAAGTCGGGATCGAAGAGATAGTGCGCCGTCATCGCGGCAAAGCGAGCATTGACGATGCGAGCCTTGCCGCGGCCGGGCACGCGATCCACCGCCGTTTTCATATTGTCGTAGATGCCACGGCGGGCCACGCCGCCCAGGCCCGTCAGGCAGCGCGTGTGGGCATCGAAGAGCATCTCGTGACCCTGGCTCGGATACGCCACCAGCCAGAAGGCGCGGCTGGCGCACAGCTTCATGTGTGCCAGCTGGATCTTGCGCCAGATGCCGCCGATCACCAGCCCTTCCTCGCTCCAATCAAACTGGAAGGCTTCGCCCCAATCGAAGGTCAGCGGCACGTACGCTGATCGGGCAGTAACCGCGCCGGCCTCGGCCTTCCACCGGCGCATGAATTCGGTCACCCGGCTGTAGCTGCCGGTGAAGCCTTGCTCCAGCAGCTGAGCGTGCAGCCGAAGCCCGGTGCGCCGGTCGCTGCGCGGCCGTCGCGCATCGGTCTCCAGTGCCTGGCGCAACCACTCGATGTAGCCATCGAGCTTGCGCGGCCCGGCAGGCCGCTCGTACTTCATCTCACTGCGAGGTGGCTCCTTCAGCCACTTCTTGACCGTGTTTCTCGTCAGGCTGGTCCGGCGTGCGATCTCGCTGATCGACAGGCCGTCCCGGAACCGCATTCGCCGCACTTTCGCGTACATCGCCATGGTATGCACCTCGTCTTCCTGCTGGGTCGAAACCCCGCAGGCTAATGAAGAACACCCTGGTCAATTTTCAGTGAGCAGAACCCCGTTTTGATGGTCAGTTTTCAACGCGCGGCAACAGGTGGATGAGCAGAAGCCAGTCGGGGGTCTCGTCCATTTCGTATCTTTAATTTGATACATTCGTATCATGACATTGAAGCGCCCATTAAACCGGAGATTCGCATGACTGATGAAACTGTGGACGGCATCAGCCGCCGGGATGCGCTGGGCCTCATCGGCGCCGGCGTTGCGGCTGCCGCGTTCCCTCCTGCTTCCATCGCCGAGGCCCGCCCCATGACCGCTGCCGCATTGACTCCCACCCTCACGCCCGCCTTTGCCGGGCAGCACCAGCCCAAGCCGCTCGGCTTCGATCCGGCCAAGCTGACGGGCCTCTCGGAGAAGCTGATCCGCTCGCATTGGGAGAACAACTACATCGGCTCGGTGAAGACTCTGAATCTGATCGAAGGCAGGCTCGCCGCCGCGATGCAGGACAAGGATTTCCCGCCGATCGCGTACGGCGGGCTCAAGCGCGAGGAACTGCATCGCGTCGGGTCGGTGGTGCTGCACGAGCACTACTTCGACAACCTGGGCGGCGACGGCAAGAACGGCGGCGATATCGCCAAGGCCTTGTCGCAGGTTTATGGCAGCACCGAGGCCTGGGAGGCCGAGTTCCGCCGCACGGCGATGTCGCTCGCAGGCGGCTCCGGCTGGTGCGTGCTGACCTACAACGTGGCCACCGGTGAGCTGCGCAACCAGTGGGCCTGGGACCACATGCACGGCAGCGTCGGCGGCATTCCGCTGCTGGTGCTCGACATGTACGAGCACAGTTACCACATGGACTACGGCTCGGCCGCAGCCAAGTATCTGGATGCCTTCCTGGCCAACGTGAAATGGGAGGCGGTGGATCGCCGCTTCCAGCACGCCCGCCGCTTCTCCGTCTAGCGCGCCCATGCCTGCCACGTCCGTCCCTTTTCGCGAAGCCTTCTTCGTCTGGCTCAAGATCGGCTTCATCAACTTCGGCGGGCCTGCCGGGCAGATCGCGCTGATGCACCGGCTGCTGGTGGATGAGAAGCGCTGGGTTTCGGAGACCCGGTTCCTGCATGCACTCAACTACTGCATGTTGCTGCCGGGCCCCGAAGCCCAGCAGCTCGCCACCTACATCGGGTGGCTGATGCACCGGACCTGGGGCGGCATCGTCGCCGGCACGCTGTTTATCCTGCCGGGCTTCGTGCTGATGACGCTGATCGCCATCGCCTACATGGTGTACGGCGATCTGAGCTGGATGCAGGGCCTGCTGTTCGGCCTGCAGGCGGCGACGCTGGCGATCGTGATCGAGGCCGTGGTCCGTGTCGGCAAGAAGGCACTCAAGCACCGCGCTCTGTACTGTCTCGCCGCCGCGGCGTTCATCGCGATCTTCGCGTTCGGCATCCCGTTCCCGCTGATCATCCTGGCGGCAGCGCTGATCGGCCTGGCTGGCGTGCGGTGGGCGCCGTCCATCTTCCGGCCCAAGGCGAAAGCCGGTGGCGTCGGCGAGGATGAAGACCTCATCCCCGAGCATGCGCATCCCAGCCGGAGCTGGACCTTGCGCATCCTGCTCTCGGGCGCCGCGCTGTGGGGGCTGCCGATCCTGCTGCTGTTCGTCACGCTGGGCGCGCAGCATGTGTTCACGCAAGAAGCGGTGTTCTTCAGCAAGATGGCCGTGGTCACGTTCGGCGGCGCCTATGCGGTGCTGGCCTACATGGCGCAGCAGGCGGTGGAGCGCTACGGCTGGCTGATGCCGGGCGAGATGGTGCAGGGCTTGGCGCTGGCGGAGACCACACCGGGACCGCTGATCCTCGTGCTGACTTACGTCGGTTTTCTGGGCGCCTATCGCGATCCGGGTGCGCTGCCGCCACTGCTCAGCGGCATCCTGGGCGGGGCACTTTCTACCTGGGTGACGTTCGTGCCGTGCTTCCTGTGGATCTTCCTCGGCGCGCCGTACATCGAGCGCTTGCGCGGCAATGTCTGGCTCGGCGCAGCACTCACCGCCATCACGGCAGCGGTGGTCGGCGTCATCCTCAACCTCTCCATCTGGTTCGCCATCCACGTGCTGTTCTCTCAGGTCGGCGAGTTCCGATTCGGGCTGCTGCATCTGCCGCTGCCAAAGCTGGAATCACTCAACGTCGTGGCGATGGGGCTGGGCGCTGGCGCCATGGTGGCCCTGCTCAGGCTGCATGCGAACCTGATGTTGATTCTGGCGGCGGCCGCGGGGCTCGGCGTGGCGGCGAAGATGCTGGGCTACGCCTAGTCGTCGGCAGGCGTCGGGGAGCAGAGCGCAACGGCAGCCTGCTCCGCAACGGGGTCGAAGGCTAGTGAAATTTACCCGCCACCCCGGACTGGACATATCCTATCCCCCCCCATAGGATATACGCATGTCAGTTCATACCTCTCATCCCGAGATCATCAAGCGCCTCAAGCGCGCCGAAGGTCATCTGAAACGAATCGTTTCGATGATGGAGGAAGGGCGCGCCTGCGTGGATGTCGCCCAGCAGCTTCATGCGGTCGAGAGCGCAGTTGCCAGCGCCAAGAAGGCGCTGGTCCACGATCACATCGACCACTGCCTGGAGCATGCGATCCGCGAAGGCGGCAGCTCCACCGACCAGAACATTCGTGAATTCAAAGAAATCACAAAGTACCTCTGATTCGCTTCGATGACCGAATTCTCGACACTGCTACAGCAGGGCAACGCCTGGCTCTTCGTGCCCAGCGCCATCCTGCTGGGCGCTTTGCATGGCCTGGAACCGGGCCACTCAAAGACCATGATGGCAGCCTTCATCGTCGCGGTCCGCGGCACCGTCGGTCAGGCCGCGCTGCTGGGGCTGTCGGCGACCTTGTCACACACTGCGGTGGTCTGGGCGGTGGCGCTGCTGGGCATGTACTTCGGCCGCCAGTGGAGCGCCGAGACAACAGAGCCTTACTTCCAGCTTGCGTCGGCGGCGCTCATCGTCGGCATCGCCAGCTGGATGCTGTGGCGGACTTGGCGTGAGCAGCGCGAAAGTGCCCACACTCACGACCATCCACACGACGACGATAAAGTCATCGACACCGGTCACGGTACGATTCTGCTCGAAGTCTTCGAAGACGACGTGCCGCCGCGGTTTCGCCTTTTCGTCCAGACCGGCCACGCCTGGGCTGCCGAGGACGTGACGATCGAGACCGTGCGCCCCGACGGCGCGCGTCAGAGTTTTGGCTTTGTCTCGCGAGACGGCTACGTCGAATCCATCGACGAGATTCCGGAGCCGCACCAGTTCAAGGCCGTGGTCCGGCTCGGGCATGGCGGGCACCAGCACGACTACGAGGTCGCGTTCACTGAACATGATCACGGCCACGAACATGCCGCGCTCGAAGGCGTCGAAAACCTGTCGCAGAGCTATCAGGATGCGCACGAGCGTGCCCATGCGCAGGACATTCAGAAGCGCTTCGCCAACCGCACGGTGACGACGGGCCAGATCGTGATGTTCGGACTGACGGGTGGGCTGATTCCCTGTCCGGCTTCGATCACGGTGCTGCTGTTGTGCCTGCAGCTCAAGGAGGTCACGCTCGGCGCGGCGCTGGTCCTGTGCTTCAGCATCGGACTGGCGATGACGATGGTCGTCTCGGGCTCACTGGCCGCGCTGAGCGTTAGACACGTGTCGAAGCGGTGGACCGGCTTCGGGGAATTCGCCCGCAAGGCACCGTTCTTCTCGGGGTCACTGATCCTGCTGGTCGGACTTTATGTAGGCTATAGCGGCTGGCAGACTCTGCCGGCCGGATGATGGAGAGTTAGAGAGCGCCGCCATGCTGGAACGTTTGCGCAAAGGTCGCGGAGTGCTGCTGTGGATCGCCATGCTGGTCATGGTGATTCGCATCGGCGGCCTGCACGCGCACGCCGACGTGCCAGCCTCGCTCGAAAGCGCCATCGGCATGCAGGGACACTTCAACACGTCCGCCTTCGATGCCGGCGATGATCATGACCATGACCACGGTTATGCCCATCAGGAGGACTCCAGACACGTGGATGTGGAAACGGTCGGTGCATCCGATCGCCATCATCCGCGTGCCGGATTCGATCTCGACCTGCCGCTGATCTTCATCGGGGCTCTCGCCCTAGTGCTGGCTTTGCCAGCACCGCTGAGCCTGCGTCCGCCCCTGCGAACGCTATCGCGAAGTTCAAAGCCGATTCATCTCCGGCCGCTGCTGCGCGGCCCTCCTGCATTTCCGTGACCTGAACGCCCGGCGCTGACGCGCCGGCATCCGGGCCTGAGCCTTTGCGCTCGGCTCTCGTTACGGAGATTCCCGATGTCTGCTGTTCGTCACCAGCCTCGGCTGCGCGTTGCTTTGCCTTCCTTTCCGCTCTCGTTCTGGCCCTCCGATCGGGTCGGGATCGACGTGCTTTCTCCAATCCCGACGCTGGCCTCCGCGCGCTCGCGCCTTGGCCGTCGATCCGTTCGCGTTGTCCGGCCGAAAACCATGACCAAACCCCTTCTGTCCCTCGCTCTCTCCGCCGCGCTTTCGGCGTTCGCATCCGTCGCTGTTTCGGCCGAGGCGAACTCCCGGTTCGCCGTGCCCGAAGCACAGATCAAGGCGCTGGGCATCACCACCGTTGGTCTGCAGACCGGCGAAGGCTCGGTGCGCAAGAGCTTTCCGGCGCGCATCCGCGTCCCACCGAACGCCGAGCAGATCGTCAGCTCTTCGGTCGCCGGCATGGTCAAGCAACTGCTGGTCGAGCAGAACCAGACGGTGAAGGCGGGCGAACCGCTGCTGCGCCTGGCCAGCCCCGAGTTCGGTCAGTTGCAGCTGACGCTGTTGCAAGCGAGCGCGCAGGCTACGCTGGCGCGCCAGAGCGCGCAGCGTGAGAAACAGTTGTTCGAAGAAGGCATCGTCGCCCAGCGTCGCCAGCAGGAATCGCAGGCTGCATTGAGCGAAGCCGAAGCGACGCTCAAGCAAGCCAAGGCGGCGCTGCGCCTGAGCGGCATGCCGGCCGCTGCCATCGAGCGCGTGATCGCGTCGGGTACGCCGCAAGACGAGCTGACGTTGGTCTCCGCGGTCAGCGGCATCGTCGTGGAAGTCGATGCCAAGCTCGGCGAGCGCGTCGATGCGGCGAGCGCATTGATGCGCGTGGTGCAGCCCAACCTGCTGTGGGCCGACATCCAAGTGCCGGCGAGCGACAACGCCGGCTGGCCGGTTGGAACGCCGATCAGCCTGAAAGGCCGCACCGCGACGGGCCGCGTGCTCAGCAGCGGAGCGACGGTCTCGGCCGACAGCCAGACGATTCTCGTGCGCGCGCAGATCGACGGTGCAGCAACCGATCTACGGCCGGGCGAAGTCGTCGCGGCCGAGTTGCCGGTGGGCACGGGCAAAGGTGGTTGGGAATTGCCGCTCGCCGCAGTGGCGCATGACGGCGACAAGACCGTGGTCTTCGTCCGCACCAAGGACGGCTTCGACGCGCGACCCGTCACGGTTTCCGCCAGCGCCGGTCAGCGCGTGCGCGTGGATGGTCCGCTGAAAGCCGGTGAAGCCGTCGCCGTCACCAGCGTCGTGGCGCTCAAGGGCGCCTGGCTCGCCAGTCAGGAAGCCGAGTGATGCTCACGCGACTCATACAGTTCTCCCTGGCCCAAAGGCTGTTCGTACTGATCGCGACGCTGATCGTCGCCGGTGCGGGTTGGGTGGTTTACACAGGCCTGCCGATCGACGCGTTCCCGGACGTGTCGAGCACGCAGGTGAAGATCATCATGAAAGCCCCCGGCATGACGCCGGAGGAAATCGAAAGCCGCATCGGCGTGCCGATCGAAGTCGAAATGCTCGGCATTCCGAAGACCAAGATTTTGCGCTCGGTCACCAAGTACGGCCTGGTCGATGTGACCTTGGATTTCATCGACGGCACTGATCTCTATTGGGCGCGTCAACAGGTCGCCGAACGACTGAGCGGTCTCACGGAAAGCCTACCGTCCGGCATCACCGGCGGCATGGCGCCGGTGACTACGCCGCTGGGCGAGATGTTCATGTTCACGGTGGAAGCCGACAGCATGTCGCTGGCCGAACGCCGCAGCCTGCTCGACTGGGTCGTGCGCCCGGCGCTGCGAACAGTGCCCGGCGTGGCCGACGTGAACTCGCTCGGCGGTGTCGTGCGTGCCTTCGAGGTCGTGCCTGATCCGGTGCGCATGGCGGCGGCCGGCATCACGGTCGCGGACCTGCGCGAAGCTATCGAGTCGAACAACCGCAACGATGGCGCGGGTCGCCTGGGTGAAGGCGATGAAGTGCTGCTGGTGCGCGCCGAGGGCAGCATCACCTCGCTGGAAGATCTGCGCGGCATCGTCGTGACGTCGAAGGACGGTACGCCGGTGATGGTCGGCAACATCGCCGAAGTGCGCATCGGCACCGTCACACGCTATGGCGTGGTCACGCAGAGCGGCAAGGCTGAAGCTGTACAAGGTCTGGTGCTGGGTCTGGCGGGCGCCAATGCGCGCGAAGTCGTCGAAGGCGTCAGGAAGAAGCTCGACGAGCTGCAACCGACCTTGCCGCAAGGCGTCACGCTGGTGCCCTTCTACAACCGCGCCTCGCTGGTCGACAAGGCCGTCGGCGCGGTGTCGAAGGCCCTGCTCGAAGCGACCGTGCTGGTAATCGTGTTGTTGGTGCTGTTCCTGGGCAACCTGCGTGCGGCGCTGACCGTGGCGCTGGTGCTGCCGCTGGCGGCGCTGATCACCTTCATCATGATGCGGCTGTTCGGCATGTCGGCCAACCTGATGAGCCTCGGTGGCCTGGCCATCGCCATCGGCATGCTGGTCGATGCGGCGGTCGTCGTCGTCGAGAACATCGTGCAGAGGCTTGCGACGGATGAGACCGGCGGCAAGCGTCCACGCTTGCACATCATCTATCGCGCGGTCCGCGAAGTCGCTGCGCCGGTGACCTCGGGCATCCTGATCATCATCACGGTGTTTCTGCCGCTGCTGACCTTGCAGGGCCTTGAAGGCAAATACTTCGTACCCGTTGCGCTGACCATCGTGTTCGCGCTCGCCGGCTCATTGGTGCTGTCGCTGACGGCGATTCCGGTGCTGGCGTCGTATCTGCTGCGCGAAGTCAGCCACGAAGAGCCCTGGCTGCCGCGCAAGCTGCTCGGTTTCTACGAGCCGATCCTGGCCTGGGGCCTGCGCAGTCAGAAGATCGTCGCGATCACCGCCGTCGGGCTGCTGGTCGCGGCGGGTGTCGTCTATTCGCTTGTCGGCAAGACCTTCCTGCCAACAATGGATGAGGGCGACCTGATCGTCGGCATCGAGAAGCTGCCGTCGGTGAGTCTGGAGCAGAGCGCCGCGCTCGACATGAAGATTCACCAAGCCATCATGAAGGCGATTCCGGAAGTCACCGGCATCGTCGCACGCGCGGGTTCGGACGAAATCGGCCTCGACCCCATGGGCCTCAACCAGACCGACACTTACCTGTTGCTCAAGCCATCGAAGGAATGGCGCATGAAGAGCAAGGAGGCGCTGATGGACGAGGTGCGCAAGGTGCTCGACCCGATGCCGGGCATCGAGTACAGCTTCACCCAGCCCATCGAGATGCGTGTGTCCGAAATGATCATCGGCGTGCGCGGCGACCTGGCAGTGAAAATCTTCGGTCCCGATCTTGACCAGCTAAATGCTTTCGCCGGCAAGATCGTGGATTTGCTCAAGACCGTACCGGGCAATCAGGACGTATACACGGTGCAGAACGAGGGTGTTCAGTACCTGCGCGTCGCCGTGGACCGTCTCGCTGCGGGCCGCTTCGGTCTCAACGTCGAAGAGATTCAGGACGCGCTTCGACTACAGATCGAAGGCCAGCGTGCAGGCGTGGTGATCGAAGGCAATCGCCGCACGCCCATCGTGCTGCGCGCCAGCGACGATGTGCGCGTATCGCCGGCCGAGTTCGGTGCGGTGCGTATCACTGCGCGTGACGGGACAACGATGCCCTTGAGCAGCGTCGCCAAGCTGGAGCGTGCAGCCGGCCCTGTGAAGATCGATCGCGAGATGGGCAGCCGCTACAGCGTGGTGATCGCCAATGTCGCCGGCCGCGATCTCGTCGGCTTTGTCGAAGAAGCTAAGGCGCTGGTCGCGAAGAACGTGCAACTGCCGTCGGGCTATCGCATCGCCTGGGGCGGACAGTTCGAGAATCAGCAGCGTGCCGCGGCGCGTCTGGGTGTGGTTGTGCCGGTGGCGCTGGGCATGATCTTCATCCTGCTGTTCGCGACCTTCGGGTCGGTGAAGGAAGCGGTGCTGATCCTCAGTAACATTCCGTTCGCGCTGGTGGGCGGCATCTTCGCGCTGTGGATCACCGGCGAGTACGTGTCGGTGCCGGCCTCGGTGGGCTTCATCGCGCTGCTGGGTATTGCAGTGCTCAACGGCGTGATGCTGGTGAGCTACTTCAACCAACTGCGAGCCGAGGGCCTGAGCCCCATCGACATCGTCACCAAGGGTGCCGAACGACGCCTGAGGCCCGTGCTGATGACCGCGTCGATCACGGCTTTCGGCTTGATCCCCCTGCTGTTCGCTACCGGCCCGGGCTCTGAAATCCAGCGCCCTCTTGCCATCGTCGTCATCGGCGGGCTGATCACTGCTACTGCACTGACGCTGATGGTGCTGCCCATTCTCTATCTGCGCTTTGTCGCGACGAAGCGGGAGTCTTCCAATGTCTGATGTTCTATTGACGCTGTTGTCGCCGCCGAGCCTGGAAGAGGCTTTGCTGGATCACCTGCTGCTGTCTCCCGACGTGAAAGTGTTCACCAGCGCACCGACGGCGGCACATGGTCTGGCTTTCGGGCTCCTGAGTTCCAACGAGCAGGTGCTCGGCCGCACGGACGCGGTGCAGGTACAGGCGGTGCTAGAGCACGGCCACAGCGCGGCGCTGCTAGGCGAGCTGCGGCAACGCTACGCTGGAGCCGGGCTGCGCTACTGGCTGGCGCCGGTGCTGGAATCGGGAGACCTGCAATGAGCGGGCGCTCCATTTTTCGGCTAAGCCTGTTCGCAGTGGCGCTGCTCAACGCCACGCAGTCGAGCGCCATCACGCCGCAGCCCGCACCTGGGCTGCTGCCGACGGAACAGGCACGGCCGCTGCTGGAACAGGACCCCGGCGTGCTTGCGGCACGCGCCGGTCTGACCGCGGGTGAAGCGGAGCGGCGTGCCCTAAGAGCTTCGCCGTATGACTTTAACGCCAAGATGACAGGCCAGCAGCGCGACGTGCGTGGCTCGGACAAGTACGACGAATGGATGGCCGGTATCGAGCGGCCTATCCGGTTGCCCGGCAAGGCCACTGCTGATCGCCAGCTCGGCGAAACCACGGTCGAGTGGGCCGAGGCGAATGTCGGTGAAGCCCTGCACGAGTCGGCGCGAACACTCGTGAGCCTTTGGGTGGACTGGCTCGCCGCCGAGAAGGCGCGCGAACTCGCGAGCGCCAGCCTCGAATCCTTCGGGGGCAGCCTGGCCGCGGTGGAAAAGCGCGTGCGTGCGGGCGACGCCTCGCGGCTGGAACTCGGTACCACCAAGGCCGAGCTGGTCGAGCAACGGCGGCTGGAGAACGAGGCCCGCGTCGCGGCCGACACCGCCTGGACGCGGCTGTCGGTTCGTTTTCCCGGCGTGGAGCGGGCACCGCAGCCGCTGCCCGCGGTGAGTCCGTTGGACGCCGATGTCGCCGGCTGGACCCAGCGCATCAAGGAGCAGAGTGACGAACTCAAGCTTGCGCTGCTATCCGCCGAGAAGGCCAAGGCGATGGCGGCGCGTGCCAAGGCCGAGCGGTTCTCCGATCCCACACTGGGGGTCTTCACCGCCTCGGAAGTCGGCGGGCGCGAGCGCTACACCGGCGTCTCGGTGTCGCTGCCGTTCGGCATGCCCGGCGGCTATCGCAGTGCCGTGGCGGCGCGGGCGAGTGCGGATGCGGAGACGTCGGCGCAGCAGGCCGAACTGGCGGTACGCGAGTTCGACGCGGAGATCGCATCGGCTTTCGTCGAAGCGCGTGGTGCCTACGACTCCTGGCTCATCGCGTCGGAAGGCGCGAGTGCGATGGCGGAGAACGCAGCGCTGACGGAACGGGCCTATACCCTGGGCGAAGCCGGACTGCAGGACCTGTTGATCGCGCGGCGTCAGGCGGCGAGTTCGGCATTGAGTGCGCTGCAAGCGCAGGCGGCGGCGTTGAAGACGTACTACACGCTGGTGGTCGATGCGCATTGGGTGTGGGACCTCGACCACGAGTAGAGAGAAGCATGGGCATGGCAGCCGCGTGGGCTGCCATGCCGACATGGAGCCATGGGAGGCAGTGATGCTCGAAATCCTCAAACAGCGAACCTACCGGCATTTGTTTCTGGCGCAAGTCATCGCGCTGGTCGGGACTGGCCTTGCGACCGTCGCACTCGGCTTGCTGGCCTATGACCTGGCCGGCGCCAACGCGGGCCAAGTGCTCGGCACTGCGCTCGCGATCAAGATGGCGGCGTACATCGGCGTCGCGCCGATTGCTTCGGCTTTCGCCGAGCGATTGCCGCGCCGCGCGATGCTGGTGACACTCGATCTGGTACGCGCTGCGGTGGCATTGGCGCTGCCGTTCGTGGATCAGATCTGGCAGGTCTACATCCTGATCTTCGTGCTGCAATCGGCGTCCGCGGCGTTCACACCGACGTTCCAAGCGACGATCCCGGACGTGCTGCCGGAAGAGCGCGATTACACCCGCGCCCTGTCCCTGTCGCGGCTGGCCTACGATCTCGAAAGCGTGATCAGCCCGATGCTGGCGGCCGCGCTGCTGACGATGATCAGCTTTCACACGCTGTTCGCGGGAACCGTGATCGGTTTTCTCGGTTCGGCCGCGCTGGTGGTGTCGCTGGCACTGCCCAGCGCGACCGCGCCGGTGAAGCGCGCGATCTACGAGCGCACCACGCGCGGCATCCGCATCTATCTCGGCACACCGCGTCTGCGCGGCTTGATGGTGCTGAATATCGCGGTTGCCGCAGCCGGCGCGATGGTGATCGTCAACACAGTAGTGCTGGTGCAGGCGCACTTCGGCTTGCCGCAGCGGTCCACTGCCTTGGCGCTGGCCCTGTTCGGTTCGGGATCGATGCTGGCGGCGCTGACGCTGCCGCGTTTTCTGGATCGTTGGCCCGATCGCCCGGTGATGCTCGGCGGCGCCGCAATTCTCGTGGTCGGATTGCTGCTGGGTAGCCTGGTCACCGCCTACTGGCAGCTGTTGGCACTGTGGTTCGTGCTCGGGCTCGGCTACTCCACGGCGCAGACGCCGTCGGGCCGCTTGTTGCGGCGCTCGTCTCAGGCGGTCGATCGTCCATCCCTGTTCGCCGCGCAGTTCGCGCTCTCGCATGCCTCGTGGCTGGCCACCTATCCGCTTGCAGGATGGCTGGGCTCCAAGATCGGACTGGCACCCGTCTTCGCGATCCTCGCTGCGGTTGCTGCATCGGCGATCGCGGCCGCCATGCTGATGTGGCCCGCGAACGATCCCGATGTGATCGAACATGAGCATGCGGACGGCGAAGCCGGAACCTCTGGAACCTACCGGCACTCGCACGCCTTCACGATCGACGATCACCACCCGCGCTGGCCGTATTGATCGACGCGGCCTGACGACATCCCGATGCCTTTGCGCGCACTGCTGATCCTGCTGTCGATGTGGCTCCTCGCCGGGCTGCAGGCGTCGGCTGTGCGCGCGGACCCGCCGGCCGACGAAAGCCTGCAGCAGGCTCAGGCCGTCGCGAGTTTCGACAACTTGTCTGCGGTCCATCGCGGCGACTCCGACGCCAGCCACTGCCGTCGCCAACACGCGATCCGCAACCGATCCTGGTCTTCACACAGCGCGATTCCCGTTGCAGCGACGTGCTCACTCGCATGGCCAACGCCGGTCTCGATTCGTTGGAACGGCAGCGGATCGCCTCGTCCCGGACCAACACGCCGCATGCGCCCGCCGAGCCAAGCGCCGCCACATTTTCTGCCTTCCGGCTAGGCGCTGCGTCCCTTCGGGCGCGGCGCAGTTCCGCAATACCGATAAAAGGATCACCAGTGTCTCAACCTATCGTTTCAAAGGCAGCAGCCGGTTCGGCTGTCGCCTCGTCGCACCCGCATAGAACAACGAGATCGCGCCGGAATTCCGCGCACGGAGGGTGTCATGCTCGCTGACGCCCGGCATCGCCGATCACCAAAGCCGGAGTTCAAGTCTTGGCTCTGGGTCCTGATGAGCTGCGCGTTGACGCTGCTAGCCACAGAAGCCCAAGGCCACGGCGTCGCCGCCGGCGATCAGGCTTTCATCGAGGAGAGCACGGGGCCGCAGATCATTCCCTTCATCTACCTGGGGGCCAAGCACATGGTCACTGGCTATGACCATCTGCTGTTCCTGTTCGGGGTGATCTTCTTCCTGTACCGGCTTCGTGACGTGGGTGCTTACGTCACGTTGTTTGCCGTCGGACACAGCATCACATTGCTGTACGGCGTTCTTAGCGGCACGCATGTGAACGCCTACATCGTCGATGCGATCATCGGACTCTCGGTCGTCTACAAGGCGCTCGACAACCTCGGCGCCTTTCAGCGCATGGGCTACCAGCCGAACACCAAGGCCGCAGTGCTGATCTTTGGCCTGTTCCACGGCTTTGGCCTGGCAACCAAGCTGCAGGATTTCACGATGTCCCGCGACGGCCTGGTCACCAACATGATCTCGTTCAACGTCGGCGTCGAGTTGGGCCAGATGCTGGCGCTGGGAATCATCCTGATCGCGATCTCTTTCTGGCGACGCAATCCCAGCTTCGAGCGACACGCCGTCGCGGCCAACACCGTTCTCATGAGCGCCGGCCTGATCCTCACCGGCTATCAACTCGCAGGCTATTTCCTCGCCCCTCCGACCATCTAGGAATTCACCACCATGTCCACTGAAACCTCTCGTCCCGTCCCCAGCAGTCAGCAGCTGCTGAAGGCTAGCGGCATTGCGGCGGCCGTCGCAGCCGTCGTCCTTGCCGTTGCCGTGCTGCCTGCCGAGTACGGCATTGATCCGTTCGGCACCGGCAAGGCACTGGGCCTTTCCAAGCTGCACTCAGCAGGCGGAGAAGCAGAGACCGAGTCCAAGACCCCTGAAAGCAATCTGGCACGCGAACCGGTCAGCCGTCGCGACAGCGTCTACAAGACCGAAGAGCAGTCGATCACGCTGGCGCCGAACAAGGGCGCGGAAATCAAGGCGGTGATGCAGGAAGGCGATGCTTTCGTCTTCAACTGGAAGAGCGACAGCCCGGTCAATTTCGATATGCACGGCGAGCCGTTCGGCGCCAAGAACAACGAGTTCACCAGCTACTGGAAGGACGTGCTCAAGTCTGAATCACATGGGGCCTTCACCGCCCCGTTCGGCGGCACGCATGGCTGGTACTGGCGCAATCGCAGTTCCGAGCCCGTCACCGTCACGGTCACGGTGAGTGGCTACTTCGAAAAGCTGTACATGCCGTAATCGGCTTCATTACGCATCTCTCTCATCGCCGTAAAACCCAAGGAGCTTCAAATGAACTTTCGTATTCTCGTTGCATCCGCACTGCTCATGGGCGCCAGCGCGCCCGCGTTCTCTCATCCCGAAGGCCACGACTTCGGAAATCAACCGACCCCGAAGGAGTGCGAGCAGTTGAAGAAGCTGAGCAAGGAGGAAGCCGACAAGCCCGCGATGAAGGAGCTGAAGCAGCGCTGCGCTGCGGCGAAAGTGAAGGGCGCGGAAAAAAAGTAGCCCTGAGCGCTGGTCTCAAGTAGCCCGTGAATCGCCGCTCACGACCCAACCGCTTGGGCCGCGCCGCTTTCAGTGCGCGTGAAGCTCGCCGGGTCGTTCTTTTCGGGGCGGTATTCGCAATCGTCGCCGTCATCACGCTGCTCTGGCCGATCGTTTTCCCTGATCTGCCCGAGCGCGTGGTGACGGTTTACTGGACCCATGAGTGCGACTGCGTGGCCCCTTGGGTCGCTCAGTTACGAAAGGCGGGATTCATCGTCCATGACTTCGAGCAGGACGGCCTGGGCGTTCAGCGCAGTCGAATGCAGGTACCGCGTCGTCTCCACGGCTGCCATCTTGGCAGCTATATGGGCTATTTCCTCGAAGGGCATGTCACGCCGGAAGCCCTAAAGAGATTGGCAAGCGAGCGCCCGGCTGCTGAAGGCATCGCCTATGCCCGGCCTGCAGCCGGGAGAGACGATATCCTCTATACCATCCATGCCGGTCAGCTAACGCCGTGGCCCTCCCTGTGAGGGTCTGAACGCGAAGTGTTCGGAGAATGCCGGGACACATCCGCATCCTGGCATTCTCTTCATGCTACTGCTTCTTTTCTTCGGCCTTCTGCGCGCCGGACTTCTGCTCCGCAGGCGCATCGGTCTTCTTGTGCTTATGGACGGGTGGTACCGCGGGCTTTTTCGGAGCCGCCTCACCGGGCTTGGGTGCCGGCTGCGCTCCGGCAGGGCGATCGTCACCCTCGTCATCGTGACCGCCGGGATGTGCGTAGGTCGTCAGCGAAGCGAGGGACAGCAGCAAAGCTACAAAAGATTTCATGAAGCAACTCCTTGGGTGGATGAAACGGAATGCGGTCGCCCGACATACTCGGCGACCACCAGAAGGTGGGTGCTGCGATCAAGCTTCTGCACCTGCTGGAAGCGGATATCGAAGCCAGCCGCCCGCAGCAGGTGCGGATAGTTGTGTCCGAGTGAATGCTCCGGACCATAAGGCCGCGAATCGATCTCTTTCTCCAGATCGTAATCAGCCGGAATGGGCTCGATGACGGCGATCACGGACGGCGCCAAGGTCCGTCCGATCGTCTCGAACAAGAGACTCAGCTTGTGGCGTGGCAGATACTCCAATACGCCGGCCACGGTCAGGAATACCGTGCCACTGCTCGCATGCTCCGGAATCCAGACCGTTGCGTCGCCAGCTTCGAAGCGGATGCGGTGATCGACCGCGCGTTCGCGGTTGCGCTGTGTCTGATCCGGGCTTAGGTCCAGACCGATGAAGGCATCGAGTTGGGTCAGTCGCTTGGCGAGGTCTTCCAGCACCAGCCCCGAACCGCAGCCGATCTCGCAAAGCGTCCGATACAGTGACTGCGGCGTGTCGATCAGCTTCTGCAACGGCTCGACGATTGCCGAGTGATGTTGCAGCCACCATTTATCGAAGCGGGCTTTCGCCGCTTCATGGAACGCTAATGCCTGACGGCCTTGCCAGAGCCACGCATGCAACGGCGCCAAGGCGTCGAGCGTTCCTCGAGTTTGATGCCGATGGACCAGCGCTGCGATGATCAAGCGCTCGCGCGTGCCGAGGCGTTCCGGCAGATCGCCTGCAGCGATTCGTCTGGCGTACGCCGGCTGCAACAAGCTGACGATCTGGCCGAGGTGTATTTTCAGCCATCGCTTGCGCGGGTCTTTCGGCAGCATGGCCGGGAACTGCACGCTCTCGAAACTCATATGAACCTCGCTTCGAGGGAGTGTTGCGGTGAGCCGGCATCTGTCGGCGCGGTTACTCGGCTGCCGAAGAGTCGGTAAAGGCCGGGCAACACCAGCAGGGTCAGCAGCGTGGATGACACGATGCCGCCGATGACGACGGTCGCCAGCGGCCGCCGCACTTCCGAGCGGATGCCGGTGTTGAAGGCCATCGGGATGAAGCCGAGTGCCGCGACCAGCGCCATCATCAGCACTGGGCGCAGACGCGTCCGAGCGCCTTGCAGGATCGCGTCGTCGAGCGATGTACCGCTCGCCCGCAACTCGCGGATGAAGCTCACCATCACCAGACCGTTGAGCACAGCGATGCCGGACAGTGCGATGAAGCCGACACCGGCCAAGATCGACAGCGGAATGCCGGAGGTGGTGTCAGGCTCGGCCGCTCCGGCGACCACCGACGCCAGACCGCAGCACGCCATCGCCATGGCGCGCAAAAATTGGTGCCGCATGAGTAGAACTCCCAACGCAACGAACGCCGCGCAAACGCGGCAAACCCCTCAGGGCAGGACTGGACTCAGCCTGCGAGGGGCGGTGCGTGGGAAAGAGGTTTGAAGTGCGTCCAGCGTCGGCGCGGGCGATGCTCGCGCCTGACACTGAAGTATTGCGGCAGTGGCCGCGGCAGGAACAGCAGGGCAACGATCGCGCACAGCAGCGCGATCGCGAGCACGGATTGGAACTTGCCAGTGGTCTTGTCCGGAGAATCCGCATCCACCTCGCCGTGCGCCATGTGCTCCGCGAGGTGACCACCGGCGATCTCGGAAGTCAGGTCATAGTGCGAATGCGCCGGAGCCGTTTCGGCCGAAGCCGAATGGTGATGGTCCGAATGCTCGTGATGCACATGCAGTCCCAGCCCCCTGGCCAAGACCAGAAGGGCGCACAGGATAAAAACCAGCGGCAGGAAAAGGGACTTCACGCGTTTATGCTGGCACGTTCTGTTCAGAAGGCCAACGACGGCACGCTGACCGTCAGCTCTGCGGGACGTGCTCGAAGCGCCCGGGAAAATCTGGTTACAGGGGCACGCTCCGCGCCGATACTGCCCCCCTCCATCCCCTGAAACCGTGCCGGTCACCGTCGACATCTCGCGCCACCAATCCGAGCGCGATGTCTGCGGAGGATGCATGGGATCGGTCTACGGAATGTTGCGGCAGATGGCGAACAGGGTTCGCCCCCGGCGGATGCGCAGGGCGACCGTCATCGTCGTCGTTCGCACGGTGTATATCGCACGAGCGCTGAGTTTGAAGTCGCCCGGCGTTCGCATCAGCCGGGCCGATGCCGCCACGTTCGGCCAGCTTTCACTTTTTTGAATCGATCAAGATTTGCAGCAGCAGGCTTTTCCGTTGTGGCCGAAGTGTGCAGTTCGCGGTGGGCGACGGGTGGGCGGCCTGTCCGTCCACGCGAGCGAGCGGAACTCGGCGGGGCGTTCGTCCACGGTGAAATGCACACGGTGGCCGGGCTGTTACGGCCATCGTCCACGACTGCGGGCTCGAACCGGGTGTACCGTACTGTACGAGCGGTACGGTACGGGACAAACGGCCTGCCGCCGGATCAGCCGCCCCGGCAGCGACTTCACTGCGAAACCTTGCGGCTGCGGTGAAGCCCTGAAGGACGCTGTCCGCCATCGCGTTCATCTAGGGAGAACGTAAGCAGGGCTTCGAAGGGTCCCGGGAGGGGCTTACCAAGGGCCCCCATGGGGGGCTTCGAAGGAGTCCGGGGGTGGCTTCAAAGGCCCCCACCCGGGGGGCTTGCCAAGGGGGTGCTGAAGTGTCTGGCACCTCCTTGCGGCGAATGGATGACCAATTGCCGCAATTTCTGCGTTGATTGAGTTGCCTCATGAGGCGATTAGGGCCAATATTCACCGCATGGACAGCGGTGAAAAGCTCTATCTGTGGCAATCCGAAGAGTGGCCGAACTGGCGATTCGACGCCGCCACCCTGGCCGGTCCGCTAGCAGCGGTGCATCGCGCTCAAGGTCATCTGGCGGGCCGCATGGCCGAATTCGGCGACCCGCAACGTGACGAAGCATCCCTGCGGACCTTCACCGACGACGTGCTCAAGACCAGCGAGATCGAAGGTGAGCACCTCAATGCGGAATCCGTTCGATCCTCTATCGCTCGGCGGCTGGGCGTGGACACGGGCGCTCTGGCTCCGGTCGATCGCAGTGTCGAGGGCGTCGTCGAGATGGTACTCGACGCTACGCAGCGCTTCGCAGAGCCGCTGACGCCCGAGCGCCTTTGGGCCTGGCACGCTGCCCTGTTTCCGACGGGCCGCAGCGGAATGCGGACGATCCAAGTGGCCCAGTGGCGAGATGATCGTCATGGACCGATGCAGGTCGTGTCAGGACGCTACGGCCGCGAGCGCGTGCATTACGAAGCACCACCCGCAGACCGGATGGCTTCAGAGATGGAGGCCTTCCTTCGCTGGTTCGAAGCCGAGAGCACGGATGATCCCGTGATCCGGGCGGGCCTGGCGCATCTGTGGTTCGTGTCGATTCACCCGTTCGACGATGGCAATGGCCGGATCGCACGCGCAGTGGGCGACATGGCGTTGGCCCGCGCAGAACGCTCATCGAACCGGTACTACAGCCTCTCCGCCCAAATCCAGCGGGATCGCAACAGCTACTACCAGCTACTGGAGTCGACCCAGAAGGCAACGATGGATGTCACGGCCTGGCTGGCGTGGTTCCTGGCGAGCCTGCTCAAAGCGGTCGAACGGGCCGAGGTGATTCTGGACGAGGTACTGGTCAAGGCTCGATTCTGGAAACGCTGGTCGGCCGTGCCGCTCAACTCCCGCCAGATCGATCTGCTCAATCGGCTACTCGGCGGATTCGAAGGCAAGCTGACCAGCGGCAAGTGGGCGAAGATCGCGAAGTGCTCGGGCGACACTGCATTGCGAGACATCAATGCGCTTATCGATCTGGGAGTGCTCAAGAAAGCAGAGGCCGGTGGCCGCAGCACCAGCTACGAAATCGTTCTTCAGTGAAATTCGGAAGCGGCGCTTTAGCTTTACGCGACCCGCATCCTCACTAAGCAAGGTGGCGTCGGCATGCCGTACCGGGTGTACCGTACCGTACTCCCGGTACGGTACGGTATGAATCGGTCACGCCGTTGGCGCGGCAGCGTTCATATCAATTTCGGCCTCTTCTGCAAAATGGGCCCCATTTCCGTATGCAGACTTCTATGGCGGGCATCGTCCACGACAGCCCACGCGAATCGCGGGTCCAAGGAGCACAGGTGTACCGTACCGTTAGTACGGTACACCCGTTACGCCTAGCGAACCTTGGGTATACGAGTTTGCTTCTGTTTTATCTTGACCTTCGAAGCGTGCAACTCTTTCTGGCGTAACGCTGGCGCATCCCTCCGTTCCGGCATTGCTGCGACCGATGCCTGCAAGGCTGCTGCCATTCCCGCGTCGCCTGAGAGCAGGTCTTTCCACCCGATCTCCAAACCCTTGCGTCGCCCTTTCTCGGTGAGCTTGAGCGCGGATGGCGTCAGCAACACCGTGTAGACGGTCCGCTCGACCGTGATTTCCCTCTTCAGATCGCGATCGAGCTTCGTTGTCATCCGTATCTCCACTGCATCAGCAAAACGGCACATGCTCGCGCGCACGATCCCATCTGAGCGGCACTCGTGTCTTCTCGGCACATTGTAGGGAGCGTGGGCTCGCTCATTCTCGTTTGACGGTGAGCGCTGGCCGGCATCAAGTACCGCCCGACGCCTCGCGCTGCGCACGAGCCGACGGCGCCGCAGAAGCGCGGCGCGCTCCGCGTCGATACTTGACCCCGTCCTCCCACGGGCCTCCCGGCCGCCGTTGACATCTCGCGCCACCCCTTCGCGAGTGCCATCAGGAGGCCACATGAAGCTACTTCAAAAACTTGTTTCCGCATTGCGATCGGCAATGCGCCTGTTCCGGCGCCCGATCGTGATCGTCGTCTACCGCCCACCAATCGCGCAGCGGTTCCGGAGCTTTTCGTCTGTCCGTCTGACTGCTGCGGAGGCCGCCCATTATGGCCAGCTCTCGCTTCTCTGAGGTGCGTGGATGCGGCGAACTCGCTGGATCAATCATGGTGCCGGGAGCATGGCGATGAGCCGCCGCTGGTTCGCCATCGGCCTGGCCCTGTTGCTCGGAGTGTTTGGCCTTCAGTGGTTCTATCTGGGGCGTTTCCGCCGTGGGCTTCTCTACGTCGGGCTCGGGCTCTTTGGCCTATCCCTGTATCTCGGAGTGATTGATGCAATCCGATGGCTCTGCCTTTCCGATAGGGAGTTCGAGCGCCGCTACTCCCGTGGCCGGGCCGGGCGGCAGCGACGGAAATGGCAGTTGAACAGTGTTCAGGCGCCGATTTCTGCCACGGTCGATGACGAGGTCGATCGCCTCCGACGCGAATGGCAGGTCGAGACCTACGTCTGCGGACATCTCGCGAACCGGGCGCAATCAAACCTTGGGCCGGACGACATCCCCGCCATCAATCCCGCTACCGGCTTACCGATGGTCGGCGGCCTTGGCGGATTCGACACCAGCGGACACAGTTACGGAACCGGTTTCGAGCACGACAATCAGACGAACTGGCGGGTTAATGACGCATACGCTGACTCGCGAATCGATGACCGTGCCTTCAACCATTGGGAACCCTGATCGGGAGTCGGACATGAGCCTGCAAACCCGTAAGTCCACGCTCGATCAACTCGGCGCGCAGATTCTGTACTACCGCGAACTGCCCCGGCCGCACGTCGCATTGCAGGTCGGCCGCCGCCCGCTGGCGCCGATCGTCGATCGACTCCGCACAGATACCAGTCTGGCTGGCCTGAACATCGTGGCAGCCGACCTCACGGGCGTCGCGCCTGCCGATGTGCTCTGGCGCGTCGGTACGGCGATCTTCAAGCTGATCGATCGGGAGGCGCCCGTTCGGCCACGCGATGAACATCCGGCGCTCGCCTTCAAGAGGCTGTTCAACGCGGTGGTAGGGATGTCGGACGATCAGTTCGTGCTGATCGTCGGTCCGGTCGACGATCTCGAAGCGACACCAGAGAAGGCCGACGACATCTACGGCGCGCTACGTGCCGCAGTCGTCCCATTCGAACGCCGTGTGCAGGTCGTCTTCGTCACCCGCAACGACATCCTCCGCCGTCAAATCTTCTGGCTGGACCGGCCGACGATGGAGTTCGCAAGCTTCGTCGATCTGATCGACGATCGCTGTTAGAGGCTCAGCCGCCGCACATCGGTTTGGCCATACCCATGAACGCGCGCGGTGTCAGCACGGGCGTGATCATGCTGCCTGCATACAGCTTCTGCCCCTCTGCATTGGAGGAATAGTTCTGCGCCAGCTCCTCCGTGAACCGAGCCGGGTTGGTCCTGAGCAGGTTGCGATCGGGCGGCGCCGCTGCGTAGAAGCGTGCAACAGAGCGCCCTCTGTCCGGGTTGTTGAACGACGAGACTAATACGCCGACTGAAGCGCAATACTGAGCCTGCCGCGTCGCTTCGGCGCGTAGCCCCTGGTCGATTTGATCCACCCGCCGTAGCGCCGCCGCCTTGGCTTGAACTTCGGTCCGGTAGATGGCGGGCGTGCCCGGAGTCTGTGCGCACTTTTCGCGGTTGAACTTGCTTTCGCTGAGTTTCACATAATCGAAATTCGCCAGCGCCGTGCATGCCTTGAGATCACCGTTCCTGGCATCGACCAACAGCCATTTTCCGAGCGAGTCCGGCAACTGGGAGGTTGGCCCGGGTAGCCCGCCGCCGAACAGCGGGAAGGGAACGAAGTTCCGCCGGGCAATCGCGGACGTGAGCGCAGGATCGGCCTGGGCAACCGGCAGCATCTCGGATTCCCAGAAATCCTGTGCCGCCTGACTCGGCGGCCGTCCCGGTCCCCTCTGGAGCAGCACATAAACGGCAGCCGCCGTGTATGTGCCTTGATCGGAAGCCATTGCCTCAAGCAGGCGCTTCGTCTCTCCATCCACAAGTTGCTGATCAGCTCGTGCCATCAACCCAGACCGGGCCTTCAAGGCAGCGGCCAAGTAGTCCATCTTCTCGTCGAAAGTCAGACGGTGAAAATCCATGCCGGCTGGGATCGGAGGCGAAAAAGGCGCAGGAGCCCTGACCGGGGTAGTTGCGGCACAGCCGGCCATGCAGCATAGAAAGAACAGCCAAACGCAAACTCGGCGCATGGACACCTCGGCTCTACGCAAGAATTTTGAGAGAAGCGCCCGCCGGAACCTGGCGCCTTCACTGACCTGAAAAGCTACTTTTAAGTAGTCTACCTATGACTATGTAGAGCTAAAAGAGTTCTACGCCTAGCGTTCCGGTCATGGAATCGAAGGCGGCGGAAAGGCTGGGCAACGCTCTTAGGGCGCGACGGACAGCGCTCGGGGTTAGTCAGGAGGCGTTTGCCGACCAGATTGAAATGCACCGCACGTACTACAGCGCGATCGAGCGGGGCGAGAAGAATCTCCAGATCGACACGCTGCAGCGAGTCTGCGCCGGGCTCGGCGTCCCGCTTTGGCAGGTCTTCAAAGAGGCCGACCTTTAGCGCCTGAGCGGGCTCGTGGCGCCTGTGGATAGTTTTGCCTTTAGCCGAGGGCCCCTCGGCTAAAAACGAAGAGCTTCCGCTGCTGAACACTGTCTCTGCGGTGTAGGAAAACCGCAGCTAACAGCGTGACTCAGAAAATCGATTCGAATCCCAGCATCGTGCCCCGGCTCCTCCGGGCCAAGGACGCGCCCGCGTACTTGGCCATGGATCGATCGCTGTTCAAGAAGCTGGTTGAGCCGTACGTGACCAAGCGCAAGACATCGGCCGGCCACGTTACTTTCGACCGCCTTGAACTCGATGCCTGGGTGGATAACACTCGTGACCGCTACGGCCGTCCGCCTGCACCTCCAACCGAAATTAGGAGGTCCACATGGGACGAAAGCGCATTGCCGGCCTCACAAAGCGTGGTGAGGTCTGGCATGTTGAAAAAGAAGTATCCGGGTACGGACGCCTTCGAGAGAGCACTGGCGCAAGCCAGCTCGAAGAAGCGGAGAGGTACCTCGCACGCAGACTAGAGGAAATTCGACAGGCCAGTGTTTATGGGGTCCGGCCAACCCGAACCTTTCGCGAAGCGGCAACCCGCTTCCTCGAAAAGCGGATGCACCTGCGATCGATTGATCGCGACGCTCAGGACTTGAAGCTCGTCGATCATTACATCGGCGCTCTCGATCTGAAGTGTGTTCACGACGGCACCTTGGAGCGGTTCGTCCAAGACCGGCTGAAAGATGGCAGAGCGCATGGCACGATCAATCGCACGCTGCGTGTCGTTCACAACGTCCTCAAGCATGCGACCCAGTGGCGCGACATCCACAACCTGACCTGGCTGGAAGTCGCACCGCAGATCACCGAACTGGATGATTCGGGCAAGCGCAAACCGCATCCGCTGGACTGGGACGAGCAGGAGCTTTTGCTCTCGAAACTGCCCCAGCATCTGCAAGCGATGACCCTGTTCGGAACGAACACCGGCTGCCGCGAGCAGGAGATCATTCAACTCAGCTGGCAATGGGAGTGGGACGCTCCGGACCTCAACACTTCGCTGTTCATCATTCCGGGTGAGCACACCAAGAATGGCGAGCAGAAGGTGGTGGTGCTGAATCGGGTAGCTCGGGCTGTCGTCGAAGCGCAGCGCGGCAAGCATCCGGAACGGGTCTTCACGTATGCAGTCCACGAACGTGAGACCGGGCCAGACGGCAAGCGGATCAAGAAGGGCAAGATCGTCAGGACGACCTACGAGCCGACCACGCGCATCTACAACACGGCGTGGAAGACCGCCCGGCGCAAAGCCGCCGGGTGCTACGAGGAGAAACTGGGGCGGTCGTGTCCGGACCTGTTTCGCTGCATCCGGGTGCAGGACCTGCGTCATACCTTCGGCCGCAGACTACGGGCCGTGGGCGTGTCCTTCGAGGACCGGCAGGACTTGCTGGGGCACAAATCCGGGCGGATCACGAGTCACTATTCCGCTGCGGAAATTGGCAACTTGTTGGCGGCTGTGGAGCAGATTTCCGCTCCCAGCTTCCGCAAAAGCCCCACAGTGCTTTTAGTGCGATCCGCGTCAGCGCAGAAAGTCGCTTCCAAGCCGTTGAAGGACATCGAGAAAATGGTGGTGATAGCTGGAATCGAACCAGCGACCTCAGCATTATGAGTGCCGCGCTCTAACCGTCTGAGCTACATCACCATCTTGGGGGCGCGCATCATAAACGATTGAAGCTGCAGCGTAAACGATCAAATTTTCGCCACTGAGCAGGCTCATCGGGCCGCTAGCGTCCGGCGCTCTCGCCACCAGAGCAGGGCCGTCGGGAGCAGCCACAGGAGCAGCAGCGGCCAGCGGTCCATCGGCCGGCGGCCTGCTTCGAAGCTCGGAGCGCCGATGGCCTCGTTGGCGGAAGCCAGTGCCTGGCTGGCGACGCGGTCGCGCTGGTTGCGCAGGCTTTCGGCATCACCCGAAGCCCGCACGTAAAACGGCTCGCGCGCATCACCGTCGATCAGTCGGTGCCAACCCGCTTCCTCGGGCCAGTAAGCGGCGCAACGCTCGGAGACGATCAGGCGGGTCTCGGTGCCGCCCGTGGAGATCACGCGGGCCTGGTCGCCGAGATCGCAGAGCACTTGCCGCTCGCCGACCCAAGCGACCGGAATCGGCGGCCTGCGCGCGCTGCGCAGCTGGGGTCTGGCCACTTCGGCGATCAGCGGGCCCCAGAGGCTGCCATAGCGCCCTGCATCTCCGCGCAGTACGAGCTGGAAACTATCGAGCAGCGTGGACAGCACGATGCGCCCCTGCCCGCGCGAAACCGCGGCGATCAGGATGCGATCCCGATCGTCGCTGAGCAGCGGCAGCGCGGAACCACTCGCGATCGAGAGCGGTGCGGCGTGGAAATCGAGACGATCGCGCATCGACAGCGCGCTGGCGAGCGCGACGCTCGCTAGCACCTGCTCCGAATCGAGCGCGAAGCCCAGCTCGCGCCAATCGGCCAGGACGCTCGCATCGATCGGACCGCTGGCACGCAGCAGCAGTCCGAGCCCCTGCTCGACAGCCGCAAGCAGCATGGCCTTCTGGGCCGGAGCGAGCGCGAGCCAGCTGCGCTCATCGAGCACCGCGAAGTCCGCTGCCGCGAGCGTTGCCGAATCGAGCGTCGCGCCCGCATCGCCCATGCCGAGCTGATCACTCAGCGTGATGTGCGCACCGACACGCAGGCCGGCGTCGCCGACCCAGCGCCGCCAGTACTTGAGCTCGGGGCTCGGCGCACCGGCCTGCACGATCGCGCTCAGCGCGGCACCGCCTTCGACTTGCAGCGGCAGGCTCGCACTGTCGATGCGCTGCTTGTGCGCATCGAGCAAGCTCAGTTCGAATCGGACGAGGCCGGGAATGCGCGTGGGGGCGGACAAGCTGAAGCGTCCTTCGGCGTCGAGCGCGACGGAATCCACGAGTTCGCCGGCCGGATCGCGCAATTCGACCACGCCGTCCTTCGCGCTTGCGCTGCCGTCGACGAACCACTGCTGTCCGGCGGCGCTGCGCTGCGTCCAATGAAGACTGGTGAATCCCGTCGCGTCGGCTGTCGAATGCAGACGCAGCCGCAGCGCGGCCGCGGCCGATCGATCGCGCAGCGGCAGGCGGTCACCGGCGATGTCGAGTTCGCGCACGCGCGGATGGCGCCGCAAGGCCGTCGCCAGATCGGGAACCCGCTCGACGCGTGCAGGCGCATCGGCTCCCGGCAGGGCGACGGCGCCTTGAGCGGATGGCAGCTTCGATACGTCTTTCTCACCGCCTGGAACGATCACGCTCAGGGCGTCTTCGCGCCAGGTTCGCTCGGGCGGATAAAGCAGGCACCAGAACGCGATCGCGGCGAGCAATTGCACCGCGCTCCAGAACCAGCGCGCCGCGATGCCGCTTTCGCGGCGAAAGCAAAGCCAACCGCCCGCGAGCGTCGCAAGCACGAGCGCGGCAGCGATCAGCGTCTGCACGCTCATCGCGGCACGCCCTGTAGCCCGCGCGCATAGGCCTGCGCTTCGGCATCGGGCGCGCTGCGCGCCTGCACGGCGCTGCGTTGTGCCGGCAACAGCGGCCAGAGCTGCGCCTGGAATCGTTCGCGGCACTCGACGCAGGCCGGCGAGCGACGCAGCTCGTCGGCACTGCGCAACAGCGCGAGCGAGCGATCGCCCGGCTGCGGGTGCGCATCGAGCCAGCCGCGCAGCGCGCCGATATCCGGCGGTGCGCCATCGCCGACTGCCCGCCAGGCCTCGACGATCGGCGCCGAATCGGCCGCATCGTCGTCGAGCGCGATCGGTTGCGGATCGCTGAGTCCGGCGCGATCACCGGTCAGGCGTCGCGCCGGATCGACGGCAGGCAGATCGAGCCCCATGCGCGCGAGGTAAATGCGCGTCGACTGCTGCACCTGCTTGATCGCTTCGAGCGCCTCGTGCTCATGCGGAAGCGCGGCCTGCAGCTGTCCCGTGCGCAGCTGGCCTTCGGCGGCCCACATCGCGGCCAGCGCGCGACGCAGCAGCTGCTTGGTCTGATCGTCGAGCAGGGTCGCGGCTTCGGCGATGTCGTGCGTGTGGCCGAACTCGCGCATCACCTCGTCGGCCTGCGAGCCCGCGGAGTGCTGCTCGCCCGCGTGTTCTTCATGCTCGGCGTCGTGTCCCGGGCTTTCGGATTCCTCGCCGAGGAACTGGCCGTAGCGCAGGCGCAGCATCTTCTGATCGACGCCGATCGCGTCGGCCTTCTTCTCGAATTCGGATTCGCCGAGCCCGGACCTCTGCGCGATGAGCGCCTCGGTATCGATGATGATCTGGCGCTGGCTGCGGAAGTAGGCCGGCATCGCTTTCTGCGCGACGCCTTGCAGGCCCTCGCCCAGCTCGCTCACTTCGGCCGGCCAGCGCAGGATGAAGCTCGCGCTGCGACTCACATTGGGCGAAGGCTCGCGGTTGTCGCTCACGCTCAGGCGAACGATCAGATCGTCACCCTGCGCGAAGCCGAGCGCCTTCAGGTCGAGCGTCTGCCCGTAGCGGCGCTCGCGCGAGTCGCCCTTGCCTTCGAGCACGCGTTTCTGCTCCCTGACTTCGATCTGCTCGCCCGAGCCTTGCGCAAGCGAGATCGACAGCTCGGCCGATCCCAGGCCGTAGTCGTCGCGCGCTTCGAACGCCAGCGCCCACTCGGACTGCTCGGCGCCGAGTTGATTGAGCGTCTGCTGCGGCGCGCGGACGACGATCTCGGGAGCGCGATCCGGAATCACGTCGAGCCGATAAAGCTGCTGCTCATCGATACCCGCGCCTGCGGCCACGACGCGGTACAGCGTGGACGCTTCGACCCGACGCTCGCCGATCCAGGCTTCTCCCTGGCGCTGCAGGGCGAGCGAAGCGCCATCGTGAAAACGCAGCGAAACCACACTCGGCTCGGTGCCGAAGCGCAGCGTCCAGCGCAGCTGGCTGCCCTCGGGCAGACGCACTTCCGGACTGCTGTCGTCCGATGCTCGCAAGCCTGTGTAGCGTGGCGGCTCGATATGCAGGCGAGCCTCGAACGAAGCTCGCGCGATATCGGCCGCGCCAGCGTTCGCGTCCTTCGCATGGTCCGGCAACGAAGACGCCTGCCAGGGCTGCGACGACAGCAAGCCACCGGCGATCGCGGCCGAGAGCCATGCGAGCGCGAGGCGGCTCCACGGGTAAGCGTCGCGCAGATCGGGCAGTGGCGCCTCGCGTAGCCGTTCGCGCAAGCGCTGCTGTTGCAGGCGAACGAGCGGCCCAGGATTTTCAGGCGCGAGCAGCAACAGATCGAGGCTGTCGTCGGCGTCGGGAATGCGCACATCGAGCTGGCGCACGAGCCAATGGCGATCGAGCGGTTTCAATCGCCGCCAGCCCAACGCGGCGCATGCGATGAAGACGGCGATCGACAAGCCGAGCAGGATCGCGGAGCCCGATCGCCACGCCGCGAACGACACGGCACCGCATGCAGGCAAGGCCCACAGCAAGGTCTCCATGAGCCTGCGACGACGCGCAGCGCTCAGCAGACCGAGCAAGCGAGCGACGGTCGGCTCAGCCATGCGCCCGCCTGAGCGGCCACGCGGCGCAGACGCGCTCTGCGACGAACAAGGCCAGCGCGATCCAGATCAACCAGTCGTCGATGGGTTCGTTACGTGGAATCGGAGACAGCTCGGCTCGCATCGGCTCGAAGCTTCGTGCATCGGCACGGTCGGGCGGACGTGGCGGGCGCAAAAAGTCTTCACGCAGCCTTGCCGGAAAGCCGGCGTCCGCAACGCCAGGCGTCGCGGCGGGATCGAGCGCGGTGGCGATCGAAAAGATCCGGCCCTGCCCGAGCGCCCTCTCTCGCAGCGGCCAGGCTCCATCGCCCGCTCGCGTTCGCAGCAAGCTTCCACCCTCGCGAACCCAGCGCAGAGCCTCGGCGCTCGGCTCGCCACCGAGCCAGATCAACAGCTGCGCGCGTGCATCGATCGCTTGCGTCTGCGCCGCGATGTCGAAATCCGCCGGTTTGCCCGCAGCCAGCCAGGCGGAGCGCAAGGCCTCGATGGTGCCGAGTTCGGCGGTGGACTCGTCATCATGACGCACGACGACCAAAGGCTCCCGGCGGGCTTGCGTCGAATCGCCGCCGGCCACGACCCATTCGACCTCGCGGCTCAGCGCGGGACGCACCGCGTCGAGCCCGGACAAGCGCTCGGGAACGATGACCGCGAGCGTATCGGCCGGCGCGAGCCGCGCATCGAGCTCGCGCAGCAAGCCGAGATCGAGCGCAGGGGCCGGCGGTTCGTCGAGCGATCCGAAACCCGCCTGCAGCCAATGCCATTCGGCATCCGGCCGGGTCAATGCAGCGCGCGCGGCCTCGGCCGAAAGCTGCGGAGACACCACGACCCAATGCGCCTGCGGCCCCGCATCGGCGTGGCGAACCGGCATCGAGACGAGCAAGGCGAGCGTCGCGATCAGCAGCAGGCGCAGCACCAGCAGCAGCCATCGCCGGATGCGCAGTCGCTCGCGCGGCAGGCTCATACGACTCAGGTATCGCCAGGCCGCGAATGGAACGATGCGATCCTCCGGCCTGCGCAACAGGTGCAGCGCGATCGGCAGCGCGAGCGCGCTCAACGCGAACAAGCCGAACGGCAGCAGAACGCTCATCAGGCGAAGTCCCGGCCGCCGAACAGTCTTCGCAACGGAAGCTCGAGTGGCTGGTCGGTAAACGCTTCGCAGGCCCGCACACCCGATGCCGCGAGTCGCGCGAGCAGGGCTTGCCGGGACTCGCCGAAGCGATGCAGAAAATCCGCGCGCGCACGAGCCGCGTCGACGCGTTGTTCGTGCGCGGACTCCGGATCGCGGAAGCGAGGCCCGCCTTCGAACGGGAACTCGCGCTCCTCCATCGTCAGCAGGCGCACGAACGAAACATCGCGGTTCGCCGCGGACAAGCGCTCGGCGAAAGCGATCCCCCGCTCGTCGAAGCCGTCGGACACCATCATCACGACGGCGCCCAGCGTTATCGCTTGCCAGAGCGGGCGCAGCGACGATGCCAGCGGCCAGCCGCCGGCGGCTTCGATGCGCGCAAGCTCGAAATGCAGGCGATCACGATGACGCCGGCCACTCGCCGCTTCGGTCGCGAACACGCGATCCTGCGCGATCAGCACGAGGCCGAAGCGATCGTTCTGCCTGAGCGCGAGCTCGAACAGGCAGGCCGCGAGCGTCCGCGCCGCGGCCAGGCGCGTGCGTTCGGGTGCTAGCGCGTCGGCCTGCCCCATCGAGCCGCTCGCATCCACGATCGCCCAGAGCGTCAGCGGACTGTCGCGCTCCGCATCGCGAACGAAGAAGCGATCCGAGCGCCCATAGAGCTTCCAATCGATGCGACGCAATTCGTCACCGGGCTCGTAGGCTCGGTATTGCGCAAATTCGAGCCCAGCGCCCCGGCTGCGGCTCGCATGCTGGCCGATCCCCTGCCCGAGGCCGAGCCGGCGCGAGCGCACACGCAAGCCGGCGAGGCTGGCGAGCAGATCGGGTGGAATCAGCATGCGAGGGCGGCGCGCGATCGAATCAGGATGGGAACGCCACCGCGTCGAGCACGGCGCTCACGACATCGTCGGTCGACCGCTGCTCGGCTTCGGCCGCGAACGACAGCAGCAGCCGATGCCGCAGCACCGGAGCGGCGAGCGCACGCACATCTTCGCGCGTGATCGCGAAACGGCCGTGCAGCAAGGCGCGTGCCTTCGACGCGAGCACGAGCGACTGCCCGGCACGCGGGCCGGCGCCCCAGCGTATCCATTCGCGCACGGTCTTGAGCTCGCTGGTCTGTGGGCGCGTCGCACGCACGAGCCGGTTGATCCAGCTCAGCACGTCATCGCTGACGTGCACCTGGCGCGTGAGTTTCTGCAAGGCGAGCACTTCGTCGGCGTTCATCACCGCTGCGATACGCGCGCTCGATGCGCCCGTGGTCTGCGCGAGAATCGCTTGCTCCTCGGCTTCGCTCGGATAGTCGACGCGCACGTGCAGCAGGAAGCGGTCGAGCTGCGCTTCGGGCAATGGATAGGTGCCGGCCTGCTCGAGCGGATTCTGCGTCGCGAGCACGAAGAAAGGCTCGGGCAGCGCCCAAGTGGTACCCGCGTAGCTCACCGTATGCTCCTGCATCGCTTCGAGCAGCGCGGCCTGCGTTTTCGGCGGCGTACGGTTGAGTTCGTCGGCGAGCAGCAGGCTGGTGAACACCGGCCCTTTCTGGAACTTGAAATGACGCTTGCCGGTGCCGTGGTCCTCTTCGAGGATTTCGGTGCCGAGAATGTCGCTCGGCATCAGATCGGGCGTGAACTGCACGCGGCGGAATTCGAGCGCAAGAGCCTGGCCGAGCGAGCGCACGAGCAAGGTCTTGCCGAGCCCCGGCACGCCTTCGAGCAGGCAATGGCCGCCTGCGAGCAGGCCGATGAGCAATTGCTCGACCGTCTCGCGCTGGCCGACGATGGCCTGGCCGATGGCGCTGCGCACCTGCGCGAGCTTGTCCAGGCGCTGCTGGATTTCGGATTCTGTGAGCGATGCGTGATCGGAAGCCATGAGTGCCAGTTCTGATGAGCGTTCGATGAGCGCCGGCGCGTTCAAGCCGTCAGCGCGTAAGTGACGATGTTGACCGCGAAGCGTGTGAGGTCTTCGGCCTGGAAGCGCTTGTTGCGCCAGTCGAAATCCCATTCGCAGCCGTAGTCCTTGTTGCTGTAGAGCAGGCCCAGGCGACCACCGATCTCGATGCCCTTCAAGTAGTCGTGAACGAGGTCGTCACCCCAGCCGTTGAGTTCGAAGGCGGTGTTCGGCGGGCCGTCGAAGCGGAAGAAACTGCTGTAGATCGCATGCGTCTTCGGCAGCTTCACGAGCACGTCGGCGCCGAAGATCGCCGCCATTTCGGCTTCGAAGGACTTGGCGAACAAGCCGTCGATGTCGTGATTGCAGTCGTCGACGAGGACGAAGCCGCCGTTGCGGACGTAACGCTCGAAGTTCGCCCGCTCTTCCGGGTTGAATTCGACGAGCTTGTGTCCGGCCAGATAGCAGAACGGCGCCGACAGCATGCGCGGATCGGCGAGCGGAATCACATGTTCGGTGGCGTCGACACGCAGCGTCGTGTATTGCAGCAGCGAGTCGATGATGTTCGACGGCATGCGCTGGTCGACGTCCCAGTCGCCCGATTCGTACATGAGGCGGGTGAACCAGAAGTCGTAGGGGGCAGCCAACTCTTCGGCACGCGCAAGCTTGGGAAGCAGCGCGCCTGCCATCGTCGCAAGAGAGGAGCGAAGAAGCTCGCGCCTCTTCATTTACAGCCCCTCTCTCGCCCCTGTCGGGGCACTCTCTCCCGCAAGCGGGAGAGAGGAACCGCAGGCGCCGATCCGACCGCCCAGTTGCAAGCTACACCGCATCCGACAGCGAGGTGAACGTGAATTCGCGCAGCTTCATCGGCGGAACCATCATGATGAACGGCGACTCGTCGTCCGCCACGCGCACCGGCTTGCCGAACTCTTCGACGTTGTTGAGCATGATCACGGGCGATTCGTTGAAGCGGAAATTCTTGATCGGATACTTGATTTCGCCGTTCTCGATGTAGAACGTGCCGTCGCGCGTGAGCCCGGTCAGCAGCACGGTTTGCGGATCGACCATGCGGATGTACCAAGTGCGCGTCACGAGCACGCCTTTCTTGGTGCTCTTGACGAGATCCATCGTCGACTTGTCGCCACCGACCATGATCAGGTTGCCGACCGCACCAACCGCTTTCTTGCCCTGCTTCTTGGCCCAGAAACGCGAGTACTGCAGGTAGTCGACGACGCCCTTGGTCACGATGGGCGTGCGCTCGCGCGGCAGGCCATCTTCGTCCCAGGGCAGCACGGCCGCGTTCGCGTCGGCCGGATCGGCGTACATCGTCACGCGCTCGTCGAACACCTTGTCGCCGACCTTGTTGCCGCCGCCCTTCTTGGTCAGAAAGCTGCGGCCCTCATCGGCCTGACGCGCATCGAAGCCCATCATCATGAACGAGATCAGACCCGCGCTCGCCGCCGGTTCGAGCACGACGGTGTACTTTCCCGGCTCGAGCGCCTTGGCATCGCTAGAACGCTTGGCTTTCTCGATCGCGATCTGGATTTCGCTCCTGGCGTCGAACTGCTTCACGTCGGCGACGTTGCGCGCCACCCAGCCCGAGCCCTTGCCGTCGTCGGTGCGCACGGTGCAGGTGAAGTCGGCGACCGTGTATTTCTGATAGCCGAAGTTGCCTTTGCTGTTGGCGATCGCCGAGAAGCGCTGTCCATCGGAGAAGAAGCCCGCGGCCGTGAGCTTGTCCTTCTTGCACGGGGCGATGCAATCGGCCGACACCTGGGCACGGTAATCCGGCGTGATGTCGGCCGTGGCCTGCACGAAAGTGCTCGTCGGCTTGTAGGCCTGCTTGCCGATCGCCGGCATGAACTCCGGATTCTCGGGCGCGAGCCGGGCGAGTTCTTCGGCACGGCGCACCACGCGCTCGAGCGACGCGTCGTCGAACTTGTTGATCGTCGCGGTGCCGACGCGCTTGCCGAACGCGACCTGCACGGCGAGATCGCAATTGCTGACGATGCCGCTGGTGGAGACGCTGTTGCGGGCGAAGCGCACGTTGCCGTCGACTGCGCCTTCGAGCGTGGCCGTGCATTCGTCGGCCTTCGACAGCTTGATGACCTTGTCCAGCAGGGTTTTGGCTTCCTGCTCGGTGAAGATTGTCATGTTGGTTTCCTTGTGATCGAGCGGAATCAGCCGAGGCTGCGGGCCGTGTTGATGACGTTGATGCCGTCGAAGCGCGCCGTCGACGAGCCGTGGCTGACCGCCGACACCTGACCGGGCTGCCCCTTGCCGTCGAAGAACGAGCCGCCGAAGCGGTAGTCGCCATCATCACAGACGGCCGAGCAGGCGTTCCAGAACTCCGGCGTGCGGATCTGGTAGGCCACGTCCTCGATCTGCTCGGTGATCTTGCCGTTCTTGATCTCGTAGAACAGCTGGCCGCCGAACTGCGCGTTGTAGCGCTGCTGGTCGATCGAGAAGCTGCCGTCACCGATGATGTAGATGCCGTTCTCGACCTTCGAGATCATCTCCTCGACCGACAGCTTGGCATTGCCCGGCTGCAGCGACACGTTCGCCATGCGCTGGAACTGCACGCTCGACCAGCTATCGGCGTAGCAGCAGCCCTGGCTCTCCTTCTCGCCGATGATGTGGGCCTGATCGCGAATGGCCTGGTAGTTCACGAGGATGCCGTTCTTGATCAGATCCCAGCGCTTGGTCTTGATGCCCTCGTCGTCGTAGCCGACCGCACCGAGCGACATCGGCTGCGTCTTGTCGGCGACGATATTGACCTTGTCGCTACCCCACTTGAAGGTCTTGCTGCGCCACTTGTCGAGCGTCGCGAAGCTCGTGCCCGCGTAGTTGGCTTCATAGCCGAGCACGCGGTCGAGCTCGGTCGGGTGGCCGACCGATTCATGGATCGTGAGCCAGAGATGCGAAGGATCGAGCACGAGGTCGTAGCGACCCGGCTTCACCGAACGCGCCTTGATCTTCGCGCGCGCCTGCTTGGCCGCGGCCACCGCGTCCTCGACCATGTTGTAGGAGCTCGAATACGCCACCGCTCCGCCCGGCAGCGCGATCTTGCCGGCGGGCTTGCCGTCGAGATACTCGAAGCCCATCCCCATCGGCGCCGACAGGCCTTCGCGAGTGCGGAATTTGCCGGACGCCTTGTCGATGGCGGTGACTTCGATCGGCGCCCAGATGCGATGAACGTCCTGGTCGATGTACGAGCCGTCGGTGCTCGCGAAATACTTCTGCTCGTTGACGAGGAACAGGATCGAATTGATGTAGTCCGCACCGGCCTTCATCGCCTGCCCGTTGACCTCCATGAGCAGATCGGCCTTCTCCTTGATCGGCACCTCCATCGCGTTCTTGACGATCGGCGTCGCCCAGGACACTTCGCCGACGCCCTTGGTCGGCGCGAGCTGCACGGGCTCGCCCTGGAACTTGGAGTTGGCCTTGGCGATCGCAACGGCCTGCGCGGCCGCCTTGGCGATTCCGTCTTCACTGAAGTCCGAGGTCGCCGCGAAACCCCAGGTTCCATTGGCGATCACGCGGATGCCCGTACCCATCGACTCGGTATTCACCACGTTCTCGACGCGGTTCTCACGCGTGATCACGAACTGGCGCAGATAGCGGCCGATGCGCACGTCGCAATAGCTCGCGCCGCCTTTTTTGGCGGTGTTGAGCGCCACGTCGGCGAGCCGCTTCTTGAGCGCCACGTCGATCTTGGTGCCGAGAACATCGGCGGCGACGGCATTGCCGTAGATCGGCAGCATGAGCGCGCCGATGCCGGCGCTGCCCATCTTGATGAAATCACGTCTGAGCATGCGTGCTCCTTCGAATGAGGACGTTGGGATTGCAGAAAACAGCGGACAGGGCGTCAGCAGGCACAAAACGCGCCTGGATTCATTTAGCGCTCAGCTAGACAGCTTGGAGCGCTCTTCGCAAGAGTGAAACTCCATGATTACTTCACAGTGTTTGCACACTGGACGCGCAGCCTGAAACCGTCCTCGACCGAGGCCTAGAGACGGAGAAATTCACATGGACAGGAAGATTCTCTTCATCACCGGAGCGATGCTCGCCGGCGTTGCGATGCCGGGTCTGGCCGGTGACAAGACCACCGGCGGCCTCATCGGGGCAGGTGTCGGAGGTGTGATCGGCCACACCGTCGGCGGCAACCAGGGTGCCGTCGTCGGCGCCGTGACGGGCGCCGCGCTCGGTGTCGCGGTCGCGGACAGCCGTGACCGCGATCGCGACCGCCGTTACGACCGTCGCTACGACTATCGTCACGATCATCGCTACGACCGCCATTACGATCGCGGCCCGCGCTACTACTATGCGCCGCCGCCCCATCGTCACCGCGACGTCGTGGTCTATCGTCCGGCGCCGCGTCATTACGATCGTCACCACAACCACCATCGTCACGATCGCCATCACGACCGTCGCCACCATCATCGGCATCACCATCGCCACTGAGCGCAGTCGGCCGAATCGCGGTGCCGGGGTGTCCGGCGAGGTGTCCGCGGACACCTCGCCGGACACCGGGCGGACGCCGGCTTCGACGCGGAGACTCCCGGCTCAAGACTCTCCTGCAATTTGCAAAGTGCCATGCAGATTGCCCGCAAGCTGCAAGGTCGGAACCGCGGCGCTTCACCAAAACGCATTGAATTAATTGCCATTTGGGCCCTCGGTCGGGCGGCACGGAATTTGAGACCGCCCCGCTAGCACTCAAAGGGGCTCCATGAGCACAGAAGCCGAATATCAGGGGACCGCCGCGCGCGAGCTGAGGCTGGTCGCCGACCGCAAGTTCGAGGAGCCCACCGAACAGACCGCGCCTGCGCAGCCGCGTCTGCCGCCTTCGAGGCCGGGCTTTCACGTACGCGACCTGAGCTTCGGCGTGCTTCATTCGGTCCGCGCTGGATTGCCACGCTGCCGCCGGCGTGGGCGCTACGTTTTCTACTGCCCTTGATCACACCTTCGCTGACGACCGCGGATGCGGCGGACGGGACGATTTATTCGGTCCCGCGCGTTACCATCACGGAGCGGGCGCATCCGCCGCCCCTCGTCCATCGTGAAAATCCAGCGTGGGAAGGCCTTGATCCGATTCCGTTCGTTCACCCTCACAGCCGTGTTGCGGAGCTCGCCAAGCGAATGACTCCGCTCCGGCGTGAACCACAGCTGCCGCCGATCAAATGCCTGATCGTCGATGACGTAGCCGAAAATCTCGTCGCGCTCGAGGCCCTGCTGCGGGCCGACGACATCGAGGTGCTGTGCGCCCAATCCGGCTACGAGGCGCTCGAACTGCTGCTCAAGCATGACGTCGCGCTCGCCCTGCTCGACGTCCACATGCCCGAGATGGACGGCTTCGAACTCGCCGAGCTCATGCGCGGCAACGAACGCTCACGGCACGTGCCGATCATCTTCGTCACCGCGGCCTCGCGCGAAGCGCAGCGCGTGTTTCGCGGCTACGAAAGCGGTGCGGTGGATTTTCTGTTCAAGCCCATCGACCCGAACATCCTGCGGCACAAGGCCGACACCTTTTTCAGCCTGTACCGCCGCAAGCAGGAGCTCGCCCGCGCCGTGCAGCTGCGTGACGACGTGCTGGCCGTGGTTTCGCACGATTTGCGTGATCCGCTCAACGCCGTGGCGATGACCGCACAGCTGCTGCAGAAAGTCGGCGAAGTTCGCCAGGACGCGCAGTCGCTCGAACTCGCGGGCATCCTCAATCGCTCGGTGGACCGCATGCAGCGGCTGATCAGCGATCTGCTCGACATGGCCACGCTGCGCACCGGCCGTCTGTCGGTGAATCGCCAGCCTTGCAGCATCCGCGAGATCGTGCTCGAAGCGGCCGAACATCAGCAGCGCCGCGCCGCCGCCAAGAAGCTCGCACTCGAGGTGACGCTCGGCGAAATGCCGAGCCTGCTGAGCTGCGATCGCCAGCGTCTGCTGCAGGTCTTCGGCAATCTCATCGGCAACGCGATCAAGTTCTGCGACGAAGGCTCCCGCATCAGCGTCAGAGGCCAGGCTGGCCCCAGCGTGCTGCACTTCGTCGTCGAGGATTCCGGACCCGGAATCGCCGAGTCCGATCTGCCGCGCCTGTTCGACGCCTACTTCTCGACGACGGCCGACCGTCGCGGCGGCACCGGGCTCGGGCTCTACATCACCAAGGGCATCATCGAGGCCCACGGTGGTCGCATCTGGGCGCAGAACGTCCAGCCGCACGGCGCGGCGCTGCATTTCGAATTGCCGATGATGTGAGGCTCGATCGAGCGTTCACGCCTCACAGCGGCAGCGGCAGCCGCAGCTTCACCTCCAGCCCGCCACCTTCGGCATTGACGGCCTCGACGCTGCCGCGATGCGCCTGCGCAATGCGCTCGACGATCGCAAGGCCGAGGCCGTGGCCTTCGGCGCGCGCCGCATTGCTGCCGCGAAAGAACGGCCGGAACAGCGTCGCGAGTTCATCGTCCGAAACACCCGGGCCCCAGTCGCGCACCGACAGCTCGGCGTGCGCCCCACCCGTGCGCAAAGAGACGCGTACACGGCCTTCGTCCGGACTGAACTTGATTGCATTCGAGATCAGGTTGTCGAGCGCCCGGCCGAGCAAGACCGCACTGCCCGACACCAACACGCCGAACGCCGGATCGGCGTCGAGACGAATGCGGCGGGCATCGGCCTCGAGCTGAAAATCCTCGACCTGCCTGTTGATGAGATCGCCGAGATTGACCGATTCGCGCTCGGCTCCGGGCAGGTCGGATTCGAGCCTCGACAGCGCGAGCGCATCGCCGATGAGCCTGTCGAGGCGCGAGATCTCGTGTTCCGCGCGCGCGAAATGCGCTTCGGCCTCGTCCGGCGGAGCACCGCGCGCGAGATCGATCAGCAGCTGCAGCCGTGCCAGTGGCGAGCGCAGTTCATGCGACACGTCCTGCAGCACGCCGCGTTCCTGCGCGACCAAGGCTTCGATGCGCGCCGCCATGCGATCGAAATCGCGAGCCAGATCGCCGACCTCGTCCGCCCCGCGCGAAAAGCGCGCCGGCACACGCGCAGACAGATCGCCGGCCGCCACCAGCCGGGCCGCTTGGCCGACCGCCGCGACGGGCTTGGCGATGGAGCGCGCAAGCCACCAGCCGACGACGCCGATCACGAGCACCGACAGGCCGATCTGCATCGCCAGCAGCTGATCGAGACGCGGCGGCGGCGGCGGACGGCGCAGCGCGACGAACTGTCGCGCCACACCATCGTGGCCCACCACACGCTGACCGATCACACGCATATCGGGGCGCAGTCGAATCTCCACGTTGTCCGAAGCGAGCAGCTCGTGCAGCAGACGCGGCGTTGGAGGACGGCGGCCCGACAGATTGCGCTCGCCTTCGAACAGGGTCGCTTCGAAACCGGCTTCGCGGCGCTCGTTGATCCAGTGCTCGAGCCCTTCGCGCCCACCGCGCTCATACGCACGATTGGCCTGCGCGGCGAGCGCCGGCCAATCGGGTTCGACGCCGTAGGCATGACGCGTGAGCCGCTCGGTCAAAAACACGCTGATCAGCAGCGTGAGCACGTTGGCGATGCAGAACCACAGCAGCAATCGCAGATAGAGCCGGCTCACGCCCCGCGCTCCTCGGCGCTCGGCACCACGAGTTGATAGCCGACACCGCGAATCGATTCGATGCGGATCTGCTGGCCCGAGACATCGCCCAGCTTGCGGCGCAGGCGCGACAGATGCACGTCGACGCTGCGATCGAAGCGTTCGATCTCGCGCCCGAGCGCCTCGCGCGTGAGCACCGCCTTGTCGACCACCTGCCCGGCCCGCTGCGCCAGCGCGAGCAGCAGCGAGAATTCAGCACCCGTGAGCTCCAGCTCGGTATCGCCGTAGAAGCCGCGACGTTCGGCCGGCTGCAAACGCATGAGCCCGATCTGCAAGGCCGCCGGCACGCTCGGCGTCGACTGGCGCAGGCGCGCCCGGATGCGGGCGAGCAACTCGCGCGGCAGGCAGGGCTTGGCGAGATAGTCGTCGGCTCCGAGTTCGAGGCCGACGACACGATCGACCGGCTCGCCGCGTGCCGACAGCATGATCACCGGCAAGGCATGCCGCGCACGCAGCTCGGCCAGCGTCTGCAGGCCATCGCGGCCCGGCATCATCACGTCGAGGATCAGCAAATCCGGACGACGCGCCGGATCGGCGAGGCGGGCGAGCGCGCTCTGGCCGTCGTGCACCATGTCGACGTCGAAGCCTTCGCGGCCCAGATAATCCGCCAGCAGGCGGCACAGTTCGCGGTCGTCGTCTGCGATGAGTATTCGGTTCATGCGGCTACTTTTGCTGCGTCTTGCCGTTGTCGCAAGACGAAAGCCCGCGCAGGGCCAGTCGTTTACTCATCTTTACGCGCTCGCAACGTTTCTCGATGGTGAGGCGCGCTTCAATGCTTCCGCAGCCAAGGCCATCGCCGCTTGCGAGCGCAGCCAGGCTCTCATCCCGCAACAACCGGAGTTCGATCATGCGCCGTTCCATCACCATCGCCGCTCTGGCGGCCGGTCTTGCCCTTTCTTCCGCCGCCATCGCCGGCAAGGACGGCGACCCCGGCCGCCCTGGTCCCGGTCACGGGCCGCATCGCGGCGGCCCGTTCATGCACGAGCTGCGCGATCTCGATCTCAGCGATTCGCAGCGCGAGCAGATTCGCGGCTTCTTCAAGAGTCAGCGCGAGCAGGACAAGACCGATCGCAAGGCTCAGTTCGAACTGCGCCGCAGCTTCGAGCTCGCCACGCCGGGCACCGCGCAGTACCAGACGCTGACCACACAGCTCGCTGATGCCGAGGCCGCCGAGGCCCGCAACCGGGTGCAGCAGATGGCCAGCCTGCGCACCCAGGTCTACGGCGTGCTGACGCCGGCCCAGCGTACCGAGCTCGCCGAAGAGCTCGCCAAGCGCCCGGAACCGCCGAAGCCGCCGGAAGAAGACTGAAACCCTGCGGTATCGATGTGCTGAACGAAGGGCCGGCCACGCCGGCCTTTCTGCTTTTTTCGCGATAGACAAAGGCTCGACACAGCGCACTTTGCATCCTTGCGGCAATCGAATTCGTATTAGGAACATTGGACAGCTATCATTCAGACGACACCTGCTTTCGGCCCGTGCATGGACCTGTTTGCCAGTCTCAAGGAAGAAACGGCAGTAGAGCATCAGGCCCTCGAAGATCAATTGGATCTGATGCGGCCCGGGCTGACGCGCGAGCGTTACGTCGAGACGCTGCAGCATTTCCTCGGCTACGTGGAGCCCTACGAACGCGCGCTGCAGCAGTTCGCCCCGGCCGGACTCGAAGATCTCGTCAAGCCGCGCCTGCGCTGCTCGCAGCTGGTCGCCGACCTGCTGCAACTCGGCGTGAGTCCGGCGACGATCGACGCAGTGCCTCGCCATGCCGCGTTCGACGACATGCGCAGCAAGGCGCGCTGGTTCGGCCGCTTCTACGTGATGGAAGGCTCCACGCTCGGTGGCCGTGTGCTGGGCCCGCACATCGCGCGCCAGCTCAATCTCGCGCCGGGTGCAGGCAATGCCTACTTTCTGGGCCACGGAACCCAGACCGGACCGATGTGGAAAGCCTTCCGCGATCGCATGGCCGACCGTCTGCTTCCCGCCGAATACGAGGCCGCCATCGCCGCCGCACGCGATTGCTTCGCCGACCTCGGCCAGTGGTTTGCCCAGCCGCTGCGGAGCGTTGCGTGAGTGTAGGGCCGCAGGCCACGGTCGATGCGCTGCCGCAGGACCTGCTCGAGGCCTGCGATCGCGAGCCCATCCATGTTCCGGGCGCCATCCAGCCGCACGGCTACTGGTTCTGTCTCGATGAATCCACGCTCGCCATCGTCCAGCTCAGCGAGAACGTCCGCGAGCTCTCCGGCAAGGCGCCGGACGAGCTGCTCGGCCGGCCGATCGCCGATCTGCTTGCGCAATCGGGCGTCGATCGCCTGCAGCGTGCGGTGACCGCAGGTGGCCTGATCGACAAGCCGCTCTACCTCGGCCATGTAGACGCCCACGGACGGCTCATGGATGCGATCGTGCATCGCCACGATGGCCTGCTGATCCTCGAACTCGAGCCCGCGTCCGCCGACAGCGAAAGCAGTTTCGCCTCGATGTATCCGCTGGTGCGCTCGTTCGTCGCGAGCCTGCAGCAGACCGATTCGGTGATCGAGCTCTGCGATCTCGCGGCCCGCGAAACGCGCCGCATCACCGGGTTCGGCCGGGTACTCGTCTACCGCTTCAACGAAGAGGGGCACGGCCACGTGCTCGGCGAAAGCATCGAGCCCGGGTACGACTCCTACCTGGACCTGTACTTTCCGGCGTCGGACATCCCCAGGCAGGCGCGCGAACTGTATCGCAGCAATCACATCCGCCTGATCGCCGACGCCCATTACCTGCCCTCACCGCTGGTTCCGGCGCTCAATCCGATCACCCGCAAGCCCACCGATCTGCGCTACTCGGGCCTGCGCAGCGTTTCGCCTGTGCACGTGCAGTACCTCAAGAACATGCGCACGCTCGCCTCGATGTCGATCTCGATCATCGTGCGCGGCGAGCTCTGGGGCCTGATCTCCTGCCACCACCACAGCGCGCGCAAGACGCCGTTCGACATCCGCACCGCCTGCGAACATCTCGGACAAATCCTGTCGCTGCAGATCGAAGCCAAGGAGGAGCGCAGCGAGGCCACGCATAGCCTCGACCTGCGCCGCAAGATGGTGTCGCTGCTGTCCTCGATGGCCGAGAGCGACAACTTCGTCAATGGTCTGGCCGCGAACGCGGAAGCCTTTCTGGGCTTCGCCGAAGCCAGCGGCGCCGCGATCGTCTCGGGTGGCCGCTGCCTGCGGCTCGGCGATGCACCGGACGAACCGGCGATCTTCGCGCTGATCGACTGGATCGGCGATCGAACCGTCGAGGGCATCTTCAGCACGCATCAACTGGCCAGCGAATACCCCGATGCCGCCTCGCTCGGGCATCACATCTCGGGCGTGCTCGCCATCTCGATCTCGCAGCTGCACCGGCACTTCCTGATCTGGTTCCGTCCCGAGGTCGTGCAGACCGTGCGCTGGGCCGGCAACCCGGCCAAAACGATGGACCCCGAGTCGTCATCAGAGCCCGTGCGGGGCCTGCGCCCGCGCAGCAGCTTCGAAAGCTGGGCGGAAACCGTGCGCGGCCGCTCGCTGCCGTGGCGGCGCAGCGAGCTCGAAGGCGCACTCGAATTCCGCGGCGCGATCCTCGCGGTGGTGCTGCGCCGTGCCGAAGAACTGGCTTCGCTCGCCGAAGAGCTCTCGCGTTCCAATCGCGAGCTCGAAGCGTTTTCGTATTCGGTTTCACACGACCTGCGCGCTCCGCTGCGGCACATCGTCGGCTACGCCGATCTGCTGCGCGAATTCGAAGGCGATGTGCTCAGCGAGCGCGGCACTCGGTTCCTGCACAACATCGAGGAGTCCGCCCACTTCGCCGGCACGCTGGTCGACAACCTGCTGAGCTTCTCGCAAATGGGGCGCTCGGCCCTGCGCCGATCGGATTTTCCGCTCAGATCGCTGATCGATCGCACGATCGACGATCTGAGCGAGGAAACCGCGGGTCGCGATGTCCAGTGGCAGATCGGCGAACTGCCCACCGTGAACGCCGACCCCGCCTTCCTGCAGCTGGCGCTGCGCAATCTGCTGTCGAACGCCCTCAAGTACACGCGCAAGCGCCCGGCCACCAAGATCCGCATCGAAGCCGAGGACCAGCCCGACCATCACGTCATTCATGTGCGCGACAACGGCGTCGGCTTCAATATGAAGTATGCGAACAAGCTGTTCGGCGTGTTCCAGCGCCTGCACCGCATGGAAGACTTCGAAGGCACCGGCATCGGCCTGGCCAACGTGCGTCGTATCATCGAGCGGCACGACGGCCGCGTCTGGGCCGTCGGCGAGCCCGATCAAGGGGCCACGTTTTCGTTCTCGCTGCCCAAAACAAACAAGAATACGGCCTCCGGCTCAAGCCCGCCGGAAGCCAAGACGCCTCCCGGACTCAGTGGATGACCTCCATGCTCAAACCCATCCTGCTCGTCGAAGACAACCCAAAAGACCTCGAGCTGACCCTGATCGCGCTGGCCAAGAGCCAGCTCGCCAACGAAGTCATCGTCGCCCGCGACGGCGCCGAAGCGCTCGACTACCTGCACAGCCGCGGTGAGTACACCAACCGTGTCGCCGGCAACCCGGCCGTGATCCTGCTCGATCTCAAGCTGCCCAAGGTCGACGGCATCGAAGTGCTGCAGACGGTGCGCTCGACCCAATCGCTCAAGAGCATTCCGGTGGTCATGCTGACCTCCTCGCGCGAAGAGCCGGACCTGCTGCGCAGCTACGAGCTCGGCGTCAACGCCTACGTGGTCAAGCCGGTCGCGTTTCGCGATTTCGTCGAGGCGATCGCCGATCTGGGCATCTTCTGGGCCGTGCTCAACGAGCCGCCGCCGGGCTCGGCCCGCGTGCTGCGCAAGGGCGTGAGCTAAGGCCAAGGCATCGGACCCGATGAACCCTCCGTCTTCAGCGGTTTGGCCCAGGCGTCTGTCCGTCCTGATGGTGGAGGACAACCGTCTGGACGCCGAGCTCAACGAAGCCAGGCTGGCGATGCTCGACTGCGAGCTCGAGCTGACGCTCGTCGACACCGAAGCCGCGTTTCGCGCCCAGCTCGCGAGCAAACGCTTCGACGTGATCCTGTCGGACTTCATGCTGCCGACGTTCTCGGGCGCAGAGGCGCTGTCGATCGCCCGTGCCGAAGCGCCCGAGACGCCCTTCATTTTCGTGTCGGGCGTGCTCGGCGAGGAACACGCGGTCGAAATGCTCAAGCAGGGTGCGACCGACTACGTCATCAAGCAGCGCCTGCAGCGACTGCCGATGACGGTCCGCCGCGCGGTTACCGAAACCGACGAGCGCCGCAACCGCATCCGCGCCGAAAGCGCGCTGCGTGAATACGAAACCGGCTTTCGGCTGCTGGTCAACGCGCTCAAGGACTACGCGGTCATCAGCCTCGACCGGCATGGCCGCATCCTGAGCTGGAACGGCGCGGCCGAGCGCCTGCTGGGCTTTCGCGCCGACGACGTCGTCGGCAAATCGGCCGGCCGACTGTTCGGGACCGACGGCAGCGGCGATCGCGAGGTCATGGCCTCGATCGGCATCGCCGAGCACCAGGACAGCCACGTGCGCGAAACCTGGATGCGCGGCCGCGACAACGAGGAGTTCTTCGCCAGCATCGTCACGACCGCCATTCGCAACGACGCCGGCGAGCTGATCGGCTTTTCGAAGATCATCCGCGACACCACCGAAGCCCGGCGCGCGGCCGATGCCCTGCGCACCGCCAAGGAAGAAGCCGAAGCCGCCAACGCGGCCAAGGACCGCTTCCTGGCGATGCTCTCGCACGAGCTGCGCACTCCGCTCACGCCGATCCTCGCGGCGACCAGCTTCATCGAGCAGCGTGGCGACCTGCCGCCCAAGCTCGCCGAGCTGCTGCCGCTGATCCGCCGCAACATCGAGCTCGAATCACGGCTCATCGACGATCTGCTCGATCTCACGAGCATCTCGCACGACAAGATGAGCCTGCAGCTGCGTCCGCTCGATTTCCACGAGACGCTGCAGCCGATCCTGGCCGGCGCTCAGGTCGACGCGGCCGACAAGCGCCATCAGTTCGAGATCAGGCTCGGAGCCGATCCGGCCAAGGTCGACGGCGATTCGGCGAGGCTGCAGCAGATCGCCTCCAACCTGCTGCGCAACGCGATCAAGTTCACGCCGGCCGGCGGGCGCATCAGCGTCGAGACCTTCAACCCGGATTCGCGAACGCTCGCCCTGCGCGTGTCCGACAGCGGCATCGGCATCACCGAAGCCGCCTTGCCGCGCATCTTCTCCGCGTTCGAGCAGGCCGACGGCACCATCAATCGCCAGTTCGGCGGCCTCGGGCTGGGCCTGGCGATCGCGCATGCGCTCGCGGTCAAGCACAACGGCACACTGGTCGCCGAAAGCGAGGGTGAAGGTCTGGGCGCGAGCTTCACGCTCACGCTGCCGCTGACCGAGCGGCTCGACGAGCGCGCGGCCAAGCCGGTCGAGTCGCAACCCGCCGCCAACCGCTCGCTCAACATCCTGCTCGTCGAAGACAACGAGGACACCACGCTGGCGATGACCACGCTGCTGACGCTCTCGGGTCACACGGTGGAATCGGCCGCCAACGTGGAGGAAGCCAACGAGAAATCGGCCGGCGCCCGCTTCGACCTGCTGATCAGCGACATCGGCCTGCCCGACGGCGATGGCACCGACGTGGTCAAGGTGTTCCTCACGCATCAGAACGCCCCGTCGATCGCGATGACCGGCTACGGCATGGACGACGACGTCAAGCGCTGCCGCCAGGCCGGATTCACCGCGCACGTCACCAAGCCGGTCGGCTTCGACCGGCTCAGCTCGCTGATCCAGTCGCTGACGCTGGGCGCTCCCTGATAAGCCGGGAGACAGGGAACGGGAGACGTAGAAGCAAAAGCAAGAAGAGCAGTGCTGAACAAACCGCTGTTGCGTCTCGCGTCTCCCGCGTCTCAAGCCCCCGGCTTGGCGATCGCGACGATGCGGCCGCGATCCGACACCACAGTGCCGCCGGCCTTCTCGACCGTGACCGCGAATAGTGCGGCCTGCCGCACCGGAATCGGCACGCGAATCCAGAGCTCGGCCTCGCCGTTGCGCACGATGTTGAACACGCCGCCGTCGACCGGATAACGCTCGTCGCGCGTACCGTCGAAGATCCAGAGCTGGTACTGCTCGCGCTGCGGATCGTTGACCGGCAGGCCCGCCAGCTTCAGATAGCCGCCGCCGCGCTGCGCATCCCAGATCACTTCACCGTGCACGCCCTGGCCGGCCTGGTCCGGGCCCGGCTGCAGCGGAATGTGCGTGCCCTTGAGTTCGGCCAGCTTCGGCGGCGCTTCGGCCACCGGCAGGCTCGCGAGCCTCACGCCGAGCGCAACCGCCGCCACGGTCGCGAATGCCGCGGTACCCCAGGCCAACCTGAGGCTGCTCCACCAGCTTTGCTGCTTCGGCTGCGACGCAGCCGGGCGCACCGCGGCCGGGTCGAGATGCTGATCGGCCAGCGCGAAGAGCTTGTCCTGCAGATGCGCCGGCATCGGCTCGATGTCGGTCCCTGCGAGCGCATACAGCGCCGCGGCGGCTTCGAGCTCGCGCTGCTCGTCGTCGAGGCTGTCGACGTCGAGCGTCTTGCGCTTGTCTTGCGTGAGCCAGCTCAGCAGCTCGTCGTCCTGCTCGGTGCGGTCAGGTTTCTGATTCATGATCAGACTCCCCCGCCCGTCTGGCCGTCCGGGCCGACCTGCAGCCATTCTCGCAGCCGGATCAGCCCTCGGCGCATGTGCGACTTGACGGTACCGAGCGGCATGCCGGTACGTTCGACGATCTCCGACTGCGTCATGCCGTAGACGAAACCCAGGTCGAGCACCTTGCGCTCTTCGGGCTTGAGCTGCGCCAGGCCGGCGCGCACCGCATGGAAGTCGGCGCCGAGTTCGGCCGCCTGCGCCGGATCGTCGTCGGCAACGATCTCGACCTCGTCGATGTCGGTGGTCTCGGGAGCCTTGGCGCGGAAACGATCGATCAGGCGACGCCGGGCGATCATCGCCACGAACAGCGACTCGCTGCCCTTCGCCGGATCGTATTTGCCTGCCGCGCGCCACACTTCGATGAAAATCTCCTGGACCGCATCCTCGGCTTCGGCCCTGTCGCCGTGCGTCGAGCGCAGGGCCAGCGACCAAACCAACGCACCGTGTCGGCGGATGCATTCCTGCGTCGCCGAACGGTCTCCTCTGGCGACACGATCGAGCAGCTTGTCGGACAGCTCGGATGTCATTGGGCTCTTCGGCGGCCGGTCGGAACTGGATGCATCCGGTAAGGCTAATGGGAAATCGTGATCTTGCCCACCCTTGCAGACGCAAATGGGCGTAAATCCCCCGTGCACCGGCGAGCGCTCATTCCGTCGGCAGACAGTTGCCCGCGCCTATGGTGCGGTGACTCCCAGACCGGAGAACGGGTCATGACGAACAACGGCGCTTCCTACCAACGCATTCTGCTCATCGTTCCGGCCGGCAGCGGTCCTTGCCCGGCGCTCGCGCAGGGCATCGCGCTGGCCCGGCGGACCCAGGCCAGCATCGTCCTGCAAGCCGTCACAGAGAGCGGCGAAGCCGATGCCGACGCCGCGAGCTGGCTCGCCTCGACGCTGACCTTGTTGCGGAGCGAGGGCATCGAAGCCAGTGGGCATCTGATCGCCGGCCCTGCCAGGCCCGAGTCCTTGCTCGCGGATATCGGCACGTTCGCCCCCGATCTCGTCATCAAGCAGCCCGGCAAGAACAGTGCGCTGCGCCGGCTGTTCTCGACGCCGGAGGACCAGGCACTCGCGCGCCAGTGTCCGGTTCCGCTCCTGGTGGTCGGCACCGAGGGCGATCGGCTGCCGCGTCGGGTGCTCGCCGCGGTCGACACCGTCGAGGCCGAAGGAGCCGACGATCTCAACGCGCTGGTCATCTCGCAGGCCGAGCGGCTCGCCGCCGCGACGGGCGCCGAAGTGCACATCGCCCATGCAGTCGAGCCGGTGATCAACATGCCCGAGGACGCCGGTCTGCAAGGCGTCGCGGCCACGCCGGTGCTGACCGAGGAGCTCCAGGCCCTGCATCGCGAGCGCTTCAACAGCATCGCCGACCGCTATCGGGTACCGGAGCCGCGTCGCCATCTGGTGTTCGGGAACGTCGACATCGCGCTCGAGGAGCTCAGCGAACAGATCGGGGCCGAGCTGATCGTGGCCGGCCATCATCCGCGCGGCGCGTTCGAGCGCTTTCTGATCGGCAGCACGAGCGAGCATCTGCTGAGCCACGGCAAGCAGTCGGTTCTCATCGTCAAGCCGCCGCACCAGCCGTAGCAGCCGTAGCAGCCGATCCATCGGCGCCATCGAAGGCCTGCCTCACGCGCGGGCCTTCTTCGTTGTGAAGCCGATACTCCTGTCTGGATTTTTCGTACGCAGAAATGCTGACGCCGGCGTCGGAACGTGCGATAACGTCGCCCGCAAGCCAGAGACAAGTCTTTCCGCAAGCGAGCAAAAAGCTCATTCGAGATGGCCTCGGGACCATCCGGGCGGCGAGTTCGACCCTTGGTCATTTGGCGACGATCGCAGAGCCCGAGCCTCATCACAATCGGGCCATCAGTACCTGAACCGGGCGACGGATGTCGCCCACGCCCCCGGGAGAGAATGGATGCTTGTGCTGAAACGCTACGGTGTAGTTGCCGCGTTGCTGTGCCTGTTGCTGTCGGCCTGCTCGTCGACGCCGAGCCCCGACGACAAGATCGGGAGCGTGAAGATCTTCAGCTCGGCCGAGCAAGGCTACGACCAGGCGTCGATCAAAAACCCGGCCTGGAAGCCGCCCGTCAGCACCCGCCTGCCCAACGGCAGCCGCGTGGGCCTGATGGTGGCGCTCGACAACGAGATCGCACTGACGCACGCGGGCACGCTGGGCCGCGGTGACTTTCGCCGCACGCTGATCCCGAGCTTCGATCTTCCGGGCTACGTCACCGAATCCCTGCGCAAGCGCATCCTGAGCGGCGTGCCCTACCAGCCGGTGCTGATCCGCCCGAGCGCCCGGCTCTTGCGCTACAAGTCCGAATGGCAGAAAAGCTGGAACGGCAAGTCCGGCAACTTCGGCGATTGGCAGAACGAGTTCGACGCCATCATCAAGCAGAACCGCTTGCAGATGCTGATCGTGGTATCGCCGTACGAGCTCGACGACGGTGTCACCGGCACCTCGCAGACCTTGCGCGGCAATGGCCTCTACAACTACAGCGGACTCGGCAAGACGCAGAACGCCGCGTTCTCGACGATTCGCTTCCATCGCATCGTCGGCTTGCCCGGCAAGCTGCAGGCGCCCGTCGAAGCACCCGGCGAGCGGCTTTATGCGGAGATTCCGGGCATGCCCAACGACATTCCCGAGCCGTTCACCAAGCCACTGCAGTTCACGCTCGAAAAGAACGTGAAAGCGCTGATCGACCAGAAGGTCGATTCGTTCATCGGGCTTCTGAAGCAGTAGGAAACTTCAAGCCTCGATCGCTCAATCGTAGGGTGGGTCAGGCCGGAGGCCGTAAGCCACGCTCATCATTCGATACTCAATCGATGCTGTCGATGGACACCCGGCGGGTTACGTGCTTCGCGCTAACCCGCCCTACATTTCCATTTCGCTGATTTAGAGGTCCGCCGCCGCAAACGTGTCGCAGCGCTGCGGGTCGCCGGAATCAAAGCCCTGGCGGAACCAGCGCACGCGCTGCTCGGACGTACCGTGCGTGAACGCATCCGGCACCACGGTGCCGCGCGCTTCGCGCTGCAGGCGGTCGTCCCCGATCGCGCTCGCAGTGGCGAGCGCTCGCTCGACATCGCCTGCTTCGAGCCAGTGCAGGCGCTGCTCGGCCACATGCGCCCAGACACCCGCATAGCAATCGGCCTGCAATTCCTGGCGCACGAGCAGGCCGCCGTCGCCCTCCACGCTCTGCCCGGCCGCACGCGCCTGCTGGACCTTCTGCGTGGTGCCCGTGAGCGTCTGCACGTGGTGGCCGACCTCGTGCGCGATCACGTAGGCGTTGGCGAAATCCCCTCCGCCGCCGAGCCGCTGACGCATTTCGTCGAAGAAACTCGTATCGAGATAGACCTGACGATCGCCCGGGCAGTAGAACGGCCCGCTCGCCGAACTCGCGCCACCGCAAGCCGTCTGCACCGAGCCCGAAAACAGCACCAGCGTCGGCGGCTGGTACTGCGCCCCGCTCTGCGCGAACAAACCGCCCCAAACGTCCTCGGTCGACCCGAGGATGGCGCGCACGAAGTCGGTGGTTTCGTTGTCGGGCAGCGGCTGCTGCTGCGTCGGAGCGCCACCCTGTTCGAGCTGGGCGACGAGCCCGAGCATTTCCATCGGACTTTTGCCGAAAAACAGCCCGAGCACCACGATCACCGCGACGCCACCGAGCCCGAGCCTGAAACCACCGCCGCCTCCACCACTGGTGACGTTGTCGCTGCGCCTGCCTTCACGCCATTTCATGCCCGGCCTCCCGAAGAGATCAACGTCAGAAGATCAACGATCGCCAGTGTCGCCCGTCTGAGCTGTATCGCCGTTTGCTGCGTCCGCCACCGCGACCGACAACTTGGACTTGGCCGGCCGCCCCTCGGGTGAAGCCAGGAAATCAGCAGCGAAAGCCTCGAAGCGGTCATCCTCGATCGCCTTGCGGATGCGCTGCATGAGGTTCAAGTAATAGTGCAGGTTGTGAATGGTGTTGAGCCGCGGCCCGAGCATTTCGTCGCAGCGGTCGAGGTGGTGCAGGTAAGCGCGCGAGTAGTTGCGGCAGGTGTAGCAATCGCAATTCGGATCGAGCGGCGCCGGATCCATGCGATGCGCCGCGTTGCGAATCTTGATCACGCCCTGGCTCGTGAACAGATGGCCGTTGCGCGCGTTGCGCGTGGGCATCACGCAATCGAACATGTCGATGCCACGCCCGACCGCCTGCACGATGTCGCGCGGGGTGCCGACGCCCATGAGGTAATGCGGACGATCGGCCGGCAGCTTGGGCCCCACCGCATCGAGCACCTGCAGGCGCTCGACTTCGGGCTCGCCGACCGAAAGGCCACCGACCGCATAGCCATCGAAGCCGATGCCGGTCAAATGCTGCAGCGATTCGAGCCGAAGATGCGCGTGCATGCCGCCTTGTACGATGCCGAACAGCGAGGCGGGGATTTCAGGAACCGCCAGTGGCGGTTCCTGCCCGCCGAGCGCCCGGGGATGGGGCCCCGGGCCGTTCGCCTTGAGCGTTTCGTGCGCCGTCTTGCAGCGCGCCGCCCAGCGCGCCGACAGCTCCATCGAGCTGCGCGCCTGCTTTTCCGTTGCCGGGTACGGCGTGCACTCGTCGAACTGCATGATGATGTCCGAGCCCAGCGCATGCTGGACCTCGATCGAGCGCTCGGGCGTCAGAAAGATGCGATCGCCATTGAGCGGCGACGCGAACTTCACGCCCTCCTCGCTGATCTTGCGCAGCTCGGCCAGGCTCCAGACCTGGAAACCGCCCGAATCGGTCAGGATCGGCCCGTTCCAGTTCATGAAGCCGTGCAGGCTGCCGAAGGTATCGCGAATGAGCTGCTCACCGGGCCGCAGCATCAGGTGAAAGGTATTGCCGAGGATGATCTGGCTGCCGACCGCGCGCAGCTCCTCGGGCGACACGCTCTTGACCGTTCCGTAAGTGCCCACCGGCATGAAGATGGGCGTCTCTACCACGCCACGCTCGAACGTCAATCGGCCACGACGAGCGGCCCCCGAGGTACTGAGAAGCTGGAATTCCACTGATCGACGATCCGCTTGCGGCAAGAGGGGCGCGTTGTATCGGGAACCGGAACGGGGTGCAAGTTGGGGAAGAGCCGGCAACGAACCATCCGCCGCAAGCGCCTGCACCTGCCGCCCCCTCTCCCGCGTGCGGGAGAGCAACTGTGTTTCAGGTCAAGATGCCTGAGGCTGGTTGGAGTTCGAAAGCTTTGCCGTCTCGGGCCATGGCGTTGAGGATGGTGAGCAGTTTGCGCATGCAGGCGACCAAGGCCAGCTTGGGTGGCTTGCCGGCGCGGATCAGGCGCTCATGGAACGGTTTGATGGCCTGATTGGTTCGCACGGCGGACAGCGTCGCCATGTAGAGCGCCGTCCGCACATCGGCCCGACCGCCCCAGCAAATCCGCTTGCCACGCATCATGCCGGAGTCGCATGCCATCGGCGCGACACCGACTAGCGCGCTGATCTTGCGGCGGCACAGCGTTCCCAATTCCGGCAGCGCTGCCAGCAGCGTGGCACTGACCACGCTTCCGATACCTTTGGCCGACTGCAGCAACTGCGCGCTGTCTTCGTGATGTGCTTTGACGTGCCGTTGCATCTGCCGATCCACCACTTCGAGCTGTCGCTTGAGCAGTTCGATGACCTCTCGGATGCTTTTGCGCGCGCTGGCGTGACTGATGCTCAGTCGATTGCGTTCGGCCGTGAGCATGCTCACCAACTGATTGCGCCGCGTGACCAGGGC